>NZ_JBVVPV010000001.1:533632-631374 GCF_055811735.1 Mesorhizobium sp. WSM4850 | reverse complement strand
AAGGGAATCGCAAAACCGAATTGCAGGAAAACAGCGCTCATAAACCGCCAATCCTGCAATTCCAAAGCCGCTATCCGCCTCAATCAACATGCCAGATCAATGGCTTGCGGATAGTTCACGGTCGACGAGCCTAGATCGCTTTAGGCGCGGCCGGGAACAGTGCCGACCTGCGATTTAATCACCTGTTCGCTGGAATCGCGCGAATGCCGGAGGGTCCTTACAGGAGCCTCAGCAACACTGTCGTCTTCAACAGGCAAGAACCGGCTGACAAGAACGACGGCGAGAGGAATCAAGAAAACGATACCCGGGTCGGCGCCGCCGCTTGCCAGGGATCCAGCCACGAGCGCCGATAAGGCGCAAGCGCGGACACTCGACGCGATCGCGTCGACCTCGGGATCGATGCGACCGCGGCCACCCCGCACCCCCCGCACCAGCATTGCCAACAGAACTGTCATCATCGCGGTGCCGAACAGCCCCAACTGGGAAAGCACCGCGATCGGCCAACTCGAGGCGCGCGAGCTTCCCAACCCGACCCCCAGTCCACCTGTATCGAAGAAAGACTGCAGGCTTTTGTAGTTCCAGTAGCTGCGCTCTTGGCCGGAGGCTGATGTGACTTTGTTGATTACCGTGTTGTCGACAAGCTGCAAGACCGGATCGAAGAAATGTGGATAGAACAGACTGGCGGCCATCGCGGAGAGGAGCAAGGGCGGTAGCAACGCGATAAGCAGTGCCTCCCCCAACCTCAGCCGACCTGAAGCGAGCGACTTCACGATGGAAAAGACAACGGGCACGCTTACGATTGCAAGACCAACGTAGGCGGTCGACGATGTCGACAGCAGCAGGAGAACAAACAGGGCCGCTCCTAACCCCAATGCGAATTTGGATCCGGTCTTGCGCCAATAGGTGTAGGTGAACGCCAGCCCTGCCAGCGATGCCCCACCGAACGACGATGCCTCTGAAAACGCCCCCGCGATCCGCCAGAACCCAGCTTCCGTGACCTGCGTCAGCATGGCGTAGTTGGCCGTACGGATCGGGGCAAGGACGTCGCCGGCACCGAGCACCTTGCCCAGCAAATCCAGGGCGCCCATCAGCACGTGCAAGCTGAACCACAGGAAGAAGCCCCGCCTGATATCCGCTAACGTGCCGCTGCGCCGAAGCAGCAGACAGGCCGCCAGGAACGTCAGCCCTCCCAGAATAAAGTATCCCGCCTGAGAGATATTGGCCGATACCGGCGCCAAGGCCGCTTCGTAGACGCCCCTGCCGGTGCGGGAAGCGACGAAGGCGCTTGTCTGCCCTGCAAAGAGCCTCGGAAATAACAGCGCTCCGATGCAGACATAGATCATCAGCGCGCAGACGATCCATGCGGCACCTATACGAACGAAGACCGCGCCTATTTCTCTCCAGATTCCCCGTCGAGCCAGCGCGGCTACTATCACGAGCATATCAAAGACGGTAAAGATAAGCGGCGATGAACCGCCAAGCGAGGTTATTGTCCCGATTGCCGTCGCACCAAAGGCCAGCGAGGCAATCAGTGCAGTGATCAGCGACCAGCGCATATAAACGACGAGGGCCAGCAGTCCCATGCAAATCAGTGCCCCAACGAGGGAAACCTGCATTTCACACTCCGACCATCAATGATCCAGACCCTGACGGCCCCGCCGGAACCGCTGAGCTGAATGCTTGGCTTCACAAAAACCAGCGACTCTGATTTGCTTAGGATAAGGTTGGTTCTCGCAGCGTAGATTGACCCAGGGAGGAGGTCGCCGTGTTGCTCGCCATTATCGGCGTTGCCGGTTTTGCCCTGACAATAGGGCTTACGTTGCGCGCGCCGGCGCTGATAGTGACGACCTTGGTGGTGATCGTCGGCAGCGTCGCTGTAGGCAGTCTTCTTCACCTGTCTGTTCCAAACACCATCCGCTCGACGTTTTATCTTGTTGTCGTCACCCAAATTGCCTACCTGGTCGGCCTTGCAATTGCCGTGCTGCGGCATCGCCCAAGGGGACAATAGAGTGGGCGACAATCCCTTGTCGGCGAAAATCGCTTGAGGCCGTTTCTGCCGCGCCCCTGACATCGCCAAGGTCAGGAGGTCTGATCGAACTTCATCATGGCCGGTATCGTCCGCATCAGGATCGAAAGATCGAGGCGTAGAGACCATGTCCGAACGTACTGCGTGTCCAGCAATACGCGGTGCGAATACTCAGTTGTGTTTCTCCCGTTTATCTGCCAGAGGCCGGTCAGTCCTGGCCGCGTCTTCAAATATTCATGCGATGCGGCGCCATAGCGTTGCAATTCGTCGGCAACGACAGGACGCGGGCCGACGCAACTCATGTCGCCCCGCAAGATGTTGAACAACTGCGGCAGCTCGTCCAGGCTCGATTTGCGAAGCATCCTTCCGAAAAACAGGATACGCGGATCGCACTTCAGTTTCTGATTGGCTGCCCATTCCTGGGCGGCTTGTGGATTGCAGCTCAGATGCCGTTGGAGCACCTCCTCGGCATTCGGTACCATGGTGCGGAACTTGTAGCAGTCGAAGACCTTTCCGTTGAATCCAATACGGTGGTGAACGAACAGCACCGGACCGCCTGTGGTGGCCTTGATCAGAAGTGGGATAAGAACCAAGATCGGACCGGCCAGAATGAGCGCTGTCGAGGCTACCATCAGATCCAGCAGCCTCTTGGCCCAACCGCCGAGAGGCTGTCGGCTTTCGGTCCGCACATCGTCGTCAATGCTTGCCGTGCGCATATCCGGCTCAAACGGAACGGCGCCATGGTCATGGCTTGCGTTGAGTTGAGGCGACGAAAGGTCTGGCGTGATCGATCGTGCGGCCGCGTCGCTGTCGCGCCGAAGAAGCGATGTCGCGGGGGGCCCGGCTCCGACCGGTAGAGTCCAGCCTTCAACAGCCAGGTCTTCGCACTGCCGCAGGTTGCTTTCGATTACGTTGGACATCTTCCGCTTGCGCTCGATTTTCATACTTATAGCCTGCATCTTGTCGACGACGGATGATCTCCGGCAAGCAAGGAAAAGGTGGTAGAACGGGGGGGTTTGGCAGCGTGGCCTACCCCTTAGTTGCTAGGCCGGGTATGGACGAATGGCTGCTCCGTTCAATGCCTGGCACGATATCGGAATCGATTTTTCGACTCGCGACGCCCCGAAGGGGCGCGGATTCCCTTTGACGGGCAAGTGTCGGATTGACGGGGCGGTGTCGAGACTTGCCGCGGACTCTAAAGCGCGTCGCATTTGAACGGATTCATGCGACGAACTTTAAGTTCTTGTTTTTGATGCATGTCGTTATCGCAAAACCGCTGCGCACCCTCGGTTCAAGCCGGGTTCAAGGCCGAGGGCATGCTTTTTGCGCGCGACGTGCTGCCGAGAGGAGGCCAGGATGTCAGCGCGGCGCTTGACCTGCGCGCTTCCGGTAACGCCGGGCCGAAACAGTACGAACACGTGTCATCAACACGCCAAGGACGGAGGAATTGGTGTTTTTGAGTGTCTGCGTCAGGTCTTCCAGCTGATCAAGCGACGTCACGCCCCACTGCGCCACCACAATCACGCCATCAAGAAGCGGGCAGAGAGCAAGCCCTTCGGCACCGGAACTGAACGGTGGCAGTTCAACAATGACAATACTGTAACTGCCAACTTCGTTCAGCAATTTCTCCATATTATCGGGAATCAGCAAATTCGCCCAATTCGACGCATCGTTCTTCAAATAATAAAACGATGTCTTTTCAATGAATTGGATTTGATTGCTGATGTCTTTAGGGTTGCCGGAATCCCGATCGACCACGGTGAAATCGGAGGAAAAGAGACGCTCGTTGGCCAGTGCCGACTTATCGTCGGCGTTGATCACGAGGGTCGCCGTGCCCGACCCCCCACACAGCGCCGCCAGATTGCTTACAACGGTGCTCTTGCCGTCGCCGGGGGACACGGATGTAATTCCGATGCGACGCCCCGTTGAAGCGTTGGCCCCGGCCAGGCCCATGATCGCCTTGACGCTCCTGAGGCTGCCGCTGAATGAAGAGTCCGGGTTCCTGAGTACCTCGTCAAGCCGGCCAAAACCACCCCGCCTGAAGCTGACCGGCGGCAATTCTCCAATACAGGCCAGGCCCAGTTCGCGACGGATCTGACGCGGGGTCCTCACGTTCCGATCGAGCCCGCGTCGCGCCACGGCGAACCCGATGCCAGCTACCATCCCGGCAAGTGCGCCAAAGGCGAGGATCAGCGTCCTGCGCGGCCGACTTGCCTTCTTGGGGCTCGTCGCGGACGTGATCACGCGAGCATCGGCGATCAGATAAGGCTGTTGGTCGACCGAGTTTGTATATGCCGCGAGCAGACTTTCATACATCTTTCGATAGGTGTCGGCGGTAACCTCCAATTGCTCTAGCGTAATCTGGTGTGTTGGCTTTCCTTCGCTGTGTACGAGGTCCTGTCCGGCGACGGGCGTCTCGTCCTGACCGATGCTGTAGTCGTGTTTTGCGCGAAACTCCTGGGCGACCCGGGTCGCCCTGTTCATCTGATCACCGACCTCCCGCATCCGCCTTTCCAGCCATGCGATGCCTTCGCTAGCCGTTGCTGTTGTCGTTTGAACTTGCTCGCGCACGAACGCTTCTGCTGTGGCGTTTGCGACGCGTGCCGCCAATGCCGGATCGTGAGACTGGAATGTAATGTCCATTGCATAGGAGACACCGACACGCTGGACATCCAGACCATCGCTGAATATCTCCACCGCGCGACGCCGACGCTCGGATTCCAGCTGCGGCCCGTTCACCTCCAAACGATCCGGCCAGGGCAGCACGCTATGGAAGAAATCCGTCAGCGCAGCATTGCCGGCATGGAATCCGCCGGCATCGACGATGCCCATCCAGGCTCTGCGAAACCTCTCGCCGATGGTCGGACCGTCCAGATCCCTGAAGGTTGGATTGTCTAGGAGTCCAAGATCATCGATCACCATCATCGCGATCTTCTGGGAGCGCAGAACTGCAAGTTGGCTCTCGACCTGAGCGGTGTCGAGCGACAGGTTCACTTCGGCCGGTTGCTGCTGAAGGTTTCTGGGTATCTTCGGTTCGATCAGGATCTGGGTGCGCGCCGAATAAATAGGATCTGAGGTAGCAAAGTAGAACGTGGCGCAAACGATTCCGGCGACGACGAACGCAAGAATCGAGAAAAGATACTGCCGAGCAAACGAGACAACGTCAGCGAGGCTGATAAAGTCCTGCGGTGCGTCCGCCCCAAGCCATGGCTTGTGAGCAATTGCCGCCGACGGCCGGTCTAGCATGGCTTCAATCCATATCTGCAACAAAAAGAGCGGCGAACTGCAACGCTCGAGCAGCATCGCCACCGATGGGTCCCGCTACGAGCATGCAGCCGCGCCACTGTTATGATGACAACCGTTTAGCTCGATCGGCCCAACAGGTGGGCGCCAGGAAACATCTCATTGAGCTTGTAGACGACCTCCGTCCTGTTCGTCGCCTTCAGCTTCTTCATGATGTTGCGGATATGGACCTTAACCGTGCTCTCGCGAAGGTTGAGCTCATGAGCGATTATCTTGTTCGCCTTGCCACGCCTGAGAGCCTGGACGACCTCTTCTTGCCGCTCCGTGAACACACTCGCCATGGGCCTTGTCATATCGGCGGTTGTGTCGATTGCCTTGTGCTGGGCAAGCACGCTGCTTGCCGGCACAAATGTGCCGCCGGCAAGGACAAGATTTACGGCTTCAACACAGATCTCGAAACGGATCGATGAAGGGATGTAGGCTTTTGCGCCATAATTCAACGCCTTCAGAATCTGCTCCAGATCGTCGGTATCGGCCAAAATCAACACTGGAACCGGGTGGGCCTCATTCACGAGATCGGCGATTTCGCTGCCGGTCCTTGCATCTGTCACCTTTCGGCTGCCCACGTTCAGCAGAATAGCCGATATCGACAGTGCATTCTCTTGATGCCGCCACTCTTCGATCGAGCCGAACGACAGGATTTCCTTCCCGATGCCATAGGCGGTCAGGCATTGCGCAAGACATTGTCGGTCAAGCACTCGCTCGTCTAGCAGAGCCAGGCAAGATTCGGTCAAGCCATGTCTATGAAGATGTATTCCATTCCCAGCCTTGCGCGATACGAATTCAAGTGCACCGGGTGATTTGCTATCCAGTTGAATTGTCGGAACCATGAACTTACTCCCCAAACTCTACCCAACGTTTCGAGACCAGTACGATATGTACTGCAGGCAAATACTATTTCCCGCAAACGATGATCTGTTCGCGTCGCCTTCACTATAACCTCGGGATTTCCCAAGCCCCACCTTGGACAGCACTACCCCGTCCATAATGTTTATCGCCGAAAAGATGTGCCTTCACTAATTTAGGTTAATGAAAGGTAAAAAATTTTCTATCCCTTCACTTGGCCCTAGCAATTTGGTCTAGGAGGGATGGTAGCCAGAGAACTCACCGACATCGCGTTGTTTGCCAGGCGCGGCGGACCGTCGCTAAAGACAGCGGGCGTCGCCGATGGCAGCGCGGCTTCAGGCGCGTCGCACCGCCTTTGCATCGTGCGCCAAAGTAAGTGTCAACCATCGATATACCTGTCATCGAACTCGGCAAACTTCGTTACGCCCAGCCGATCCAGCACGCGGACGTGACCTTGGCGGAACTCCAGAAACCCGCGTTCCCGTAATTCCCGCAGCATTCGATTGACATGGACCGGCGTCAGGCCGAGCGCGTCCGCGAGGTCATACTGGGTGAGAGGGCATGCAAAGCCAGTGCGGCTGGCAGCGCCGACGCGCTCCAAGCGCGCTCTCAGCTCGAGCAGCAAGTGCGCTGTACGCGCCAAGGCGCTGCGTCGGCCTATATTGGTGAGGTGTTGGGCAACAAGCGCTCGCTGGCGCGCCAGCGTTTCAAGAAAAAGCGAGGCTATGTGGGGCGACTTCGCTGCTCCAAGAGCAAGCGTCTTGGCCGAGGCTTCCAGCACCGCAAGGTCGGTTTGAGCCACAAATGTCTGGAGAGCAGCGCCCGTATACGTCTGTGGCAGGACAATGTCGCCCTTCAGGGCAAAGTCCAAAATCTGTCGCTGTCCCCCGGCAAGGTCATGAGAAATGCAACCCCAGCCAGACTCGATTATATAGACGCGATCGCCGTCCTCCCCCTGATTGACGATAGCGGTCTGCGCCGCATATCGCTTCGGCATGAAGCCTAGCGCCTTGATATACGCCTTATCGTCGCTTTTGACTGCGACTGACGTCGGACGGTTTTCATTCTCACTCAATGAAAGGCTTGTAGCATACGTCATTCGAACCCCGCCAATCCTCCCCTGATACCCTCCCTAAGCAAAAACGTACTCCAGCTTTGACGTGTTGAGTACCCTGCACGGGCTACAACCATTGGGTGATATTGCACTGCACTCTCACAAAAAAGCAAGGATCACACCTGATCGAGCGCAGTAGGACCCGAATTCATCATAAAGCTCGACCGACGTTCTGCACCATCCATTCGAATGGTGAGGTCTCCGGCGGTCGGAAGCGATTGATGGACACCGTGCAACTTTCGACCACGCCACCCTTCCGGATGCTTACGGCTTTCGGCGTGACTGGCTAGCCTACCGACAGCAAGGCCAGGCATTGCTGCTGACTTGCGGTCGCGCTTAAGTTGTCGCGGGCGAACCGGCGGTCGTTCAACATCGGGCGGAACGTGCCGCTACCCCATCCATGCAACCTTCTGATTTCACTCCCAGACAGCACCTAGGGTTCCGCCAGATCGAGCAGCACCGGGTCACTCAAGTGCAACCGCTGCAGGCCAGATGCCTCACAAAGCCGGCAGGTCGCGCTCGGCCCGGTACGAGAATTCCTCAGTGCGGTGACAAGGTTTGAACGGACGAGAGCGTTCATTCACAGATTCGGCCACTTCGGCTCGATGAGTAACGCTGCAGTTTCAGGACCGGAACGCGTCGATTGACCGTCCCTCTTTCGAGCCAAACTGTCTCCGGGTTCAGCCGCGACACAGGCGCGAGTACTCCATTCGCGTTAGCTCTGAAGCCCCGATTGCCTCGCACGTGCGAAGAGACGCTCGCCACGCACCCTGAAGAGGGCGACGCGCTTCAGGGCGAGCGGCCGCCTCAACCGCCCTGTTGCGCTCCATAGGGTTGGTGCTCCCGCCAAGTCGCGGTGGCTCCGGTTGCGGCTTGCGGCCGGATTGGTCCGCCCTGGCGGACCGATAACTCAGGTCACGCCGAAAATGTCGCCTTGCTCGGCCCGTGATTATCGATGTAGTCGCCCGGATCCCCTGCTCACCACGCAAAAACCGTGGGATTTCCTGCCCTCCTCTCGGAGACGCGCTAAACTGCCATTTGATCTCGCTTGGCGTCGGGTCTAGGAAACTCTCGCCTGATGGCGTTTTGAATCCGCTTTTCCAGGGACATGACTGCCATGCTCAAACCCAAAACGCATAGCATAGACAGTACAAAGGCAAGGGGCGTCGAAAAACCTAATGAAAACAACCACCAGACCACAACCATTCCAACCGAGTAATGATTCAGATATACTGGATAGCTAATTCCCCCAATGTATCTCACAACATTCCGGTAGCCTGAAATATTGTATTTAATGAATTCATTATACCTTATTCCTGCTGCCATTGCATACATGCACATCAACCACACAATCACGGCGGCGGTTTTATATGCATAACCGCGTTCAACCGACATAAAAATTTCAGCAGTGCCCATACAGCCAAAAAACAATATCAATATCGTCTTCCCCGCATGTCCCATTTCGCTACGGCCGTCGCCGCCGTTCCTGACAAGAAAGATGATCATGCCGGTCGCGAAGAAAACGCCGTGCTGCAGCAGAAGCAGTTTGAAGGGGAACCGCGAAAGCACTGATATCGCTTCTTCCGGCCGCGTGGACGGCGGCAGCAAGTGCAACCCGGACAGAATGAGAAGGTATACCGAGCTCGAAAACCCTATTATTTTGGCCAGATCATAGAGTGATAAGCGAAACCTCGACAAAATTGACGCGGCTACCAGGAGGTAGAATACGGCCTCGACGACGAGCGACCATACGACCCCGTCGATATAAGGGCCCTTGGGAGACAAGGTTACCGATCTGAAAAAATCCATCAGAAGATGGGAAAAATCCTCGCCATAGAGAGCTCGTGCGGCCAAGCTGACGAGCGCGGACAGCCACAGGGCGGGCAAAATACGCGTAGCGCGCATGCGCGCGAAGCGCAGCGCTTGCGACGCGCCCCCTTCGCCTGCAGCGCTCATGGCAATGACGAACCCGGAAATTACGAAAAAAACTTCGACCCCTACAGCACCCAAACCGGCAAACGCCGACAGAAAACCGAAGGCGACATCGCTTCCCTCGGTGACTGACGCACTGCTCCAGGCGAATGTCGCGAAATGGTTCAGCAGCACCAAGAGCGCTGCAAAAATGCGCAAGAAGTCCATGACGTGGTAGTGGACATTGCGTTCCATATAATGTTTCCGAACCTTGCCAGAGGCCAAGGCCGAATACTATCGTGAAACGGTCAGTACGCCTGCTGCTACATTCGGACATAGCCGAATTGATTAACCGTCGGATATGACCCGTTTCGTGGGCAGATCCACCGAACTGCTACGCCTGGATTGCTCGGCGCCTTGACATGTTGAGCAGCGTTGCGTCCGATCGTTGCCATTGACGAAGAATGCTACGCGCCGTCTTCCAAGGTGACCGCATGGCTGTTGCTCATCGCCGTCTTGCCGCGACCTCGCAAGGGATAACTGGTTGAGACGGTGGATGGCGGTGAGGTTCCTACGGCTCCACCCGCTCTACTCCTAATTGGTGTCGCCCTCCTAAATGATGCCGTGCTAATGTTCTAGCCGGCTTGGGAGGTTCCAATCGACCTCATTGCGAATGTTTTCGCCGGCACGTGGGCTGCCGGCGTGCTTGCCGCCATCTGGTATGTCTGGAGGCGGCCCTCGCTGCCCATTGCCGAAAACAAGCAGGACCGCGATTTGCGGGAATGGCTGGACGGGCAGGTGTAGAGGGCCCGCCAGCACTGGGTTTTTTGACTGGCTACCGGGTCGCCGAGCGCGAAAGAGCAGCCTCTGCTTGATCGGCACTGCTCAGGAATTCGTCGCGTTCGGCTATCCACAGATCCGCATAGTCGACATTCTGCCACTCGGCAAACCACGGACCGCCACTTGTATAGTGGACCGCCTTGGGTGTGCCATGCGCCGGCTTTTCGTTCCAACCTTCAAGCCAGTTCCACTCTACCGGCAGCGAGCCCAAATCCTCATCGGCGACCCACTGCATTCGGTGGAGGTAGGCGCCACTTTCGCGGTTCACGACCTCCGGCGTAAGCGATTTAACCGCAGGATGCGCGCAATTGAACAGCATCAGCGAGGACCAGTTTTTTCGAGGGTAGGATGTCTGGACAACGCCATCCATCTTGGTGGTGGCCTTCGGCGTGTAGTCGTGCTGGACACAATAGACCGCCTTGTTCGACTTCGTGTATTCCAGCAAACCTGCGACGTCACCGAGCCACAGGAAGTCGCAATCGCAGAACAAAGCCCAGCCCGTATAGTCGGCGAGAAAAGGCGTGAGAAACCGCGTATAAGTGAACTCTGTTGACGCGAGCGGATCTTTCTCCCTCCAATACAGTTCACGGGCACGCAGCTCGTCCTGCTTGATTGGAATGACGGAGACAGGCACCGAAGCGTTTTTGAGCAAAGAGTGCCGCGCCACGTCGTAGGCGATCGGCTCACGGCTGTCCCATCCAACGAATACCCTAAACGCATCAGTCATATTCAGTACCTTGGCTCCAATTTCAAAACGGGCACACACTAACTGTCTGGCAACAACTCGGCAACAATGGCGCGGAAATTAGCCGGGGCGATTTCTAAAGCCCGCGGATTTGCCGTTCACCCCGGCCCGGCTTTCCTCGGCGCACCTCGACTTGCCACCCAACGCGACAAGCGCCCATTTCTGATAGGTGTAGCCGGCCGAATAAGCGGCGACCATCGCACCGGTCGAACCGTCCAGAAACCCCAGCCTGAAGACATAGCTGTTCATATAAGCCCAGACCGAGCGCAAAACCGCCTTGCTGATCGAGCTTTTTTTCCCCTCGGCAAGCATCCGCGCGGCGGACGCTTGCGCGTATCTGCCTATCTTGTCATGCGCGTCCGCCAGGTCGGCGATGGAGTCATGCTCCAGGGGGTGGGACAATCGCGAGACCTTGCCATTCACCACCACCTTCTCATGCACGGTGTCGTTGCTGAAGCGGCCGGACTGGCGACGGAAAAGCCTGAGCACCAGATCGGGCGACCAGCCGCCATGGCGGACAATACGCCCACAAAAACGCGATCGTCTTGGTATTTCGAAGCCGTCACAGCCTTTCGGGCTGGCGATTGCGGCCCTGATTTCCGCTGCCAGCGGCGGCTCGACCCATTCGTCGGCATCAAGCGAAAGGACCCAATCGCCTGTCGCCGCGGCGAGGGCGCGGTTTTTTTGCGCGCCGAAACCCGGCCAATCCAAGGTGATCAGCACCTTGGCCCCGAGCCCGCTAGCGATGTCCCTGGTCTGATCGGTGCTGTTATTGTCGAGGACGACGATTTCGTCGGCAAAATGTACCGAGCGAAGGCAACGTGCAATGCACGCTTCCTCATTGCGGCTGATTATGACGACTGAGAGCGCCGGCACGGTCAGACGGTTCCGGCATCAAAACTGCGACTGTTGTTCAAATGAAACTGTCCCCCGGCCGGTTGGCACTCCGGTGATCCTAACGGATTCAAAAAATATGTCGAAAATTATTTCAGGTCGAGATTTTCGTACAGCGCTATCATTCTCCTGATCATGACGTTGAAATCGTAGTGTTCGGCTGCCGCCCTGACCCTGGCCGCAGTCTCGGGCCGTGACGACAGCAGCAAGGCGCGGGCAAGCCCGGCGGCGAGGTGGTTTACGCTGGCTGCGTCGCAAACAAGCGTCGGCTCGAAGCGATCGACAAGCTCGCGCGCCCCACACCCGGTGCTGACGACGGCGGGCAAGCCGCTGGCCATGGCTTCGATCACCACTGTGCCGAATGGATCATAGATGGAAGGCAGCACCGCAATGTCGGCGGCGCCGTACCATGGCAGCGTATCTTTTTGCGGCCCCAGCATTCGGAGCCTTGCACCAAGACCAAGCCTGTCACCGGCCCGCTGGAACGTATCGGCGCGCGAATCGTGGCCAATGACCCATAACTCCGGCTCACCATCGAGCATTGCGACAGACTTCATCAAGGCAAGAAGTCCTTTTCGCGCAAAACCCGAGCCTACGAAGAGAACGACCGGCCTGTCATCGTCGACGCCAAGCCGTGAGCGGACCACGGCTCGATGCTGTCTTCGCAACTCCAGGTTGAAGCGCTCCAGGTCGACCCCGTTGGGAATATGGTGCACGCGTTCGGCCGGATAGTCGTAGTGACGGACAATGTCCTCCGCCACCATTTTCGAAATGGCAATCACCGCTTTAAGCCGTGGGCTGCCATAGGTCGCGCGCTCGAGGCGCAGCGTCTGGCGGTGAAACGGGCTCAGCGCCATCGCTGCCGTGCCAAGCCGCGTCTCGAAACGCCGTCGCTCGGCAAGATAGGCGGCATGAACGCCTTCCCCGGCACGGAAGACGTCGCAGCACGGAAGGCGATCGTTGCTCTGCACCAGGGCCGGCGGCATTTCGGCGATCTTGCGGCAGGCGGCTCGGGCAAAGGACGTCGCCCGCAGGTAGCGGGGAAAGCGGCGGCCGGCGCACTGGATGAACTCTATGCCTTCGTGTCGCGGCCAGTCGCCTGACAGCACGGCCACCGGCCGTTGACGCGCGGCGAACGCCGCCATGATGTTTTCCAGCATGATCTCGCCTCCGCCAAAGGGCGCGTAACGCTGGCGCACGAACAGGATAGGCTTTTTCGGGTCAGCTTGAACCCGTTGATCATGCCGTGGCAAATCCATGCGACCTCGCTACGCCCTTTTGCAAGCCAATCAAGCTTTCCAACTTGGCGGGACTTTGCTCGCAGTCTATTAAGCGTGGCAAGCCGGTCCTGGATCGGGGCGCTGGCGTATAGTTCCGCTGGTTGCGGCTATGCCACGACGGTAGACTGCTTTCAAGGCGAGGGTTTTTGCCGATGACCACCAGCCATGTCTCGCCCGCCGACAAGACCGTCTCGGGCAAACGCAAAGTCGGCGTGATCCGCCGCCTGGAGCGCTCGTTGCGACCGGGGCTGCGAAATCTCCGCGGTCTGGTCAAGGAGCCGTTTCTAGCCTGGGCGCATCCGGAAGCTCTGGCTTTCTACAGCAGAGCGATGCAGACGGCTTATCTGCCGGACGACCTGATCGACGTCGTCCCGCAACTCAAGATCCTGTATCTCGCCACGCCGAAGGCGGCGAGCAGCCGCATTCGCAGCAACCTTGCAGCCATGATCGGCAATGATACCGTGTCGGAGTGGCGCAGCGACCAGAACTGGAAGGTGCACAACCGAAAGGCGTCGAGCTTGCAGGCGCCTCGCCATGGCATCGTGCAGTTCCATCGCATGGCCACAAGTCCCGAAGCCTTGCGGTTCACCTTCGTTCGCAATCCCTATACAAGGCTGTTGTCGTGCTGGGCCGACCAATATCGCGACCGCCCCCTTGTGCCTGGCTATGGCAGGGTGGAGGTCTATCTGGCCCATCGCGAAAGGGCGGATCCGTCGCTGCCTGTCGGTGCTGACAAGAGCCTGTCGTTTGCTGATTTCGTCGCCTTTGCCTGCACGACCTCGACATGGCGCATCGACAAGCATTGGCAGAGGCAAAGCGACATCGTCAACCTTCCAGGCGTTGTGTTCGACCTCATCGGCAAAACCGAGACTTTCGCACGAGATTTCGAACAGGTTCTCGATCATGTCGGTGCAAGCGAGGAAATGCGACGCGCGGCGATGCCACCTCTGCACACCTCCTCGCGCCGCAGGCTTGCCGACTATTTCACGCCAGAACTGGCCGATACGATTTACCGCGCCTATGAGCGCGACTTCGATCAGTTTGGCTATCCGCGCGCGCTTCCAGAGTGAACAATCCGCGCGACGGAACCCTCAAACATACCCGAACGCCTGCATCAGCGGTTTGCCGCGTCCCTCGGTAAGCTCCTTCAATTCCATTTGACCCAGTTCGGTCTTCCAGCGGCCGCGGCCATCATAGATCGGCTTGTTGACCTGCTGGTTGCGGAGCGCGGCATGTTGGGGTTGCGCATCGAGTGTGAACCATCGTTGCGGGTTCCGATGATAGTCGAGCAAACTCTGGTCGAACGACAATCCCAGGAAGGTGCAGATCTTTTCGATGGTCGCTTCCGGGTCATTGACAAGATCTTCGTAGCGGTAAATCAGGACGTCCGTGCTGCCGCGCTCGGCAAGCACCATTGTGTTGTCCGAAATCCAGCGATCCAGGCTCTCGGTCGCATCACCAAGCCGCTTGGTCAGCGAAGCAACGGTATCGCGCCCATCGCGTACCGGCATCACGAACTTCGCGCCCGGCACCAGGCGTCGTATCCGGTCGACACGTCTGATATGACGCGGTGTCTTTTCAAGCAGCACCGACTTGCCCGCCCCAATGGCCGCCCGTTCCAGCTTCGAGTAGCGATACAGCGCAAGTGGAGTCCATTTGAAAAACACGTTGGTTTCTTCGAATGGCAAAAAGACATCGGCATGCGAGGCAAGGATCGTCGCTATCAGCGTGGTGCCGCTATGCCCGCATCCGCAGACAAAGCCTTTGCATCGGATCAATTCACACCTGCCCTGTCGTCGACATGAGATATGCCATGTCGCTGAAAGGATTCATCGAGCCATTTCCAGTAATCGAGCCGGGCAAGCATCGTTTGTATCCCGCCGCACATCTTCATAGCGCAGAAGCGCAATCTTTCGAACGTGACTTGCGCCTGAAATATCAGACACCGCAGTGTCGCGCTAGGAGCCGTTGTAGCGAGATTTGTCGGGTCGATTTGCGCAATGCCCCTCAGATTCTTCTGGTCGGCGACGCCCCAGGTCGTCAAGCATTACGCGCAGCCAAGTCCGCCCGGATTTGGGAAACGAGACGACAAGGGAGGGGGCGGCTTCCTTGCAAAAAGGCGGACTACAAACTCAACTTATAGACTCCGATTGCGGCACTTTGATCGAGCGGATCAGCGATTGTAAATATCGATTAAGGCTTCGGCAATCCGTTGCGAAGCCGGCACCTTTGGATCAATCGACAGATTGGCATTGAGGAAGTCCCGGCTTTGCTCAAAATAGGTCGGTCTTGACCTGACCGCAGCGCGGATGTCCTCGACGAGGTCATGCTCCGACAACGTTGGTTTGAAAGCGCCCATGGGCCTGTCGAACTCGACCATGGGCGAAACCGGCGGAAACAGCACCACCGGAATGCCGCAGGCGATTGCTTCATAAACAGTGGTGCTTGGGCGCGTTACGAGCGCCAGAGCGTCCGGGAGCAGTTGTGCGAAATCCAACGGCGATTTGTTCGGCATATCGACTTTTGCGAACATCGTGGGGTGGACGCTAACGACATGGGCAAGGCCGAGTTTTGCACATGCGGCTGCCACGGCTTCAATCGCCTGGCGATCTGCGGGGTCCTCGATATTCCCCTTGAAGTTCACCAGCATAAAAAGCCCTTCGTCGTGCCTG
The DNA here is from genome assembly GCF_055811735.1 of Mesorhizobium sp. WSM4850. NCBI lineage: Bacteria > Pseudomonadati > Pseudomonadota > Alphaproteobacteria > Hyphomicrobiales > Phyllobacteriaceae > Mesorhizobium > Mesorhizobium sp. WSM4850. The sequence goes on along the minus strand of NZ_JBVVPV010000001.1, from coordinate 615,743 downwards.
GCACCAGCGCTTGCGGCGGCACGCTCAATGACCGGGGAGCCGACAACATATGTCGGCTGTCGCCTTTGCTGCAGCGCCGCTGGTCCCATCGACAGGATGTAGTCAGCTCTCACAAATCGATGCGGCCGCAGCTCTCGCGCACCTCCGATGAGGCCGACCACACGGACCATGCCGAAGTTGATGGAGTCGATGAATCGCCTAAAAAATTGCGGCGCAAAGTCACTTCCCGTCACCAGCATGTCACCGGGCCTGATCATCCGCTCGAGGTCAGCAAAGCCGATATGCGATATTCCTCGGGTGTTGAGTTCAGGTCGCGCTACGCCGCCGCGTTTCAATCCATCGAGATGCGCGAACACGCAGCGGATGCCGCGGTCACCCAGAATTTCTGCCGCGTCAGCCAGCAGCCGAACATTGTTGCGGTTGTGTGGGACGAAGTAGACCGTCCTCGTCGCTGCCCTGCCGCGAGCGTAGATACGCCCGCGCTTGAACAGATTTCCTGGATGCACAAGCCGGTACGCCGCGAGGAGCCGCTGCACAAAGCCATCGCTGACAGGAGAAGACGCCTTTTTTCCCAAACTACTACCCAAAGATATGCATCGCCTCTTATCCGCAAAATCTAGAACGGCCGCCCGCCGGTTAGTTTACAATGCTCTCGCCGTCAAGAAAGGCGCCTAACTCTCCGCCGGTTGTAACCTGCCTGGCACACTCGCGGTGCCTTGGGCGGTGGATTCAACCAGCGCTGATGAGTGAGCCCATGTGGTTTTGCGCGTCTTCCATCACCGCGGCCCAAGGCCGTTCCCGTTTCGAGACCAGCACGGCGGAGGGATAGTAGGGCGTGCGATCGCCCTCGACCGGCCAGGAACGTTTGAACCCATCGCCAAGAATAAAGACCGACGGGATGCCGAGCGCGCCCGCCAGATGCGCCCCGGTATTGCTGATGGTTACCACGGCGTCCATCGCGGCAACCTGCGCCGCGAAAAGATCCATGTCGACAAGTTGATCCACCAAGACGTCGTGCAAGATGCGCGCGGGATCACCATCGGTCAGGATTTTCAGGTCGGGCTCGATCCGGCCATATTGCAGCGAAACGAACCGGAGGTCCGGACGGCTGATAAGCCCGCGCCATGCCGTAAGTGGCGGCAGGTCCTTGCCAGGATTGGAGCTGCCCCATGCGATGCCGACCAACGGCAGGTCATCCTTGCGATAGCGGGCGCGAAGCTCAGCGACCCGCGCCGGATCCGGCTTGAGGGGAACAAAATGCTCCCGGATCGTGGTCTCATTCGTCTCGAACACGGCAGTCAGATGCTGGACGCCGGCGAAGAGCTGGGCCTCGCCATAGGCGGCCTTGCTCCCCGGACCGACGGCCCGCACATCGGCGGCGGGAAATGTCCGCTGAAACAGCGGCACCAAGCGGTGCTCGACCAGGACGATCAGGCGAGCCGCGCGGGCGAGCGCGCGGCCGACGGAACTCGCATGGTGGATCGCGGTGGCCAGACCCTGCTTTTCGGTTTCCATCAGATCGACGAGCAGGACCCGGTCCGAGATATCCTGGCCGAGCCATTCGCCGTCGACGCGGCCCTCGACGATGTGGCGCCGGGCGATCTTGAGCTCGGCCGCAGGGCCGTAGGCGCCCATACGCATCAGCGCCTTGCTAAGTTCGTCGAGCAGGTAGACCTCGCGTCTCGACTTCGCGATCGATCCCAGCGCCAAGGCTTTCGGCAGCGCCGCCGACCAGTCGCGCGCCTCGATGCTTCGCCTATAGTCCGCCATCTGATCGGCAATGTCGCTATCGCGCCAGCGCAGGAAAAGCTGCCGCCGGTGACGACGGAACCAGACCTTGTAATTGTAGCCTGCGAGCGCCATAACTCGGCGAACCCGGCCAAGCAGTTGACTAGCTTCCATCACCAGCTCCACCGACGATTTGCGCAACCCGTCCACCTGCTTCCCGCATGGCGGACGCCCACGCCCGGCCGCCCTTTCGCACCAGTCGAACGCTTGGATATGTGGCGACGGTCTCGCCGAAGGCAGGCCACGACAGCCGAAACCCATCGTCGAGCATGACGACAGTCGGGACGCCAAGCGCTCCGGCCAGATTGGCGCCGGTATTGCTGATCGTCACCACCGCATCGAGCGCTGCGATTTGCGCGGCAAAGCGGTCCATATCCGACAACTGGTCGACGGAAGCGTCATGGATGATGCGTCCCGGCGCCGAGCGCTCGAATTCGGCGAGCGCTGGCCCGACATCGCCATACTGCATACTGATGAAACGTCCCGGCAGATTGCCGAGCAGCGCCCGCCAATCGTCCAGAACCGGCAGGTCCTTGCTCTTGTTCAGGCTTCCCCAGGCGAAGCCGATCAGAGGCCCCGGGCCACGATCGAGATAGGTGCTGCGCAGCTGGGCGACCAGTCGGTGGTCCGGCTCCAACGGAACGAAGGGCGCGCGCGCTGTCGGCTCATCCGGCCAGAAGTACCTCGCCAGTGTCTCGAAACTGGCGAAGACATCGGCGTCCACCGCAGCCAGTTCCCCTTCTCGCTCTAGCCTGACATCGAGCGCAGGATAGGTTCGGCGATAAAGTGGCGCGAGTCGCGGCTCGACGAAGACGGTGCATCGGTCGGCAGCTGCGACCACCGGCCCAAGCAGCGACGCGAACTGGAGGAAAATTGCAAGATCACCTTCGCGCCGCTCGACGGCAAGCCTACGACCCGCAAGATCACTGCCATCCCATTCGGGCCGGCCGGGCACTTGTTTGCTCGATGCAATCAACTGCCAGGCACGATTGCCGCCGCGGAGACGTCTCAGTCCACGCCCAGCTTTTTTGACAAGCCCGCGATCGCCAAGCTGCTCACCGACCAGGCCGAGTGCCAGCGCGTGTTCCCGGGCCGCCTGCCAGTCATGCCGTTCGACACTCTGCGCCATCAGGCTCGCATGGCGTTTGACGCTTTCGTCAGCATGGCGAGAGGGGCGCTTAAAAAACTTCTTTGCCCGATCGAGAACCTTCTGCAGCCGCTTGCCGTCAACACCTTGCGGGCGCAAGTCGGCGGCTCTTGCCTTTTCAAGGATTGACCGTCTGCTCGGCACAGCGACCCTCAACTATCGCTAGACAGCGTCGAACGCGCCGTCAGAATCGACGAGAGCTGCCGGCCGACGTTGTCGAGCACCACCGGCCACGGACGTCCTTCCTTGCGCATGACGACGCCGTTCGGATACCAGGGCGTTCGATCGCCAATCGCTGGCCACGCTGTCTGAAACTTGTCGTCGATCACGAAAATAGTCGGAACACCGAGTGCTCCGGACAGATGGGCCGCCGTATTACTGATCGTTACGACGGCATCGAGCGCGGCGATCTGCGCGGCGAAACGGTCCATATCAAGCATCTGGTCGACACTGTCGTCATAGATAAGCCGTGCGTCATTGCCGTTGCGCAGGCGCCGCAGCGCCGGCTTGATCTGTCCGTATTGGAGGGAAACGAACGTCGCGTGTGTGCGGGCGATGAACCGTGCCCATTCGGGGAAGTCAGGCACGTCCTTGGTGTGTGATTTGCTGCCCCAGGACAGACCCACCAGTGGCAGATCCGTCATCGAGCGATAGCGCTTGCGGAATGTTTCGACGAGTTCAGGATCTGCCCGCAGCGGCACGAAATTGGCGGCAAGTGTTTCGGCATCGCGGCCGAAAACCCAGGCGAGATTTTCGAAGGTCGCAAATTTGTCGCCAACGACATTCTGCTGCGCTGGGACTACGGTCGCATTCGGGAACGTCCTCTGTACAAGCGATACCAGGCGCGGCTCGACCCGAATTGTCGCGCTTTGCGCACATGCAGCGGCGGCTCCGGCCAGTCGCGCATGACGGATAACGCGGCCAAGGCTGCGAGGGTCATCCTCTACAAGATCGATCAGCAGTGTATCCGAGCCGAGGTCTTCTCCAGTCCACTCGTTGGCACCTTTCCCTTTTCGTTGCCGGCGAGCGGAAAGCCGAAGCTCGGCCGCCCGTGCGAACTTGCCCAGCCGTTCGAACGCCTGGCCTGCCTTCTGCATCATTTCGGGGTCGCGGGCACGATCGGCCATGATGGCCATTTCATTGGTACTTGCTTCAAGCCCTGTCCAGTCCCGGCGCGCAATCAGCGCGTCGACCTTGGCCTGCTGCTCAAGAACGGAACGAGGCTTGGAGCCGGCAAACAGCGTCCGCACGGCCTTTGTGTACCGGCGCAACTGCAGGCCCAATCCACCAATCACATACCGGATGTAGGAACCGTGGTAAAAACTGGTCATCGGCCTTCAGCGCAATACGCTCTGCCGCAGCGTTTTGCCGCCTTCGACGAGCGAAGCGGACGCTTCCAGATGGAAGATCGAGCGATAGATTTCGCTGCGCCTGGCGAGCTCGTCATGAGTCCCGGAGTCCGCGAGGATGCCAGCGTCAAACACCAGAATACGATCGGCCGCCTTGATGGTTGAAAGCCTGTGCGCAATGCAGATCACCGTGCGCTGAAATGCATCGTCGAACGCAGCCTCCATGACCGCCCGTTCGTTTTCGCCGTCGAGCGCGGATGTTGCTTCATCGTAGACAATCACGGGCGCATCCTTGAGCAGGGCGCGCGCGATGGCAACGCGTTGTTTCTGCCCGCCCGACAGGTTGGTACCGCCGGGCCCTACCAGGGTGTCGAGCCCGTTTTCAAGGTTCGAAGCAAAACTTGTGACCCGGGCGAGTTCCGCCGCGGAATCGATTTCTTGATCCGTGGCGTTCGGGCGTCCGTCACGAATGTTGTCACGGATAGAACCTTCGAACAGGAAGATATCCTGTGACACCAGTGCGATATTGTCGCGAACGTCGGCCAGGCTGATCTTCGCAATGTCCTTGTCGTCGATGAAGATCCTGCCCCTGTCCGGCTCCATCAGGCGCAGGATCAGATTGACGATGGTGGTCTTGCCAGCGCCGGAGCGGCCAACAATCGCCAGCTTCTCACGAGGTCGGACCTCGAAGGAAACACCGTGCAGCGCCGGGCTGTTGCCGCCATAGGAGAAAGCCACATCTTCAAAACGGATACCGCCCTCGGCGCCGGTGAGGTGCTCGCCTGCGGTTGCGAGTTGTCGCTGTTCGGGCGTGTCGATCAAATCATACATCTGCTCGACGGCAACCATTTGCTTCTGGATGTCGACATTGACCCGGGCGAGCCGCTTGGCGGGCTCATAGGCAAGCAGAAAGGCGGTTATGAAGGCCATGAATTCGCCCGGGGTCTTGCCGTTGCCGAGGGTCTGCCAACTGGCATAAATGAGGAAAAGGCCGATAATGAAGCCACCGCCTGTCTCCATCAATGGACTCATCAACGCCGATGTCCGGTTGATCTGGACGCCGCGCCTTTCCATCTTGCGGACAGCCTTAGCGAAGCTGGCGATCGCCTTTTCCTCGAGCTGGAACGATTTGATGGTGCGAATGCCGTCTATGGCTTCCGTGCCGATCGACTGAACCTGTGCCGCCAGCTCTGTTTCGCCCCTTGCCAGCGACTTGATCTTTCGCGTGATCGTGCTCACCGAGAGGAAGATCACCGGCAAAGCAGCCGCCGATACAAGCGACATGGTCGGGTCCTGTACGACCATGACGCTTGCCAGTCCGACCAGGGTCAAAACGTCGGAGGCCGTGTTGCTCGTCAGCGTGATGATGACGGACGCACCGGCGCGCGCATTGAACATTATCTTGGAAATGAATTTGGCCGGATGCTGATTGACGAAATGGCCAATGTCGAGGCGCATCACCCGGGAAAACTGCCGGTGTTGGAGGTCCGACACGATGGCCCTGCGGACGTTTCCGGTCGTAATGGTTTGACCGTATGCCGCGATGCCCTTGACAGCGGAAAGTCCGATGATTGCCGCGCTGATACCCCAAACGGCGGCGGCGTTCCTGTCGATATAGATGCTGTTGATCATGTCGCGCATGATCCAGGCAAATCCGGACGTCGCCGCCGCACCGGCAATCGTGCACAGCAAACCGGCGAGATACAGCTTTATGTGCGGCGGCAGGTTCTCGAGGATCAGGCGCTTGACCAGCGGGTACGCCAAGGCCGCTGAAATTCGTCTCTTTGCGCTCATTCGGTTTCCTGCTGCGATGTGTCATCGGTGTCAGTTGGCCTTTGCCGATCCATGCGACTTTCGCGACACCGCTCGCACATCTGCTATAAATCTATGTCGGATTGCTTGTCTGTGACTTTGTTCGGACGTGCAGTCAATGCCGAATCCGGATGCCAGCCCGCGTTGACGGGATCGGTGACCATGGGAGCATACACAACTCTCCGAAGGGTCCAAGAGGAATGATCGCCTGGGCTTTGGAATAGAGCCTCCGGCAAATCGGGCTCCCAACCGCCAGAATTGATGAGCAGCCAAGGACCGGGTTAGCGATCTAATCATTCCAAGAAATAGCTTGGGTCAGGCCCGCACCGATTATATCCTGAATACCCGAATAGCTTTGCGAAATATCGCTCATCACATTGAAGTCCGGCTTGTCGATAGTGGCGGAAAGGTATTCCTTGTATTTTGAAGCACCGTTCCAATATTGGCCTTCATCGGCGGCGACCTGAGCCTTCGTCGTAAAATTAGAGAAAAACTTAAAATGAAGAAGAGCACCATAACTCTCCACGTGGTTACGCCAATAGGGTAGCGGAGCGTGAATTGAATTTAAGATCGTCAATCGATCCCCGTATACGAACGGATATTTCGTTAGGGTGTGCGTACCAAACACCCGACTTCTCGGGCCACCTCGGATTTTGATATTTTGCGGGCTCGTCGTGTAGTCGTATCCCGAAGCATCGAAATGATCGGCTATCTCCCAAGGAGCGCGTTTTGGGTCAAACGGAAAGTCCCTTAAGTCTCCTGCTGGATACATGTCGATCATCGGCGCCAGCAAGTGCTTCATGCCTCTTTTTCGGATCCAACCGGCAAGGTCATGCAGGTCGTGGCGATTCATGCCATCATAAACCAGGTATTCATCCGCATCCACGATCACGTACCACCGGTTGAACCCGTATCTGCGGATTATATCCTGTCGCCAGAAAGTTCCGCGCCCTGCTTCTCCATAGGTCTTTCGTGAGATGAATACGTCCACATCTGGCTGGCTCAACAGAAATTCCCGTGTCCCGTCCTCAGAACGGTCATCGACAATGGCAAATCTGGAAACGCCGATCGATCGATAGTGATCAAGGAATGGAATTATCTCAGGATATTCGTTCCTGACGACTGACACAAGCAATATTTCTTTTTGAGAAACTGGCGATAGATTTCCACGCGCTTCTAAATCGTCTTTCCTCAGCGCGTTGCGAAATCTATACTGAATTGTGTCGGCAATCGATCTACGGAAAATATGAAACTGGCTTCTTTTCTTCATTTGAGCTCACAAATTTCAAGGGGCTGTCCGCACAAAGATCGCAGCGACCATGTTCGGATCGCCATGTTTTTTCGAACGTCGCTCATCACTCGACTTGTTATAGGTGATGGCAAAGGTGGTTATGAAGGCGCGATCCACTCGTCAACATCCAGTGGAGATGACTAGTGCCAGTCCAAGTTGATTTTATTGGCCCAATCTCGTTTGATTGCTTCGCGGAGCGCGCGCGTACGTTCTGCAAGCTGTGGGATTTTTTTCTCGTGGGTTTCGGCAAAGATCATATCGATCTTGTTCATTATTCCACAGGATAATATCGATTCGAGCATTGGCACTTCCGCGCCCTCTACATCAATCTTCAGTATCCTCACCGGAGATCCAAGTTCTCTAACGAAATCAACTATGCTTAACTGTTCAACCTCAGTGTAGTCGTCTTTCGAAATGTTAGATTTGTCCGCATACAAGGAAGAGGATTGCGACCAAAAGTCTGGGTCAGAACTGAATTTACGTGACCGGTAGAGCTTCGCAGTCCCGGATTGGTCGGCAAGCGCCTGCTGATACAGATGGACATTTTTGAATGCTCCAACGTTCTTGCGCAGCCGTTCGAAGGTGTAGGGGTCTGGCTCGAAGGCATGAACCGTCGAGCCCGTCTTGGCCAAGGCCGAGGTGATCTCACCCAGATTCGCGCCGGCATCTATGACAATATCGCCTGGCTTCAGCCGCCGGCAGGCCCGTCCGAACAGATACGAAGCATTCCATGAGGGACGCCCGAACCAACGGCTGTAAGCGTGATATTTTAGCAATTTAACGTTCATAGTCACACAAAAAGATCCTGTCGACAGATCCTGTCGACTCCACTGAACGTCGGCACCAAAATCCTCTATGCGCAAAATCCAGATGAGAGGGAGACGTTCTATGCCAATTTTGGTGCTGCTCTGCAACAGGGTCGCCGCGATTCTTGGCGTGCCTTTAGAGTAGTCGCTTAATGATCGGGACTTGGGGCCTATTTTCGGTTGGCTTTGAAGAGAGCGTTTGCGACGATAATGGGCTTCCGCATGACGGCAGTGATTGCGAGCTTTGGCGGCGTGCCGGCCGGATTGCGGCCAGCGGGGAAGCGGGCTAAACGTCGGGCATTGCTGTCAGCGGCCAACTATGACGATCATGGAGCGATGTGACATTGCTAGAGCGAGTTCGACGAAAGTATCTTCGGCTCCGCAAGCGACTCGGGTACATTCAACCTATCCATTTGGCGGCTGCGGACAAACTGAATAACAAGTATGGCGATTTTTCCAGTTCAGGCGTCATTACAATCCGTAAAAACGCAGTATTCACTCGAAAAGATATATTCTTCACGATGGGAAGTTGCTTTGCAGAGGAAATTCGTCTTGCGTTAACAAGCAAGCAGGTCGCCTGCGTTCCGTCTTACAGAAATATCAGTTTCGACCCAGCGCAAGCCATTGTAGATGAGCTGCCCGGGCGAGAGCATATGAACTTCTATAACACCTTCACTGTTCGCCTTCAGATTGAGCAAATGCTCGGCTTGTGGGATCAAGCCAATGACGACTGGTGGCAGATCAAAAAACCTGCGCCTTGGGGTCCGATCTGCTTTCAGGACCCCTACCGCCGTCTCATCCTCGCCAAATCTCCGGAAGTTCTCAAAGAGGTAATCGAGAGCATGAACAGGGAGATGCGGGTTGGCTTCGATGCGGCCACAGCATTCATATTTACCTTCGGAATGACTGAGGTCTTCATCAACAGGGCCAGTGGCAAGGTAGCAGCACAGAAACCGCTTTATCGTGGCGGAGGCGGAATGCAGGAAACGACGCTTCACGTCAGCAGCTTTCAGGAAAATTATGCCAACGTGATGGCTACCGTGGACATGGTCCGTCAACACAAACCCGATGCACCGATAATTCTCACAGTCTCACCGGTTGCATTGGCTCGGACGTTTCAAGACGCGGATGTCGTCACGGCGAACACTGAAGGCAAATCCGTTCTTCGGGCTGTGCTTGGTCAAGTCTGCCGGGAACGGGACAATGTCCATTACCTTCCCTCATTCGAGCTTGTCACCTATGGAGGCCTCACTCATAGCTACGAAGAGGACTTACGGCACGTAAAGAGATCGGTCGTCGACGACATCGTTGAACAGTTCTTCAACGCGTACTTTGCTCCGTCGTAGGCGTCATCGTACGGACACCCCGTGCCTTGCCGCCGTGACATCGTCTCTTCGTGTCGATGGAGAGTAGCCGCAGCCATTCAGCGCTAGACGTTTGTGGACGGAAACTAGACTAGCACAGCGCGCTCTTGACCGATATAACGCCGCCGACCTATCCAGCCACGAGAGGCTAATTCATGCTGTTTTGGAACACCCGCAAGAAATTCGCAGGAACGTGGGAGGATCGCCTCGACGGGCTGTTTTCGTGCGGGGTAGACTACGCCGGCAAGACGATCCTCGACGTCGGCTGCAACATGGGCATCGTCGCTTATGAAATCGCCAAGCATAGGCCGGCTTACATCCACGGCATCGACATCCTGAAACCCTCATATCGGCGTGGCTCGCTCGATCTTTCTGGGATCTGGCGTCGAAAGCCGATTTGATGCCATGAACTTGGGGAGCCGAAAGCTTCCATCCGTTCTCCGAGACAGCTATGATGTCGTTCTGCTCCTCGCTGTTTACCAGCATGTCCGCAGGGGATTGGGCCAGGATAAGGCTGATCGCATCTTTGCCGATATCATAAACCGCGCACAGACCGTAGTGGCGCGGGTTCCAAAAGAAAAAGATATTCGTCTTCAGTCTTTAATCGAGGGCGCTGGATTCAGCTTATCTCATCGCCACCAGTCGCCGCGCGGCTGCACGGTTCAGGCTTATCATCGCCACTAGGGCTTGTTGCGTTCAGCCCGCCTTGTCGCACAGCGGCACCTTGCGCTTTGGCGCCCGATATTTCGCCACAGACTGACCGTTCCAATGTCGACCGTGACCGCGAGGTCCGATCGTGACCTTGACGCCCTCATCGTCTATCCGGGTGTCTCCGGTAAGGTCGATCTTCTGGCCGCGCTTGACCTTTAGATGTGCTGTCTCGAATGCGGGAAATTGTAGCTCGGGATCGAGACGCTTACGCCGCCCTCAGTGACACGCCGGCGCACCGTGGCAGTCACAGCCACCTCGTCGCCAATGCCTATCTCCCGCGTCATGCCAGAGATTCTGCAGCCGGCGTGGCAACCGTCAAGGGGCGAGAATCTTTCGCTGCTTGAAGTAGCTCAAGGGTGCGGGCGCCCCGCCGGGGTCCTGCAATGGAATCAAGGGACGAGGTGAGAGCCATTTCTCTGCTAAGTCCTTTGCCTGCCTCAAAGTGCGACAATTCTCGACCGCACCAGTTTTTCCCAATAGCTGCTACTTTTGTTGCGCAATTTTTCTGTTTTCCCCAGTTCTTCGTGGGACTGTTTGTGCAAGCTGAACACCGCGCGAACCTGCGGCTGGTTGACGCGGAATGCCGCGCACTAGCTTGCCTTTACGACAATCGCCTGCCCCGTTGGAAGTTCGATGATGCCTTCCGGGCGGTTTTCGAAAAATTGATCAAAGGCCTTTCGGGCTCCAGGACAGAGCGCAGAGCCGTAGTCGTCACATATGATCATGCCATTCGCGCACACCCGATCGTAGAAGAAGGCGAGCGCGTCACGTGTCGGCTCGTAAAGATCGACGTCAATATGGACCAGGGCGAAACGCCGGTCAGATACGTTGGAAAGAGTTTCCGGTATCCATCCGACATGAAAAGTGGTGTTGCTGAAGTCGGAAATATTCTCTCTGGCTACCTTCTCGTCGGTGCTGAGATCGCCGGACTTCCATGGCGTTCGGCCGTTTGGCTTGCGATCCTCTGCGGTCGGTTCCGAGAGGCCAGCGAACGAGTCAAAAAGGTGGTAGTGCCGTGGCCGAAGATCGCTCATCAGCATGAATATCGTCGACCGGCCTTGCCTTACGCCGCATTCGGCCACATCGCCGTCGATACGCTCGATCGATCGCAAGCAGCTTTGCAGGACGAAAGCCCGGGGATCTGGAATCCCACGGATGTTTTTGACCCGCTGCAGCGCCTTTCGGAAAAACGGCTGGTCTTTCCAGACCATATGACTGGAATAAACATAGAAACCGTATTTGTCGGCCTTCTTCTGAGAGACCTTATACCAGGCCACGCCTCTGCGTTTTTTCGAAATGACAGCAAGTGCCGCGTCTCTCAATTTCATCCTGTATCCTCCAGCATTCGACATGTCCATAACACGGGCAGAAGAGAAAGCTCTACCGGCATCAGGCGCGGAATGAAATCGAGTTCCGGCTGAGGGACATTAGCTTATCGAGCGCCGCAAGGAGCGCTTCCCGGTGCTCGTAATAAGCCTATGCCTGGAATGGAACGCCCATGCAGTGCGACTCAAGATCACGGGTCATGTGCCTGGGCCGGTGCGGAACAGGCGCGCAGCCGGGCATCCTGGCCGTTCTCCGGCATGAGCGCCAGCGCCAGGCATTGTCGATCCGCTAATTCGGGAGGTTCAGTCGACTGCCCCGACCAGTACATCGGGGTGTTCGATTATCGCGACCCAGCGCCCGGTATGCGTAGACGACTGCCTTTTTATGAATCGATATCCAGTTACCGACCAAGGCTTCACATCGTCATTGAGGTTGTCGAGCACATAGTCGCCTTTGTCGGTCTTGACGGTCAGCACCGCGTGCCCCTCGCCGTCCTGCTTCCTGACGACGGTGATCAGAAGGTTCGACAGCGATATGCCCTTCTGCCTGAGCAACTGGCGCTTGAGCAGGACATAATCCTCGCAGTCGCCGAGCGCGTGGTCAGGATAGGACCAGAATTCCATCATGCCGTGAACGTCCAAATCGCTCGCGGGCCTGATCGATCTGTTCACCAGCTTGTTGACGGAGGCGAGCTTGCCTTCCATGCCCGCGGACAGAAGGACTGGAGCGCTCTTGCCTGATCGTATTGCGCACTCCGCGGCCCGCCGTCTGCAGAATTCGATGTAGCCGACAGGGATGGAGGTTGGCTGCCCGGTGGCCATGGCGCCAGGCACGACGTCGGCCGAAGCCTTCTCCATCGGCGTCGCGGACATCATCAAGCCTATCAGTAGGCCGGCACACAGCCATGCCCGCGGTACCACCAATCCCATTCGCCCCGCCCCAGAGGTAACAACCCGAAACAATCTTTAATACCGCGTTACCATCATTTCATAAGCGCATCAACACAGCCGCCGCACAATTTAAAGCGACGGTCGCGAACCACCTGATGGTGGGCGCCGCACGGTCGCCCGATCAGCAAATTATGCGTTCACCCGATCAGGGGAATTGTCCCGCTTTTACGTCATCGGCGTTCTTCGGCAGTTCCGCTTACCTGGACCTGATGACGGCGCCCGACAGGTATCTGGCCGCGCAAACGCCGACAGGCGGCCAAAAAAAATTGTAGCCAAATTTGTCGAAGTCCAAGAGCTGCGGGACCTCGCATGGATTCTCATACATTCGGATACACTTCGATAGCACTCGGGCAAATCTCTGCGACAGGCTCAGCCTAGTTTCATCCGTGAGCAGGGAGCCTCGTCATGATGGCGAGACAGAGAGCCGACAGGATTTCGCAAAGCAGGAGTCAATTCCGCGCGAGCCGCCGTCGGCGGGTCTGCTCGTTATTGAAAGGAACAGTACGATGAACAAACTTGTAACCGCTATCGCCCTCCTCGCCCTGTCGACAGGAGTCTCGCTCGCTGCCAATCAAAACCCGGACCGCGATCCAACCCGCGGCTTCCCTACTGGCGTCGACAACAGCGGAATGACCTTGGATACCAGTCACACGGCTTCCTTGCCTCAACCGATGGTCGCTCCGAAAGAAGAACAGCCACAGCCCGGCAAGGTCCTTGGGGGTCGTGCGCCATGGGCGGGCAGCCGTTGATGCGCTGAACTTTTCCTCCCATGCAAAATTGTCCAATCACCCCGCATTCAGCGGGGGTGGTTGGACAAGGGCGCCCGGGAAAATCGCGCCGATAGGGTGAATTCAATGTCTCAGGCGAGCGTGTCGAGGCGCCATGGCGAACAACCATGGGATCACGGCAGGCGTCTCGGAAATGACCTTGGCAGCAGGGAAGAACAAAGCTCCGCATCAACCTGCCGAGCGCCCCGGATCGCTGCTTCAAGGTCGATTTCGACGCCATAAGCGCTAGCGATACGCGGGTAGAACGTCGACGCCGGCTCACGACCGGCTTGCCGGTCCTCATGGGATTCCAGCGCGCGCTCAACGACTCGGCGATCGAGCGGTTCTCGCGCCGAGCCAGCCGGTGCCATCCGGGATGCCGTCGTTCAAGCGATCGCCGCAAACCGGCGCCGCGCCGTCTTAGTGGCACCCCGCAATAGCGCAAGATGTATAGACAACCGGCCGCAACTGGTGTTCGTTTCCAATCCGACCGCATGGTTTTTTTCGGGAATGCAGGAAACCGCCATGAACGCCGCTCGCCTGTTCGACCTGACCGGAAAAAAGGCGCTGGTGACGGGCGCCAGCCGCGGCATCGGCCAGGCCATGGCGGAGGCGCTCTCGGCGGCCGGTGCCGATGTGGCGGTGACCGCCCGCGACGAAAATTCCCTTCGTGAAACGGCGGACCGAATTAGCGCACATCGGCGAAGGTCGCTTTGCCGGTCTCTCGACGTGCTCGACACCGATCGCATCCGCGTGGTGGTCGACGAGGTGGCGGATGCCTTTGGTGGGCTCGACATTCTGGTCAACAACGCCGGCTACGAAAAAGTCCAGCCCTCGCTCGACGTGGACGAGGCGGTATGGGACCGCATCGTATCGACCAATCTGAAGGGCGCCTTCTTCTGCGCGCAGGCTGCGGCGCGGCGGATGGCTGACGACAACAGCGGTGGCGCGATCATCAATCTTTGCTCGCTGACCTCCTATGTCGGCATTCCGACCGCGGTACCCTACGGCTCGTCCAAGTCCGGGCTTCTGGGCATGACCCGCGCACTCGCCGCGGAATGGGCATCGCTCGGCATCCGCGTCAACGCCATCGCTCCGGGGTATTTCCATACGGCGATGACGGACGCCTTTTATCAGGATCCCGATTGGCAGACTGCGATGCTGGCCAAGATCCCGCAGCGGCGCTTCGGCACGATGCAGGACTTGGCCGGAGCTGTTGTGTTTTTGGCGAGCGGGGCATCCGCCTATGTCACCGGGCATTGCATTCCGGTCGACGGCGGCTTTCTCGCATCCATCTGAGCGACTGAGATGCGGCGCAACGAGGACTGTGTAGACCGAGCTTGTATATGGTTGTATATACCACCTGACACGCTGGACGTCCTTGCATGCGACCGGCGACAAATGGGGAACCACAATGCAGGAGCGTTTTCGGGCCGCAGCTTCGCACGAAGCGGAAGGCGACAGGGAAATCGCCGTCACGGCCCGCAACGTCGGGATGGACTTCGATGGGGTTCAAGCCGTCAAGAACGTGTCCTTCGATCTGCCGAAGGGCCGGTTTCTCACCATTCTCGGGCCGTCTGGGTCCGGCAAGACAACCCTCCTGCGGATGATCGCCGGGTTCCAGACCCCGAGCAGCGGCGAGATCTTCATCAACGGTGAAGCGGTGAGCGCGGTGCCACCGCACAAGCGGTCGATCGGTATGGTCTTTCAGAGACTTGCCTTGTTTCCTCATATGACGGCGGCCGAGAATGTCGCCTTCCCGCTGAAGATGCGTCGGCGCGACGCACGCACCATTCCCGACCGCGTCGAGCGATATCTGGCTCTGGTGCGGCTCGGAGGCTATGGCGGCAGGCGCATTCACGAACTGTCCGGCGGGCAGCAGCAGCGCGTCGCGATTGCGCGCGCGCTGGTGTTTGAGCCCGACCTGCTGCTTCTCGACGAGCCGCTCGCCGCACTCGACCGCAAGCTGCGCGAGGAAATGCAGCTTGAATTCCGCCGCATCCAGCGTGAGCTCGGCGTCACCACGATCAATGTCACCCACGACCAGCGCGAGGCGCTGGTAGTTTCCGACGATATCGTCGTCATGGATCAGGGCGAGATCCAGCAGAAGGCACGGCCGATCCACACCTACCGCCAGCCACGCAACGCCTTCGTCGCCAATTTCATCGGCGTCACCAATTTCATTGCCGGCACGGTACGGGCCGTATCGGAAATGGGCGATGTTTCCATCGTTCGGGGTGATCTGATGCTTGCCGGAAAGGTCGGCGATCCGGTCAATCCGCCTGCCGAGGGCGACAAGGCATCGGGAGCGATCCGCGCCGAACAGATCCGTCTCGCCGGCGATGCTGCGCAGCTGTCGAAGCTTGATTGCATGCTGGCCGGGACTGTGACCGACACCATCTTCGAAGGCGAGCGCATGGTCTACGAGGTAGCCTGCGCCGCAATTGGCGACGAGGTCATTCGCGTTTTCGACCATGATCCCGCCGCGCACACGCAGTTCGACATAGGCGAAAGCGTGTTCCTGGGGTGGAACACCAGGGACATGCTTGTTTTTCGATAGAACCGGAGACCGGTCAAACCCAGAGGAGAATGCAGATGAGGCGCTTTAAGCCGACATTATCCCATCTTTCCCGCAGAACCTTCCTTCAGGCCACGGCTGCGCTCGGCGGCGCCTCAGCGCTCGGCCTGCGCGGCGCCTATGCGCAGGAACCGGAAAAGCCGGCGGAGATCATCGTGCGCGCCTGGGGCGGCAGCTGGGTGGATAGCCTGAAGGCCGGCGTGTCCGACAGCTTCACCAAGATGACGGGGATTGCTGTCCGTCACGACCTGACCGAAGACAACGAGATTCAGCCCAAGGTCTGGGCGGCCGTGGCGCAGAAACGCGTCCCGCCGATCCATATCAACTGGGACACCACCACCAATGCCACGAAATCGGCACTGCGCGGCGTGACGGAAGACCTCTCCGACCTGCCGAACCTCGCCAATGTGACGGACCTTGCCAAGCCGGCCGGCCTGGAAGGCTTCCCGATCGTCAATACCTACGGTTATGTCTATGTACTTGCCTATCGGCCTGCGGCATTCCCGGATGGACCGCCCAAGTCCTGGAAAGATCTGCTCGACCCGAAGTTCAAGGGTCGGCTTGCCTTCTACAATGACGGCATCGGCTTCCATTTCCCCGCCCAGGTCGCCGGTGGTGGCAAGCTGGAGGACATTCCCGGCAACATGCAGCCGGCATGGGATTTCATCACCAAGATGAAGGCACAGCAGCCGCTGCTGGGCGAAGATCCCGACTTCACCACCTGGTTCCAGAACGGCGAGATCGACGCCGCCTGCACCATCTCGACCAACGCCCGGGAGGCGCGCAAGAACGGCGTCAAAATCGAATGGGTGGTGCCGGAAGAGGGTGCAAAATTTGACACTGACGGTCTGTGGATCCCCAAGGGCCTGCCGGAAAACGAACTCTACTGGGCCAAGCAGTACATCAATCACGCCTTGACCAAGGAAGCCCAGCAGATCTGGCTGGACGGGCTTGGCTTGCCGGGCGTGGTGCCGGGCCTCACGCCGCCCAAGGATCTGGTGGGCGATCCGTCCTATCCGACCACTGAAGCGGATTTCCAGCGCCTTATCCGCATCTCGTCGAAGATCCAGGTCGAGAACGAGAGCGACTGGTTTTCCAAGTTCAAGGCGATCATGCAGGGCTGACGCCGGTCGGCCGGTGCTGCGCTCGTGCGGCACCGGTTCCTTCACGACGTCGGATACGGATTTTTCATGCGGGCAGCCAGGACAGCCTATCCCCTGACATGGCACATCATGGATGCGTTGGAAGGCGTTGCCGCCGCTACCTGGCCGGCGCGGTTCAGGCGCGCTACGCCCTATCTGATGCTGCTTCCGGCGGTGCTGCTTATCGGGCTGCTCGTGCTTGGTCTCATCCAGATCGCGGATGCCAGCCTGCGCACGCTCGACACCACCACCTTCCAGTTCTCCGACGACTATTCCATCGCCAATTTCCGCCGCGCGCTGACCGAGCCACTGTTCCTGGTCGTCGCGCAGCGCAGCCTCGTTGCCGCCCTGATCGTCACCGCGGTGACGCTCGTCTTCGCCTTTCCCTACGCCTATCTGATGGTGCGCACGCGTTCGCCGGGATTGCGCAAATTCCTGCTGATTGCGCTGTTCCTGCCGTTCTTCATCGGCCAGGTGGTGCGTGCCTATGGCTGGCTGATCATCCTCGGCAACCAGGGCATGGTGAACGAGGCGCTCGGCCTTGTCGGGGTCGCCCCGATGCGGCTCATCTATAACTACCCCGCCGTGCTGTTCGGCCTCGTCCAGTACATGCTGCCGTTTGCCGTACTGATGCTGGCGCCGGCACTCACCGCCATTCCCGAAGAGCTCGAGGCAGCCGCTGGATCGCTCGGCGCGAACTGGGTTCGCACGTTCATCCACGTCGTGCTGCCACTCGCTCGTCCAGGCTTCGTCGGCGCCGGCGTGGTGGTGCTGACGCTTTCGCTCACCGATTTCGCAGTCCCTGCGATCCTTGGCGGCGGCTCGCAGGATTTCATCGCCAACGCCATCTACGACCAGTTCTTCCGCACCTCCGACCAGGGTCTCGGCGCGATGCTGGCGCTTATGCTGGTCGCGCTCGGGTCAATCCTTGTCGGCTTGGTGTTCGCGCTGTTTGGAGCCGGAACGCTCGCCATGGGGAGGTCGCGGGCGTGAGCGGCTCGCGCAGCAAATCGATTGTCCTGTGGACCCTGGTGACGATCGCCCTGGTGACGCTTTCGGCGCCGACGATCGTTGTGCTCGGCGCTTCGTTTACCGGCGGCAACATCATCACGTTTCCGCCGCATGGACTGTCGCTGCGGTGGTACGCGCGTATTTCGCAGGCCTCCGACCTGCGCAATGCTTTCCTGCGCACGCTCCAGGTCGCGACGGTCTGTACGATCGTTGCCATTCCAGTGGGCACGCTGGCGGGCATCGCGCTGGCGAAATATGCGGTTCGTTTTGAGAAGACGATCCAGATCTACCTGCTGCTGCCA
The DNA here is from genome assembly GCF_055811735.1 of Mesorhizobium sp. WSM4850. Classification (NCBI taxonomy): domain Bacteria; kingdom Pseudomonadati; phylum Pseudomonadota; class Alphaproteobacteria; order Hyphomicrobiales; family Phyllobacteriaceae; genus Mesorhizobium; species Mesorhizobium sp. WSM4850. The sequence goes on along the minus strand of NZ_JBVVPV010000001.1, from coordinate 597,399 downwards.
TTCACCATCCCGCTGATCGGATCGGGCATCGGCCTCATGCTGATCTTCGGCAACGCCGGCATTCTCGGCCAGCTCTGGCCGGTCGGCATCGCCTGCTGCGTCATCAACCTGCCCTTCATGATCTGGGCGGTGACGGCGAGCGCCACCGGGCTTGACCCGGATCTTGAACTGGCCGCCGCCAATTGCGGCGCGCCGCCGCTCCAGGTGTTCTTCTCCGTCACCTTGCCGGCGGTCATGCCAGGGGTGATCACCGGCTCGCTGCTGATGTTCATCCTGGCGCTCAACGAGTTCCTGGTCAGCCTGCTGCTCGTCGATGCCCGCATCGTGACGCTGCCGGTGCTGATCTACAACTCCATCCGCTCGATCATCACGCCGGATCTCGCCGCGATCTCCGTGGTCTTCATCGCCTGCTCGGCTGTCGCCGTTTTCCTGCTCGACAGGCTGGTCGGGCTCGACATCTTCCTGAAATCGAAATGAGGAAAGCCGGCTCGTCGGGCCGCAAAGGAAATCCTATGCCAAACGTATCATTCCACGATTTGAGACAACTCGACGCCGCCGCTCGTTCGGCATTGATGCGGCGCTCAGAGACCGATCTCTCTGGCTTTATGGAGAAGGCCGCGCCGATCATCGAGGCGGTCCGAACAGAAGGCGACGCCGCGCTCGTTCGCTTCGCCCGCGACTTTGACAAGGCAGATCTCGATGCCACGCGACTGAAGGTCAGCCCCGCCGAGTTCGACGCCGCCTTCGGCATGGTCGACGAGGACGTGATCGCCGCCATTCGCTTCGGCATCGACAACATCCGGCATTTCCACGAAGAGCAGAAACCGGAAGCGATGTGGCTCAAGGAAATGCGGCCCGGCGCCTTTGCCGGCGACCGCTTCACGCCGATCCGCTCGGTGGCGCTCTATGTCCCGCGCGGCAAAGGGGCGTTCCCTTCGGTGACGATGATGACCGCAGTGCCCGCAGTGGTGGCGGGCGTTCCGGAGCTTGCCATCGTCACGCCGCCGGCGCCCGATGGTTCGGTGGACGCAGCGACGCTGGTTGCGGCGCGCCTCGCCGGCGTCGAAACGGTCTACAAATGCGGCGGCGCGCAGGCGGTCGCCGCGGTCGCCTACGGCACAGAGACGATCACGGCCGCGCTCAAGATTGTCGGTCCAGGCAGCCCCTGGGTGGTTGCGGCCAAGCGGCTGCTTGCCGGCGTCATCGATCCTGGCCTTCCCGCCGGCCCGTCTGAAGCGATCATCCTCGCCGACGACAGCGTGCATGGCGGGCTGGCCGCGCTCGACCTCCTCATCGAGGCGGAGCACGGACCGGACTCGTCTGCCTATCTGGTGACCCACAGCCGCCGCGTGGCGGAGGAGGCACTGGCCGCGCTGCCGGAGCACTGGGCGCGCATGACCGAGCAACGGGTCGCGTTCTCAACCGCGGTCCTGACCGGCGCCTGTGGCGGCATTGTGCTGACGGCCTCGATCGAGGAGAGCTACCGCTTCATCAACGACTACGCACCGGAGCACCTGGAGATCCTCTCCACCGACCCCTTCGCGCACCTTGGCCACATCACCGAAGCTGCAGAGATCCTGATGGGACCGCACACGCCGGTCTCGATCGGCAATTTCGGGCTGGGCCCCAACGCCGTGCTGCCGACCAGTCGCTGGGCGCGTACTTGTGGACCGCTCTCGGTCACGGATTTCGTCAAGCGCTCTTCGATCGGCTACGTGACGGAAGCGGCCTATCCGGAATTCGCGCGCCATGCCCGCACACTTGCCCGTTATGAAGGCTTCTCCTCGCATGAACACGCCGTCTCCGACGTGCGCGACCGATATCTGGCGCGGTAGCGGATGATGAAGGCGGCCAGACTCCATGCGGCGGGCGATTTGCGGGTTGAGGACGTGCCATCTCCCGGCGAACCAGCGCCTGGCTGGGTGCGGCTCAAGGTGACGGCCGCCGGCATTTGCGGCTCCGACCTCCACAACTTCCGCACCGGTCAGTGGATCAGCCGCGCGCCGAGCGTCGTTGGACATGAGTTCGCTGGCGAAGTGACTGCCGTGGGGGCCGGCGTGTCCCAGTTTGCGCTCGGAGACCGGGTCGTGGCCGATTCGCGCTTCTGGTGCGGCGAGTGTCCTGCCTGCCTGGCCGGCCGGCATAATGTCTGTGCCAGACTGGGCTTTGTAGGCGAGATCTGCGACGGCGGCTTCGCGGAAGAGACGCAGCTGCCGGCGCGGCTGCTTGTGCGCCACGACCCCACGCTCGATCCCGCGATCGCCGCCATGGCGGAGCCGCTGGCGGTCGCCCTGCACGCGGTGCGGCGGCTGGCGGCGCCGGCCGCAGCGCCGGTGCTTATCGCTGGTTGCGGCCCGATCGGCGGATTGGCTGCGCTGCTCCTGTCGCGGCCAGGCGAGAGACAGGTCCTCGTCGCCGACCGCAATACGGCGCGTGCGGAGCTTGTGGCCAAGGTGAGCGGCGCGACCGTCGTCGACCTGGACGCCCTGCCCTGTGATCCCAATCTGCGCCATGCCCCCAATCTGCGCCATGCCATCGACGCGACGGGCAGCGTGGCGGTGATGGCGCGGCTGCTCGATGTTTTGGCCGGCGGCGGCACGCTGGCGCTGGTCGGCATTTCGCATGGCCGCCTCGACCTCGACCCCAACTTGCTGGTCGAGCGCGAGATCGCGCTTGTCGGCTGCCACGCCTTCGCCGACGAGCTTGCGCCGGCCGTCTCGATGCTGGGCGATCTCGCGCCCGCGCTGTCGCGCTTCGTGTCCGACGAGATCGCGATCGGCGAAATTCCCGCCGCTTACCAGCGCCTGATCGCCGGCGTGAGCGGCGGGTTGAAGACCATCGTCCGGATGGAGAGCGGACGATGATCAGGCTTACCGAAACCGCCGGGCCGCTCTACGAAAAGGTCAAGGACTACGTGCTTGGCAATATCGGCAGTGGCAACTGGCCGAAGGACCGCAGGCTGCCTTCCGAAAACGAGCTGGTCAGCACGCTCGGCGTCTCGAGGATGACGGTGCACCGGGCGCTGAGGGAACTGACCTCGGAAGGCCACCTGCTGCGTATCCAGGGCGTAGGCACCTTTGTGGCGCCGCCGAAACCGCAATCGGCCCTCATCGAAATCAGGAACATCGCCGGCGAGATCGCCGCGCGCGGCGCACGCCACAGGGCCGAGGTCATCGTCCTCGAGAAGATTCGCAACCCGGCGCTGGACCTCGTCGTCGCCTTCGAGTTCACGCGCCGCAGACCGGTCGCCCATTCGATCATCGTGCATTTCGAAGACGATGTGCCCGTCCAACTCGAGGAACGCTTTGTCAATCCGGCGCTCGCACCGGACTACCATCGGCAAGATTTCGTGGCGACCACCACTTACGACTACCTGCAGCGGGCGACGCCGCTGACGGAAGTGGAGCATGTGATCTCGGCCGTCGCCGCAGAAGAGATGGCGGCCCGCCATTTGAAGATCCGACCCGGCGACCCATGCCTGCTCCTGCATCGGCGGACCTGGTCGGGCGCGGCGGTCGCCACCGTCAACAAGCTCACCTATGTCGGCAGCCGCTATTCGCTGGGCAGCCGCTACGCGCCCTCACCCGCCGCATGAGCAGCGACAGCCCGCCAGGCAGGGCGGGCGGCGCTATCGGCCAAACGGCTGCCTTGATAGGCAATCAGCTCCGCCTGCGCCGCCTTTTTTCTTGTTGACGCCGATCAGATCATTTCGGGTCAAGCCTGGCCGCCGGTCAAATTGCACCGGAGCGGCCAGACTGATTGGCCGACCATTCAAACCAAACCGGGGACCACGAAAACCAGCCAGGCGATGACAGGGCCGATGATGGCGATAAGCGCGCTGTAGATCAGCAACGTCTTCAGCACGCCCTCGCGCTCTGCTTCCCGGGCATTGGCGACGACCAGCGCACCGTTGGTCGAAAACGGGCTGGTGTCGACGATGGTGGTGGAGATCGCGATCGCCGCAACCACACCTATGGCACTGATCTGTCCCTGCAGGAGGAAGGGCACGGCCAGTGGAATGATGGCTCCCAGCAATGCCGTGGACGAGGCGAATGCCGATACAATGGCGCCGGTGAAGCAGAGGAGGAGTGCAACCAGCAGCGGCATGCCCAGGCTTGAAATGCCTTGGGCGACGTAGTCGATCGTGCCGATCTTCTCCATGACGCCGACATAGGTGATGATGCCGGCGATCAGGAGCACCGTCGACCAGCTGACCTTGTCGATCGCTGCCTTTTGGGTCTTTGGCGAGAGGAGCGCGAGCGCGACCGCGACGGTGATCGCCACCAGGCCGACATTGAACTTGAAGACAAGTGCGCCGACCGCGAGCGCGGTTAGGCCGACTAATGTCGTCAGCCTTTCCGTAGTCAGGCCGGAAAGCGCCGACACATTTTTTGTCTGCTCCTCAAAGACGTGATGGCTGATCGGAGTAGCCGGCGTGCCGCCGTGGCCGACGATTGACTGCGTGACGCCTTCGGGGTGGAGGTCAGGCAGCGGTCCCGACGCGACCGAATACTTACGCAGCACCTTTGAGCCGCCGAAGACGAAGAATACGAGGACGGCGATGGCCAGATTGAAGAAGAAGCTGGAGAGAAACAGTGATGTCGGCGCGAACGGCAACCCCGCCTTTTCGACGATCTGGTTGGTAATGCCGCCATAGACGCTGATCGGCGAAAAGCCGCCCGCCTGTGCACCGTGAATAACCATCAATCCCATCATGACCGGATTGATGCGGTACTGGAACGCAAAACCCAGCGCCACCGGGGCCAGGATGGCGACCGCCGCAGGTCCAAGCGCACCGAAGCCGGTGATGACGGCCGCGACCAGGAACATGACCCAGGGAATCCACGCCACATGTCCGCGCACCAGTTTGACCGCGCCCTCGACCAGCCAATCGATAGTACCGTTGATCTGGGCGATGGCGAACAGGTAGGTAATGCCGACCAATGTCAGGAAGAGGTCGCTCGGGAAGCCAGCAAATATTTCCGCCGGCTTCATCGCCATGACGAGCGAGCCGACCAGAAAGGCGCATGCGAAGGCGAGCGCGCCCATATTGATCGGCTGCATGGTGGCGATCACGAACATGCCGATCAGCAGCGCAATCGACAGAATCTGGATGTTCATAGCTTCCTCCCTCGGGAAACGCCTTCAGGCGCCCGTTCTCATTTCCATCGGTGGTAGATCAGCCTGCGTTGGTCTCGCTCCCAAGCACCAACGCAGGGTCGTCAGCGCCTCCTAGAGCCGGATGATTTCAGGAGTCGACCTGAAATCTAAATCCGGCTCTAAATCAAAGAGATAGAGCATGATGTCGTCCGAAAACCGCTTCACACTTTTCGGCATCATGCTCTAGGAGGCGGGCATGTACAGGTTGCTGAACCGGTCGCGCAGAAGGTTCTTCTGCACCTTTCCCATGGTGTTGCGCGGAAGGTCCTCGGCGAAGATCACCCGTTTCGGCTGCTTGTAGCGCGCGAGGCGGTCGCGCAGCGCGTTCAGCACGGCCTTTTCGTCCATTGTGGCACCGGGCTTGAGCACCACGATGGCCGTCACCCCCTCGCCGAAATCCGGATGTGCAATGCCGACGACCGCACTCTCGGCGACGCCGTCGAGTTGATCGATCTCACCCTCGACTTCCTTCGGGTAGATGTTGTAGCCGCCGGAGATCACCAGGTCCTTGTCGCGGCCGACGATGTGGAGATAGCCCGCCTCATCGATCTTGCCGAGGTCGCCGCTGATGAAATAGCCGTCCTTGGTGAACTCCGCCGCGGTCTTTTCAGGCATCCGCCAATAACCCCGGAAAACGTTCGGGCCCTTGATCTCGATCATGCCGGTTTTGCCTGGTCCGAGCGTCTCGCCGGTGGCCGGATCGGTGACCCTCACCGACACGCCCGGGAGTGGGAAACCTACTGTCCCTGCCCTTCGCTCGCCGTCATAGGGGTTTGAGGTGTTCATGTTGGTTTCGGTCATGCCGTAGCGTTCGAGAATGGCGTGACCGGTGCGCTGCTCGAATGCGGCGTGCGTTTCAGCGAGCAACGGCGCCGAGCCGGAGATGAACAGCCTGATGTTGGCGACCGTCTCCCGGTTCAGGCCCTCATGCTGCAGCAACCGGACATAGAAGGTCGGCACGCCCATCATCAGCGTCGCCCGCGGCATCAGAGAAAGGATTTCCTCCGGATCGAACTTTGGCAGCAGAAACATCGAGGCGCCGGCGATGAGTGTGACATTGGTCGCCACGAAGAGCCCATGCGTGTGAAAAATCGGCAGCGCGTGGATCAGCCGGTCGGCTGCCGTCACCTGCCACCATTCGCGCAGTGCTATTGCATTGGACAAAAGGTTGTCGTGCGTCAGCATTGCGCCCTTGGAACGGCCGGTGGTTCCAGATGTGTACAGGATCGCGGCGAGATCGTCAGGCGCGCGCGCCGCGTCGAGAAAATCGTCAGACTCGTCGCGGGCCAACTCCATGAGCGACCCGGCGCCGTCCGCATCGAGCGTTTCGACAATCGCGCCGTAGCCGTGCGCGATCGTCTCGACATCAGTTCCCGACTTCGAGGAGACGATGACGAGCCGCGGTTCGGCGTCACCGATAAAATAGTCGAGTTCAGCCAGCGTATAGGCGGTATTCAGCGGCAGATAGATCGCCCCGCAGCGCACGCATGCGAGATAGAGCATCAGAGCCTGCGGGCTCTTGTCCACCTGGACCGCGACGCGGTCGCCCGGGCGAACGCCGAGCACATCAATTGCGCTGGCGATCTGTCCGGAGAGCCGCAGCGCATCTGCATAGGTCCAACGCTGACCATCAATAGTCTCGATGAAAATCGACTCGCCTGACTTAGCGGATGCTCGCATGGCGTCGAACAGATGATTGCTCATTGAACTCCTCCCAATCTGCTTATTAGGTTTTCTGCATTTCGGTGCGGCGTCGATGAACCGGGGCCGCGATATCGGTGTCGGTCGAAGCGGTTGCCGCCAGTTTTCTTACCTCCGGCGAAGCGGCTATTTCGCCATGCTGCGCCAAGGCTTCGTGGTTCGCCTCGATGTCGTCCAACTTGTAAAAGTAGTTGACCATCAAGCCGTGGGACTGCCGCATCGCCTTGGCGGAGCGATCGGCGAGGAAGTTCAGCCGTTCAAGGCGAGCGCCGTTGCCCAAATGAAAACGCGCCACAGGATCGACCGGCCGTCTGCCGGTGGCTCGTTCCCTAATGAAATAGCGTGCGGCGAGCGGGAGAAGCACCGCTTCAACGGCCTGTGCCTTCGGCGGATTGTCCGCCCAGCCCGGATCGTCCAGCAGCTCGAGCGTCTTGAGGGTCCGATCATCGAGGCTGGCATCGGCCGCCTTGCGCAGTCTTGCCAGCCAGCCAGCGAAACCCGGAACCGGCGACAGCGTCACGAAGGTCTTCAAGCCGGGCAGGTCGCGGCGCAAATCCTCCACCACCTGCTTGATCAGAAAATTCCCGAAAGAGATGCCACGCAGTCCGTCCTGGCAGTTGGAGATAGAATAGAAGACAGCGGTGGTGGCGTCCTGGGCCGTGATCGGCGAACGGTTTACATCGAGCACATCAGCGATGGCAGAGGGAATCGCCCTGGTCAGCGCAACCTCGACGAAGATCAGCGGATCGTCTGCGAGACGCGGGTGGAAGAACGCAAAGCATCTGCGGTCGGCTGGAGCTAGCCTCCGCCGCAGCTCCTCCCAGCCGGCGATTTCATGCACCGCCTCGTATTTGATGATCTTCTCCAGGATGTCAGCTGGCGTGGACCAGTCGATCGGACGCAGGGTCAGAAAACCGCGGTTGAACCATGAGCCGAACAGGTGGGCGAAGTCGGCATCGACAGCGCGAAACGGTTCCGTCGCATCCTTCATGGCTAATAGGCGTTCGCGCATCTCCACCAGCCTTGCCGTGCCTTTGGGGGCCAGGTTCAGTCTGCGCACCAGTTCCTGGCGACGCGGCTCGGCGGCCTGGTGCAGTTCGATGACGGCGTCCGAGCTCCTGTCGCTGCGGTAGCGCTCGATGGCTTTGTCAAGCTTGGCGATGTCTGGGCCGAACTGTTCGTGCAGCATACGCGCGAAGTCTTGCTGACCGGCCGCGTCCAGTTGGGCCCAGCGCTGAAGGACCTCGGCGGCCAATGCCATGCCCGAGGCCTCGCCCCGGCTGGACAACAGCATGTCGCAGAGTGTTTCGATATTCGTCTCGGCTTGGACCGGTTCGCTGCGCGCCCCTGCCGCAACCAGCCTGCGGCCGCGATCGGTAATGCTTTGCACCATATCGCTAAAGAACGAGATGCCTGCCATGTCGGAGTCCCTCCTGGCAAAAAAATCGAAATCGGCGCAAGCAGACCCGCCGCGCGGCCTCGACGCGTGCCGGGTGCTCGGATGCGTCCACCCATTTGTGTGCGACTTGCCTTTTGTGGTATTGTTCTTAAACGTTCTTGTACGCAAAGTCAATGTTCTTGCATACAAGATTTATCATGCTGCATTGGAAGGCCCAGAAAATGTCGGAGAATGTCGTTCAGCGCCTACGTGACGAGATTGAAAACGGCATAATCTCGAACGACTTCGCCCCCGGTGCACGACTTGACGAGGTGCAATTGGCAACACGCTTCGGCGTGTCGAGGACGCCGGTGCGCGAGGCGCTGATGCAGTTGAACGCAATCGGGCTGGTGGAGATCCGGCCGCGCCGGGGTGCCGTGGTGATCGATCCGGGACCGCACCGCATTTTCGAAATGTTCGAGGTGATGGCGGAACTTGAAGGCTTGGCCGGTTCGCTGGCCGCGCGACGGTTCACCGATGCCGATCGCACAACTATCCTGGCCGCGCATGCAGATTGCGAGCGTTCGTCTTCGGCCGGCGACAGCGACGCATATTATTACGATAACGAACGCTTTCACAAAGCTATCTACACTGCCAGCCACAGCGGTTTTCTGGCCGAGCAGTGCGTCGCACTGCACCGCCGTCTGCAGCCCTACAGGCGTCTCCAACTGCGCGTGCGCAACCGCGTTGCCACGTCGTTCGCCGAGCATGGCGCGATCGTGGAAGCAATCCTCGCCGGCGACGCGGAGCAGGCGCGCACGCTCCTGCGGCAGCATGTCAGCATCCAGGGCGAACGCTTCAGCGATCTTGTAGCGACGCTGGCGAGCAGATAGTCCGTCGCAAGTCGAGCCTCTCGCCTTTCACCGTCGCCTCAATGAAGTCAAGCCGCATGCCGAGGCCGGCATGGCAGCGGGCGTGCATCTGAGCAAGCGGGCGTTCCGGTTATCGGAAATCCCGTGTAGCAGCCGCCTGCTACCAGCAAAGCAAATTTTGGCGCTATCTTGATATGAATGGCGAACTTCGCCGAGGCGGTGTAGGGTTCACCGCAAAAGAAGAATTGAGCTGTAGAAACGGCGACGCGGAGCGAATCTGGGAGGATTCATGGTCGAGATTATCTCCAAGCGGGATGGCCCGCGGCGCGAGGACGCACACGTCAAAAGACTGATCGAGCAGAACCGCTCGACCATCGTCCGCCTTGCCGACCAGATCAGCGGTGGCGGCTATTCAGCTTCCAGGAAGCCACGACAGCAACCAAAGGCGGAAGGCCTGATCATCCATGTCGGTGGCGGCGCGGCACCGGTTGCCGAGGCCAAGCCGTCCATCCAAGTCACCATGAACGGCCGCGTCATTTCGAAGGATCGGAACACCGGCCGTCAACTTCATCACATCGGCGATATCCGCGACCGCGGCGGCGACCAGGTCTTCGTGCTGGCTACAAAGCAGAATGGCTTCTTCTCGCCGGTCGACGAAATCGTTGCCGAGGCGCTTGCCGACATGGACGGATCCCGCCTCGCTGCCACCTATACCGAAGAACAGCTTGCCTTCGACATCGGCGCGAAACTCGGCATCAACTGATCAGGCTAACGCCTGGGCGTGCTTCTTCACGTCCAACTCGCGGCAGCCTACGAACGCGACAGCATACAGAAATGGCATGCCTCAAAGGTTTTGTGATGACTGAATGAAACAAAGGTTCTGTGATGACTGAATGAAACGCGAGATAGCCCCAAATCAGATGAAGATCGATGCCCTTCCGGCGCGTAGATCGCTGACCACCGGCCAAATGGCTCTGAGCAACATCGACTATGACGAGCATGCCACCATGCGCGCCTGGGAAAGTTTCCTGGCTGACGAGCCCAAATGCGCCGGCGATGCTGTCCACCCAAGCCACGTCCGCTCCCTCATTCACGATTCCTGGTATCGCAGTGCCACCGGCGGCATCAACGCTCAAGGCATTGAAGCGCCGCTGAGCAGTGATCGCGACGAAATCGAATATCTTACCCGGGCCAATGCAGAACTGCTTTCGGCGGCGCGGCGGTCGTTCGCATCGCTTGGCCAGTTACTGGACGGGACCGGCGCGATGCTGGTTCTGGCCGACAGCGACGGCGTGCTGATCGACGCCATCGGCGACAAGAAGACGCTGCATGACGGCATGGATATCCACTTGGCCATCGGCGGCAAATGGAACGAGGATGCCGTCGGGACGAACGGCATCGGTACGGCGCTGTGGACCGGCGAGCCGACTTTCGTGCATGCGGCCGAGCATTTCTGTGCCGGCATCAAATCCTGGACCTGCGCCGGCGCGCCGATTCGCGACCCGCTGGACGGCAAGATCATCGGTGTGGTCGACCTGTCAGGCTATTCGCCGATCTTCAGGCCGCACAACACCGCGCTCGTCGCCGCGACAGCCCGGCAGATCGAAAAGGCATTGGCCGAACAGCAGCAGGAACAGCGCACGCGCCTGCTCGAAGCTTTCATTTCATCGGCTCCCGGCTACCGCCGAAAGGACGGGCTGGTAATCGTCGACCACCGCGGTCGTGCCATCTTCTGCAACAATGTGCCTGATGGCGAGGCCACTGAGATGATGGACGGCCCGATGGAGCCAGGCCGTGGCCGCTGGCTGATGAACCTTCCGTCCTCCGGCTCCGAAGCCGACCTTGCCAGGGCGCTGCCGGCCCATCTGCGATCCTGCCATATCACCCCGCTCAAGCTCGATGGCGACCTCCGCGGCGCGGCGCTGGTGTTCCCCTCCGTGCCGGCAGTCTCCAGTGCGGCGGTGGTCCACCGGGAAGTGAACAAGCATCTTCAGGATGCTGTCGCCATGATCGTCGGCGAAAGCGAAGCGCTGCATGCCGCCATCGACGTCGCCCGCCGCGTCGCCCGGTCGAGCAGCGTAACATCGCTGTTGGTCGAGGGTGAAACAGGGGTCGGGAAAGAGCTGTTTGCGCGGCTTGTCCATGCCGGCGGCCGGCGCACGGCGAACGATCCGTTCATCGCCATGAATTGCGGGGCGATCACCAGGGACCTGTTCGGCAGCGAGTTGTTCGGCCATGTCGCCGGCGCCTTTACCGGCGCCTCGCGTGAAGGCAAACCGGGGGTTTTCGAGCTCGCCCATGGCGGCGTCCTCAGTCTCGACGAGATCGGCGAATTGCCGCTCGAGATCCAGCCGTTTCTGCTGCGTGTCCTGGAAGAGCGCGTGGTCAACCGCATTGGCGACAGCCGGGGCCGCCCGGTGGACGTGCGCCTGGTCGCCTCGACCAATCGCGATCTCAAGCACGAAATTGCCACAGGCCGATTCCGCCGCGATCTCTACTATCGAATTGGCGCGGTTTCGATCACTGTTCCACCGCTGCGCGAGCGTGGCGAGGATGTGCTGCTGCTGGTCGAACATTTCAACCGGCAGATCGCCACCGCAGCGGGCGAGGACCCGCTGGAATTTTCCCAAGAAGCGCTCGATGCCCTGCTCGCCTATCAATGGCCGGGCAATGTACGCGAACTGAGGAACCTCATCGGGCGGTTGCATGTCCTGGCGCGGGGCCGAGATATCGGGCTCCACGATCTCCCCGGTGAAATCGCGGCGCCCAGCGCCACGTCCGATGATGGCAAGACCCTGTCGGCCGAGTCGCCTGGAGGCACACTCGTCGAGGCGGAACGCCAGGCGATGAAGAACGCATTGGCGGCCGAGGGCGGCAATCTCAGTCGGGTCGCGCGGCGGCTCGGTATTTCCCGGCCGACACTCTATCGCAAACTCGACCAATACGGCATCCGCCGCGGTTTCCTCTAGGATCAGAACCCGTCACCGGCACAAAAGCGCCGAGCGGCATTCGCGCCACTGGCTGGGGAAAGTCATGCCAATGGTCAGCGAAATTGCCACAGCCGCGCCGATCTTGGTGATGCCGCCCGGACCCTTTCTCTCCCTCTAGATGTGACCGGACACCGCACCCGACCGCGCGAAATCCGGCCCATATATTTCAGGGCACGATGACGCCGCGGCCGGTGAACCGGCGGTTCTTGAAATCGTCGAGCGCAGTGTTGATGCTGGCAAGGTTGTATTCGGTGTAGTGCATCTTCACCTTGCCGTCGGCGTTGAGCTCCATCAGTTCGATAAGCTCGGTGAAATTGCCGACCAGGCTGCCGCCGATGTTGATCTCCTCGATGACGAGATGGGCGGTCGGCACATTGATATTGCCGCCATAGCCGACGACGAACAGTTGCCCGCCCTTGCGCACCATCTTCCAGCAGATGTTTTCGACGCCGAGCTCGCCGACGAAATCGATGACCACATGGGCGCCTCCGCCGGTGATCTGGCTGACCTCCTCGATGACGTTCGGCCCGCCATCGAGGACGAAGTCGGCGCCGAGATCCTTGGCCAGCACCTGTGCTGCCGGCTCGCGATCGACGGCGATGATGCGGCAGCCCGAGATCGCGTGCAGCGATTGCAGCGCGATGTGGCCGAGCCCGCCTATGCCGAGCAGCACACAATAGCTCCCTGGTCGCAGCAGTTTGGCGGCGCGCTTGGCGGCGCGATAAGCGGTGATGCCGGCATCGGCAAGCGGCGCCACCTCGATCGGCGTGACGTTGGCGTTCAGCTTGATCAACGAACGCTCGCTGGTGATGAAATACTCCGCGAAACCGCCGTTCATGCCGAGGCCCGGAAATTGGCCGTTATCGCAGTACATATCCTCGCCGTGGCGGCAGTTGAGGCAGATGCCGCACGAGCGGAAGGGGTGGCAGATCACGGCGTCACCGCGCTTGACCGACCTGACGCCGCTGCCGACCTCCTCGACCCAGCCTGCATTTTCATGGCCCATGATGTAAGGCAGCAGCGTCCCCTCTGGATCCATGGTCGGCTTCCACACACCCTCGATGATGTGGAGGTCGGTTCGGCAGAGGCCGGCAGCACCTACCCGCACTATGACCTCGTCGGGAGCGGTAATGGTCGGCGCCTTGACCTCCTCGACCCTGAGCTGGACGTTCATATGCGGGTCGTATTCGTAAAGTCTGGCAGCTTTCATCGTCGTATCCTTTCAACGTCGAGATTGTTCGGATTGCTTCAGGCGCGGCCGAGCTTTTCAGAGCCGCCACCGCGAGCCGGTCCGGCCGTCGGGTCCTCGTCCTCGGCGAGATGGCCGATCAGCGTTTCGGTGGTCAGGATCAGCGTCGCCACCGAAGCTGCGTTGGCGAGTGCTGTGTAGGTGACGCGGACCGGATCAATGATCCCTGCCTCGAACATGTTCTGGTAGCTGCCGGCAGACGCGTTGTAGCCGTAGCCGCCGTTGATGCGCGTGACTTCCGCCACGACCGCTTCGGGATCGGCGCCGGCATTGACGGCTATGCGCCAGAGCGGCCGCGACAGCACCGATCGCACCAGGCGCACGCCTTCGGCGACATCGCCGTCGACGTCTGCCGCCACCTTGTCGAGCAGCGGCGCGATCTGGGCAAGCGCCGAGCCACCTCCGGCGACCACGCCCTCTTCGGATGCGGCGCGCACCGCATTCAGCGAATCCTCGATGAGCTGAATGGTTCGCTTTTGCTCGACCGGCGTGACACCGCCGGCATAGAGAATCGCGGTGCCGCCAGAAAGCTTGGCCAGGCGTTCGCGCAACTTGTCCTGATCGATATTCGGCGGCGAAGCTTCATACTGCCGCTGCACCTGAGCGCGACGCGACGCGATTGCCGCGTGGTCGCCGCCGCCGCGGATGATCGAGGTGTAGGACGAACTGGTCTTCACCCGGTCAGCCGTTCCGAGATCGTCGGCGGTGATGTCCTCCAGCCGACCGCCGAGGTCGCGCGCGATCACCTTGCCGCCGGTGATGATCGCCAGATCCTCCATCATCGCCTTGCGCCAATGGCCATATTCCGGCGGATGGACAACGAGGTATTTTCCAGGTCCTTGCTTGCCGAGCAGCGTTACCACGACTTCCGGCGACATTTCCTCGGACACGATCAGCAGCGGCCGACCATCCTCGGCGGCAATGCGGCGAGCCGCATCCAGCGCCTCGGGCTGCTTGATCTTGAGATCGGTCATCAGGATGTACGGCCGTTCGAGAACAGCCTCCATCTTCTCCTGGTCAGTCACCATGTGATGAGAGAGATAGCCGCGGTCGAAGGACATGCCCTCGACCACATCGAGCGTGGTCTCGGTGGTGACGCTGAAGTCCGTGGTGATGACGCCTTCGGCCCCCACCCGCTGGTGGGCTTCCGCCACCAGTGCGCCAAGCTTGGTATTGGTCGCCGCAATGTTGGCGACCGAGGCGAGAATGCCGTTGCCCTTAGCCGGTTTGGCCGAAGCCTTGAGCGCCGCCACCACCGCTGTCACGGCAAGGTCGATACCCTTGCACAGATCGACGGATTTCACGCCGCGTTCATTCGCTTCCACACCGCCCTGGATGAGAGCGTTGGCGAGCACGATGGCAGTCGTGGTACCGTCGCCGGCGACCTCGTTGGTTTGCATCGACACTTCGCGAACGACCTGCGCGCCCATGTTTTCGAAACGGTCGTGCAATTCGATCTCGGAGGCGATGCTGACGCCGTCACGGGTCACCATCGGCGTGCCGATCGGCCGATCGATCATCGCGTTCATGCCTTTGGGGCCGAGCGTCGGCTCGACGGCAGCGGCCAGCCGAAAGACGCCACGGGCGAGAGCACGACGGGCGTCGGAGTTGTGAAGCATTATTTTGGGCATGATTCCTCCTTCCGCCTTACGGGCGGGTTGTTGGTTAGGGGCCTCGTGCAAGGGAGGCCGTTGTTTTCGGCTCTACTTCAGGCGGTCGGCGCGGCTCGTGCCGGCACGCGATCCATGATGAAATCGACCAGTGTCGGTTCGCCGTCGACCACATGAAGTTCCTTGTATCTGGTCTGCTTGAGCCCACGGCAAAGCGCGCCGTTGAACTCCATATTGACGCGCACACCGCGCAGTTCAGCGAGATGGGCGCCGAGTGCGGCAGTCTGTATGCGTTGCCCTTCCCAGGTTACGAAGACAGGATCATCCGCCCGGCGGCCGGGAAAACGCTCGATCAGAGCCGCCCGGTATCTCGGCTTCTGTTTGGCCGCTTCGCCCGCCTCGAGCCGCGCGACGTCGTATGCCGGCAGGTCCATGCCGAGGATTTCCCGATCCGTCAGACCATGCTGCCGAAGGCCCCGCAAAACCGCCTCCTGGCGCCGCTTGAATGCCTTCATCCTGAAGGTTTCGCGCAAGGCGCCGAGATCCTGATCCTCGGCAAGTTCAGCGAAAATATCGCCGAATGTCTTGCCGGCTGCCATGCCGCGATTGACCTCTTCCGCGAACATGTGGTCGTGCAGCTTGACGCGATAGGCCGGCGACCATGAGAGTTGGTCGAGCGCCTTGCGGACGCCGTCCAGCATCAGGAACGCGAAGTTGGGCGAGCACCAGTAGGTCGGCAGGCGGAAATCTATCTCCACGCTGCCATCGCCCGTCATCACGGCTCGCTCGACGAAGCCCATCTCGGTAATCGGTTCGTCGAGTTCGGGGTCATTGACCTCACCAAGGCACCGCCAGAGCTCCTTCTCGCGGTTGCCGGAAACGCTGGCGGCGGTTGCCATGGCCCCTACTCCGCCGCGATGCTGAAGGGCGAACTGGCGAGCGCCTTCTTCTTGGCTGCGATGTCGATGTTGTAGAGACGCGCGGCATTAAGACCGAGGATCTTCTCCTTGATCTCGTCGGTCAGTTGCACGCCGCGTTCTGCGGCGATGTCGTCGGGGATCTGGTAGGCCCAGAATTTCTCGACCAGCCAGCGTGGCGTCCAGATCGCGTAGTCGGAACCGAACAGGATTTTCTCCGGCCCGATCCAGAACAGCAGTTCGGCGATGACCTCGCCGAAATAGCGCGGGCGGGAATGGATGAAGGGCAGCGTTACCGCAAGCCCGCCATAGACGTTGGTTTCCTGGGTCGCGATCCAGCAGAAATCGTCAAGACGCGGCAGGCCGCAATGCTCGATGATCCAGTTGAGGCCCTGGAAATCCGTCGCCGCATGATCGACGTCATGCACGTCGAACGCATCCTTCGAGAGCGGCAGGATCGTCGGGCCCTTGTGGACGTGAATGTTCCTGATGCCAAGCTTGTCGCAGAGTTCGAAGCATTTGTAGGCATCGGGATGGTGAGCTTCCAGCCCTTGGAGGCGCCGTTCCATTCGGCCGTGTACATCTTCACGCCCTTGACGTCGTAGGTCTCCTTGAGGAAATGGATGTACTCAAGCGCCTTCTCACCGTCCCGCGGATCGAAGGCGCCGTTGACGATGAAACGCTCCGGATAACGCTTGGCCACCTCGGCGTTGCGCTCGATCGTGTTGAAGCCGTTCTTGTAGAAGTCCTTGAGATAGGTCGACTGGACGATCGCCATGTCATCTGGACCGTCGATGAACAGGTCGCGATAGAGATCGTCGGCACTGTATTTCTCGAACTTGCTCTTCTCCCACAGCTGGTCCTTGGGGCTCATCCCCGTGTGATAGGCGTAGAAGCAATCGATAAACTGCTTGCCGTGAATATTCTTCTGGTTTTCCGGGCTGCCGTCCCAGAAATGGGTGTGGCCGTCGACCACGAAAATATCCTTGCCTTCCGGTGTCCTAAACATTCTTTCCTCCGCAAGATGCGTGTTGATCGGTTCGGCGTGCCGCAACCAGCCGGCACGCCTGATTTTTTGCTGGCTATTCGATGTATTCGAACATCTCGTCCATGTTGCCGAACAGGATCACGGTGTTGTCGTCGATGCGCACCATCCGCCCGTAGTGGGTCGAGCTGTTGACCTCGAACGTTTCCGCCGTCATCTCGCGGCCGAGATATTCGCTGATCTCGTCCATTTTGAAGATCAGTTTGCCGGTGCCGTCGATCCGGATCATCGCCGGTTGGTAGGTTACGGTCACGTTCGGCTTCAGGCCCATGAATTCAGCGATGGCCCTGGCTTCCACCGAGTCGTTCATGGTGACGCCGCACTGATGCGAAATCGTCTGTTCGAAGGTGATGTCCTTCATCGCCCTGAAGATGTTGGATTGCGATGCGTCGCGTGCTGCAGTTGACATGACGGTTTCTCCCTGTGTCACCGCTTGAGGCCAAGTTCGCGGAGTATCTGACCAATCCGTTCCTCGGATTTGGCACGGACATCCGCAAATGCGACCGGCTTGGAATGCGGCATCGACCAGATCGGCTGCAGGCCGGTGGCTGCCTTGTCGGCGAGCGCGCCGTGTTTCTCGACCCAGCCCTGGAAGAGCTTCTTGTTCGCCGCGCCGTGCTTCTCGTCGTTGGCGAGCATGTGCATGAGGTCGATCGTGTTGGCGAGGTTGCGTTCGTAGTCGGCCTCGGCGGCCGAGATCACCGCAGGCGTTATGAAGTCGTGGTTGGCGGCGGCGATCTGCATCAGGAAGCCTGAGCGGAATGCTTCCCCGACCAGCGGCTCGAAGACGATGTTGATGGCGAAATACTGTTCGAGATAGTCGGTCGCGCCCATGATGGTTTCGACCGCCTCGCGGGTACCTTGCCAGTTGTTGTCCTCGAGCCAGGCCTTCTTGCCAAGTTCGTCGTCCCAGCCGGGAAGGTCCATGCCGATCTCGGCAAGGTAGAGCGTGATGTCCTGGGCAAGCCGCAGCTTGTAGGACGAGTTGGTCAGCGTCGCGTTGTTGATCATCTGGGTGTAGCCGTAACGCTGCGCCTGCATCAGCGAGGTGCCGAGCCCGAATTCGGAGTGCTTCCAGGCGCCGAGCTGCGTCTGCAGAATCTTGACCCAGGCCTTGTCGAAGGTCTTGGGCGCCCCCGACTTGCGGGCGTTGTTGATGACGCTCTGCACCATCGTCTCGATTTTCGACTGGCGCTGGTAGTGCGTGCGTTCCCATTCCTGATCGGGGGCGCGAAAGGCATGCCAGTTGGAGCTCTGCGCAGCAGTGTTCTGCTTGACATAAGCGCCCTTGCCGTCGGCAAAGGAGATGATCCAGTCCTGGATCAGGTAACGCTCCGGGTCAGGCTGCACGTCGACCGTCATGTCTTCGTAGTGCGTGGCGCGCTGGCCCTTCGGGTCGAAATACCGGTACTTCCGGCTGTCGGAATCGGCAAAGATCGCCGCGCCGGCGGCTCCGGATCCGACTGAACTCGAGATAGCTGGCATAGTCTTCACTCCCTTGTTGCAGTTGTGGTTGCAGTTGCGTGGCCGTCCCCTCAGTGGGTCGGCGTAGCACCTGTCGATGTGATGAACTTGTCGAAGAAGATCCGCTCCGTCTCGAACCCGTTCATGAATAAAACCGGCTGAAGCGCATCAATCATCGGTGGCGGGCCACAGGCATGGACATCGCCCTGCCCGTCGACCGCAAGTTGCTTGAGCTTGGCATCGACACTCTGGTGTACGAAACCGCGTTCGCCTTCCCATTCGGCGTCATCAGTCGCGTGCGACAGCACGGGAATGAAAGTGACATCCGAATGCTGGCCGACCAGCTCGGCGATCCTGTCGAGATAGAACAGGTCGTTGCGGGTCCTGGCACCGTAGAAGAAATAGACCGGACGTTTCTCGCCGCTCTTCAGATGGTCGTTGAGGATCGACCAGATCGGCGACATGCCCGAGCCGGCGCCGACCAGGACTAGGGGTCCTTGCCGTTCTTCCCGACGGAAACAGGTTCCGTAGGGTCCGACGACGGTGACTTCGGCTCCAACCTTGATTCCTCCGGAATCGAGTTCTCCAGAGAACTTTCCCTCAGGGTATTTTTTGATGATGAAGCAGAGTTTTTCGGTTTGGTCCGGCGTATTTGCCATGGAGAACGAGCGCGTAATCGTCTCCCCTTTTTCCGTGGTAACCGTGATGTCGACATATTGCCCCGCCCAGAACTTTATCGGCGAGCCGAGTTCGATCTCGATGCCGCGAATGTCGTGGGTCAGGTGCTCGATCAGAGCAATCCGGCCGTTGAACGTCTTCACGGCGATCGCTTTCGCCAAAATCTCCTCGTCGTAGTTGAGAAGCTCGACTTCCAGATCGGAGTAGGCGATGCAGCGGCACAAAAGGACGTGGCCGCTCTCCTTCTCCATGTCGTTCAGCGCGAAAGTCGAGTATTTCAGCATGTCGACTTCGCCTTCGAGCACCACGCTCTTGCAGGCCGAGCATTGCCCTTCCTTGCAGCCGTGCGGCAGGGCGATGCCCTGGCGGAAAGCGGCGTTGAGTACCGTTTCGCCATTTTCGACATCAAATTCGACGCCGACCGGGCTGAGCCTGACCGTGTGGGTTTCCGACATACGGACCTCCAGTGAAAGGAAGGGGCGGGACGAACCCGCCCCCCTTTGGCCTGATCAGTTGCAGGGGGTGATCGTGAAGCCGGCCCGGTATTCCGCCAGGTGCTTCTCACGGTCCGCGGGTGACATGGCACGCAGCGCGTTGAGCGGCGACCCGAGCTTGTTGCCTCGCACGTCGTCCAGCGTCCACATCTCCTTGTCGGCGAAACGCATATGCGGCTGCGGGACCAGCGTCTTGCCGTCGGAGCGGACGAAGTTCAGGTCCTTGATGGCATCGGCCAGATCCCAGCCGTCATAGAGCGTCTCCCATTCGCGCTTGCCGCTGAAGCGGCCCATCGCGGGTGTCGGACGGCCCTGATATTCGTCGGCGAACGCCACGGTGGCAGTCCACTTGTCGAGTTCGTGGGCGAAGGTGTGCAACTGGCCGTCGATCTCGCCGACCACCATATCCTCGCGGATCAGGCAGGGAACAAGGCAGGACCAACAGCGATGTGGATAGACGTAGCCGACGTCGCTGTTGAACAGCAGTACCTTCTCGCCCTTGTGGCTGAGCTTGGCGTACCATTTCCAGAAGTCGCCGAATTCGGCGTACCAGCCCGGATATTTGTGCTCGAACCACTCGAAGTCCTTGTCGGTCTGGGCTTCGATGCGCCAGAAGTTGACCGGCCAGCCGACCGCGAAGAACTGTCCGACCTTGTGGACATAGTTCTTCTTGGTGATGCGTTCCCAGGCCGCCTGGACGTCGTCGTGATGGACCTTGATGCCGTATTTCTCGAGCGGCAGCATGTAGGTGCGGTAGTAATCCTCATAGATCCAGCGGTGCCACATTTCCGCGTAAGACTCCTTGTTCTTGTCGCGGTTGGTGGTGCCGTATTCGATGAAGGTGCCGATGGCCGCATCGACGATCGCGTGGTTCTGCCAGAAGGCATAGCGCAGGTCGCGCTCGAGCAGCAGATGATTTTCCGGCTCCTTGAGAGCCGCCATCAGCAGTGAGTGGCCATTACCGATATGCCGGCTCTCGTCGGACTGCACCGACAGGAAGACGGTCGGCAGCGCATAGTCGCCGTTGCGGGCGGCTTCCGAAGGCATGGCGACAAAGAGCGTGTTGGTAAAGGCGGTCTCGGCCACCACGGTAAGGTACATGCAGGCGGCAGTCATGGTGTCGCCGGTGATGAAGCCTTCAGCGAACTGCCGGCCGATGGTCGTGGCGTAGCATTTTCCGAAGGCTTCCTCGGTGATGTCGAAGCCAGCCGGATCGATGTAGTTCTCCATGTACCATTTCTTCAGGTTCATCTGGATCGTCGAGTGCCGGAACTCGTCGATCATCTGCATCGTGAAGCCGGTCCTGAGTTCCTCGCCAGGGGCGATACGGGCGACCATCGCCATCGAGCGGGCAGCCGAAATTTCCGGGAAGGGAATGATCGCCAAAAAGAGTTTCATCCACTCGACCCAGCGCGGTTCCACATTGCGGAACATGTCGCCGCGCAGCGCCGCATCCAGCGCGCCGTAGACCCGGTTGTCCTTCTCTTCCTGCATCGGGAAGTAGGACCGCAAAACCTGCTTCATCGGGTCGCGCGGCGTCTTGTTGATCTTGTAGTCCGTCGGAAACGTCATCGCTTCCTGGACGTAGGAAGGATTCCAGCCGAGATCGGCAATCTTCTTGGTTGCCTCGCCGACGGAGATTCCGCGTTGCGAGGTAATCTTGTTGAGCGTCAGAGACGTCATGGTCATAAGCCTCCACCAGGTTTGAGCCGCAGGTCCCTTGACCCCCGGCATGGAGCGGCGCACAGCACCGCTAGTGAGAGTGCGAACGGCACGACAAAGGGTTGCGCAGTCAGGCGCGACTCATGGTCCGGCCATTCAAGTGGATCGTGGCAAAGGTTCTCGAGGCGTTTGGCAGGGACCGCGGAGCCAACCGCATTTGCGATGGGCGTATCGAAGCGAGGTGACCTGCTTCCTCCGTTCCTTCGTTCTTTTGGCACCGCGTCAAAAGCGCGATGGGCTTCTTGTGGAAATGTATAAAGCAAGCGCCGTGCCAACTTGAAAATGGCGCCCGTGCCTGACGCTAAAAACAAATCGCCGCCCTTTCGGCACATGAAGAGGACGGCAACTGTAACGTTCTTTTACAGTTGTAACGTACGCATGTAATATTTAATATCTATTCGCAATTGCGATATATCAAGTTAGCATTCGCAGCAAATTTGAAAAAACACACATCATCTATTTTATTCTTCTCCTTTCTCTACTATTTGAGGGCGATGGCTCACGGGCGGGCCTCGCACTGGAGAAAAACCGTGGCGAACGACAAAGACAGCCGGAGGCAGCCCGAACCAATGTCCAGCCAGGCTGATGGCGTCACCGGCGATCTTGTCAGGCTGATGCCCAGTGACCTGGTCTTTGTCATGCGCTTTATGGGCGAGAGCCAACATCGCCTCCAGAGCCACTTCCAAGACTTCATCCGGGCCGAGCTTGCCGCCGGCGGCGTCACCACGGAAACGCATCCGATGATCCATCTGTTCATCGAGAACCATGCGATCCTGTTGCGCGACTTCGTGTTTTCCGGCGTTTCGCTGTCGCGGCAGTTCCGCGTCGAGGAGATCGAGCGCCTTACCGGCGATACGACATCGATGATCCGTGTCGACATCTGGGATCAGCTCAAGAGCCACATCGAAACGGCCGAAAAACAGTTCCAGTCGCAGGCCGGCACATTGCCCAAATTGCTATCGGCTTTCGAAAAACCACCGGACCGACGGCTGGGACCGAAAAATGATGGAGGATCCGATGGGGCAAACTACCAGGCGTGACATGTTGCTCGCCCGCCGGCTCGATCTTGTCGCCAACGTCTCCGCGCTGACTGCCGAGGCGCTGCGGCTCGATCAGAAACGCGCCGGTATCGAGATGGAGGTGCTGCGCCTGGAACTCGAAATCGGCAGGAGCGGCGCCAGCGCGCAACTGGTGCAGGATTTGCATGAGGCGGAGGAGAGAGCCGCGGCGGTCATGCAGGAAGGCGCGAGGTGCGAGCAACGCATCGCCGCCGCGGAAGCCGACGTCGAGGACGTCGACCGCAGCCTCGCGGCGACGGTGGGTAACTGACGAAGGGAATGGTCATGAACCAGCACGCGATACAGAACCTGACCTTGTTCGACCTGCTGGCGCGAAGCTGGCGTCGCCCGTCGGCGATCGCCAACCTGCGCTTCAGCGCCGATGGCTCGGCTGTCGCATGCACCAGCGTGGACGGAACGGTCGCCATAGCCGCGGTCGCGGACCAGGAGCCGCCGGAATCGCGGATCAGGGTGAGCGGCGATCTCGGCCAGACGACGATCCGCCCGCGGGAGAAGCCACCGGCACCATTGATCGCCACCGCTGCGTTGGGGGATGGAGACGTCCCGCTCGCCAGCTATTTTTCCTTCGGCTTCCTCGTTGGAACGGTGGCTGGCGAAGCGGTGCATCTGGCCGCGGACGGCAATGTGATGGAGACGCTGGTCAAGATCGACGGGCCGGTCGTCGCCGTCGACCACAACCCCCGGACGGCCATCACAGCCGTCAGCAACGGCCAGGATGTCTTCCTGGCACGCGGCCAAGGCGATGCAGTACGACTGCGACACGATGCGACACCGTCCACGGATGCGCTAGCCTTTTCGCCAGGCGGAAGGCGCCTAGCCTGCGGCCGGGATGATGGACTATCGATCTGGGCGGTCGACGGCGACGCTACCCCGATACGCGACGTTTCTTTTTCGGCGCGCCCGGTGTCGATCCGCTGGAGTGGCGATGGCACATGGCTGGCCTGTGGGCTCGAAACAGGCGGCTTTGCCCTGGTCAGCATGACCGATGATCGCTACGGCATCGTCGCGGGATTTCCATCGCCGGTCAGGACACTGTGCTGGAGCCGGCCGGAGCATGCGCTGTTTGCGTCGGGCGCCTTCCGGATCGCCGGCTGGTCGATGACCGCTCCGCCACTTGTCGGCGACACCTCGGGCGCGCTGGAGACCGGCCGAGCCGGGCTGGTTCCGGTCGAGACAGTGGCTGCGCACCCGGAGAAAAAACTGATTGCGGCCGGCTATGCCAACGGCCGGATCACCATCGCCCAGATCGGCGCGCGAGACGAACTCCTCGTCAGGCCGCTGGGCAGCGCGGTGACCGCGCTTGTCTGGTCCGGCGACGGACGCCACCTGGCAGTGGGCGCAGCCGACGGCACCGCCGCGATCGTCACCTTTCCCGCACAGATGTTCAAATAGCAAAGGCAGGCCGCATGCAAAAGGAGCACAAAATGCAAACCGAACCCACCCCCGAGGACGAGAGCAAGGACGAATTCTTCGAACGGCTCGCCAAGCTGTCGGAAGAAATGGTGGCCAAACACGGCAAGGATTTCAGTATGGGCGCATTGGTGCTTGCCGCCCGCTGGATTGCCGAAAACCGCGTCGGCCAGTTGAAGACCAACTAAACTCACGACCAATCAATGCGCTCGAAAAGCCAAAGCTCCGAAGGAGCTTCAGGCGGAGTCTCCGTACAGGTTTTGCGCTGGGCTGGCTGTGTATGCCATTCCTTCAGATTGCGACTTACCCTGGTCGAGGCTCACCCAGGCGCGACTCAATCCAGCGCTCGCAGATGCCGCAGGTATCACCCTACAGTCGGTGCGCTGGCGATCGGCGCAGGTACCAGTTGCGCCGTAGTCATTGATGGCCGTGTCCATCACGGAGCGCAGGGGAGCCTTGGTTATGAGCGCACCACCAGAGGCACCAGACCCTCATGGCGGTGGTCGAGATAACACACAACACGGTCGCCAATGCGCTCGAAGATGAGATCGACTTTCGCCTCGCCGATGGCCAGGTGGCGGATAACGATGTTGTCGATGCCGATCGGCAGCCGCGGGCGTTCGACTGTGATTTCGCGTTTCCAGCCGTCAACCCGAATGCCCAAGCAAGCCTGCAGCATCATGAAAGCGGCGCCAGCCGACCACGCCTGCGGCAGACAGGCGACCGGGTAGGCCACCGGTGAATCGCTGGCGGCACGCGTAAAGCCGCAGAACAGCTCTGGCAGCCGCATATTGAAACGGACCGCCGCCTCGAACATACCGCTCATCAGCTTCACGACGCTGTCGCGCTCGTGATAGCGGGCGAGACCGGAGGCGCAGAGCGCGGTGTCGTGCGGCCAGATCGAGCCATTATGATATGACATCGGGTTGAATGGGATCTCGTCGTCGGCCAGTGTGCGAACGCCCCAACCGCTATGGAGATGACCAGAGATCAGCTGGGTGGCGACTGACTGAGCCCGTTCCGCCGACGGCAGCCCGACGTAAAGCAGGTGACCGGCATTGGACGTGCGAACCGCGCACTGCTTGCCTTCTCCGTCGATTGCCAAAGCATAGAAATCGCGGTCCGGCATCCAGAAATGCGTCTCCACCGCCTGACGGATCCTCTCTGCCAGGGCGCTCCAGTGCGCCGCCTTTGCGTCGTCGCCGCGCCTGGCGGCCAGCGCCGCCATTCCCTGATATGCGGCGAAGGCATAACCTTGCACCTCGACCAATGCGATCGGTCCTTTGGGGATCGTGCCGTCGGCATGGAAGATGGCATCGGAACTGTCCTTCCAGCCTTGGTTGAACAGACCCGTGTCGGCCGCCCTGTTGTAGGTTACAAAGCCTTCCCCGTTGCGGGCTCCGACCTCTTCCATCCACGCAGTGGCAGCGCCCAGGGAGTTCCACATGCGATCGACGAACGCCTCGTCTCCGGTGCGATCGGCGTAGGACGAAGCCAGATAGACATAGAGCGGCGTGGTGTCGACGCCGCCATAATAGCGGCCGAACGGCAGCTCCCGCAGCACGGCCATTTCCCCCTTGCGGGTTTCATGCATGATTTTGCCAGGCTCCGCATCGTCGAATACAGAGGTCTCGGTCGATTGATAGTGGGCAAGGAAGGCCAGGACCCCACGAGCAAGGTCCGGATTGAGCCAAAGCATCTGCAAGGCGGAAATGACGCCGTCGCGGCCGAAAGCCGTCGAAAACCAAGGGATGCCGGCATACGGGTATGGCCCGGTCTCCAGATCGGTCGTCAGCAGCGCGATGTCGGCGCGTGTGCGTGTCAGCCAGTCATTGAACACGCGCCCGGAGCTGAAGACGGTGGCGCCCTGCCGGCGCTTTGAGCGCATGGCGAAGCGGGCTCGCGCAGCGGCCGCGCGAAAGCGGTCGCTGGAGGGGGTTTCTTCGCTGTGGCCGACCTCCAGGTACAATGCTCTGCTGTCACGCCTTGCCACGACAATGAGGAAATCGGCGTGATCGGGGTGCACCTGATCGGGCTTGATCGAGAATGCGATGACCGATTGACGAGCCACATTGTCGAGGCCTTCATATCGGAACGTTACGCTCGCCTCGCCGACCAGTGCGTCATGCGCGCGACCGCGGCGGCTACGCGTAGTGCCGCGCACCTCGAACATGTCACGGAAATCGGCGTCGAAGTCGAGCCGGACCGGCAGAACCACCTCGCGCGCGGAGTAGTTGGTGAACTTGATGCGTTCGAACATGCGGTCCTGCCAGATGAACCGCGTCCGATCGACGTGGACGACGCCCGGCAATGCTTCGCTGCCATTCGGCCCGATAGTGGCTAGATTGGTAAGATTGGCGGTGAATAGGATGTTGTCCTGCGACAGCGAGGCGCCGAGCAGCGACGGCATCCGGCCGCCAATGAACAGACGGAAGCGCGACAATACACGCGTGTCGTCGCGGAAAAGCCCGTCGCCGGTGCCGCGTATGTCGCCGTAGCTGTCTGCGACGACGAAACAATCCTCGTGTTTCAGCGCAAATTGCCGATGCGGCTCGCGCGGTGCCGTTTCGTCGATTGCCGGCAGCGCCACGGCTGGATCAATCTTGCGGTCTTCGAGTTGAGTGGTCATGGTCAACCTCCCGTTCAGAAGCGACCAAGGCGGCTCAGGCGCTGATCCGAGCAGCCGAGCCGTCTCCTTGCTCGGTCAGGTAGACATAGTCATCATTGCGGCATTTTTAGCGCGCTTGTTTTGAGAACCAAGTGCGGTCGTTATGTCGTCCGAGAGCGAGCCATAGATCGCTGCATAGTCGCGGCACATGCGCTCGACCGTGAATCGCTCTTCAAAAGTCCGTCGCACCTGTGCACGATCGAGGCCGTTTATCCGCCGTACCGCTTCCACAGCTTCGTCGAGCGTGTCGACGATCAACCCGGACACGCCGTCGTCGACGACCTCCGGAACGGCGCCGCGCCTAAACGCTATCACAGGCGTGCCACAGGCCATCGCCTCGATGGTTACGAGTCCGAAGGGTTCCGGCCAGTCGATGGGGAATAAGAGCGCTGCCGCATTACCCAAAAAGTCTGCTTTTTGCCGTTCGTCGATCTCGCCGATGAATTCCACGTTCGAATGTCGAAGCAATTGGGGTTCCACCCTCTCTTTCCAATATGATTGGTCTACCTTGTCGATCTTGGCGGCGATCTTCAGCGGCATACCGGTACGCGCTGCGATTTCAATGGCCGTTTCCGGCCCCTTTTCCGGTGAGATGCGGCCGAGGAATGCGAGATAGCCCGAGGCTTTCGGGCGAAACGGCAGAAGATCGCGAGGCAGACCGTGATACACCGTTCCGGCCCAACGGACAGGTGGCATGGGCCAGCGTTGATCGTAAGAAATCGAAACCAGCGGAATGTCATCAAACATCGAATAAAGCTGAGCCAGGTCGGGGAGGTCGAGCCGTCCATGGAGCGTCGTAACGGTTCGCTCGGCAAAGTCCCGGACTACCGGGAAGTGGAAAATATCGATGTGAAAATGCAGCACGTCGAATTCATCGGCCCGCCTGCGCACCTGTTCAAGCATCATCACGTGGTGGGGAATGTCGTGCCGAACCCTGGGATTCAGGCGCAATGCAATATCGCAACACGGGACCAATTCGGCAGAGGTGCGTGAATCACCGCTGGCGAACAAGGTCACGTCATGCCCCTGTCGAACAAGCTCCTCAGTCAGATATGAAACTATCCGCTCGGTCCCGCCATAGGTCCGCGGCGGCACGGCTTCGGTAAGGGGGGCGATCTGGGCAATTTTCATCTGCAACACTTCTCGAAAGCGAAGGTCATCCTTCAAAAAGCTCCGACGGCAATCCCCTTCCTCGCGTTCATTGCAGTGCGGTCCTCCCGGGCCAACTCTCGAAGGGTCGATATGTTCCCGGCGGGAACAATCGCCGCGTCAGGCGAGTTCAACTACGGACCAAAGGAGAACCAGAATGGCTACGAAGCTTCAGGACACAAAAGCCGTCAAGGGATCGAGCAGCGAGCACGGCGGCAACCGCGCTGGCAATCAGGACAAGAAGGACAAGCCGCAAAAGAGCAGCCAGGCTGCCGGCAAGGATCCAAGGCGTGGCAAGGACTAACCGACGCCCTGCCCCGGAGGCGGACAATAATGGCTGCGACCACGAGAGGAGTGACACATGGCAAAGACAAACTTGTCTGCGAAAACCAACCAGCCTGTATCGGGAAAGAGGGCAAGCGGCAGCGACAAGGCCAAGCAACCGGCCAAGGGCGGCGCCCAAGCCAGGAACGCCCAGGAATGGGGCGGCGGATCGAAAGCGTCGAAAGGCAAGATCACCCGGGCAGACCGGGAAAACCCCAACTCAAGCCAGCGCAGCTAAGCTTTTCGCATTCATCTAATCAGTCGGCCCAATCAGTCGGGGCGGAATTTCGAACTGCTCGGCCGGATGGGTTCGGATTGGGGTTGGGTTCGGATCCCGGCACGTCTCGCCGGTCGTTGGCGCCGCTTCGACATTGCAATTCGAAAATGATCGAAGGCTCCGTGCCACGGCGCCGGTAATTGCGGCCTTGACGCGATGTGCATTAGGTCGTTTGTTGCGGGCGGAAGTGCCACGGGAGGAAACCATGGAAGTCACCCCGGGGGCGGATGGCCTCGCAGCGCGGTTCCACGTTTTCACGCCGATGACCGGCGAGGGCTGCCGCGCATGAATTCCGGAGCGATCCTCGAAGCAGCGGGATTGACTAAGGAATTTGGGGGCTTTGTCGCTGTCAACAATGTCAACCTGACGGTGGAGCGAGGATCGGTCCACGCGCTGATCGGCCCCAACGGCGCAGGCAAGACGACCCTCTTCAACCTGCTGACCAAATTCCTCCAGCCAACGCGCGGCGCGATCCGCTACCAAGGCCGCGACATCACCAGGATGCAGCCGGCCGACATCGCGCGGCTGGGCCTTGTGCGCTCCTTTCAGATATCGGCGGTGTTTCCGCACATGACGGCACTCGAGAATGTCCGCATCGCGCTGCAGCGCCGGCGCGGCGACAGTTTCGATTTCTGGCGCTCCGAAAAAGTGCTCTCCAATTTCGATGGCGAGGGTGCGGCGCTTCTCGCCGATGTCGGCCTGACCGCGTTTTCAGACATCCGCGCCAGCGATCTGTCCTACGGCCGCAAGCGCGCGCTTGAAATCGCGACGACGCTGGCGCTGAACCCTGAAATGCTGCTTCTCGACGAGCCCATGGCCGGCATGGCGCAGGAAGACATCGAGCGCATCTCGGCGCTGATCCGGCGCATCTCCAAGAACCGCACCATTTTGATGGTTGAGCACAATCTGTCGGTCGTCGCCTCGCTGTCGAACCGCATCACTGTGCTCGCTCGCGGCAAAGTCCTCGCCGAAGGCGACTATGCTGCCGTTTCCAAGGATCCGCGCGTTATCGAAGCCTATATCGGGGCCGGACATGCCTGAAGTTGAACTTGCAAGCAGGCCGGCTGCTGGCCCCTCGACGAGACCCCTGCTTCGCGTCGATGGCCTGCAGGGCTGGTACGGCGAGAGCCATGTGCTTCACGGCGTCAGTTTCGAGGTTGGCGAAGGTGAAGTGGTGACGCTGCTCGGCCGCAATGGCGCCGGCAAGACGACGACGCTGAAGGCGATCATGGGAATTCTACCCAGGCGCTCCGGCTCGGTCACCTATGAAGGTCGGGAAACGATCAAGCTGCCGTCGCGGTTGATCGCACAGATGGGCATCGCCTACTGCCCCGAGGAACGGGCGATCTTTTCCAGCCTCTCTGTCGAGGAGAATTTGATGCTGCCGCCGCAGGTGCGCCCCGGTGGGCTCACCGTCGAGCAGATTTTCGAGCTCTTCCCGAACCTGAAGGAACGGCTTTCGAGCCAAGGCACCAAGCTATCGGGCGGCGAACAGCAGATGCTCGCCATCGGCCGGATCTTGCGGACGGGCGCCAAGCTCTTGCTGCTCGACGAGCCGACCGAAGGGCTTGCGCCGGTCATCGTGCAGCAGATCGGCCGCACAATTGCCCGGCTCAAGGACGAGGGATTCACGATCGTGCTCGTCGAACAGAATTTTCATTTCGCCGCGTTGGTCGCGGACCGTCACTACGTGGTGGAACAGGGGCGCGTGATCGACACCATCCCCAACCACGAGCTCGACGCCAACATCGACAAGCTGCACGCCTATCTCGGCGTCTAGACATCATCAACGGCGCGTTGCGCCGCAATCGGAGGGAAGTAGCGATGAAAAAAATGGGATTTGTCCTGGCTTCAACGGCGAGCCTGCTGATGGCCGGCGCGGCCTATGCCACAGATGTCAAGATCGGCGTTCTGAATGACCGTTCCGGCATCTATGCAGACATCGCTGGCGAAGGCTCGGTCATCGCGGCCCAGATGGCGGTCGAAGACTTCAAGGCGACGGACAAGGGCATCAATGTGTCGATCGTCTCCGCCGACCACCAGAACAAGCCGGACGTCGGCTCGAACATCGCCCGCCAGTGGTACGACACCGAAAATGTCGACGTGATCGCCGATGTGCCAACCTCGTCGGTGGCGCTCGCCGTCAACGAGATCACCAAGGAGAAGAACAAGATCTTCCTCGCCTCGGGTCCGGCCTCGTCCGACCTCACCGGCAAAGCCTGTTCGCCCAACACCGTCCACTGGACCTACGACACCTGGGCGCTTGCCAACGGCACGGGCTCGGCCATGGTCGCACAGGGCGGCGATAGCTGGTTCTTCGTCACAGCCGACTACGCCTTCGGCCACGCGCTCGAGCGCGATACGACGGCGGTCGTCGAAGCATCGGGCGGCAAGGTTCTCGGCGCCGTCCGTCATCCTTTCCCCGGCCAGGATTTTTCGTCCTTCCTGCTGCAGGCGCAAGGGTCGGGCGCCAAGGTCGTCGGCCTCGCCAATGCCGGCGGCGACACGATCAACGCGGTCAAGCAGGCGTCGGAATTTGGCATCACCCAGGGAGGCCAGGCGCTCGCCGCCCTGCTGATGTTCATCAACGACGTGCATGCGCTTGGCCTCGAAGTGGCGCAAGGCCTCGTGCTCACCAGCGCGTTCTACTGGGACAAGAACGATCAAACGCGGGAGTTCTCTGCCCGTTTCCAGGAGCGGAATGCCGGACAAAAGCCTTCGATGATCGAGGCCGGAGTCTACGCTTCTGTCCTGCATTACCTTAAGGCCGTCGAGGCCGTCGGCGACAAGGATGCGGCCAAGGTGATGGCCAAAATGAAGGAAATGCCGACCGAGGATCCGCTATTCGGCAAGGGCACCATCCGCGCCGACGGGCGCAAGCTGCACGACATGTATCTGTTCCGCGTCAAGAAGCCGGACCAATCGAAGGCTCCATGGGACTATTTCGAGACGGTAGCCACCATTCCGGCCGACAAGGCGTTCCGCCCGCTCGCCGAAGGCGGCTGTTCGCTCGTCAAGTAAGCGAGCCTCGCCAACGATGCGCCGAACAGCTCGGCGCGTCGTTTTGTCGATAAGTCAGCTGGAGCGACCATGTTCGAACTGCTTGGAATTCCGCCTCAGGTCCTGTTCGGGCAATTGCTGCTCGGGCTGATCAATGGCTCCTTCTATGCGGTTCTGAGCCTCGGGCTGGCGGTCATCTTCGGTCTCCTGAACATCATCAATTTCACGCATGGCGCCCAGTACATGCTGGGCGCCTTCGGCGCCTGGATGCTGCTCAACTATCTTGGCGTCGGTTACTGGTGGGCTGTGTTCATCGTCCCGCCGATTGTCGGCGTCACCGGCATCGTGCTTGAGCGCGTCCTGATCCGACGGCTCTATCACCTCGACCATCTCTACGGGCTGCTTCTCACATTCGGCCTGGCGCTGATCATCGTCGGCTTCTTCCGCCAGTTTTTCGGCGTATCCGGCCTGCCGTACCCGCCGCCGCCGCTTCTGAACGGCGGGTACAATCTCGGCTTCATGTACCTGCCCAATTCGCGCGCCTGGGTGATCGTGGCTTCCCTCGTCGTGTGCCTCGCGACC
Source organism: Mesorhizobium sp. WSM4850 (assembly GCF_055811735.1). Taxonomy (NCBI): domain Bacteria; kingdom Pseudomonadati; phylum Pseudomonadota; class Alphaproteobacteria; order Hyphomicrobiales; family Phyllobacteriaceae; genus Mesorhizobium; species Mesorhizobium sp. WSM4850. The sequence goes on along the minus strand of NZ_JBVVPV010000001.1, from coordinate 565,630 downwards.
TGGTTCATCATCGAAAAGACCCGGCTTGGCGCCTATCTCAGGGCTGCGACCGAGAACCCGACCATGGTCGGCGCGTTCGGCATCAACGTGCCGCTGCTGGTCACACTCACCTATGGTTTCGGCGTCGCACTCGCGGGTTTCGCCGGCGTGCTCGCCGCGCCTATATATGCTGTCAATCCGAACATGGGGGCAGACCTGATCATTGTCGTCTTTGCCGTCGTCGTCATCGGCGGCATGGGCTCGATACTGGGCTCGATCCTCACCGGCTTCGGGCTTGGGCTGATCGAGGGCTTGACCCGCGTATTCTATCCGGAAGGCTCGGCGGTGGTGATCTTTGTCATCATGGCGCTCGTGCTGCTGGTCAAGCCCGCGGGTCTGTTTGGACGGAGTGTGTGATGACAACCGACACCAACCCGATCGCTATGGCGGCCATAACGTCGGTCGGCGCTGCGGGCATGCCCCGTCATCACCTTGCGATCTTCGCCGCGCTGTTCGTCTTCCTCGTCGCCGCGCCATTTCTGCTCTATCCGATCTTTGTCATGAAGGTGCTGTGCTTCGCGCTGTTTGCCTGCGCCTTCAACCTGTTGCTCGGCTTCGGCGGTCTCCTGTCCTTCGGCCACGCGGCCTATTTCGGCATGGCGAGCTACGTCTCGGCCCATGCGGCAAAGGTGTGGGGCCTGACGCCTGAACTTGCCATTATCGCGGGCACGCTGGTGGCAGCCGTGCTCGGTCTCGCCATCGGCTCGCTCGCCATTCGCCGCCACGGCATCTATTTCGCCATGGTGACGCTGGCTTTTGCGCAGATGATCTATTTCTTCTCGCTGCAGGCGGCGTTTACCGGCGGCGAGGACGGCATCCAGGCCGTGCCGCGCGGCCATCTGTTCGGGCTGATCGACCTGCGTTCGAGCGAAGTTCTCTATTTCTTCGTGCTCGCCATCTTCTTCGCCGGCATATTGCTGATCTATCGGATCATCCATTCGCCGTTTGGCCAGGTGTTGAAGGCGATCCGCGAGAACGAGCCGCGCGCGATCTCGCTGGGCTATCGGGTCAACCGCTACAAGCTCGCCGTATTCGTGCTGTCGGCCACGCTCGCCGGCGTCGCCGGCGCAACCAAGGCCATCGTGTTCCAGTTGGCGTCGCTTACCGACGTCTACTGGACGATGTCCGGCGAAGTCGTGCTGATGACGCTGTTGGGCGGCATGGGCACGGTGTTCGGACCGATCGTCGGCGCGGCAGTCATCGTCACGATGCAGAACTACCTCGCCACATTCGGCGACTGGGTCACGATCGGCCAAGGCATCATCTTCGTTGTCGCGGTGCTGTCGTTCCGGGAAGGCATCGTTGGGGTCCTGGCAAAATGGATGCGAAAACCGCTCTGACCGGGTCGTGAAACCTAAATTTCGGATGATCCTGATCCACGGTCGACCAAGTGGGGCCGCAGCGACACGGCACACAGCGTGGTCAGCATCCTCAACTAGGCAGATTTCTCATCGGATGCGACAACCAGCAGTTCGAACGTCACGCAGACGGGGTTAGCGTCGCGGCGAAGGCGACCTGAGCTTATCACACCGTCCATGCCGACCAGCGCGATGTCGAGCGTGCAACGACCGGAGCGCACGGCGCCGTCCGTGACGAGAACTTCCGTCGCATCGGAGAAGACCGCCGAGCCGTCGTCGAAATCCGCGCCGACCAGGCTGCCGATGCCCTGGATCGAGGCGTGGTCAAAGCCGTGCCGTCGGCAAAGGGCTTCGATCGCCCGGCCGATATCCTCGTTGGGCCTTACCGTGCAGATGGCGGCGCGGCGGCCGCGGCGCTCACCCAGGAGCGGAGCCCTGATCGGCGCGAAAAGGCGAAAATTCGTCTCGGCGTCGTCGCGCACGTCGAACAGCGCGCCCTCGATACCCCAGGCGGTGACCTCAACCGGCTCCGCCAAGCGCGAGTCGAGCGGCAGGAGATGGCCCATGCGGCGCACGCCGTCGGGGGTGCGCCAGATGCCATGGCAATGAAAAAATGCCCGCTCGTCGCGCCGGCCGGCGACGAGGCCCGCATCCTCGATGACCGTTATGCCTTCCGGTGCGAATGTATCGCTGTACCACGCGGCGTGCGTGCCATCTGGAGAGGCGGCGGGGACGACGTAGCGCATTGGGTCAACCCGCGCGTTGCGCAGGCGGATATATCCGCTGCTGAATCCGGCGACCGCGAGGGCCTGCGCCACGGCGTCATTGATCGAGCTGCCGGCTTCAAGCCGCAGCGTCAGCGACTCTGCGGCGCAGGGCATCGCTGCGAAACGTTCCGATGCGATCGGACCGGGATGGCGGATGCTGCGCATCGGAGCCATCTCAGGCGACAAGGCCGGCATGGATGAAGCCGCCATCGACGGCGAGAATCTGGCCGTTGATGTAGCTGGCGTCGTCTGAAATCAGGAAAGCCACCGCTCCCGCGATCTCGCGCGGCGTGCCGTAGCGGCGCTGCGGCACGCGCTCCAACCACTGCCGACGAACATCCTCGGTGTGGACAGCCTGCGTCAACGGCGTTTCGATCGGCCCGGGTGCGACGGCGTTGACGCGGATGCCATCGACGCCGAGCTCATTGGCCATGACGAGCGTGAGCAGATTCTGACCGCCCTTCGATGCGCCATAGGCGCTGCGGCCCTTGTTGCCGCAAAGACCAGAAACAGAGGTGATATTGACAATCGCCCCCGGCAGCTCCCGTTCAAGCCAGTAGCGCGCCGCAGCCCGCGAGACAATGAACGTTCCGGTGAGGTTCACGTCGACAATCCGGCGGAAATCCTCGACGCTGGTCTCGACCGACGGCCGGTCCATCGCTATGCCGGCGCAGTTCACGACCGCGGCGAGGCTGTGCGCGGCGGTGATCCGGCCGATGGCCTCGTCGACAGCCGCTTCGTCGACGACGTTGCAGACGATGCCGCGTTCCTCGCTGAGGCCGAGATCCGTGCAGGCCGAACCCAGCGCTGGCGCGGCGAGGTCGAGGAGGAAGACCTCGAAGCCGCGCTCGGTCAGCAGGCGCGCCGTCTCAAGGCCGATGCCCGATGCGCCGCCGGTGATCGCCACGGCGCGGCTTTGGTGGCTGCTGTTCATCGCCTGCTCCTCATGCCGAGAGCTTCGGCTCGGACGGTCCCAACTCGCCGCGGCGCTCCAGCTCTTCGCGAATCAACTTCTTGGCGATCTTGCCATAGGCCGATTTGGGCATCGTCTCCCACCACACGAAGCGCTTGGGCATCTTGTAGCGGGCGAGCTTGCCTTCCAGCCAGCGCTCAATCGCGATCGTTTCGCGCACAACGCCGGCGCGGGCGACGCAAACCGCGACGCCGACCTCGCCCCAGACGGGATCGGGAATGCCGAGAACGGCGGCTTCGCTGATGTCGGGATGGAGCAGGATCTTCTCCTCGATCTCGCGCGGATAGATGTTGGAGCCGCCGGAGATATACATGTCGGACGAGCGGCCGGTGATGTAGACGAAGCCGTCCTCGGACATGTGGCCGAGATCGCCGGTGCGGAACCAGCCGTTGCGGAACGCTGCGGCGTTGTCTTGCGGGTTGTCGTAATAGCCGGCGAAGACTGCCGGCCCGATCACGCAGATTTCGCCGGTTTCGCCCGGCGAGACGGCATTGCCGGCGTCGTCCTGGATCTCGACCTGCATGGCTGTGCGCTCGAAACCGCAGGTTCCGATGCGCGCTTGCGGGCCATCCTCGACGGAATGATAGGAAGGAGGCTGCACAGTGATATTGCCCGTGACTTCCCCCAGGCCAAAATACTGGACCAGAACCGGCCCGAGCTTCTCGAGCGCCCGCTTCTGGTCGGCGCGGTACATCGGCGCACCGGCATAGATGACATAGCGCAACGAGGAATGGTCGAACCGGTCGACGCTGTCGTCCTCGACCAGCATCTTGAGGATGGTCGGCACGGTGAAGGCGTTGGTCACCCGCCATTCTTCGACCAGCGCCCAGACCGTCGGCACGTCGAGCTTGTCGGTTGGCAGCAGGATAGACTTGGCGCCGTGCGCCACCTGCACGAGTTGATGAATGCCGGCCCCATGCGACAGCGGCGCCACCACGATCGAGGCGTCGTCGGGCGTCGTGGCGGGCATCAGGTCGCACAAATGATTGGTGATGACAAAGCCCATCTGGCCATGCGTGAGCACGGCGGCCTTCGGCCGGCCGGTCGTGCCGGAGGTGAAGAAGAACCAGCAGGGATCGTCGCGATCGACCGCGACGCTGGCAACGGTCCGGCCGGCAAAACGGGCGGCGACGGCGTCGTAGTCATCGCCGAATTCGGCCGCGCCGATCGACAGGACGAAGTCGATCCCGGGGACTGTTTCCCGGCAGGCAGCAGCATGAGCCGGGAAGCCCGCGCCGCAGATCAGGCCGCGCGCGCCGCTCGCCTTGGCAAGGTAGGCGACTTCGTCCGGCGACTGGCGGTAGTTCGCCGGCACCCAGACGGCCCCGAGCCGGAAGCAGGCGAACATAGATTCGAACATCTGGTTGCAATTGGCCGACTGGACGAGGATTCGATCTCCCTTTGTCACGCCGAATGCGTGGCGGAGTGCAGCGGCCATCGCGTTGACGCGCGCTTCCATCTCGCGCCATGTCCACTGCCGCTCGCGCCAGACGAAGCCGATGTCGTGCGGGTTGCGGCGTGCCGCCTGGGTCAAAAAATGCGAGAGGTTCATGACGCGCGTGGAGGAAGGCGTCACGCCGCCTGCGGCCATGGTCATCACTTCGCGCGCTCCAGCAACGACACGCAGACGAAGATGGCGTCGACGTCGCAGGGCTCGACGCCGGCATCAGCAAGCCTGGGCGCCGCTGCCGTCGCCATCAACTGCCCGGTGTTTTCCAATTCCGACTTCGTCATTGTGACAACCTCCTGGCGCGGGGCTTTAAAGTGGGGTGCTCGCGCACACGCGCGCGCGCGGCGAACATCTGGGCAAGCCGTTCCTCGACGCGCCTTGCCTCCTGCATGAGATATCCGACGAGCTCGACCTGTCTTGCCGGCTGCATCCGGCTGTCGATCGCCGCGATCGACAGTGCGCCGACTGGCCGCGCGTCGGCGCTGCGAAGCACAACCCCGACGCCCCAGGAATTGGTGACGATCCGGCCGGGATTGAGCGAATAGCCGTTGGCGCGCGTCGTTTCGACGTCGCGCCGGATCTGCTCGACCGGGAGCATTGGGTAGTCGGATTTGAGCACCGCGTCATTTGCCGCCAGCACCGCTTCCACTTCCTCGTCGGGGAGTGCGGCGAGCATGGCGAGCGAGCCGGCTCCAACGCCCAGTGGGTGCTCGAAGCCGGCCTGCAACGCGTGAGTCCTGACCGGGTATGTGCCTTCCTCGCGATAGAGGCAGACCGAGTATGTGTCGCGGCGAACCGAGAGGAAGCTGGCATCCTCGGTCTTTCTGGAAAGGCGCAGCAGGCTTTCCATCGAGACCTGAAGCAGGCCGAAACGTCGCGAGGCGAGGCTGCCCAGCACGTAGGCCTCCTCGCCGAGATAATAGCGCCGCGTCGTCTCGTCCTGCTCGATCATTCCCGCGCGCATCAGCGCCAGCAGCAGGCGGCGCGTTGTCGGCTTGTTCAGCCCACTTTCCTCGACGATATCGGAGAGCGAAACGCCGCGGTCGGCGTGCCGGCCGACCATCGAAAGAAGGCTGAGCGCCCGGTCGACGCTCTGCGAGCCGGTCTGATCGCGTTCTGGGGGCAGTGCGATGTCCATGGTCAGCGGAGCTCGCAGACGGCGCAGCTTTGGCCGCCGTCGACAGGCAGGCAAACGCCGGTGACGAAACGCGCTTCCTCGGAGGCAAGAAACACGGCCGCCGCAGCGACGTCCCACGCTGTTCCCATCCGCCCCATCGGCACCATGGCGTTGCGGGCGGCCACCATCTCGTCGGCCGAACCGTACTGGCCGGAAATCTGCTTGTAGATCATCGGCGTGTCGATCAGGCCCGGCATGATGCAGTTGGCGCGAATACCTTGCCGCGCATATTGCATGGCCAGCGCCACTGTGGCCTGGTTCACCGCGGCCTTGGCCGCATAATAGGCGAAATAGGGATAGCCGACGTAGCGTATCGCGGCGAGCGACGAGATATTGACGATTGCACCGCCGCCGCCCTTGAGCATATGCGGCAACACCGCTTTGGCGGTGCGGTAGACCGGTCCGATATTGAGGTCGAGGGCGGCCTGGAACGCGTCCTCATCGAGTTCGACGGGACCGCCCATATGGGTCACGCCGACATTGTTGTGCAGGACATCGATGGCGCCGAACGCCTCCATTGCCGCCGCTGCTGCCAGTTCGACTGACGCCAGACTGGTCACGTCGGCTGACAACGCGATCGCCTGGTTGCCTTCGTCGCGGATGATATCAGCGGTTTCGGCGGCGGCCGCCGCAGTGAGATCGACGCAGGCGACGCGCGCACCTTCGCGCGCGAAGGCGACCGCCGCCGCCTTGCCGTTGCCCCAGCCGGGTCCGGACGACCCTGCGCCGAAGACAATTGCGGATTTTCCCCTGAGCCGGTCGACCACATCGAATTCCTTGCAAAAAGCCGTGGCTGTTATCGGGCGGGCGAGCCACATGGCCTGCCCGCCCGGGAGCCGCCCGCCCTCAGGTCAGGCTGGCGCCAACAGCCTTTTCCAGGATGGCCCAGGCTTCGTCGCCGTATTTGCCCTTCCACTCGGCGTAGAAGCCGGCGTCCTTCAGCGTCTGCCGGAACGGGGCCGCATCCGGATGGTTGATCTTCATGCCCTTGCCGACGAGCTCCTGCTCAAGCGTGGCATTGAGCTTGGCGACGTCCTCGCGCTCCTTCACGCCGGCCTCGTTGAGGTTCCTGGCGACGATCTCGCGCATGCCCTGCGGCATCGCCTCCCAGGCCCGCTTGTTGGCGAGGAACCAGAAGCCGTCCCACATGTGGTTGGTGAGCGAGCAGAACTGCTGCACCTCATAGAGCTTGGCCGTCGAGATGATGGCGAGCGGGTTTTCCTGCCCGTCGACAATCTTCGTCTGCAGCGCCGAATACACTTCGGCGAAGTTGATGCTGGCCGGCGCCGACTTGAAGGCGGTGAACATCGAGGTCCAGAGCGGGCTGACCGGGACGCGAATCTTGAAGCCTTCGAGGTTGGCGGGCGTCTCGATCGGGCCGACGGAACTGGTGATCTGGCGGAAGCCGTTGTCCCAGATCTTCTCCATAACGACCAGGTTCGATTTCTCGATCTCGCCGCGCACATATTTGCCGAGGTCGCCATCCATCGCCGCCCACACCGCGTCGTAGTCCGAGAAGGCAAAGCCGATGCCGCTGATCGAGGCATTGGCGACGAGCGTGGAAAGGATCAGCGGCGACAGCGTGAAGAATTCGACGCCGCCCGAGCGAACCTGGCTCAGCATATCGGTGTCGGCGCCGAGCTGGTTGCTGGGGAATATCTGGATGGCGACGCGGCCGCCGGTCTCCTCGCGGATTTTCTCGACGGCTTCCTGCGCGCGCAGGTTCATCGGGTGGGTGAGCGGCAGGTTGTTGGCGTATTTGTAGTTGAACTCCGCCGCCTGCGCCCCGGCGTAGCGGATGGTGCTCACGAGCGGGATGGATGCGGCTGCGCCAATCATCAAGCTGCGGCGGGTGATGGTCATCGTGTTTCCTCCTGGTTGAATCCGAGTGGCTAGAGATAGGCTACCGACAGCGCCGGGACGGCAGCGATCAGCAACAGGCCGGCAAGCAACGCACCGAGGTAGGGCCAGATGGCGCTCATGGCCTCGTCGGGCGAGACGTCGCCGATCTTGCAGGCGATGTAGAAGCCGATGCCGATAGGCGGCGCCATAAGCCCGATGTTCATCGCCGTCACGACGACCATCGAATAGTGCACGTCGTTGATGCCCAGCCGAGCGGCGATCGGAAACATGATCGGCGCCATCAGAACGATCGCTGGCAGACCTTCAAGGACGCAGCCGAGAACCATGAAGACGGCGATGGTGACGAGCATGAAGGAGAACCAGCCTCCGGGCAGGTCGGTCATGTAGATGGCCAACTGGTTGGCGAAGCCGGTTTGCGTCAGCGCCCAGGCCATTGCCGAGGCGGTGCCGAGAATGAGCAGGATGGCGCCGGACAGCGCCGCCGTCTCGACCAGCATGGCGTAGAATTTCTTCGCGCCGATGCCGCCATAAAACAACGCGCCGATGACCAGCGCATAGAGCACGGCGATTGTGGAAACCTCGGTGGCGGTGGCGACGCCGCCACCGACAGCGCCGCGGATCAGGAAGGGGAGCACCAGCGCGGGGGCGGAGACGAGCAGCGTCTTCCAGACAAGTGAGAACGGAGCGCGATGGACGCCTTCCATGTTTTCGCCCGAAGCCTTCCAGCGCGCGAGCACCGCAAGGACGAGCAACAAAACCACCGCGATGACGAAGCCGCTGGTGAAAAGCGCAGCGATCGAAACGCCGGCGACCGAGCCGAGCACAATTAGCACGATCGATGGCGGCACCGTATCGGCCATCGCAGCGCCGGTTGCGAGCAACGCGATCATCTCCCTGGGCTTGTGGCCGCGCCGCTTCATTTCGGGGAAAAGTGCCGGAGCGACGGTCGCCATGTCGGAAACCTTCGAACCGGAAATGCCCGAGACGAGGAACATCGAGCCCAGCAGCACGTAGGACATGCCGGCCTTCACATGGCCGAGCAGCGACGCCATGAATTCGACGATCGCCTTGCCCATGCCTGTCGCGTCGAGCACACAGCCGAGCAGAACGAAGATCGGCACCGACAGCAGGATGAGGCTCGACATCCCCTCATCGATGCGGCCGACAAGCACGATCATCGGCACGTGCGTGCTGAAGGCGATGAAGGCGATCGTGCCGACGCCGAAACAGAAAGCGATCGGCACACCGAGCAGAAGGCAGACCGCCACCACGCCGACGAGAAAGATGACGATGTTGGCGTAGCCGAGCGTGAGGAACAATGGCGAAAGCAGCCAGCCGACCACGGCCAGTGCGGCAATGACTGCGACAGCGGCGGCCAGGTTGGCAAGCGTCGCCGCGCGGATCGCGTGGCCCACGGCGATGACAGACATCAATGCCAGCCCGGCGACAATTGCCGAGGCGCGGAAGCTCATCGGAATGTTGAGCGCCGCCGAGGTGAGGTACCACTCTTCCTGTACATACTGGCTTGCCGGCACGATCAACGCAAGCAGCACCGTCGCCACCACGAGCAAAGCGAGGGCGTTGACGAAGTCGCGGCCGCGCTCGGGGATCATGTTGAGGAGGATGGTAAGACGCAGATGCTCGTTGCGGTCGATGGCGATCGCCGAGCCGAGCATGGCGAGCCAGAGAAAGGAGATGGAAGCGGCCTCATCGATCCAGACGATCGGCAACGCCAGCACGTAGCGCGAGATGACGCCGGCGAGCAGCAGACCGATGACGAAGACGAGCAGGATCGAGGCCACCGCCTCGACCGGCCACATCAGCCGTGACCCTGGCCGCGCATCCAGCACCTCGGCCGGCGTATCGACGATCATCGTGTTGTTGCTGGCGGCTGCCATGCTTCAAGCTCCTCCGCTCGGACCAGGCAACAACGCCTGCTCACGCCGAAATCGGGAACGAAGCGATCTCCTCCCGCTCATTCCAGATTTTCGATACAGGTCTATATCATGGACCAATTATTTCGCATAACCGATTTTTGCCATGCAATCGGGTGTATATCAGCGACTTGCGGCGAAAATGCGATCCATATTGTGGATCGATGTCGCTAGTCGCGACTATTTATGGTTGCAACATGACATGTGGCAGCGCCGAGGCAATCTCCCGATCACTCGCAATCGAGACGCCAGGTATCATCGAATTCCATGCCCGCAGTGGCTGCTTCGCACGAGACGATCACTGTCGTTTGCGCGACACGCGCGTGTGCAAGAACGGCCGCAAGCAAGTCCCGGTCCTTGCAGACATCGAGGTCGTCGACTAGGAGCACGGCCGCTGATCGGACCAGCGCTCGTGCGGCACGGATCCGGGCGGCCTGCATTGCACCGACGTGAGGAGGCTCCAGTCGCCTGTCTGTAGGTTCATCGACTGCCAGGCCGCACAGCGAGGCCGTGGCGATTATCTCTTCCTGCGGGGTCGCTGAGGGCGCTCCCAGGGCTATATTGTCGACCATTGTAGCCCGCACCAACGGGATCGCCGGCGACAAAAGGGTGATTGCCCGGCGCCGGTCGCGCTGCGAAATCTTGTCGACAGGGATGTCATCGAGGAAAATCGCCAGGCCGCTGTTTTCCTCAAAACCTGCGATGCTGGAAAAAAGTGCGCTGCGTGCTCCAGGCGTATCACCGCCAAGCAGGATCGAGGCGCCGGGCGCGGCCCCCAGCACGTTTGACGGCGTGCCGTTTCGGCAATGAAATTCGATGCGCAGCCGCCGGCCTGACGTCGAGCGCGGCAGGGGAATTGGATTCACAGGATCCGCAAGCACCGGCCTCGCCAGGATGGAGGCAATCCGGCGGCGGGACTCGACGTAGGCAAGCCGATAATCGGCGGCGCGGGCGAGATCGGAGAGCTGGCCAACCGTCAGACCGGCGAGGAGCAACAGCGTGCTGAGATCACCAACCAGCATCGCCGGGCGGCCCGAAAACGCATAGGCCACGAGGATTGCGACGATCACGGGCATGACGAAATCGCTGGACGCGCGCGCAGCCCCCGACCACCCTGCCCGGCGGACGAGCCACATGTTGAGCGCTTCCGACATCCGATCGATCTTGCGCGTGGACGTTCCGCTTTTGCCGAAATGGGCAAACGCCGCCCGGGCGACAACGATGTCGCCGAGACGGCCGGCAAGCCGTCCCCGCCTGCGCCGGCTTTCGCGGATGGCCCGGTGAAGAAACGGCAGGGCAACAAGACAGACGATCGACCAGGCAAGAACGCCGCAAAGCAGGAACGGCGCAACCCCTGGGGCAAGCCAGAAGGCGCCAAGCACGATGAGAACGACGCAAGGACCCGCAACAAAGAGGGAAGCGACGCCGTCGGCCAGCCAGGATCTGATGGCGGAGAGGTCGGTGACGAGGCGGGTCATTACCAGACCGAGACCGGTCCGGCCGGCGCCAGGCGGCAACGCGAAGAGTTGCTCGACCAGCAGTTTGCGGACCTCGCGCACATAGTCCAGTGCAAAAGCTGCCCCCTGTCGGCGCTGCATCACCCCGAGTGCGAAGAGCGCGATGCCGAGCGAAAGGCTGGCTACGATCAGCCTGCCCTGCCCGAGCGGCTGCGGTTCCCCGGAAACCGCCGCACCGACGATGGCGACAAGAGCGAGCGACGTGGCGGCCTTGGCAAAGCCGATGGCGAGAAGAACCGCAAGGGCGACCAGTCGCGTGCCGATCAGGATTCCTGGTAGAGGCATTGTGCACCTCCAGCGATCACCATCAGGCGCGGGTTCAATATCCCTGAGACTATGCTTGCCGCGGTCGCCGGATCGGTGAGTTCCTTGACGCCATAGACAGGGACGTTGGCAGCGCCTGCTTCCCGGCGCGCCAGCGGCGAGCAGGTCAGGAGCCCGCTGAGCCCGAGCACGTCGTATCCAAGCTCGCGCAGCCTTTCGCAGCCCGCCACCGCCCCCATCGCATCGCCTGCGGCAAACAGCACGCCGCCGGCCAGCTCGCGGAATTTCGGGGACTTTGCCAGCGCGGCCGTCTCGGACTGGAATAGCCCATCCGCGACCTCCAGAACCGCGATCTCCGCCCCGGTGGCGGCAAGAGAATGCAGCAAATGCTGCGCGCCCTCGACGATGGCATCGATTGGGGCAAGATAGGTCGTGGCAAAGCCGGCATCAGTAAAATCAAGAGCGGCGCATGCTCCGGCATCCATCATCGACCAGAGATCATTGCCGGCTCCGGTTCCGGTCACCTTTGCCGCACCAACTGCGAAACCTGCCCTGGTCAAACCACGCACGAGGCTTGCAGCTGTTGTCGTCTTGCCCGAATTCATCGACGTTCCGAAGACAACGATTGTCGGCGGCGTGAGCCGCGCCAGCTGCGGCGCGACCGCAAAGTCTGCAACGTTCAGAACGCGGCCGCATGAGTTTGTGACGAGGCCGAGCGGCACGATCGCAGTTGGAGACATGGTCTTGTCGTGCCATGCCAACGCCCGCGAAGCCACTCCGCCTGCCGCCACCATATGGCACGGTCCGAGATCTGCCGGCACGATCGCCTCAAACTGATCAGGGGCGTAGCGGTTGCCGTAGGCCAGGACGACTTCGTCCGTCGCGGCAAGTGCCGCCTTGCGTCCCGAGGGCAGCTCGACCGACTTGTGGTGACCGAGCGCCTCGATCCGCGCGAGCACCAGGTCGCCTGCCTTCGGTTCGGCGGGAGGCGAAAGCAACATCCGCATGCGCTCAGTGGGAATTCGGCGGGTCGTGAAAGCCCGCTTGGCCTTCGCGATGCGTTCGCAGTCAAGAATTTCCATTGTGGTCTCTCCGGTCACCAAGGGGGCGCTGTTACCTGGGGGAGAACGCGGTCGAACCAGGATTATTCTCAGTGGAGTTGCAATTCTTTTCGCCGCGATGGCGTGGACCCAAGCCGCGGGGCCTACGCACACGCCGCGCGAAGCAGCGGACGAGAAACAGGCGTGCGGTCATAGCGGACGGCAAGTTCGGCATAGACCGCATCGTTGATCAGCAACGGCCCATCGAGGCTTGCCGCCTGAAGCCGGTCGATCGACCAATCCGCACAGTTCGCATCGTCCGTTACAGGGTCGAGCCGACCAGCGTCACGCGTCGCCACGCGTCAGCGCCAGGATCGCGTCGGTGTCGAGGCCCTTGCCGGCATGGCCGCGCAATTTCGCGAAGCGGCTCGCGGGCTGCTTCTTGTCACTACGCACAATCATCACATTGCCGTCATCGGTGCGGCGGAAATCAACCTTGCTGCCCGGAACGATTCCGAGCAGGTCCCGGACCGGCTTCGGGATGGTTACCTGTCCTTTGGCTGTGACTGTGTTGGTCATGTCCGCACCTTGGTAGTACCCATTTTCGGTATTATTATGTGGACCGAATTTCAACCTCCACAAGCGGCTGCCGAAGCCGTGATTTTGTGGCTTGTTTTCCCCGGGCGCGCCTGTCGACGTCGTAATCCGCAGGCACGCACCCTATCTACGCCGCATGAATGGCATTACGAACAGACGCGCGCTTCTACTCATCAATCCAAAGGCACGACGCGGGCAGGAATCTCTCGCACCGGTCGTCGAGCGGCTGGAAGCCGGAGGGCTCCGCGTCAGCGTCGAGACATTTGAGGCACTGCCCGAGATAGCACGCGACATCGTGCGCCTTCGCCATAGGGCCGATCTTGTGATCGTGTGCGGCGGCGATGGCTCGGTGTCCTCGGCGGCGGTCGCGGTCATGGAAAGCGGGCTGCCGATGGGCATCATTCCGATGGGGACGGCGAACGATCTGGCGCGTACCCTCGAAATACCGTTGGATCTTGGGAAGGCGGCCGACGTGATAGTAGAGGGCGGACGACGTCTGATCGATATCGGAACCGTCAATGGCCACGCTTTCTTCAACGTCGCGAGCATCGGCCTCAGCACCGATCTTGCCCAGGGGCTGGATCCGGCGCTGAAGAAGCGTTTCGGCAGGTTTGGCTATGCCTTGGCGGCCATGAAAGTGTTGACCAAGGCCCGCCACTTCGAAGCAAGGATTACCGAAAAGGGCGCAACGACCGAAGTCGAGACGTACCAGATAGCGGTCGGCAACGGCCGCCACTATGGCGGCGGCAACGTCGTCGAGGAGACGGCGGAGATCGATGACGGCCATCTCGACCTGTACAGCCTGGAAATGACGAATCTCTGGAAGATGGCGCTCTTGTTGCGCTCGTTCCGCTCGGGCACGCACGGCGCCTGGAGCGAGGTTCGCACGGCCAGATGCGTCGAGTTCGACATCGAGACGAAAAGGCCGATGCCGGTGAACACTGACGGTGAGATCGTCACCTCGACCCCGGCGCATTTCAAGGTCCACCCGAAGGCAATTTCGGTGTTCGCGCCTGCCGCCGCGCGCATACAGCCCCGCACAAAGGTGCCTGGTGACGCGGTCAGCGCAAACAGCGGCTAGACTGGCGACCAAGCGCGCGTCGAACAAACCCAACTGCCTGCGGTCATCTCTCGATCAGGAGTGATCTGGCAACAGCAACATAGCCTTCCGGGCATGTCTTCGATCATTGCTTGACGAACGCGCCCGTGTAGGTCTGGCCGGCAAGCCTGACGGTTCCGGCCAGGGTTCTGTCCGGCCGCATGACAAAACTGACGTCTGCGCCACTCGGCAGGCGCTCGAGCTTCAACGCAGTCCCCACAATTCTTCCAACGCCGGCGGCCTCTCCCGGATGGTTGTCGCCCAGAGTTCCCCACGCATAGGTGACCGTCACCTTGCCATTGGAAGAAATCGTCTGAACAGCAAGTTTGGCGTCATACATCCCATCCAATCGTCCGGCCCATAGACCCGAAAAAGCAGCATATTTTGTCGGGACGGTCTTGGCAGGCGGAGTGACCGCCACGGATTGATCAATAATTGCCGAGCCGGAAGGAACAGCGGCAGGATCCGAGGCGGTTTGGGCAGGAATGGGTCCAGGTCCTAACGCAGGTTCGACAGTGGGTCGCGGCGTTTCAGGCGCCGATTGGCACGCGGTTATGGCAAGCGCCGCGAAGCCAAGCATTGCGTTGCACATTCGGCGTGCCATCATCTGGTGCCCCGGCCATCTCTGAATCTAGCGCAGGCTAACCTTATCGCGCGTTTTCACGACCTCTGTCTACCCAAAGTATCTCGTACGACAGTGGCTCGTCGAAGGACGTGCAGCGGTCGAAAGCGAACGCTTCCATTCGTCGCCAAAGTAACCGCCTTGGCGTCTGAAAATGTTTTTAATTCAATTATTTACGCCATAATTTTGATCTATTTTACAGGCTTTTGGCTTTTGACCGCAGATGCCTAAGCTGCTATCGATGCAGTCGCTGCCGTTTCGGCGGCAACGCCGTCCACCATGACATGACCGATGCCCCGCGAGCAGCGCTCGATCCTCGCCTCGACGCGGTACACATCACGCAATAGCGCCGGGGTGACGACATCTTCCGGCGTGCCGCAGGCGACCATCCGGCCCTCGGCGATGACGATGCATTTGTCGGCGAAGCGCAGGGCCTGATTGAGGTCGTGAATTGCGATCAGCACCGCAATCCCGTGCTTGCGCGCAAGCCCGCGCATGAAGGTCAGCACCTCTACCTGCCGGTGCAGGTCAAGCGCGGACGTCGGCTCGTCCATCAGCAGGATTTCAGGTTCGCGAGCCAGGGTCTGGGCAATGCTTACCACCTGCCTTTGCCCGCCGCTCAATTCTCCGACGTTGCGAAAGGCAAGATCCGAGATGCTGAGCGCGGCCAGGATGCCGTCTATGAGTGCGAGGTCGCCGTCGCTGACCGACCATGCCGAGCCCTGCTTGCGGGCGAGCAGAATCGATTCATAGACGGTCAGCACCGCGTTGGCTGCCGTATCCTGCGGCATATAGCAGATGCCGTCCGGCCCCTTCACCGCTCCCTCGAGGCAGACGCGTCCCGGGCCCTTCAGAAGTCCTGCGATGCGCTTGAACAGCGTCGACTTGCCCGCTGCGTTGGGTCCGATCACGGCGACAACCTCGCCACCCCGGAAAAGGGGAGTTGAAACATCCGAAAGGACGAGCCGCGCCCCGTGGAAGGCTCCGAGACCATCGAGCCTGATCGTTACCATGAGCGCCTCACATTCGAGAGGATCAGCGAGATGAAGAAGGGAATGCCGATAAGCGAGGTGACGATGCCGATCGGGAAGATCGTGCCTGGAATGAGCGACTTGCTGGCAACCGAACTCGCCGAAAGGATGAGCGCCCCCGAAAGCGCCGAGGCGGGCAGGAAGAAGCGCTGATCTTCTCCGATCAGCATGCGGGCGATGTGCGGACCGACAAGCCCGATGAAGCCGATCGTGCCGACGAAGGCGACGGGAATGGCAGCAAGGAGGCTCACCATCATCATGGTTTCGAGCCTGAGGCGTGCGACCTTGACGCCAAAGCTCGCGGCCTTGTCTTCGCCTAGCCGCAGCGCCGTCAGCGCCCAGGCGCGGCGCACGAATATCGGAAGTGTTGCAAGAAGGATGAGGCTGGTAATGATGAGCTTGGGCCAGGTGGCTTTGGTGAGGCTTCCCATCGTCCAGAACACGACCGCGGCGAGCGCCGGCTCGGAGGAAAGATACTGGACGAGCGACAGCAGCGCATTGAAGGTGAATACGAGCGCGATGCCGAGAAGCACGATGGTTTCGACCGTCACGCCGCGCTTGAGGCTCAGAAGGTGGATGACGAGCGCGGTCAGCATCGCCACCACGAAGGCGTTGAGCGGCACGATATATTCGATCGCGGCCGGGATCAGCGCGACGCCGAAGGCGAGCGCGAGGGCTGCGCCAAAGCTGGCCGCCGCCGAAATGCCGAGCGTGAACGGGCTGGCGAGCGGATTGTTGAGGATGGTCTGCATCTGCGCACCGGCGACCGACAGTGCTGCGCCGACGACTACTGCCATGAGCGCGATGGGAAGCCGGATGTCCCACAACACGACGCGCACCTGAAGCGGCACACTGCCGGGAGAAACCAGGGCGAGCACCACCTGGTCGAGGCTATAGCTTGCCGGCCCGAGCGCGAGGTCGATGCAGAGGCTCAGCAACAGCGCCAGGGCGAGCCCCGCCAGGATCAGTTGCTTGCGCAGGACAAGGGCGCGGTAGAGCCCGCGCCCTTGTTTGGCTGACAGTGCGGCCGGTTCACTGCTCATCGGAGAGCGAGACCCAATGGCCAGGCCTGTACCCGACCGGCAGGAACTTCTCGTGCAACTCCTTGAAGGTGGCCTCGGCGTCGAGATCGGCGAACAGGTCGGGATGCAGCCATTTGGCCATCTGCTGTATGGCGACGAACTGATAGGGGCTGTTGTAGAACTGGTGCCAGATGGCGTGGACCTGCCCGTTCTCCACCGCCTTGATGCCGGTCAGCGCGGGCCGCTCGGTCAGGCCCCTGAGTTTCTTCAGTGCCGCGGCTTCGTCGGCGCCGGGACCGACGTCGACCCATTTGCCGCCCGGCACATAGGCCTCCCAATTGCCGCCCGTCACAATCACCTGGTCGGGATCGCTGGCGATGATCTGTTCGGGATTGAGCGCGCCAAACGTGCCCGGGATCAGGTCGGCCGCGATATTGGCCCCGCCGGCCATGTCGACGAACTTGCCAAAATTGTCGTTGCCGAAGCTCATGCAGCAATCATCGGAATAACCCCCGGCGCGATCGATGAACACGGTCGGGCGCTTGGGGTTTTTCTCTGCGATCACATCGGTGACGCGCGCGATCTGGGCCGCGCGATAGGCGATGAACGCCTCGGCCCGCTGTTCCTGGCCAAGCAGCTTGCCGATCAGGCGCATGCTCGGCTCGGTGTTGGTGAAGGGTTGCTCGCGGAAATCGACATAGACCACCGGAATGCCGACGGCGGCGAGCTTCTCGATGTATTGCGCGTCCTCGGTTGCCTGCTTGGACTCGATGTTCATGATCATCACGTCCGGGTCAAGTGCGATGGCCTGCTCGATGTCGAAGGTGCCGTCCTTGAAACCGCCGAAGGTCGGTATCGCCGCCATCGACGGGAATTTTTCCAGATAGACGGCGTAATTGTCCGGATCGGCCTGGGAGAAATCCTCGCGCCAGCCAACGATGCGCTTGAAAGGGTTGTCGGTATCGAGCGCGGCGATCAGGTAGATCTGCCGGCCTTCGCCGAGGATGACCTTCTCGACCGGCGTCTTCACCTCGACCTTGCGGCCGGCAATGTCGGTGACGGTCTCGGCGCGCGCGCCTGGGGTAAGCGGCATCAAGGCCGCGAGCGCGACCGCGGCCGCAAATATCGATTTCAAAATCATTGGGCTCTCGCAATTCAGTTGCCGGCCCCGCTTATGAAACATGAATTTCGTAATCA
This sequence comes from Mesorhizobium sp. WSM4850, assembly GCF_055811735.1. NCBI lineage: Bacteria > Pseudomonadati > Pseudomonadota > Alphaproteobacteria > Hyphomicrobiales > Phyllobacteriaceae > Mesorhizobium > Mesorhizobium sp. WSM4850. The sequence goes on along the minus strand of NZ_JBVVPV010000001.1, from coordinate 547,680 downwards.
AGATTTTTCTTTTAGAGCAATTCCAATGTAGCCGCTTTGGGGAGTGCGTTTCGGGCAATGACGGCTCACGCAAACTATTCGCTGCGCGACGAGATTCGGGACTATTGGTCCGACCGCGCCGAGACATTCGACCTGCAGGTCGGCCACGAGATTTTTTCCGAGCAGGAGCGTGCCGCCTGGCACGCGCTCATAACCAGGCACATTGGGCCAGGCGCCGGGCGGGCGTCTCTGGATCTCGCCTGCGGGACTGGCGTCATTTCGCATCTGATGCACGATCTGGGCTTTGTGGTGACAGGCCCTCGACTGGTCGGAAGCCATGCTTGCCAAGGCGCGCGCCAAGGCACAAAAACGCGGCGTCGATATCCGCTTCATCGTGAGGGATGCAGAACGGACGCTCGAGGACAGGGCGAGCTACGATGTCATCGTCACCCGCCACCTGGTCTGGACGCTGCTGGATCCGAAGGCGGCCTTTGCCGAATGGTTCTCGCTGCTGAAGCCCGGCGGCAGGCTGCTGGTCATCGACGGCGATTTTGTCAGCCGCAACTGGGCGACGCGTATGCGGGAACTTTGGGAGAAGCTCACGGCCGGCAAGTCCCAGGTCTCGGACGATGACGGCGCCGCCATGGCCAGACGTCACCAGAACATTCTTGCCCGTGTCTATTTCTCAGGCGGCGCACGGGCGGACGAGATAGTTCGCTTGCTGGCCGACGCCGGGTTCGAGCAGCCGGTCGTGGACTGGAAACTGGGCGCGATCCATCGCGCCCAGGCTCGACGGATGAGTTGGCCCAAGGCGCTCGAACGCGCCACTCAACATCGCTTCGCGATCTGCGCGACAAAGTCGCAGTAACACCTCGGCGCTGCCGGAATCGGTCGCTCCATCGTCCGTCGCCTCAAAGGAGCGGGGAGACGGCACGACAACGAATAGCTGCCGGTCTGCTTTAGCTCAGATGCGCCACCGACGATCATTTCTCATGGTTGGCGTCCTGCAGGATCATTTCTGAGGCCTTCTCCGCGATCATCACCGCTGGAGAGTTGGTGTTGCCGGAAATGATCGTCGAGCGCGCGGCCCTGGTCGCCGGCGTCCGCGGCGACCTTGCCGGAGGGCGAACGGGCGAAGAAGTTCGCGGACCAATCACTGAGCGCTGGCCTAGCTTTCGTAAGCCGAGGTCGACGAACGCAATGTGCAAAAAACAACTCGGCCATGCCTCCGCCGGGATGCCCCCCGCTATCAACGCCGCAGAGACCAGTTCCGGGTCAACCTGACCAAGGCTTGGAGGCAAAAAGCCTGCCCTACCCTGCTTCCAAGCCGGCAGGTCTGAATTGGCGTGGCAGGCGAGCGGTTCAATAACTAGATAACGAGAACGCCTTTCACTCTGACGTGGCATTCTCATGAAAAAAATCGGGTTTCTGTCGTTCGGACACTGGGCGCCCTCGCCGCAATCGCAGACGCGATCAGCCTCCGACGCTCTGCTGCAATCCATCGAGCTTGCCGTTGCTGCCGAGGCGCTGGGCGCCGACGGGGCATATTTCCGTGTGCATCACTTCGCACGGCAACTCGGCTCGCCATTCCCGCTGTTGCGGCAGTCGGCGCCAAGACCAGCCGCATCGAGATAGGCACAGCGGTGATCGACATGCGCTACGAGAACCCGCTCTACATGGCCGAGGACGCCGGTGCCGCCGACCTGATCGCCGGCGGGCGTCTGCAGCTGGGTATCAGCCGCGGCTCGCCCGAGCAGGTGATCGACGGCTGGCGCTACTTCGGCTACGCCCCGCAAGAGGGTGAGAGCGACGCCGCCATGGCCCGGCGGCACACGGGAGTGCTGCTCGAAGTCTTGCGCGGCAAAGGATTTGCCCAGCCGAACCCGCGGCCGATGTTTCCAAACCCGCCCGGCCTGCTTCGCGTCGAACCACACTCGGAGGGTTTGCGCGACAGGATCTGGTGGGGCGCCGCGACCAATGCCACCGCGGAATGGGCGGCGAAACTGGGAATGAACCTGCAGAGCTCAACGCTCAAATTCGACGAGGGCGGAAAGCCTTTTCACATTCAGCAGGCCGAACAGATCCGGGCCTTTCGTGCGGCCTGGAAAGCGGCCAGTCACGAACGCGAGCCGCGGGTGTCGGTGAGCCGTAGCATCTTCGCGCTGGTGGACGATCGCGACCGCGCCTATTTCGGCAGCAATGAGAGCGAGGATCATTTCGGCTACATCGAAGCGGACAGGCGCGCCGTGTTCGGCCGCACCTATGCCGCCGAGCCGGACGGCCTCATCGAGGAACTGAAGAAGGACGAGGCCATTGCGGAGGCCGACACGCTGCTGCTCACCGTTCCCAACCAGCTCGGCGTCGATTACAACGCGCATGTCATCGAGGCGATCCTGACCCATGTTGCCCCGGCCCTGGGCTGGCGCTGACGCCTGCGGCCAAAGCCCTGCCCTTCCGCGAATGCTTCATCGCCAGGACAGCTGGTCCTTCGGCAGCCGGCCGCTCGGATCGAATACATTCACCTTGTGCGGAAGATCCGGCCCCCAGTCCCACAGCACCAGGTTGCGGTCCTCCGTCTCGGCGCCCGGAGCAAAACTCGGAACCAGAATACCGGCAATGCCTTGAGGCCGCAGTCGGTCATAGATGAACCAGGATGCAGGACGCTCTCCCCCGCTGAGAGCCGTCGCCCAGGCGCAGGCCATGTCCTCGAACGTGACAGAAGATTCTCCCCTCCCCTGCTCCGTCGTCAGATCAGTGATGTCCCCGCAGTCCACCTCATAAGAGCACAGCACGCAGGGGTCGATCCGATGCGCGAAACCCTGGTTGGCTTCCTTGACCGCTGTCATTACGGTCAGCGCCAGATAAAGCGCCGGCACACCTTTGGGATTGAAGCGGGCACCCCTGATCGCCGCTCCATCACCGGAAGTCGGTTTGAATGCCCAGCGTGGATCATGCGCCCTGTAGCAGGTTCCGACAAACCTCAAGCAAAGCCACCCAAAGCCATATGATCGAGATAGTCGCGAACGGCGGCGGCTTTGCCTTCCTTCACGAGGGCTTCGGCGGTGCGTCCGCCGAACGCCGGCAGCGGTTGGGCTCGATACCAGGCCATGGCCTGTTCCTTGCCGCCCGCCCAATCGGCCACGCGGCTGATGATCTCGAGCATTTCCCGTAGACGCCCCTGTGTCTTGGCCGTGCGGCTGCGCTCTAGCCGATAGAGGGTTTCGCGGGCAAGACCGGTGGTCTCCGCCAGTTGGCTCTTGGACATTCCAAAACTGCCCGCCACCTGGTCAATGGCAATTTTCCCGGCCCGGTCCATATAGGACAAAATCAGAGATTCATTCTGCACCGGTGTCTTAAGGGCCTGACCCATAGATCTCTCTCTTGTCATATCCATAGTCACATTCACTGTGCAAAATATATGACAATTATCGACCGTCTTCAAGTCCCGGAAGCCGATGGCATCTCCAACCGAGCAGCGTGCCGCCACGGGCCGTCCGATGTATCCACGTGACGTGCTGCTTCGAAGCACTCTTGTCCTACGTCTGTCGAACACATCGATTCGGCGGGACGCTGAGAATCGCATGCACTGCTCATTCGTTTCAGTTTAGCTCAGACGCGCCGAGAACATTTCTCGTGGTTGCGTCCTGCAAAACCATTGCCGATGCCTTCTCCGCGATCATGACCACTGGAGAGTTGGTGTTGCCGGAAACGATCGTCGGCATGATCGAAGCGTCGACGACGCGCAGGCCAGAAATGCCGTGCACCCGCAGCCGGCCGTCGACCACTGCCGTCGAGCCTGAGCCCATCTTGCAGGTGCCGACCGGGTGGAAAATCGTCGTGCCGATATCGCCGGCCTTGCGGACGAGTTCTTCGTCGCTTTCATAATGTGCACCGGGCAGCATTTCCTCAGGCGCGAAACGGGCAATGGCGCGCGCCCTCATCAAGCGGCGGACGTGGCGGAGCGATGCCACAGCCACGGCCCTGTCTCCGTCGGTAGACAAATAGTTCGGCCGGATCTTCGGAGCCGCCTGCGGATCGGACGCCTCCATGTGGACGCTGCCGCGGCTTTCCGGTCTGAGATTGCAGACCGAAACCGTGACCGCGGGGAAACGATGCAGCGGCTCGCCCAGCCGGTCAGTGCTCAACGGTTGGACATGGTATTCGAGATCGGGCGTCTCCAGGCGTGGGTCGCTCCTGGCGAAGATGCCAAGCTGGCTCGGCGCCATCGACAGCGGTCCGCTGCGACGGATAGCGTATTCGACGCCCATGGCCGCGCGGCTGAACAGATTGTGGTAGCGCTGGTTTAGCGTCGAGGCGTTGGCGACCTTGAAGACTGTGCGGATCTGCAAATGATCCTGCAAGTTCTCGCCGACGCCTTCCAGCGCGTGGCGAACCGGGATACCTGCTGCGCCAAGCACGGCAGGTCGGCCGACGCCGGAAAGCTCGAGCAGCTTCGGCGAATTGATCGCGCCGGCGGCAAGGATCGTCTCGCCTGCCCGCGCACGATGCAGTTGGCCGCCCATGCGAAAGACAACGCCGGTGACGCAAGCTCCGTCGAAATCCAGCATCTCGGTCTCGGCGCCGGTGACGACGCGCAAATTCGGGCGTCGCAGCGCGCTGCGCAGGAACGCCTTAGAGGTATTCCAGCGCACGCCTTTCCTCTGGTTGACCTCGAAATAGCCCGAGCCTTCGTTGGTCCCGCCGTTGAAATCCTCGGTCCGGGGGATGCCGAGTTCCTCGGCAGCATCGCGGAAGGCATCCAGGATTGGCCACGACAGGCGCTGGCGCTCGACGCGCCATTCGCCACCGGCGCCGTGAAGGTCGTTGGCGCCACCAAAATGGTCCTCGGACTTGCGGAAATACGGAAGCACGTCATCCCAGCCCCAACCGAGATTCCCGGCTTGCCGCCAGCCATCATAGTCGGCCGCCTGGCCACGCATGTAGATCATGCCGTTGATCGACGAGCAGCCGCCCAGAAGCTTGCCGCGCGGATAGTTGAGCGCACGACCGTTCAGCCCGGGCTCCGGCTCGGTCTTCATCAGCCAATCGGTGCGCGGGTTGCCCATGCAGTAGAGATAGCCGATGGGAATGTTGACCCAGTGATAGCGATCGCTGCCGCCGGCTTCCAGAAGCAGCACGCGCATGCCTGGATTGGCCGACAGTCTGTTGGCCAGCACGCAGCCGGCTGAACCCGCGCCGACGATGATGAAGTCGTACTGTCCAAAATCGGCAGCGGTCTGTGTCAATTGGACGTCCGTTCGCTTGCCATCCTGTCCCATAGCGGACCCATGGCCTTGTTGATCTCACCATAGAGACGATAGCGCCGCTCATAGACCGGTGCGATCGCGCAATTGGGCTGGTAGCATCGGTCGGGCGCGGTCATCGCGGCGGCGCCCGCAGAGAAGTCGGCAAACAGGCCGACGCCTGTCCCGGCTGCAATCGCAGCTCCCAACGCACCTGTCTCACGGCTGCGCGCCACGGTCACCGGCACGTCCAGCACATCTGCGAATATCTGCGGCCAAACGGCGCTGCGCGAGCCGCCGCCCGAAAGAACCGCCTGGCTGACAATGGCTCCCGCTCGACGCAGCGTCTCGACATGGCGCCGGTGCTCGAAGACGACGCCCTCGAACAGTGCGCGCAGCATATGAGCCCGCGTGTGCCAGCCGGCGATGCCGTAGAAACCGGCACGCGCCTTGCCATTCTGCTGCGAGCCGTAAAGGAATGGGTGGTAGATCGGCATGTCTCCCGCGGGATCGACGGAAGCAACAAGCTCGCTGCAGATCTCGAACGGCGATGCGCCTGCCGGCGGCGCATGCTCGAAGAACTCACGCACGATCCACTCGAGATTTGCGGCCGAAGTGGCGCTCGATTCGATGGCGAGATAGCGCAGCGGATCGAAGGTCGACAGCATGAAGATAGACGGATCGCGGATCGGCTCTTGGGTGATAACCTGGTTGATGCTCCAGGTGCCGGCAATGATCGAGGCGGCGCCGGTGCTGGTGACGCCCGAACCGATGGCGCTGGCGACGACGTCGAACAGGCCCGCCACCACAGGCGTGCCCGCAAGAAGGCCGGTGGCAGCGGCGACATCGCGCGTGACATGGCCGGCGATGGCGGAGGCTTCCAGCACGTTCGGCAGCAGTTCCATGCAATCGTCGAGACCATAGGCGGCCAGCAACTCAGGCTCGTAGCGTCGGCCGGGCATGTGCAAAAGCCCGCAGCCCGACATATCCGAGGTCTCGGTCGAGCGCGTGCCGGTGAGGCGGTTGACGATAAAATCCTTGCATAGGAAGACGGTGCCTATTTTGGCAAAAAGTGCCGGATCATGGCGCTTGAGCCACGCCAGCAGAGTCGGCGTCTGCGCCGCCCAGGGCCGTTGCAGGCAGTGGATATAGGTCCGGTCGCCAACGCCTGCGGCCGCCCATTCGCTGACGATGCCGACGCCGCGCGTGTCGAGCGACTGGATGCCGAGCAGCGGGTCGCCGCCGCGGTCCAGCGCATAGAGCCCGTTGCCGTGGCCGGCGCAGCCGATCACCGCGATGTCGCGGGGGTCGATGCCCGATTGGTCGAGGCACTGGCGGATGACCTCGACGGCGTTGCGCCACAATTCGCCGAGGTCCCGCTCGACATGGCCGGGCTCTGGCATGCAGGAACGGCCGTCGCGAGCGGCAAGGGCGAGTTCGCGACCGGCGGTGTCGAAGATGATGGCTTTGATGACGGTATTGCCCGCATCAAGGCCAAGAATGTATCGCTGCATTGAAGCTCCTCCCAAGCTGCAAAGATTATTCTTGCTGGTAGAGCTCCCAGGCCGCCGCGCCGTCCGCATTCTCATGGATGATCGCCATCAATCCTCTCACGACGGCACGAGGGTTGGAATGCTGGTATATGTTGCGGCCATAGACCATGCCCGCCGCGCCTTGTGCCATCAGCGCCGCCGACTTGTCGAAGACGGCGCGCAAATCCTCCCTGCCCCCACCGCGCACAAGGACAGGACAGCGTGCCGCAGCCACCACCCGGTGGAAGTCGTTCGGATCGGTCGTCGGATCCGCCTTGATGATGTCGGCGCCCATCTCGCTGGCGAGCCGGGTCAGGGTGACGATCTTTTCGGGGTCGCCGTCGACCATGTAGCCTCCGCGCTCTGAATTGGGCAGCATTGCCAGCGGCTCGATCATCAGCGGCAAGCCATATCTTTCACAGTCGGCGCGAACGCTGGCAATGTTGTGGACGCATTGCCGAAACAGGTCCGGCTCGTCGGGCAGCATGAACAGATTGACGACCACGCAGGCCGCGTCCATCTCCAGCGCGCCGATCAGCGGCTCGGCTTCGTTCTGCAGGATGGCCCACATCGAGCGATGGCGGGTTTTGTTGTATGGATTGCCCATGTCTATGCGCATGACCAATGCCGGCTTGTCCTTGCCGGGCAGGGTCTGCAGCAAATCGGCCTGGCCATAATTCATCTGAATGGCGTCCGGCCCCGCGGCGACCAGCTCGGCGACGACGCCAGCCATATCCTCCAGCCCTTCCAGGAACGACGGCTCGTTGCATACGCCATGGTCGATTGCGACGTCGAGACAGCGCGCCCCGCCGAACAGCCGGTTCATGCGGACTTTCTTGTTGATGCGCATTCGGCGCTCCTTCCTTGGTCTTTTTGCGATAGCTGGTCGAGATCGACGCCGTGCTGGCGTCGCAACAGGGCGAGGAAATCGGTGCGCTCGAATGCCTTGCGCGCAGCGTCCCAGCTCTTTTCGACTGCGAGAATATCGAGAACCGCATCGAGAAGGTCGCAAGAGAGTGCACCGGTGATGGCAATTGTCGTGCGGCGGAGCAGCAGGTCCTCCAGCTGCTCGACATATTCATTGGCGATGAGATACTGAATCTCCCGGACCGAGTAGTCGCTGCCAGGCAAGAGCTCGTCCTGTCCCGCTGCCAAAAAAGCGGCGACGGCATCCGCCACGGTGCCGTAGCGCGCGAACAGGCTGCGCATGCGGTCAAGCGACAGGCCATGCGCCGCCGCGCGTTCTGCGCACCATTTCTCGGGGGCCATGGGAAAATGCCGGCCGCCGCCGATCGGCATGTTTTCGGTGCCGACGATGCGCTGTCGGCACAATCGCTCGAGCACGATATCCGCTGCCAGTTCGCCGAACGACCGGAAGGTTGTCCATTTCCCGCCGATCATGCACAGCGTCGGCGGCACCATACCGGCGCCCTCGATGAGCTCGCAGAAATGATCGCGGGGAATGCGCCCGGTAAAACTGTCCCGGCTTATCGGTAGCGGCCTCACCCCGGTGAACTGAAAGACGATGTCGGTATCAGTGATCTCGATCCCGGGAAACACGAAGGACACGGACTGCCGGATGTATTGCCGCTCATCGTCCTCGCAGCGCGCCTGGTCGGGATCGTCGGCACGGATATCCGTCGAGCCGACCAGCACATTGCCGAGATAGGGGAACAGGATGCAGATCCGGCCGTCCTCGTTCTCGTAATAGATCATGTGGCCGTCGAGCGCGTCGTGAAGCTCGCGATTATCGACGATCAGATGCGATCCTTTGGTGCCGCCCATAAACTTGGGCGCAACGGCTCCGATAGCCGAATTGGTCAGGTCGATCCAGCCGCCTGTGGCGTTGACGACGAGCCGCGGCTTCACGGCAACTGTTTCGCCAGACAGTCCGTCGTTAAGCGCAAGGCCCGCGTCACCGAACGATATGCGTGCATAGTTTAGCGCTCGAGCCGATGGCCTTTCGTTCATGGTGTCGCGCAGCATCTCGGTACCCAGCCGCTCGGGGTGGCTGACCCAGGCGTCATAGTATGTCGCCGAATTGCGGATAGCAGGATTGATTGCAGGCCAGACCTTGAGTGTTTCAGCACGGCTCCTGAACTTGTGCGTCGGGACGATACGCCGTGCGGCGGTGAAGAAGTCATACATCGCCAGGCCGGTCTTGATGACCAATGCGCCACGCCGACCCGGACGACGGCTTAGCCCAAGGAAGCGGAATGCGCCATTTGCGATGCCTGAGAACAGGTCGAAGATAGGCACTGTGGTTGGCAATGGCGCAACGTAATGCGGCGCGTTCTTCAATAGCCGATCGCGTTCGAGCAGAGATTCACGGACCAGCTTGAACTCGCCGTTTTCAAGGTAGCGCAAGCCGCCATGAACCATGCGCGAGAGGGCTGCGCTGGCGCCGCAACAATAATCGCCCTTTTCGGCGAGCAGGACATCGACGCCCTGCAAAGCGAGCTCGCGAAACACGCTGATGCCGTTGATGCCGCCGCCTATGACGAGGACGTCAACATCGGGATTCTCGCGCAAGCCGGCGATCGTCTGGATGCGATTCATCTCAGGACGCGCTTTCGATCACGCGTCTATCGCTACGAGATGCCCGGCCACCGCCGCATCGATCGTTCCCAGTTCCGCCGCGCTCAATAAAATCTCCCCTGCCCTGGCGTTGTCGAGCGCCTGCGTGGCGTTTCGCGCTCCACACAACGCGAAGGTGATGCCGGGCTGCGCCAGCGTCCAGGCGATGACGATCTGCGCCATGCTTGCCTGGTGGATCTCAGCGACCGGGGCCAGGGCATGTTTCAGCGCGGCTACCTTGCGCCGGTTGGCCTGAGAGAATCGAGGATTGTCCTTGCGCTGGTCGTCGCCGCTGAACTCACGCGCCGGATCGATGGCGCCCGAGAGCAGGCCGAGTGCAAGCGACGAATAACTGAGTGCTGCAACTTGATGCTGGCGCGCGATCGGCAGCAATGTCTGCTCGATGTCGCGATCCAGCATCGAATATCTTTCCTGGATCGCGTCGAGCTGGCCAGCGGCGACATACTGCTGCAGCTCAGCAGCATTGAGATTGCTGGCGCCGATGGCGCGGATTTTGCCAGCGGATTTGAGGCGTTCGAGCGCATCCATTGTTTCGGCAATGGGTGTCGTCGGGTCCTGCCAGTGGGTGATGTAGAGATCGATATAGTCGGTGCCGAGCCGCCGCAGGCTCTGTTCCACTTCATAAGCGATGCCGTCGGCGCCCAGATATCGGTTCACCGGCGTTCCATCCTGATCGAAGAAGTGGTTGCCCTTTCTCGAATGCCAGTTGAGGCCACATTTGCTGGCGATGACCGCGCGGTCGCGCCGGCCCTTGATGGCCTTGCCGACGATCTCTTCGCTGCGGCCAAGACCGTAAGCCGGCGCGGTGTCGATCAGCGAAATGCCGGCATCGAAGGACGCCTGGATGGCGGCGATCGATTCTGCTTCATCCGTGCCACCCCACATCCAGCCGCCGATAGCCCAAGTGCCGAGTCCCACCGCCGAAGCGACAACGCCGGAGTTGCCGATTGAGCGGGTGATTTGTCGAGTATTCATGCTGCATTTCCTTCGGCAAGCTCGAGGATCTTCAAGCCGGTGGTTTCGTCGGTGACGAGAGTGTCCAGGTGAGAGCCGCGCATGGCACTGAGGATCGGGACCACCTTGCTGGCGCCGCTTGCGACCCCGATCGACTGCGGAATGGTCGCGAATTCCTCGAGCGTCAGCGAGACCAGTGAGCGGTTGAGGCTGTAGTCCGCGAGCTTGCCGTCGCCGTCTATGAGATGGGCGAGCAGTTCGCCCGCCGCCCCCGAGCGCTCGATGGCCAGCCGGTCGGCGCTCGAGGACGGGTGCAGATCGTAGTAGCTCGAATCGTCGGCCAGGATGGAGCCGATGCCGACGACCGCAAGCGTTGCTTCGCGCGCCTTGCTGAAGACGTCCGAAACGGCCCGGACGCCCATCAGCATGTCACGTTGGGCCGGGCTGTCGGCAAACAGCGGTGCGTGAATCTGATAGGCGCGCCCGCCGAGTTTGTCGGCCATCAGAGACGCGACATGATTGACGTCGGTGTAATGCTTGCCCTGGACCAGGCCGGTCGCGGGAACAACCTCGACGTCGTAGCTGCGGCTCGGCTTGAGGCCGGCGACGACGGCACTCACCCCCTTGCCCCCGGTGATGGAAATCGTGTCGCCGTCCTTGATCGTCTCGAGCACCAGCCTGGCTGCGGCCTCACCGACACGCTGAAGCGCAGTCTGCGGATTGTCCGAAACGGAGGGGACGACGACGGCCCTTTGGAGTCCACCGATCGCGACAAGTCGCGCCTCGATGTCGATCAGTTGCTCGACCGGCGACTTGATCTTGATCTCGACAAGCCCGAGTTGATGACCGCGTTTGATGAGGCGGTTGACGGTCGCATGCGAGATGCCGAGCTCCTTGGCGATTTCCGCCTGCGTCTTGGCTTCCATGTAATGAAGCACAAGCGCCTGATACATCTGGCGGACGATCGTGACGTCGTCCCGCGAATTGGGTGGTGACATGATGGATGCTCAACTCTGGCGCTGCTGCTCAGGATTTCCTGCGGTGCAGGAAGTGGTCGATCGATACCGCCGCGAGCAGGATGCATCCCTTGATCATGTCCTGCCAATAGACGGAAACGTCGAGCAGGATCAGCGAGCTTGTGACGACCGAGAGCAGCGCCATGCCCAGTATGGCGCCGAAGATGGTGCCCGAGCCGCCATTGAGCGATGCTCCGCCAATCACCGCCGCGGCGATGATGTTGAGCTCCATGCCAGCGCCGAAGGTCGGGGTCGCAGCGCCAAAGCGTGACATATAGATGATGCCGGCAAAGCCCGCGAGGGTGGAGCAGAGAACCGTGACCCAGAATTTGACCTGCTTGGTCTTGATGCCTGAAAATTGGGCCGCCTTCTCGTTGCTGCCGGTATAAAAGACCTTGCGGAATGCCGTGGCACGCCGAAGCAGAAAATCGAATATGGCCACGACCACAACAAAGATGACGATGACATAAGGCACATTGCCGAAGCTGCCCTGGCCGATCGCCTTGAACCCGGGCGGCAGGGTGAACAGCGACAGCGGGGTTCCCTTGGTGATGACAAGACAGAGACCGCGCACGATCACCATCGCCGCCAGCGATGTGATGAAGTGATTGAGCCCGATAACGGTCACGAAGAAGCCCATCACCGCGCCGATCAGCGCGCTGGCGCCTATGCCGATGAGGCTCGCGGTCCACGGGTCCAGACCCATCAGGAACAGAGCGCCTGACACGACCATGGAGAAGCAGACCACCGACCCGACGGAAAGGTCGATGCCGCCGACAATGAGAAGTATCGTCATGCCGACCACGACGATGCCTTCAATCGAGAAGCTCATCAGCATGGCGCGGAAATTTCCCCAAGTCAGGAAATGCGGCGAAGCGAATGTCATGGCGATGCACAGCGCCAGCATGATAGCGATCAGCCCCGCCTCGCGCATCGACCCAAGACGCAGCCGGTTGCGCCCGCCAAGCCCGGGGGCGCTCGCCTTGATTTCAGCGTCCATGAGGGTTCCTCCGGTCTGTCTAAGCGACATTCTGAACCTGCCTTGCGTTTAATCGTTGCTGCCGGAGACCCGAAGCCAGCAGCATGATTGCCTCTTCGGTCAATTCGTCAGCCCCCAGTTCGCCGACGATGGCACCTTCGTGTATGACAAGCACCCGGTCGCTCAGCCCGATCAATTCCGGAAGCTCGGATGAAATCACGATGACGCCGACGCCCCGCTCGGCGAGATCGCGCAGCAGGCGATGAATTTCCACTTTGGCGCCGACATCGACCCCGCGTGTGGGTTCGTCCAGAATGACCACTTTGGGGCCGACCGACAGAAGCCTGGCGATGGCGACTTTCTGCTGGTTGCCACCGCTAAGCGTCGACACCTGTGTCTCGATGCCGCCCATGCGCACACCGTGGCGCACGACCAGATCGGTGGCTTGCTTTGCCTCGGCGCGGCGATCGAGCAGCCCAAGCGGCGTGGTTAGCTTCCGAAGATCGAGCGCGGAGATATTGGATGCAACCGACAGGTCGAGGAACAGGCCGGACGCCTTGCGGTCCTCCGAGAGGTAGACGAGGCCTGCGCGCACCGCATCGCTGTAGGTCCTGATGCTGACCGGCTCGCCGTTGAGTTCGACCGATCCCGACACTTTCGGGCGCAAGCCGCAAACGGTCTGGACCATCTCGCTGCGACCGGCGCCAATCAACCCGCCAACGCCAAGAATTTCGCCTGCTCGAAGCGTGAAACTGACGCCAGCGGAACCCTGTCGATAGGAGAGATTTTCGACCGACAGCACAGCGCGGTCCGTACGCCGTTCAGGCGAGAGCTTTTGCGGATAGAGCTGCGTGATTTCGCGCCCGACCATCTTGCGCACGACATCATTGGGAGTGACCGAAGCGATGGAATCGGTCGCTACGTATCTGCCGTCACGAAACACCGTGACGCGGTCGCACAGGCTGAAGATCTCCGCCATGCGATGGCTGATGTAGATGATTGAAATTCCGCGCGCCTTGAGATCGCGGACGATTGCGAAAAGGCGCTGCGCCTCGGTCTCGGTCAGCGCGGCCGTCGGCTCGTCGAGCATTAGCACCCGGCATTCGAGCGTCAGCGCCTTGGCGATTTCCACAAGTTGCTGGTTGGAAATAGAAAGATCGGCGACTGGCGTCTCGACCGGGATCGGTGCCAGCAGGTCCATTATCTTCTGCGCATCGGCGTAGAGCCGGCGAAAATTCATCAGCGGCGCGCGCCGATTGTTGACGGCCGCCATGAGGATATTCTCGGCCACCGTGGCATCCTGGCAGAGCGCGATTTCCTGATGGACGAGGCCTATGCCAAGCCGCTGCGCGGCGGATGGCGATGTGATGGTGACGTTCTTGCCTTCGAGACGAATGGCGCCTTCGTCGGGCTGCACAATGCCGGCGATGATATTCATCAGCGTGGACTTTCCCGCACCGTTCTCGCCGCACAGCGCATGAATTTCGCCGCGCTGCAGCGTGAAATCGACCCCGGTCAGCGCTTTGATGGCGCCGAACGATTTCGAGATGTCGCGGATTTCAAGAATGGCGGCGGCAGTCACTCCGTCCCCCTTCAGCGTTGAAATTGATGATATGGCCCGGGGTCGAGGGGGGGGGGGGGGGCCCCCCCCCCCCCCCCCCGGGGGGGGGGGGGGGAGGGGGGGGGGGGGGGGTGGGGGGTGGGGGGGGGGGGGGGGCCGCGGCGGGGGGGGGGGGGGGAGAAAAAA
>NZ_JBVVPV010000001.1:89906-533622 GCF_055811735.1 Mesorhizobium sp. WSM4850 | reverse complement strand
CCCTCTTTTTTATTTTTTTTTTTGTTTTTTTTATCCCCCCCCACACACCCCCCCCCCCCCCCCCCCTTTTTTTTTTTTTTTTTTTTTTGGGGGGGGGGGGGGGGGGGGGCCCCCCCCCCCCCCCGCCCGGTCGAGCATTCCGAAGGAGCTCCGAGAGCGGCGGGCCTTATTCCTCGATGCCCTTGGTGCCGCGCCGCTTGAGGTAGGCGTCCCAATAGAAATCATCGGCATTTTCCGCGGTGACGATGGAAAAGCCGTTGTCGACGAAGGGCACGCTCATGCCGTTGAAGCCCGACCGCCGGGCGTCGTTCATCGGATCGATCAGTTCAGGATGCTTGGCCAGCCACAGCAGCATGAATCCCATATAGCCCTGCATGCCCTGGTTCGGGTTGACTGAGCCAAAGATTTCGCCGGCCTTGATCATGTCGAGGATCTTGGCGTTGACGTCGGCCAGCATGACCCGGATCTTGCCGCCGCCTTCCTTGGCGGCCTGAGCTGCGCCGATTGCCGAGTTGGCTTCCGGCATGAACACCGCGCCCAGATCGGGATGCGCCTGAGCAAGGCTGAGCACGGCCTGGTAGGCCTTCGTCGCATCCTGGTTCGACGCAGCGCGGCCGACGAGCTTCATATCCGGCCATTTGGCTTCCATGCGGGCGATGAAGGCGGCAATGCGCTTGTCGTGATTGTCCTGTCCGGGGTTTTCGAGGACCGCGTATTCGCCCTTGCCGTCCATCGCCTTGGCGACTGCATCGGCGGCATAGGTGCCTTCGGCGACGTTGTCGGAGGTGATGTAGGATACGCGTTTGGAGTTGGGCGAGTCTGCGGCGAATGTGACCACTGCCGTTCCCTGCTCAATGGCCCGATTGATTGGCTCGATGAAGGGATCGGAGTTCATCGGATGGACCAGGATGCCAGCCGGCTTCTGAGCCAGCGCCTGGTCGAACGTCGCTATTTGCTTGTTCACGTCGTATTCGGGGGTCCCGGTATATTCGGTCTCGCAGCCGAACTGTTTTCCAGCCTGCTTGAACATCTCGTAGACCGGGAACCAATATTCGACGCCGGAAACCATGACGTTCATGACGTATTTTTCACCCGGTTCGCATTTGAACGGGTTAGCGGCCTGGGCAGCGGCGTGGCTTGCCCCCAACACTGTGGTGGCGGCTGCCGAAATGGCGAGCATGCTCAAAAATTTGCGCAAGAGTCCTCCCTCGGCCGAAGCCTGGTCAATGGGCGGTCGGACACTTGCGTGCCGCCGCTTGTGGTTGATGAGGCCGAACCTCCTCCCGAGGCCCAGCAGTTGATCATTCGCAGCAGTTGGCACGAGTGTCAATAAAATTCACATGTAGAAATATATTTCACAGCCTCATCAAAACCGGCAGCTTCGCGCCCATTGCCGATCTTCCCGCCGCTTCTCCAAAGCCGCCCTTCGCTGCGGCGCAAAGGATATGTGCGACCAGTTCCTTGCGGCAGTGCCTGCTCGAACGGGCGTAGAGCATCCATTGCCGGCATTGCCCAGATGACCGCCTTCGGAGGTTGATCCGCGCAGCTGACTAGGATAACATGACAATCGTAGTTTAGTTTAGCCGCGGCCGCAGCAAGGCTGGCCCTTCACGCGCGGCGCCATCAAAACCTTTGAAACTCAGCACAGAGCGCCTGCCCGGCGTCTGTGCGACATGGCGTCCGCAACGAATGATCGACAAGAATCAGATTGCAGCAGAACAGGCAATTTTTCGAGCCTTCGCAAACAGCTATTTGCGTGAGCTGAATTCCGGGATTCCGGTGTTCCACCGCATCGGAGAACGGAACTTCGATTGCGTGGAGATTTCCCTGCCGTCGCGGCATGCCGTGCTGCGCATCGAAATGAAATCCCGATCGCTTTGCGGAATGCACCTGTTTGGACAGATCTGGATTCGTCAGGATGCAGGTCCGAACTGGCACGAGATAGAACCGATCCTGGCCGTGCATCTGCTTGTGCTGGGAGCCAGAGAAGCCGGATCGGCCACGCACCGACAAGCCGATGTGGAGCTCCTCGAACGGATTCTTCAGAGCTGTCAGGCGACGAAGCGTTACCTCGACGCCGCCGATCGGGCGCCGCCACCGATCGGCTTTATAGCCGCGGAACAATCCCTGTATTTTGGACATCCGCTGCATCCGACGCCCAAGAGCCTGCAGGGCATGTCGAACTGGCAGCAGGATGTCTATGCCCCCGAATTGCGCGGCGGTTTCCAGCTGGCCTATTTCGCCGCCGCTGCCGACCTCGCCCGCGAGGATTCCGCCGGCATCGCGGTGACCGCGATCGTCAGCTCACTGCTGGGGAATGACGCCGGCAAGGTCGCCGCAGGTAACGGCGAGATGCTCCTGCCCATGCATCCGCTTCAGGCGCAAGCGTTGATGCTCGACCCGGCGGTGCGCGCGCTCATGGATTCAGGGCAGATCCGCTATCTCGGCCCGGCAGGGCCGGTGTTCACGGCGACTTCTTCGGTGCGCACGGTTTACAGCGATGATGCCGCCTGGATGCCGAAATTCTCGCTGCCCGTCCGCATCACCAACTCCAAGCGCGTCAACAGGCGGCACGAATTGGAGGCAGGCGTTGCGGTGGCGCGCCTGTTCGAACGCGCCGGGATCGACATGTTCGAGCCGCGCCTCGGCTTTCTCCACGACAGCGCATACCTGACGCTGGATTTTTCCGGACAGGCCGAGAGCGGTTTCGAAGTCATCTTCCGCGAAAACCCGTTCCGGGGCCGCGCCGGCGACCCGGTGATCACCGTTTCGGCACTGACGGCCGAACCACGTCCCGGGCACAGCTCATTGTTCGAAACCGTCGTCCGGCGCGTCGCGCAGGATCATGATATCTCGGTGCGGCAGGCGTGCCGTCGCTGGTTCGAATGCTATCTCGACTGTGCGCTCGATCCGCTGGTCAAACTCTACGATCGGTTCGGCGTCGCGCTGGAAGCGCATCAGCAAAACAGCTTGCTTGACCTGTCGCAGCAGGGGCTGCCCAGCCGATACCTCTATCGCGACAGCCAGGGGTTCTACCTCTCGAACAGTTTCAGAGCCCGGTGGTATGGCCTGATGCCCGACATTGTCCAGATCCGCAGTCTTTTCTTCGACGACCGTGAGATTCGCGAGCGGCTCTCCTACTACCTCATCGTCAATCAGATCTTCTCGGTCGTCGCTCGCGCCGGGCATGACGGCCTGGCAAGCGAGGCCGAACTGCTCGCCATGCTGCGTGCGCGGCTCAAGAAGCTGGCGCAAGAGCTTACTGGCGCAGGCGGGGAATTCGCGACCAGCCTGCTGGACAAGCCGCACATCACCGCAAAGGCCAACCTGGCGATCCGGCTGCAGGATGTCGATGAGCTGGCCGAGGGCGGCAGCGCCGTCTACACGCATTTTCCCAATCCACTCAGCCGTGTCGGGCTATTTGTCGCCGCGGAGCAGGCACATGCCATTGCCTCTTGATCTCCACGGCATCCCCGAGCTGCGTGTGATGCGCCAGCTCGCGGAAGCCCTGGTCTATGAGGGCCTGGTCGATTGCGCGGTGTCGCGAGACGGCGGGAAAGCCCGCTTCGAATGGCGCTGCGGCGGCGCCTCGATACGCTGCGAGGGATCGATCGGCGCCTTCGGCCGGGTCAGGGTTGTCGCCGAGACGATCGAGCGGGGCTGCGCCGACCAATGGCGCCCGGCGACGCTCGGCGATCTGCTTGCGTGCATAGACACCTGCCCCGAACGGCGCGCGCAACTCACGTCCGAACTGGATCTGACGCTCGATTTCAGCGCCTGGAACCAGCTCAATCTCCGGCCCAGACCGCGCCGCGATCTGCCATTTGCGCAACTCGACAGCGCGATCGATGAGGGTCATCCCTATCATCCGTGTTTCAAGGCGCGCACCGGCTTCGACTACGCCGACCACGCGGCGTACGGCCCGGAAGCAGGCAACGCCTTCCAACTGGCCTGGCTGGCGGTCGCGCCCGAACGTCTGCACTCGGCGTTTCCCACGGACGAGCAGGCTTTCTGGATGCACGAACTCGGCACCGAAACCTACGCGCTGCTGGACGAGCGCCGTGCCCGGCTCGGCGACAATGCAAGGCGGTTCGGCCTGATGCCGCTGCATCCCTGGCAATGGAAAGCGTTACAGGGCTCGGAGCTGTGGCGCTGGCTGGCGGAGGGCTCCGCCGGTTTCCTCGGCCATGCCGGCGATCGCTATAGCGCCAGCCAATCCGTGCGGACGCTGTTCAATCGCGATCACCCGCGACGCGCCAATCTCAAACTGCCGATGAATCTCGTCAACTCGTCGGCCAGGCGCATCATCGAGCCGCATTCGGTGTGCAGCGCGCCGTCGATCAGCCGCTGGCTCAAGGACATTGTCGCCAGCGATACGCTGTTCGAGGCGCGCTATCCGCTCACGATCCTCGCCGAATATGCCGGCACGATCGCAGATCGGGAAGGACCGCTGGCAGGACAGATCGCCGCGATCTGGCGGGAGGACGTTACCAGCAGCCTTCAGCCCGGCGAAACCGCGGTGCCGCTCAACGCGCTGATGGCCTTGGAGAGTGACGGCCGGCCGTTCGTCGCGGACTGGATCGATGAGTACGGGCTGGACGCCTGGCTCGACAAGCTTGTGGCTACGGTGGTGATGCCGGTGTTTCACCTGCTCGTCGGCCATGGCATCGCGACGGAAGCGCATGGCCAGAACCTGATCCTGATCCATCGCGATGGCTGGCCAGTGAGGCTGGCGATGCGCGACTTCCACGACAGCGTCGAATATGCGCCGGGCTTCCTGCGCGATCCCTCCATTGTTCCCGACTTCCTCGCCTTGAACCCCGCCTATCGTGACGCCGCGCCCAACCAGTACTACTGGATGGAGAGCGCCGATTTGCTCGGCGAGCTCTGCCTGGACGCGCTGTTCGTCTACAACCTCGCCGAGATCTCGCATCTGCTGCGGCATTTTTACGGTCTCGACGAAGACAGCTTCTGGTCAGGCGTCGGCAGGCAGTTGCAGGACCATTGCCGGCAGTTCGGACTGACACACCGCCAGGCCGCGCTTGGCCTTTTCCAGCCACGCATCCGCACGGAATCGCTGCTGCGACGCAAGCTCGCGCCACCGGGCACCGAATGCGCTCACGAAATCCCAAACAGCCTTGCAGTCGCGTAAGGAGACAGAAAAATGATCACCATCAACGACACGGTCTTTGATCGAACCTATTTCCGCGACGCGGCGGATCGCATTGCGGCCGCGGTGCAACTCGACAAGCGCGCAGGCGACCGTTTTGCGGTCTGTTTCTCCGAGGCGCAGGATTGGCTGGCGTTCTTCTTTGCCGCGCGCGCGGCCGGCGCCAGCGTGCTGCCGCTGCATCCCTCGACGCCATATGCCGCGGCGCGCCGGCAGGCGGAGACGGCGAAGTGCAACTGGCTTTTCTACAACCGGCTGGATGGCGAGCCGATCTGCGAGGAGCGCGCCAG
This sequence comes from Mesorhizobium sp. WSM4850, assembly GCF_055811735.1. NCBI lineage: Bacteria > Pseudomonadati > Pseudomonadota > Alphaproteobacteria > Hyphomicrobiales > Phyllobacteriaceae > Mesorhizobium > Mesorhizobium sp. WSM4850. Next base: position 528,162 of record NZ_JBVVPV010000001.1, on the reverse strand, counting down.
CGAAGCTGGACAGCTGCTGCAGATGAGTTCTGGCACGACCGGCGAGCCGAAATGCATCGCGCGCGCCTGGAGCGACATAGACGACGAGGTCGACAGCTACACCTCGGCGTTTGTCGAGCCACAGGACATGACCCCGTTGATCGCCGGCCCAACCACCCATTCATATGGCTTGATCTGCGGCGTAATGGTGGCGCTGAAGCGCGGCCAGTCGCCCGCAATACTGGACACCGGGAACCCCAAATTCCTGCTGCGCAAGCTGCGCGAAACGGAGCGCCCCTATCTGATCTCGTCGCCGGCCATCCTTCACACGCTCGCCAGGCTATTGCCGGCCGGCGAGCAGATCCACGCAACGATGACATCCGGCACCCTCTTGCCCGACCCCTGGTTCGGGCAGATCAGGGCCAAGTCCAGGCACATGTTCCAGCAGTACGGCTGCTCGGAAGCCGGCTGCATAGCGATCAACCCGGATGTGCAGGCGGCTAATGAAGTCGGCTATGTGCTGCCGCGCTTCGCGTTGCGAGACGCCGGCACTTCCAATGACCCGAAGGAAATTGCCGTCGAGCGCAAAGGCGTGGTCGTCGAGACGCGCGACCTCGGCTACCGCCGCGACGACGGCATGCTGGTCTTCCTGTCGCGTCTCGACGACCTGATCAACGTCTCGGGCCTCAACGTCTATCCGAAGGAAGTCGAGGACGTGGTCATGACATTCGGCGGCATTGGCGACGCCGTCGTGTTCCGCAAGCAGGATGCGTTCGCGGGCGAGCGCGTCGCGCTTCTGTTCAGCGCCGAACATGCGGTCGACCGGTCGCAGCTTCGGCAATGGTGCGCCGAGCGGCTTGCAGCACACCAGATGCCAACCGAGATCGTCCACGTGGAGCGGATCCCGCGCCAGGCGAACGGCAAGATCAGCCGGCGCGACGTGGCTGTGCGCTACGGCACGGGCGAATTCGCGCCGGTACGGACGGAGGCAGCCTGATGACCTACGATCAAATACTCGACGCGATCGGAACGATCCTGCGCGACAAGCTCGACAACCAGCACATGGATAGTTTCGCGCCGCAAGCCAGGCTGAACGAGGATCTGTATCTCGATTCCGTGCTCATTCTCGAGATCATGCTGGCGCTTGAACTCGACCACGGTGTCGCGCTTCCCGAGGAGGTGATCAGCCGTCAGGATATGGACACGGTGGACGATCTGGCGCGGCTGTTCGTCAACGTCTCGGAACCGAATGGAACACTTGTTAGGCCGGCAAAGGAACTTGTTCTCGCTCGCGCCGAAAGAGAGGCGGTTGAGCGGATCGGCGTGCATGGCGAGGACTTCGTCGACATCAAGGTGCATTGCTTCGTCAGCAATGTCTGCCACGCGGTGAAGCAAAGGCAGCTTGATCATCGACCTTTCTTCTTCGGCGTCTGGGATGCTGGTTTCGCCGTCGATAAAAGCTGGCGGCTGGCGTATCACGCGCCTGAAATCAACCACGACTTCTTCCGCGATTGGTTCGAGCGCCTGTACGGCGCCAAGGTCCGCCAATGGTATCGGCCGGACGCAGCCAAGGTAGAGAACCTGGCGACGATGCTGGAGCTTCTGGATCGCAAGAAGCAGAGCGAGTACCTGATGGTCATGCTCGATCTCTTCCACCTGCCGGAGCGCGAGAATAAGTTCAACCAGAACCCGTTCCCGCACTATCTGATGTTGGAACACACCGAGGATCCGGCGGTGTGGATGGTCCTAGACCCCGATTTCCGCTGGGAAGGCGGGATCGAGAAGCAGAAAGTCATCAATGCGATCATGCAGCCGACGGTTGCCGGCGGCTTCATCTTCGACGCTGCCGACATCAGGAAACCGTCCGCCGTCGATCTGCGCGACTATTTCCTTGCCTGTTTCCATGAAGACGACAATCTGCTGACGCGCGCCACGCGCGAAGTCGTTCGGGCGCACTTGGAAGGCCGCGACGGCCTGAAACTGGCCGAGTTGTCGATGGCGCTGCGCGAGCTGCCGGTCATATCGATCCGCAAATACGCGCTGGAGCATGGCTTCGCCTTTTTCTGGCGATCGCTGCAGCTTTCCAACGCCGGGTTCGACACGATCTGCGACGACATCGAATCTCTGATCCAGGAATTCAAAGCGCTTCACTACGCCATCATGAAAATCAGCCAGACAGGCGACGAAGCCCTGGCGTCGCGGGTGTTCGAAAAACTCGACATGCTCGACGCGATGGAGCGCTCGCTGAAGCGCCGCCTTGCCCAAATCTATCGGGCGTGGTGCGACACGCGCGGCCTCCTGCACGCGCCGCGCCACGATGTCGAAGACGCCGTCGCATGAGGCTGTCGCTCTGCACGATCACCTTCCGCCATCACCTGCTGTCGCTGGAGGACATCGCGCGATGGGCGGCGGCGAACGATTTCCAAGGCATCGAGCTCTGGGGCGCACACGCGCGCAACATGCAGCATATAACCGAGCGCAACGCTGACTGGATGGCGGCGTTCGGCCTTTCGGTGCCGATGCTCAGCGACTATCTGCCTCTCGATGAGGATCTGGCGTCGCTGCGTCACGCCACGTCGAACCTCTGCCGCCTGGCCGGCCGCTGGGGCGCCCGCAAGGTGCGCACGTTCGCCGGCAAGTCGGCAAGCCGGGACACCTCGCCCGAAGCGCGCTGGCGACTGTCGGCGCGGCTCAAGGACGCCTGCATGATGGCGCAGGACCAGGGCTGCCAGCTACTGGTGGAGACACATCCGGGAACGCTTGCCGATACGCTGTCGTCGACGCAGCGCCTGCTCGAGGAGGTCGACCATCCGGCGCTGGGCATCAATTTCGACACCTTGCACGTCTGGGAAGGCGGCGCCGATCCGGTCGCCGCGCATCGCGCCCTGTTGCCGCATATCCGGCACTATCATCTGAAAAATGTCCGCTCGCGTGCCGACCTCGCCGTCTTCGAGCCGGCAAACGTCTATGCCGCGGCCGGAAAGCGGACGGGCATGACCGCGCTTTTCGACGGCGCGGTCGACTATCTGCAATTCCTCGACGAATTGTTCGAGCGCGAGGAGGTGGATGCCTCGCTGGAATGGTTCGGCGGCGACTGCTTCAACATACTCGCCAACGACGCCCGCAACATGCGCCTGCTACGGGCGGACCGCGAAGCACCGGTTCGCGCCGGCGTCGCTTGAGCATCGACAGCGCCGCGCGTCCTTATGGATGCCGAAAGGGCGCTGTAGCACTTTGGCGCACGATCCGTTCCGAAGGCGCCAACGCAGACATCGTTTTTGCAGCCGGCTGGGCGATTGCCGAGGCCGGCGTTTTGCCAGGGATCAGAAGCGCGCGGTGGCGCTCAGCCGGAACGAGCGGCCGGGATCAAAGTGCGGCGCCACCCCGTCGAAATCCTGCCCGTAGGCCGCGCGGTCGGTATAGGCCTCGTCAAAAATGTTGAGCGCGTCGGCGCGCAGCGTGAAGTTCGGCTTCGAAGGCGGTGTCCACTCGACATAGGCGTTCACCACCTCATAGCCGGGCAGTTCCTTCTTCTCGCTTGTCGGGTCGGTTGGATGCCGTGCCAGCGTCCTGTCGGTCTTCAAGGCGATTTCGATGTCGCCACCGACTTTGACGCCCCAATCGTCGAATGTGTAGCCGGCGCCGATCATCACGATCTGGCCGAGAGGCGTCGTCAAATAGCGGCCGATCTCCGTATCAGCCGGCTCGCCGGCGACGTCGGCGTTGATGTCGGCGTATTTCAGGCTGACAAAGCCGGCGTCCCAATCATAGCGGCCGCCGATTTCCCAGCCCTTGGAAACGAGATCGAGCGTTCGAATCGATGTCACCTCCGGGACCGGCGCGCCACGTCCGAACACCGGCAGGCGCGCGTCGTTGATGTCGGTGCGAAACACGTTCGCCTCGAAGGTGAAGCCGTTGTAGCGCGCCTCCAGGCCGGCCGTATAGTTGTTAGACGTCACCGGCTCCGGGCCGTCGCCATAGGTCCAGGCCGGGTTCTGCAGGTAGTTTTCTGCCAGCGGTACACCGCCCCAGACATGCGAGGTCCCCGCCTTTACCGTCAGGAACTCCGGCACAAGGTCATACTCGCCCGAAATGTTGCCGCTCAGACCCGCATTGTTCCAATCCGAATCGTCGACGCCGGTGAACCATTGGTGATCGGCGCGCCCGCCGAGCGAAATCCTGGCCTGGTCTAAGGGCTCCAGGCGCGCCTGTGCATAGGCGCCGATATTGGTGGCGCGCTCGTCCGTGAAGAACGGCTCGGTCGAGTTGAGATAATCCAGGTCCGCCCTGTCGTTGTAGAAGTCGAAACCGGCAGTGACGCTGCCGATGTCGAGCGCGAAGCGGTTCTCCACTTTGCCGTTGAAGCTGCTGGTCGCGCCGTCGGTCGGCGACACGATATTGGGGTCGGAGCGGGCCGTTTCCAGCGTCCCAATTTGGGTGCGGCTGTAAGCGAGTACGATCTTGGGGTCCCACCAGCCTTCCGGCGACGTGTCCGTATAGGTAAAAACCGTGTTCTGGCGGCGCAGATCGTAGTTCCGGACTTCAGGCTCCGCGCCGCGGTTGATATAGACATTGGCGCGATAGGGGCGCAGTTCGTCGTCGCGGACCTGCTCGTGGCTGAGCTCGAAACGATGGCCCTCGACGCTCTCGTAGGCGATCTTGGCCAACCCGCTGATCAGATCGGTGCCGGTCCCCGGCATCTCTTGGCCGTTGCCGGCGGTGAAGTTGCCGCCACGGCCGTAATTGATGTAGCCGAGATACTCGAACCCGTCCTGCCGGCCGAAGCCGCTCACGCCGGTGGTGAACGTCTCGCTGTTGGTGTCCCATATGCCGGTGACGAAACCGCCAAAATTGCGGCCGGGTTCGAGCAGGTCGACGGCGTCCTTGGTTTCGAAACCAAGCGAGCCCGCGAGTGCGCCCGGACCGGCGTCGGCCGGCGCGACGCCTGCCTGCACCGACGCGGCCTTTAGAAGTGCCGGGTCGAGCAGATAGGTGCCGTTGTGGTGGAACACCTTGTTGTTCTGTCGTGACCCGTCGACAGTCACGGCCAGATTGTTCTCATCGACGCCGTTGACGTAGATCTTCTGCGTGCTGGGGATCGCGCCGCCGACGGCGATCTGCGGCTCGCCGGAGAACACCTCCCTCAAATCCTGCGGTTTCTTGCGATCGATCTCCTGCTGGTCGATGGTGATCAGGTTGGCGCCGGCCGTCGCGTTGGCGCCCGCCCCCACATCCACGACGAGAATGGTGTCAAGTTGCGTGCCCCCAGCGGGAGCTTGGCTGTCTTCATTTTCTTCGGTGGTGCTCGTTCCGGCTTCCGCCTCCGGGGCGGGGGCAGACTGCGCCATCGCTTCGGGACACAAGAAAATGGACATCGCGGTGCTGACGGTCAGCGCTCGCAACAGATCTGATGACATCGGCTAAATCCCCTCGAATACGATAGCCCCGGGCTGGCGCGAACCGCGCCTGTTGGGACTGCCTTAACCCATCGGTTGCGCTGCGGCAATAAACCTGATAATGAAAATCCAGTTATGCAAGCCGTTGTAACTGCTGCGCTCTTCGAGCGCTGCAGCCGCGGAGCTTACTCAGGCGTGGTGCAGGACGGTCGGCCGACCGGCGATGTTTTCGACCCGCATCGAGAAGCCAAAAATGCTCTCCAGTATATCCGGCCGGATGATGTCGCCGGTTTCGCCCGATGCGATAACGGCGCCGTCCTTCATCGCGACGATGCGGTCGGCGTACGAGGCTGCATGATTAATGTCGTGAAGCACGATGAGCACCGTCTTGCCGTGCTCGTCGGCGATTCGTCTCAGCGTCCGCATCAGGTTTCTTGCATGAAACATGTCGAGGTTGTTCAGCGGCTCATCGAGAAGGATATAATCCGTCCCCTGGCAGAAGGTCATGGCGACGAGGGCGCGCTGCCGTTGCCCGCCTGACAAGGTGTCGATAAAGCGCAGCGCCAGGTCGCTGAGATCGAACTGTTCGAGCGACGCCGCGATGATTTCGCGGTCTTTCGCGGTCAGCCGCCCGCGGTTGTGCGGGAAACGACCGAACCCCACCAGTTCGGCGACACGCAGGCGGCTTGCGACGCCGGGATCCTGTCGCAGGATGGCCATGATCCTGGCCAACTGCCGGCTCGGCGTCGTATCGACCGGCAGCCCGTCGACGGTGATGCGGCCGCTTTGCAGGGGCCGCAGGCGGGCGATCAACGACAACAGGCTGGACTTGCCAGCGCCATTCGGTCCGACAAGCGCCGTGACGCCGCCCTTCGGCACGGTCAGGCTGACATTATCCAGAATGCGGCTGCCGCCAAGAGCCAGGGAGACGCCTGCAATCTCGATCATTGCCGGCCCCCGGCAAACAGAATGGCGAGGAACACGATGCCGCCGACAAACTCCACGACGATGCCGAGGCTGCCTTCCCCGCCCAGAGCATGCTGGAGGATTGTCTGGCCGCCGACGAGCACGATTATCGCCGTGAGCGCGGCTGCCGGCAGAAGGATGGCGTGCCGGTCGGTGCCGACGATGCGCTCAGCGAGCGAAACCACCAGCAGCCCCAGAAACGCCATCGGTCCAACCAGCGCCGTCGACGCCGACACGAGCGCGGCGACAACAACCAGCAGCCCGGCAGCCGTGACGCGCCACGCCACGCCGAGCCCAATGGCTGTGTCGGTGCCCAGCGCGAGCACATCGAGAACATGTCGCGCCCGCCAGGCGATGGCGACACCCGCCACGGTGATCAGGCCGGCCACCAGCAGGAGATCGGGTTCCACCGCATTGAAGCTGGCGAAGACCGTACCCTGCAGTACGGCGAAATCGTTCGGATCCAGCAGCCGCGCCAGCAACGTCGTCAGCGATCGGAACAGCACGCCCAGCACGACGCCAGTCAGCAGCATCAGCGTCAGGTCGAACCGCCGGCGAAGCATCGGCAGGAACAGCGCCAGCGCGAGGCTGGTCATTGCCGTGAAATTGCCGAAGAAGTGCAGGCTGGGATCGATGCCGGCAAAGCCGAAACCGCTCAGCGCAAAAACCAGCGCCGTCTGGCAGAAGACGTAAAGCGCATCCAGGCCCATGATCGACGGCGTGATGATGCGGTTGGCGCAAACGGTCTGGAACACGACCGTCGAAACCGCCACCGCCACGCCGACCAGAACCATCGCAGCCAGCCGCGCTGCGCGCAGTTCGACCACGAAGGCGAGATCGCCGCGCAGGCCGATCGTCATGAAGGCCACGCCGACCAGCACTGCGACCGCCGCCATCATCGCGAGGCGGCCCTCGTGCCGCACCAGGCCGCGTTGCATCAAAACTTCAGTCATTGCTGTTTCGGCCAAGCAGCAGGACTAGGAACAGCACGGCCCCGACGACGCCGAGGATCGTGCCGACCGCAACCTCGTAAGGGAAACGGATGAGCCTGCCCATGATATCGCAGGCAAGCACCAGCGCCGCGCCACCGCCGGCGACCCATGGCAAGGTGTGGCGCAGGTTTTCGCCGGCGAAGCGCGATACGATGTTGGGCGCGACAAGGCCGACGAACGGGATCGTACCGACGACGACCACGGTCAGCGCGGTGATGGCCGAGACGATGACCAGGCCGAGCCGAAGCATAGCGGCATAATTCAGGCCGAGCCCTATGCTGACGTCCCTGCCCAGCGAAAGCATCGTCAGGCGGTCGGCCGTCCACCAGGCCAATACGACCAGTGCGCCCGCAACCCACAACAGTTCATAGCGCCCGCGCAGGATGCCGGAAAACTCGCCCGTCATCCACACTTCGAGATACTGCAGAAGGTCCAGGTGCCAAGCGGCAAAGATCGCGGCGGCGCCAATGACGCCGCCATAGACCAATCCGAACAGCGGAACGAGAAAAGGTTGTGTCGGCGGCAACCTATGCGCGAGCATGAGGAAAACGGATGTCCCGGCGAGAGCGGTCACCGCCGCGCCGGCTGCCTTCCATCCAAGCGATGCATCGGGCCAAACCAGCGTCACCACCAGTATGCCGAGTGCCGCCGATTGCGCGGTTCCAGCCGTCGAAGGCTCGACGAAACGGTTGCGGGCAAGCGTCTGCATCACAAGCCCTGCGATGGCCAGGGCGCTGCCGGCCAGAAGTGCCGCCAACGTCCTCGGCAAGCGGCTGATCATGATCAGCCGCAAGGCTTCCGGATCGGAGGCCAGACTGCCTATGGCAAGCTCTCCGACGCCGACGAACAGACTGGCCACAAACAGCGCCAGCAGGGTTGCGGCGCCGATTGCCTGACAGGCGAAGCCTTGAGAGCCAAGCGATCCGGCGGTCATTGGGTCCGCGAGAAAGCGTCTCGAACGGTCTCAAGCACGCGCTTCGTCGACTGGACGCCGCCTGCAGCGATGTAGAAATCGGCTGCCGGCATGTAGACCACCTGCCCTTTCTTCCAGGCTGTGGTTTCGGCCACCAGTTCATTGTCCAGCGTCGCCCTGGCGTTCTGCTCCCCCGAGCCGATCGCCGCGGCGCGATCGAGCACGATGAGCCAGTCCGGATTGGCGTCGCGGAGGAACTCGAAGGAGATCGCTTCGCCGTGGGTGGCGGCCTCGACATCCTCGACCGCCGGCGTGAGTTGGAGCGCCGAATGCAGCCAACCGAAGCGGGACTCCTTGCCGTAGGCGGTCACCTTCGGGCCGCTGGTCATCAGGATCAGCGCCGTGCCCTTGCCCTTGACGGCGGCACGCGTCGACGAAAGCGCGTCATCGAGTTCCGAAGCAAGCGCCGCCGCCTCGGCCGGCTTGCCGACGAGAGCGCCGTAGGCCATCAGGCGCTGCTTCGCCTGCGCGAACAGATCATCGCCATTCATCGTCATATCGATGCTCTGCGCAATCCGGCTGGTCGCCGCCAGTTGCGGCGAGGAGCGCCCGCCGACAATGATGAGGTCCGGCGCCAGCGCGCTCAGCGCCTCCAGATCGGGCTCGAAGAGGGTGCCGACGATTTCCGCGCCGTCCTTCAACCCGGCGAGTTCGGGCACATAGAGCTTATCGGGCAAGCCGGCGATCTTCACGCCCAGGCTGTTCAACGTATCGACTGCCGCAATGTCGAACACCGCGAGCGTTTGCGGGGTCTTTCCGACCGTTACCGGGCCGTTCGCGGTCTCGATCTCGGTTGCGAACGCCTGAACGAGGAAAAGCGCCAATGCCGGCAAGGCCAGGACCGACTTCAGCCATCTCATGAGCATACTCCGTAGCGAAGACGACGCTTCAATCGCGCCAGGCCAGCGGCTGGAGATTTTCGCGGAAGGCGAGCCGGACGAGATGCGATTCGATGACCTGCTTGGTCTCGGTCAACGCGGTGGCGTCGGCCGCTTCCACCACTATGTCCAGCCGTTCGAGACCGGCATGCATTGTAGCCGTGCCGCAGGAGAAGCGGCACTGCCCATGCCCATCGCCATAGGCGACCTCGACCTTGTGCGCGAAATGCTTGCAAAGCTGCTGGAGATATTTGCCCGCATTCGGCGTTTCGCAGCGCGTGATCGCAGTCAGCATGGAGACCTCATAATATGATGTTTACACTCCACTTATCGTAAGCTATCCGTTCGGACAAGTCGGCGGCGCTGAGCAGTCGCCGCAAGAAATGCCTGTAGCGACAGCCCTCGCATAGCCATGCTCCTGGCAGGCCAGACCTTCGAACAGAAAAAGCGTCCCAATGCTGCGCAGATTTTTCGCCTACTACCGCCCCTGGAGAAGTCTGTTCATCCTGGATTTCTGCTGCGCGGTTCTGTCTGGCCTGCTGGAACTCGGGTTTCCGATGGCCGTCAAGCTGTTTGTCGACGAGCTGTTGCCGACTCAGCAGTGGCTGCTGATCCTTGCTGCGTCGGCCGGCCTGCTTGCCATCTACGTGGTGAACACCGGACTGATGGCGGTCGTGGTCTATTGGGGCCATATGCTCGGTATCAACATCGAGACCGAGATGCGCCGGAAGAGCTTCGATCACCTGCAGAAGCTCTCGTTCCGCTTCTATGACAATCACAAGACCGGTCACCTCATCGCCCGGGTCACCAAGGACCTGGAGGAAATCGGCGAGGTTGCCCATCATGGCCCGGAAGACCTGTTCATCGCGATCATGACGTTCATCGGCGCCTTCGCGCTGATGTTCCTGGTCAATCCGCAGCTTGCGCTGATTACGGCGGCAATTGTGCCGCTGGTCGCCTGGGTGACAAGCCGCTATGGCGCGCGCATGACACGCAACTGGCAGGCGCTTTACGGGCGGGTCGGCGATTTCAACGTTCGCATCGAGGAGAATGTCGGCGGCATGCGGGTGGTGCAGGCTTTCGCCAACGAAGACCACGAGCGCAACCTGTTCGCGCGCGACAACGCCAGCTACCGCAAAACCAAGCTCGATGCCTATCGCATCATGGCCGCAAGCACGTCGCTGAGCTACATGAGCATGCGGTTGATCCAACTGGTGGTGATGATCGCCGGAAGCTACCTCGTGCTGCGTGGCGAACTTTCCAGTGGCGGCTTCGTTGGCTTCCTGCTCCTGGTCAATGTGTTCTTCCGGCCGATCGACAAGATCAATTCGGTGATTGAAACCTATCCGAAAGGCATCGCCGGATTTCGCCGCTATGCAGCCCTCCTCGACACTGAACCGGACATCGCGGATCGGCCGGGCGCAATTGACGCACCGACGCTCCGGGGTGACATCAGCTACCGGGACGTCAGCTTCGGCTATAGCGGCGAACGGCCGGTTTTGAAGAACATCAATCTCGACATCGAAGCAGGACAGACCATCGCCTTCGTCGGGCCATCCGGCGCCGGCAAGACGACCCTGTGCTCGCTGCTGCCGCGTTTTTACGAGGTCGACAGCGGGTCCATCACCATCGACGGTCTGGATATCCGCGATATGACGCTGGCTTCGTTGCGCGGCCAGATCGGTATCGTCCAGCAGGACGTGTTCCTGTTCGGCGGCACGATCCGCGAGAACATCGCCTATGGCCGGCTGGACGCGGTCGAGAGCGAGATCGTCGAGGCAGCGCGCCGCGCGCGCCTCGACGAACTCATCGCCTCGCTGCCGGAAGGCCTCGATACGATCATCGGCGAGCGCGGCGTAAAACTTTCGGGCGGTCAGAAGCAGCGCCTGGCAATCGCGCGCATGTTCCTGAAGAACCCGACCATCCTCATCCTGGACGAGGCGACGTCGGCACTCGACACGCAGACCGAGCGCGAGATCCAGCAGTCGCTGGCAGAGCTTGCGCAGGGCCGAACGACGCTGGTGATCGCGCACCGGCTGGCGACGATCCGCAATGCCGATCGCATTGTGGTGGTCGCCGATACAGGCATCGTCGAACAAGGTCCGCATGATGAACTGGTGGCACGCGGCGGCGCTTACTCGCGACTGGGCGCGGCTTCAGATTAAATCCGCTGGGAGGTGATTCCAAGCGGCGGGCGAGCCCGCCGCCTGGAAGTCGAATCTCGACCGTGTGGCCGAACGCTGTTATCGGCTCCCCCAGATACCGTGTCCGTAACCGGGTTCGGGGAAGGTCGAATTTCCTGCCGAGGTCGGTGCGCTGTCGGCCGTGCCGACACTGGCTGTGCCGCCCAGGTCAAGCGCGTAGCCGTTGTCGGACGCCATCGAATGGTGACCGGTCTTCGGATAGAAGGAGCCATGGCTGTAGTCGGAGCCATAGTGGTCGCTGCCGGCAAAAGCCATGCCGGAGGCAAACAGGAAGGTGGCTGTGGCAAGAACGATCTTGAGCATTTCAATTCTCCATTTTGAGGCTTAGCGTTTGGCCTCGACGCGCCGTGCCCCGCACCGCATCGATGAGGCCGTCTTTTCATGCCCTTTGGGCAAACCGACCAACCGCTATCGTCCTGGATGTGCGGCGGCAGGTTGTTCAGCGCACGGTCTCTTGTTGCGTTCGTGTGCAGTTCGGTGGGCTGCCCAATGGCAGCCGAGATCATCACCAATCGGCAGTGTCAGCGCGGCCGTACGAATGGCGGCTGTTCCCGATCAGGCGTCGCGTAGCTGGGTTGACGTCTGCCCCTTGTCGATCATGGCGTTGCAAGAGCCGGCGAGCCGCTTCATGGCCCGGGTGGTTTTGGCCAACAAGGCTCGCGCGGAGCCGGTCGGGGAAATCGTATGAAGCAACTGGCCTATGCATTTTGAACCTCAGGTTTCGGAGCAAAAAATGTCGACCCTCGCCAAGACTAGATGTTCGGTATTAGGCTCTGGATATTTTCGTTTCGTCCGTTTATTCTTCCGCGTCTTCGGATCTTATTGTCATACACCGCTTTCGTTTCAGGCGTTTTTCTGCATCGCGGTGGAGTGTTTCGTTTGTTTCAGAGGCACGCCCGACGGGGCGGGACGCATTTTGTGGATGGTCGTCCTCGATGGCGCGACACCGGCTTGCGCATGCCAGGCCTGTCCGCCTCGCTCGACCCAAGGACGGACAGGCTCAGCCTCGGCTTACGGCCGGATGTTGTGGTTGACGCGGAAGAGGTTCGCCGGATCGTATTTGCGCTTGACCGTGACGAGCCGCTCATAGTTGGCGCCGTAGGCGGCGCGTTCACGCGCCTCGCCTTCATCATCCATCATGAAGTTGATATAGGCGCCACCGTGCGGGTTGTGCTTGTGCACCGCAGCCCAATACTCGCTTGCCCAGCGCCTCAGCTCCAGCGCCTTCGTCGGGTCGGGGTCGATGCCGGCGATAACCATGGACCAACGCGCTCGCCGCGCTCCCCAGGCGGTAGCGTCCGGAGCCACTTCCTGGGCCGCTCCGTCGATGGGGTAGAGATGCATCAGCGACAGTTCGCTCGGCGTCTTCGAGCCGTGCTCGGCATGGGCTGCGATGGCCGCATCGGACAGCTCGTCGACATAATCGCCCTTCCAGTACCACTGCAAGCCCTTCGGCAGCAGCGGATCAAACAGCGCCTGCAGATCGACGAAGGGCATCTGCATCATACCGTCCATCAGTGGCCCGGGAAGCGCGTCGCGCACGGGCTGCATCGCCCGGATGCCGTCCTCCTCCGCGCCGTTGTAGCAGCTGATCAGCGCGCAGACGCGCCTTCCCCAGATCTCGCGCGGGAAAGGGTCGCAGGAGGGCACCGTCTTGATGCCGAAGAACATCCCGAGCTCTCGCGGCGCTCCGGGCAGGAAGCCGCGGTACCAGCGCATGATCTCTGCGGTATGCTCGATGTCGAAGAAGATCGGCCCGGCATAGACATCCTTCGCCGGATGCGCCTGAAATGTGAAGCGCGTCACGACGCCGAAGTTGCCGCCGCCGCCGCGCAGCGCCCAGAACAGCTCCGGGTGTTCGTTCTCACTTGCCGTCACGACGCTGCCGTCGGCCAGCACGACCTCGGCCGCAAGCAGATTGTCGATGGTGAGGCCGTGTTTGCGCGTTAGATGGCCAGTGCCGCCGCCCAGCGTCAGTCCGGCGATGCCTGTGGACGAGACGAGGCCAGCCGGCACCGCCAGCCCATGAGCGCTGGCGGCGCGGTCGACATCGCCTTGGGTGCAGCCGGCCTCGACGCGGACCGTGCTGGTCCCGATATCAATATCGACCCGATTCATCGGCGACATGTCGATGACCATTCCGCCGTCGCAACTGCCGAAGCCCGGACCGCTGTGGCCGCCGCCGCGAATGGCAAGAAGCAAGTGCTTGTCCCGGGCATGATTGACTGCCGCGACGACATCGGCGACCTCGGCGCAGGGGATGATCCAGCGCGGCCGCTTGTCGATCATGGCGTTGTAGAGCCCGCGAGACTCTTCATAGGCCGGATGGTTTTGGTCAATGACGCTCGCGAGGAGCCGGTCGGGGAAATCGTGCGAAGTAACTGGCTTATCCATATTGAACCCTCAGGTTTCAGAGCAAGACGCGTCGACACTCGCCAAGACTAGATTGTTCATCCTGGGCGCTGGACATTTGCGCTTCGCCGGTTGAATCTGCCGCATCTGCGGCTCTTCTTGTCCTACACCGCCTTCGTTTCAGGCGTTTTTCTGTGGTGTGGTGGGAGTGTTTCGTTTGTTTCAGCGCGCGCCCCACGGGGATGACAGGCGACACGTCAGCGCCGGCGATGTCTCCCACGCGCCGGAATAGTTGAAACAAATCACGCGTCGCCCGAACGCGTGCTGAAACAAAGAAGGGCTATTATCCGCCCTCGCGGGATCACGCGAACAAAGGGAACGACCATGCGGCCTGATAATCCGGTGCCATCCACACACACAGGCTATGCGCTTTTTGACGCCAACCATGTTCTCGTCAACAGCAATCCGCAGATATTTGGAAGCCGGCGGCTCGACCGCGGCGAGATGCAGCCGACGGACGCCATTGCCGCAGTCGCCGAAGCCCTATCACGTCTAAAGAGTTTCGACGGCCGCCCCATCGAGCCGGGCAACGCATTTGTTGAAAGCGCCGCAGCGCGATGGACGCAAATCGACGACGCTCCAGTTGAAGCCGAGACATTGGATGGCCGATGGAAGTTGCTCACCGCACATCCTTGGCCGGATGGCGGCATGGCCCTGGTAAGCGTCGACATTACCGAGATGAAGCGAGCGCAGATCGCGCACCAGGAGAACGCCGAGATATTCCGCTGCATCACGGACAGTCACCCGCTGCCGGTTTGGGTGGTGGACGCGGGAAGCGGGCAGATCCTCTACGAAAGCCTCGATGCGTCGAACCTGCTTGGCCGAAAATGGACGCCGAACGAGCCGCAATTCCTGACGGATCATTTCTTGAATTCTGGCGAATTCGATGAAATCAGTTCTCTCGCCAGCAACAGCGAGATCGTCCGGGATCACGAAATCCAGCTCAGAAACACAAGCGGATCGGCCGTCTGGTGTTCGACCAACTGCCGTCGCGGCGTCTATGGCGGGCGCCCCTCGCTCATCATCGGCGTATTGGACATCACGGAACGCAAGCAGCGCGAGGATCTGTTCGGTTTCCTGATCAAGCATCACCCGTTGCCGGTATGGATGAACGATGCAAGTTCGGGGGAACTCATCTACCAGAGCAATGCTGCCGAACGGCTGCTTGGATGGAGCAAAAAGGCGCAACGCGAGACGGTGCGGCTCGGCGATTACTTTGTCGACCCCGAGAAACACCGGGAAATCAATCGCGAGCTCATGCTAAAAGGCGTCGTCGAAAATTGCGAAGTGCTTCTTAAAAGACCCGACGGCCAGGAGTTCTGGGCCACGGGCAATCTCAGGATCGTCGAGTTCCAGGGCCGGCGAGTGGTTCTCGCCGGCATCGCCGATGTGACCAAGCAGAAGAAGCGTGACGGCGAAGTCGCCGCGGCGCGGGAGATGCTCGCGGACGCCGTTGAATCACTCTCCGAAGGATTCGCACTGTACGACGAAGACCACCGCCTGGTCATGTGCAACAGCCTTTACCGCGAGCTGAACCACCCGGTGCGGGATCTCGTCGAACCGGGTGTGGAATGGGACGAACTCCTTCGCGAATCCGCCAAGCGCGGCGTGTTCCGCAATGCGGTTGGGCGCGAGGATGAGTGGCTCGACGAGCGGATCCAAAGCCGGATCGAGTTCCATTCCCATTTCGAGGTCCCCCTCTCCGACGGCAGATGGCACTCGGTATCGATACATCCCACCGATCTTGGCGGCTTCGTCGTAACGCGCGCCGACATCAGCGAGCGCAAGAAGGCCGAGGCATTCGAGCGCGACGCCACGACACTGCTGCAAAAGGTGCTCGATGCCTGCCCTTCGCCGATACGCATGACCACGTTCGAGGGAGAAACGCTCTACCGCAATCCTGCTACCAGAGATCTCTACGCCGACCGTCCTCGAATAACCGACCAGTATGTCGATCCAGACTATAGCGCGATATTGGAGCGCACCCTGATCGAAAAGGGCAGGATCGATGATTTTCGGGTCCAGCAGTACGACACCGAGAACAAGGCCTTCTGGGCTTCGATTTCCGCTCGCCTGATCGATTTCCAGGGAAGGCAGGTGATAGTGTCGAACACGACTGATATCACCGACATGATCACCGCCCAGCAAGAAACGCGCAAGGCCAACGAGCGGCTGATCGACGCGATCGAATCTCTGGCCGAAGGGTTTGCCCTCTACGACAGGAACGATTGCCTGGTGCTGGCCAACAGCAGGTACCGCCAGATGCACGCGATAAGCGCGGATGTGCTCGTTCCCGGGGTGAACTGGTTCGATTTCCTCCGCGTGACCGCAGAGCGCAACCAGTTTCCGGTTCCACGCGACAAGATCGACGACTGGCTTGCCGAGAGGGCAAGGGACCGCCGCGAATTCCGGCAACAGGAATTCCGTCATACGGACGGGCGTTGGTTTTTCGTCTCGAACTGTCCGACCCGCGAAGGCGGGTTCGTGGTCACCCGTGTCGACATTACAGAGCGCAAGCGGGCCGAGGAGGCCGCCAAGGAAGCGGACGAACTGGTCCGTAAAGTCCTCGCAGCCTGCCCCGTCAACATCCAGATGACCCGCGCGCATGACGGGAAGCTGCTTTACCGCAGCCCCGCCACCGTTGATCTGCTCGGCGACGTCACCAGCGCCGTCGACTATTATGTCGATCCTTCAGAGCGGAGGCGATACGTCGAGCGGCTGCTCGCGACGGGATTGGTCGACGATTTCGAAACCCAGCTCAAGCGCAAGGACGGTGGAACCTGCTGGTGCTCGATTTCGTCTCGACTGATCGATTACCATGGTGAGAAGGTGATCGTTTCCCACGCCTACGATCTCACCGACCGTATCGAAATGCAGCAGGAATTGGAGCGGCAGCGCGAGACGCTGCACCAGAACGAAAAAATGTCGGCGCTCGGTGGATTGCTGGCCGGGGTGGCGCATGAGCTCAACAATCCGCTCTCGGTGGTGCTTGGCCTGTCATCGCTGTTGAAGGAGACCGCTGCCGACGCCAAGGTCGTGGAACGCGCCGACAAGATAAGCAAGGCAGCCGAACGCTGCGCCAGGATCGTCAAGACTTTCCTGGCTATGGCCAGACAGCAGCCGACGCGAACCTCAAACGTTGCGATCGATGACATCATTTCCGAAGCGGTCGAAGTGGCGACCTATTCGATTCGATCGTCGGACATCGGGCTTTCAGTTCATCTTGAACCTGGTCTTCCCCCGATCTGGGCGGATCCCGATCAGCTTGGCCAGGTGCTGATCAACTTGCTTGTCAATGCAGAACAGGCGTTGCATGGCTGGGAAGGACGAAGGACAATCACGGTTTCAACGCGGCTTCATCCCACATCCGGCAACCTAATCGTCAGCGTTGCCGACACGGGTCCGGGAATTCCCAAAGAGATACTTCCCCGCATTTTCGAGCCGTTCTTCACGACCAAGGAGATTGGGGCAGGGACCGGGATCGGGCTGTCCTTCTGCCATCGGATCGTTCAATCCCATGGAGGAACCATCGAGGTCGAATCCCCCGAAGGGGGTGGCTCGACCTTCATACTTTCGCTGCCTGCTTCGGACCGTCTCGACGAAGGAACCGAAACGGCCGAAGACGAGCTCCCGAATTCGACCGGCATTGCCTGTCTGGTGGTGGACGACGAAGAGGAAGTGGGTGAGCTGGTTGCTGAGGTGCTCAGGCGAGATGGTTTCAACGTCACCATTGCCAGATCCGGCGAAGAAGCGCTGCTGCACCTCAAGAACCGCACTTTCGCGGTGATCCTGAGCGATCTGAAAATGCCTGATATGGACGGGCGGGGATTGTTCAACCAGATTGCCAAGCTCCATCCGGCTGAACTCGACAGGTTAGCCTTCCTGACGGGGGACACAATCAGTCCGGACGCGCAGATGTTCCTGCGCGCCGCGAAACGGCCCTATCTCGAGAAACCGATCAAACCGAACGAGCTCCGTTCGTTTGTCTCTAATCTGGTCAACAACAATGCTTGACAGACCCGTTGATTTGCACGTCACTTTAGAGGCAGCTTATCCATCAGGCTGGTTGCTCGGTAGACGATCTTGACGACGCACGCACATGTAGTGGTCTGCGATGACGAACCGGATATCCGCTACACGGTAGCGGAATATCTGGAGCACCATGGCTATGCCGTGACGCCCGCCAACGCGGGGCCTGCCCTGCGTGAACTTATTGAGAGCCAGCACGTCGATGTGGTCATATTGGATATCCGAATGCCAGGTGAGGATGGCCTCTCGCTGGCGCGATATCTACGAGAGCACTCAGACGTTGCCATTATCATGCTGACCGGATCGGCGGAAATCGTCGACCGCGTTGTCGGATTGGAGATTGGCGCCGACGACTATGTCGCGAAGCCCGTCGACCTGCGGGAGCTGCTGGCGCGGGTCAAGGCCGTGCTGCGCAGGACATCGGCGAGCGAACGCGCTGCGGGGAAAGCGAGTACTCCGGGCCCTCACCAGCTCCAGTTCGGCAAGTGCCGCTTCGACCCGGACGCACACAAATTATACAACGCCGAGGGAATCGAAATAGCGATCACCCCGATGGAGTTCCGGCTTCTGAAAGTATTCAGCGAACATCGCGGACGCGTACTCAACCGCGATCAACTGCTCGAACTCGCCCATGACCGCGGGTGGGATCCCTTCGATCGCAGCATCGACATTCGCGTTTCGCGCCTGCGGAAGAAAATCGAGGTCGATCCCTCCAAGCCGGAGGTGATCAGGACGATCCGCGGCATGGGTTACCTCTACGCTTGAGCGCGCCACTGGCTGGTTGAACCAGCGCCTCGGCCCCTGCGGCTTATGCGGTTTGTGGCTCCAGGGGGGTAGCCCTCTCAACCTCTGATCTTCGGGTGTGTTTCTACTATGACGTGTGGCACTGAAGCGCAGTTACCGGCCAAGCATGTCATTTTCAACCTAGGATTGCGTGTCGCAGCCGGGGTTGCGAGGCTGCGACACGTTTCCTGAGCCGACAACGACGCCGGCACCTTAAGAGCGGGTCAGAGCCGTTCGATGCCGAGAAAATCCGGCGCTCCCACCCAGGCGGCCTTGAAGCGCGCATCCATCTCTTCGGCGTCCGCTGTCCTGCCGGTCCTGCGGAAAACCTCGCGCAGGCCCCACAACGCCCAGGCGTTGTTTGGCGTCTGTTCCAGGACGTGCGCGAAGGCTGCCGCGGCCACCTCGTGCTCACCCATGGCCATGTAGACCCCGCCGAGGGTCTGTCGGACCGGATAATACCAGTAGGCCGGTTCCATATAGGCAAGGCCGTCCTCGATCGCGACCGCCGCCTCAAGCTTATCGCGCGCTTCCCGCAGGTTGCCCTGGTGCTGGGCAATGCGGGCCTCCACGATCAGCGCGCTCAATTCCAGCAAATCCGGCGCCGGAAGTCCTCCCGCCGTTTCCGTGGAAAAATCGGTCTCGGCAGCGAGCTTGCGGATTGCGGCGGTCTCGGCGCGCGCCGCCTCGCTCGCACCCTTTGCGGCGAAGGCGACGCCCCGCGCATATCGCCAGGTTGCCTTGACATAAGGCAAGGCGTTTGCCGGCAGCGGCAGCGCGAGTATGGCCTCGTGATCGCTATACTGGGCGTGGGCAAAATAGGTCGCCGCCTTGATCGGCTGCAGCCCGGCCACCTTGCTGGCCGTGGTATTGGAGACCAGCGATTCGAGCTTTTTGGCCGCCTCGGCGATTGCCTCGACGTCGCCCGCCATCTGTGCGGAGGTCATCAGGAAATGCAGGTTGTGCGGATAATAGCCGTCCGTGTAGACACCGGGCGTGCTCTCCGGCGCTATGCCGACGCGCTCGAAATAGGCCTCGTCCGCTGCCACCGCCTCGCGGTTGATCTCCAGGCTGTCGATCCACCGGCCGACCTGGTGATAGATGTGCGCTGGCATGTGCACGATGTGTCCGGCGCCGGGCATGAGGGCGGCAAGCCGGTCGGCATGAGCTTCGGCCCTTTCCGGCGTCGTGGATGCTTCGACGGCATGGATATAGAGATGGATCGCACCGGCATGATCCGGATTGCGCGCCAGCACCCGCTCCAACGAGGCCACAAGCTTGACCGTGTCCGGCTTTGGCGTTGCCCCGCCGTCAAGCCAGTAGTCCCACGGCATCAGGTTCATAAGCGCGTCAGCGTAGAGCGTGGCGATCTCGTCGTCCTGCGGGTGGCGGTCTGCCAGTTCCGCCATCGCCGCGGCATAGGCCTCGTTCAGGGCACCCTGATCGGCCGAAGTATCGGCGCTGTAGCGCTTGGAGAGCGCGGCGATAAGATCCTTTTCCCGGCTGGAGGCGAGGTGCGCTAGCTTGCGCGCCTGCGCGACGGCTTCGGCAGCATTCGCTGCCGCCTCCTGGCCCATGCCGGCGTTGATGTTGGGGCCGAGCACGTAGGCCTCGCCCCAGAAACACATGGCGCAGGTCGGGTCCAGCTTCTGCGCGACCCTGAAAGCGCGTTGCGCTTCGGCGTGGTTGAATGCCCACGCCCAGCGCAGGCCCTGATTGAAATAGGCCTGCGCCAGCGGGTTGGCGGTGGTGACAGGGTAGGAATGACTGCCGAGGTTTTCGACTAGCGGGACGCTTGTCGAATCCTCTGCAACCGCCGCCTTGGCCTGGCGGTGCGGAACGCCCGTTTCATGGGCATTCGCGGCGGGCGCCGCCAGAAGGGCGGCCGCGCTCGCACAGGCCAGTAGCGGGAGCCTAAATGAAAGCTTCATGGTTCAGCCCGCCTTGTCTTCTTGGCCGCGCTGCAAGCCGCGGACCACCAAGCCAATCTCGGACCGGCTGATCCCGATGTCCTTCAGGAGGGCATCGTCCATTGCCGCAAGGGTCCGTTCCGCCATGCGGTGAATCCGGTAATTCCGAAATGAGCGGTAAGCTGTTCGCATTCTCGACATCGCAATACTCCATTGATTGGCGCCGCGGGGTGCAGCGGTGCCGTTGGATTTAAACCATCGCTGTTTCAGGGGTTTTTCCGCGCCGAACTCGAAGTGTTTCGTTTGTTTCAGTGCCGGGATGGACTTTTGAGAAGGAGTTCCATAGTCCGACCGACGACACTCAAAACCACCTCCTCAACGAGGCGGTGGACCAGCCAGCCGCAGCGGAGTAAGGCAGCGGGTTGGGTCATCTTACCGAAGTGCGTGGCGCAGCATGACGTGCAAGCGTTGCGAATGCGATCAGACCGGCTATCGGTGGAGTACGCATGAAGAAGACTGTCGTTAGAGTCGTCTGTGCCATTGGCCAAGCGGGGCAGCTCGGCCTCAACGGCGGCCTTCCCTGGGAAGGCAACCGGTCGCCGGAGTTCGTCGCCGACGTTGCACGATTTTTCGACCTGACCAGAGGACACGTCTTGCTCGCCGGTCCCAAGACGATCGCGAGCGTTCCGGATTTTGCGCGCGCGGATCGGGACCTTGTCGTCGTTCGCTCCAGCATGGATCCCGAGGCCACACTCCAGCGCTTCGTCGGCCGCGTCGTCTTCATCGGCGGCGGGCCACCAGTGTGGGACGCCTACGCGCGCTTCGTCAGCCATTGGGATATCACGCGGCTGCCCTATGACGGACCGGCGGACCGCTGGTTCGATGCAAAATGGCTTACGGCGGGTGGCGAGATTGCCAGAAATCACAACGACCCCAGAAATCACCGCGACCAATGAAGGCTCGGCTCACAGCGGGCACCGCGATGGAACGATCGCGGTGCCCGTAGTCTGTACCCGCACATTTAGCAGTTCGCCCCAGTCTGCGGATCGCACGCCTTGTTTTCTTGCTGCTGTGGTTTGGGCTCGGCCTGTTCCGGCTCGGCCTGCTGCTGCTCGGCGGCGGGCTGCTCCTCAGCCTTCGGCTTCTCAGGCTTGGCCGCCTGTTCGGGCTCGGCCTGCTCCTGCTCGGCGGCGGGCTGCTCCTTGGCCTTCGGCTTCTCAGGCTTGGCCGCCTTTTCCGGTTCGGCCTGCTCCTGCTCGGCGGCCGGTTGCTCCTCGGTCGTCGGCTTCTCAGGCTTGCCCGTCTCTTCCGGCTCGGCCTGCTCCTGCTCGGCGGCCGGTTGTTCCTCGGTCGGCTTCTCAGGCTTGGCGGTCTCTTCCGGCTTGACCTCGTCATCCGGCGCCTGTTCGGTCGTTGCTGCGCCTTCGGTCGGCTTCGATTTCCGGCCTGCCTGAACCTGCTTCACCTCCTCGATGTCTTTGAGCTCAGCTGGTTTGGCCTCGGGATCGGCTTTCACTTCACCTTCAAAGACCGTGACCGTATTGTTTTCCACTTTGCCGGCCTGCTCGGGCGTCTCGGTCTCGCTGACCTCGACGACTGTCACCTGCTCGTCCGTCTCCTTCTCGATCACATCAACATCAATGACTTTGTTGATCACCACGTTGTTCTGGATGGTCACGTCGCCGGCCGGCTCGGCCGCCTCGACAATGCGCACAAACTCCGGCTCATCACGGATAACGACGACAGAAATGTCGTCAGCAAGGAATTCGCGGGTGGGGACCACGACCCAGTAAAAATCCGGCGTGGTGTCGATGGTCACCTCGATTGAAATCAAATCGGGATCACGGCGCGGCGGCAGCGGAGCCCAGATGACGTGCTCCCTTTCGCGCCGCCAGCTCACCCATGCCGGCGCCCAACGAGTGCCGGGAACCCAGTACCAGCCGATGTCATCGGCATAGCCCCAACGGCCGTAATGGTAGGTCGCCCAGCCGAACGGCTCGTCGGACACCCAGAGCCAGCCATGCTGCTCGGTATAGACCCAATGCCCAATGGTATACGGGCGCCAGTCGTCAGCTACATCAACCGGGACGAAAACGGTCGCTCCCCGGTACGAAACCCAATCACCATGGGAAGACAGTTTATCGTAGAATGTGCTGATCGAAACGGAAACGTCGGTGGCAGCCCTCGCCTCGGACACAAGCGACAATGGCGCCACCGGATTGGGAATCTCGACGATCGGGAGCAGGCCGGCGGCTACGCTGCCCAGCATCAGCCGTACAGCGTTTTGGGCAAGGACGCGTTTCATCGCAGTTTCCTCCGAAACAGATCGCCCTTCATCCTGGAAACTCACCGGCCGTCGAATTGTTCCCGCTTGGCATCACCGCGCCTTGCTACAGGGTCGTCTTGACTTCCCCGATCTCGGCACCAACTACGGTTATATGAACGCAACAAAAAAGATCCGTCGCGATTTTCTTTTCCGGGTTTGCCCCATCGCGGGATCGTAACCCCCGGCTCGGCTGCCATGTGCCCCGGGCCGCGGGGCAAGCACATAAAATCGACATCGAACGTAGGCAGGCCAGCACCGGCTCTGGGGCATCGGCTTTGAGCAAGATCTGCCTCGAATTGGCCCGTTAAACCATGCTTGAGGCAGCCCGCTCAACTGAGAATACGAGTATTCGAAAATGCAAGATAACATCAAGGCGCGGCGCAAGCCGACCATCCGCATCTCGAAATCGGACCATGCGCGTTTATCGGCGCTTGCGAGCACCGTGGCCGCACGAAATCCGCAGGCTTCCGATGAACTGCTCGCCGAACTCGAGCGAGCGCGCATCGTTTCCGATGGTTTGATCTCGGCGGGCGCCGTCCAGATGGGTTCGACGGTGACGTTCAAGCCCGATACCGGTGATGCGAAAACGGTGACGCTGGTTTTTCCTGGCGATGCGGACATCTCCGAAGGCAAGGTTTCAATCCTTACGCCGATCGGCACGGCACTGATCGGCCTCTCGGCCGGACAGTCGATCATGTGGACTGCGCGAGATGGGCGCCGGCATGAATTGTCGGTGCTTGCCGTGACCCGGCCTGCTCGGGAAAGCGATGCAGCCGATCAGCGTGCGCCAGCACCTTCGACGACGGCGGGCGACTAAAGCGCGTCGCGTTTGACCGGCCTCATGCGGCGCGCTTTAGGTTGTTGTTTGTTTCCGCGAAAACTGCGGGCATCAACGAGGACCTCAAGCGCCTTCTCCACGAACGCCTCGTGATATGGACAACCGGTGCTGAAGCAAACGGCCCGGCCCTACGCCGACCCGCTCTTACCAGCCGGCGGTTGGATGGATCGACTCGGGTTAGGTGGTCTTGCCGCGTGGCAAAAAAATAACAGGTTGGCTGTCGGGAGGCGCACCACTTGTTCGTCCTTTGGACACGAAGCAACGAAACCAGGTGAAAGACCCGTGAGCGAGTTTAGATCATCGAACACATCTGCGGTCGATGTAATCCAGGCCGACCTTATGATGGCGTTCATCGGTCCCGTTCAGGCCGGCGAGCCGCCCAAGGGCTGGTTCGACTGAGGTCTGACAGTCGCGGCACGAACAAATACCACCCAAGAACCGAGGAGATTAAAAATGACGAAACTCGTGACCTGCCTGTGGTTCGACCACGGCGAAGCACGCAAGGCGGCAGAGTTCTATGCCGCCACCTTTCCCGACAGCCATGTGGATCGGCTGAATGCGGCCGCGTCGGACTATCCCGGCGGCAAGGAAGGCAATGAACTGACGGTCGAGTTCACAGTGCTCGGCCAGTCTTTTCTAGGCCTGAACGGCGGCCCGAATTTCAAGGCGAACGAATCCGTCAGCCTGATGGTGCTGACCGAAGATCAGGAAGAGACCGACCGCTACTGGAAGGCGATCGTTGGAAACGGCGGCAGCGAGAGCGCCTGCGGATGGTGCAAGGACCGGTGGGGCTTCTCCTGGCAGATCACGCCGAAGCGGCTGATGGAACTGACGACCAGTCCCGACCGCGCAAAGGCCAGGCGCGCGATGGAGAAAATCGATATCGCGGCGCTGGAAGCCGCAGCAGCAGGCTAACCAGATCCACGGCAACGACGCCCTGGTGAACTCAACGAATGGAGATGATCATGCCCAATACCGTTAAACTGCACCGGGTCCTCGCCACCAAGCCCGAAAAGGTCTACCGCGCATTTCTGGAACCTGACGCGGTCGCGAGTTGGCTCCCGCCCTTCGGTTTTACCTGTACTGTGCATGAGCTTGAGGCGAAGGAAGGCGGCAAGCACAGAATGTCGTTTCGAAACTTCACGACCGGGCAAAGCCATTCCTTCGGCGGCACCTATCTGAAACTCGTCCCCGGCGAGACGCTCGTCTACAGCGACGTGTTCGATGATCCGAACCTTCCGGGCGAGATGAAAGTGACCGTCACGCTGACGGCCGTTTCAGTCGGAACGGAGATGACGGTGGTTCAGGAGAACGTGCCCGATCTGATCCCGGTCGAGGCATGTTATCTCGGTTGGCAAGAGTCGCTGCGCAAGCTTGCTCACCTCGTCGAGCCCGAAATCACGCAGTAACCGTCTGCGTGATCTCATTCGACTGCGACGACAAGGAAACCAGAAATGACCAACCAGAAGATCACCATTGCCACCACGATCGCCGCGCCGATCGAACGCGTCTGGGAGGCCTACACGACGCCCGGCGATATCACACAGTGGAACTTCGCTTCCGACGACTGGTGCTGCCCAAGCGCGGAAGCCGACCTAAAGGTGGGCGGCGGCTACAAGGCGCGCATGGAAGCCAAGGACGGCAGCTTCGGCTTCGATTTCGAGGCGGTGTACGAAGAGGTCGAGCCGTACAAGGCGATCGCATTCGCCGTGAGCGACGGGCGCAAGGCGCGTACGCCTTCGAAGCTGTAGGCAACGGTACGAAGGTGACGACCATATTCGATGCCGAGACGCAGAACTCCATCGACATGCAGCGTGACGGCTGGCAGGCGATCCTGGACAACTTCGGGCGTTATGTTGAATCCAGCGCAGGACATGAGCAAGTTCAAGGAGGTCGCTGAACTCCGCCGGAAGCAGTTTTTTCAAGCCCTGTCGGCGGAGACGATCGTCGAGATGATAGCGCTCTAAACGCCCGAGGCGATGATCGAGACGAAGCCATAGCAGCCCTGGCTGCAGACGACGGTCTATTCGCCTCGGGACCTTTCAATCACTATCCGCTGCAGTCCTGACCGGCCGCGCTATGCGCTCAAGCGAAACCGTGTGACGTCGATGGCCGCGGCCATCAGTGTCTGCGTGTAGGATGCCTGCGGATTGCTGAAGATCGCCTCGGTCGGCCCTTCCTCGACGATCTTGCCCTGCTTCATGACGATGATGTAGTCGGCCATGGCACGCACGACGGCGAGATCGTGGCTGATGAACAGGTAGGACAGTTCATGGTCGGCCTGCAGCTTGCGCAGCAATTCGACGATCTGCTTCTGGACGGACCGATCGAGCGCCGACGTCGGCTCGTCGAGGACGACCACCTTGGGCTTGAGGATCATCGCCCGCGCGATGGCGATGCGTTGGCGCTGGCCGCCGGAAAATTCGTGCGGGTAGCGATTGCGCGCATTCGGGTCGAGCCCGACCTCACGCAAGGCCTCGATGGCGCGGAGGTCGCGTTGCCTACCCGACAGAGTCGGCTCATGCACCAGAAGCCCTTCGGTGATGACCTGGCCGACGGTCATGCGCGGCGACAGCGAACCGAACGGGTCCTGAAAGACCAGCTGCAATTCGCGCCGCAGCGGCCGCATGGCCTGGCGGTCGGCGGCAGAAATATCGCGATCGCCAAAGCGGATGAGCCCATCGCTTGGCAGGAGCCGCAGCAGGGCTCGGCCGAGCGTCGATTTTCCTGAACCGGATTCGCCGACGATGCCGATGGTCTGGTTGCGTTTGAGCCGGATCGAAATGTGATCGACTGCGCGCAGGATCAGCGGCTCTCCGGCAAGAAACCCGCCGCCGATCTTGAAGGTCACCTCGACATTCCTGCCTTCGAGCAGGACGGGCGCATTTGGCGGTGGCGGCGCCTTGGTTCCGGTCGGCTCGGCGGCCAACAGCATCTTGGTATAGGCATGCTGCGGATTGACGAAGATCGCTTCCGCCTCGCCCTCCTCGACGACTTCGCCGGAGCGCATGACATAAACGCGGTCGGCAAGGCGCCGGACAATGCCGAGATCGTGGGTGATGAAGACAATCGCCATGCCGAGCTTGCGCTGCAGTTCGGCGAGCAGCATGAGAATCTGCGCCTGGATGGTCACGTCGAGCGCGGTCGTCGGTTCGTCTGCAATCAGTATGTCGGGGTCGTTGGCCAGCGCCATGGCGATCATGACCCGCTGTCGCTGGCCACCCGACAATTCGTGCGGATAGGATTTCATCCGCCGCTCGGGATCGGGAATATGGACCAGCCGCAAGAGCTTGAGCGCCTCTTCGCGTGCCTGCGCCGCGCCAAGGCCACGATGCCGGCGGATCGGTTCGATCAGCTGGTTGCCGATCGAATAGAGCGGATCGAGCGAGGTCATCGGCTCCTGGAAGATCATGCTGATCTTGCGGCCGCGGACTCGGTTGAGCTCGGACTTGTGCAGGGCCAAAAGGTTGCGGCCGCGATAGTCGACGACGCCCGTCGCCTCGCCGTTCGAGGCCAGCAGGCTCATCGCCGCCATCATCGTCTGGCTTTTGCCGGAACCGGATTCGCCGACAACGGCAACGGTTTCGCCTGCATTGACGTGGATGTTGATGCCCTTGACCGCCTCGACCACACCGTCAAGCGTGCGGAAGCGGACGCGAAGGTCCTTGACGCTGAGGATCGTTTCGGAGGTGTCCATCTCAACGATCCCTGGGGTCGAGCGCGTCGCGCAGGCCGTCGCCGACGAAATTCAGCGCGAACAGCGTCGAGACAAGGAAAAATGCTGGGAACAAAAGCAGCCAGTTGGCGGTGCCGATGTTCTTGGCGCCGGTCGAGATCAGCACGCCCCAGCTGGTCATCGGTTCCTGCACGCCGAGCCCGAGGAACGACAGGAAACTCTCCAGGATGATGACCTGCGGCACCAGCAGCGTCATATAGATGACCACTGGGCCAAGCAGGTTGGGAATGACGTGGCGGATCAGAATGCCGCGCTGGCCTATGCCCATCGCCTCCGCCGCCTGGACATATTCCTGCCGCCGGATCGAGAGCGCCTGTCCGCGCACGATGCGCGCCATGTCGAGCCACAGCACGGCGCCAACCGCCAGGAACATCAGCACGAAGTTCCGGCCGAAGAACACCACCAGCATAATGACGAAGAAAATGAACGGCAGCGAATAGAGCACATCGACAATGCGCATCATCACCTCGTCTATCCTGCCGCCGGCAAGGCCGGCCGCAGCGCCGTAGAGCACGCCGATGACGCCCGCAACGACCCCGGCGAGCAGGCCGATGGCCAGCGAGATGCGCCCGGCCATCAGCGTCCGCGACAGGAGATCGCGGCCAGTATTGTCGGTGCCGAACAGGAAATACTGCTGCCTGATTGAAGCGCTCATCACCGCTTCAAGGCCGTCAGCCGATTTGCTCTCTATCTTGGTGTTGTCGAAGGCATCGGAACGATCGAGGTAGCGGACATTGCGGTCGTCGATCGGCTTGCGCGATGTGACGGTGACGAAGATGCGATTGTCTTCCTGCCGCCACTGCTTGATGTCGACACGCATGCGCTTGATCGCCTCGTTGAGCGCGCTTTCTATCTTGTCGGGCTTCGGATAGGCCGACAAGCTCGGCGGCATGCGCACATAGTCGGCGTAGATGGTGGTGTATCGATGCGGCACCAAAGAGGGTCCGAACACGCTGAGGATCGCGATGAAGGCAAGATAATACAGGCTGAACATGGCGGCGCGGTTGGCCTTGAGGCGCGCCCAGGCATCGCCCCACAGGGAACGGCCGACGATGGCCGGAGCGGTGGCTGCGATGTCAGTCATAGCGCACCCTCGGATCGACGAAGGCATACATGACGTCGACGATCAGGTTGAAGACGATGGTGAACAGCGCGATGACCACCACGGTGCCCATGACCAGCGTGTAGTCACGGTTGAGCGCGGCCTCGACGAAATAGCGGCCGATGCCGGGAATGGAAAAGATCGTCTCGACGATGATCGAGCCGGTGAGCAGTGCCGCCGCCGCCGGGCCGGTGAAGGAGACAATCGGCAATATGGCACCGCGCAGCGCATGCTTGACGACCACCGACCAGTCCGACAGGCCGAGCGCACGTGCGGTGCGAATGTGGTGCGAGCGCAAAGATTCGATCATCGAGCCGCGCATCAGGCGGGCGACGATGGCGATCTGCGGCAAGGCGAGGGTCAGCACAGGGCCGATCTTGTTGAGCAGGGCGCCATCGCCCCAGCCGCCGATCGGCAGGAGTTTCCAGGTCAGACCGAACAGAAGCTGGATAACCGGCGCGATGACGAAGGTCGGAATGGTGCTGCCGGCGGTCGCCAGAGCGATCACCGAATAGTCGGCAAGCTTGTTCTGGTTGAGCGCGGCAATGGTGCCGAGGAGGCCGCCAAGCAGCAGCGCCAGGATCAGGGCCGAGGCGCCGATCTGGATCGAAACGGGCAGGCCCCTGGCAAACAATTCGCCGACAGTGAAATCCGGCATGTTGTAGCTCGGACCGAAATTGCCGCGCAGCAGATTGCCGAGATAGTGGACATATTGCAGCCAGAGCGGGTCGTTGAGACCGAACTGCGCTTCGAGATTGGCCTTGATCTCGGGGCTCAGGCCCCGCTCCTGATTGAACGGGCCGCCAGGGGCGACGCGTATCAGGAAGAACGCCATGGTCACGATGACCAACAGCGTCGGAATGGCGGTCAGAAGCCGCCGGAATACGTAACGCAGCATCGGTTCCCCGCTTTGCTAGCAAACCGGGACCGCCGCCCCTAACGCATGACCCGAGCCGAAGGTCCGGAGAGGATCACGTGCAAATTCAAGGCGTTACAGCGCCCTGTGCGCGCCCCAAAGGACGCGCGGCGCTGTAAAGGAGCGGCAGTCCGGCCAAGGAGATCAGTCCTTGGAGATGAAGCGGGACGGATGCACATCCATGACGTTGTCCTCGAAGCCATGAAGCTTCGGAGAAACGATATCCTTGTAGCTATAGTAGAGAAGCGGGATGTTGCCGACGTCATCGACGAGGATGCGCTCAGCCTCGGCGAGTTCTTTCATGCGCTCTTCGGGCTTGCCGCCGGCGGCGGCCGCCTCGTCCATGGCCTTCTCGAATTCCGGGCTGTTGTAGCCCGAATAGTTGTTGCCGCTTGCCTTGCGGGAGATGCCGAGGAAGGTTTCCGGATCCTTGTAATCCGCAATCCAGCCGGCACGCGCCACGTCGTAGTCGCCCTTCTGCTCAAGGAAGGAGTAGTGGGTCTTGGTGTCGGTGTTGAGCAGCGTGATTTCGACGCCGAGCGGCTTCAACTGCTCCTGGATGGCGACTGCAGTGTTCTTGTGGTTTTCCGACGTGTTGTAACGGATTTCCATCTTCAGCGGTTTCTCGGGCGTATAGCCAAGCTTCTCGAGTACCTTCTTGGCCTCATCCTCGCGGTCGATCTGCGACATGTCCGCGTATTTGGCCATTGCCGGCGTATAGCCCTCAATGCCCGGAGGCACCATCGAATAGCCGGGCAGCATTGAGTTCTGCCAGACCTTTTCGGCAAGGAAATCGCGGTCGACTGCCATTGAGATGGCATTGCGCAGTTCGACGTTGTCCCACGGAGCCTTGTCGGTCTTGATCGAAAAATAGTAGGTGCCGAGGTAAGGTCCAACGCGAATCTGATCGCCAAACTTGGCCTTGAGATCGGCGAGCTGCTCGGTCGGGAGGTCGTCGTAGCTGTCGAGTTCGCCGGCCTCGAAGCGCTTTATCGCCGACGAACGATCTTCGGTCGGGATGTAGTTGACGACGTCGAGCTTGACGCTCGCAGCATCCCAGAATTTCGGATTCTTGACCAGTTTGATGTGGTCGTTGGGAACCCACTCCGCCAGGGTAAAGGGGCCGTTGGAGACCAGATTGCCCGGCTTGATCCAATCGGCGCCGAGCTTGTCAATGGACGCCTTGCTGACCGGATAAGTCGCCTGGTGGGTCAGCATTTCAAGGAAATAGGGCGTGGGCGCCTTCAGCGTCACTTCCAGAGTATTTGCGTCGATTGCCTTGACGCCCATCTCCTCCGGCTTCGCCTTCTTGGTGTTCACCTCCTCGGCGTTCTTCACGGGATAGAGCATCGAAGCATATTCGGCGCCGGTGGCCGGATCTTCCAGCCGATGAAACGCGTAGACGAAGTCATCTGCCGTGACCGGGCTACCATCCGACCAGACACCGTCCTTGCGCAGCTTGAAGGTGTAGACAGTGCCGTCGTCCGATACAGTCCAGCTTTCGGCGGCGCCCGGAATGACGTTCGCCTTCTGGTCTTGCATGACCAGCCCCTGGAACAGGTCACGCAATACAGCGGCTTCGTATATTGTCGAGGTCTTGTGCGGGTCGAGCGACTCCGATTCGGCGGCGGTGCCGCGGTTGTAGACGACCTCGGCGAAGGCTGGCGTGTAGAACGTGCCGGCGGCCAAAGCCATGGTTGTGGCGAACACCGTCGCCTTCAGCATGTTTTTCAGCATGAAGTTCTCCCTGTCGAGGCGGCCGTTCAGCTGCGCCTCTTGAGTGTTGACGCCCCGAAGCCGATTAGCTGGCCCCTTTGAGCGCGCCGCCGGTTCCCTTTCCGGCGGCTGGTGGGCAAACAGTAACGTGGTGATTTTTTATTTCAACAGACTCGTGAGGTCACCCTAAGTAAGGCGCAGCAACAGCCACTGCGCGGCCGGCAGAACAGCGGTCAAAACCATGGACCGAGCCTTCCAGCTACGCAAAAGCAGCTCGGCCACGCCTCGGCCGAGCGATGACTCGCAGATACCAGCGCCGACGTCCGGTGAATCTCACCAAGGCCTCTTGAGAAAGCCCCTCCCCGTTACGCGCCAAACAGCCGCCGGTCCCAGTAGACCGGCTGGTGCAGGCCTGTGTGGATCTTTGAAAACTCCGGATGCGCAGGATTGATCAGCACATTGCAATCGAGACGCGCCACGACACTCGGCACCAGCAGGATGGCGCTGCGCCGTTCTAAACACCAGGTTTCGCCGAATCCCTGGCTCACCATCGCCGGCATCGTGTCCCAGCCGGGCAGTGACGGCTGGGAAAAGACCTCGTAGCTCAGTCCGCGCGGGATTGTGACTTCGATGTAGTGCTGGTTGGGCGGCAGTCGGCCGCTGCCATGCACCAGCTTTTCCAACAGGATCGTCGAATAGTGCTCGCTGGTGTAGATGATAGGACTTCCGGGCGTGTTCCACCGCCCAGGCGCGATTGTCGAGCCGGTCGCATCGAAGATCGGGTAGGTGCCGGCCGGATCGCCGATACGAAAGGACAATAGTGTGCGATCGAGTATCTGCGCCGTCACGCAGCACTGCCGTACTTCAGACCTGCGAGAATATCGACCACCATTTCGGCACCGAACTCGCTCATGATAACGACGTCGATCGGTCGCTTGTCCTCAATCATCGGGTGCGGCCGAAACAAGAAATCACGCGCTTCCTCTTCGTTCTGCCAGACATCGACAGCAAGGCCCCAGACGCGCGCGACGCGGGCCAATCGTGTGCCCTCGTCCGACGAGAGACGATGTACCGCCTTGCGCCGCTCATAGGTCGCCTTGGGGATCAGCCGGTATTTGAACTGAGCATCGCCAGGCGCCAGAAGATGCGCAACGCGCTCAAGTGCGCCAAAGGGAAGTCCATCCTCGATCCGGGAGATCAGCCCGAAAGGCGACCGCGCCGCCACCTC
This sequence comes from Mesorhizobium sp. WSM4850, assembly GCF_055811735.1. Taxonomy (NCBI): domain Bacteria; kingdom Pseudomonadati; phylum Pseudomonadota; class Alphaproteobacteria; order Hyphomicrobiales; family Phyllobacteriaceae; genus Mesorhizobium; species Mesorhizobium sp. WSM4850. The sequence goes on along the minus strand of NZ_JBVVPV010000001.1, from coordinate 495,778 downwards.
TTTAACGGGCAGCCCCAACACGTCGGCGACATTTCCGAGCGCTAGCATATCACTCTCCATTCCATGTGAGGCAATAGTTAGCCTCACATGATGCGTCATGCAAGCCACCCGTTCAATCTGCGGCCTGTCTGCGAATACGAGAGCGTAACCGCAGGCGCAGAGAACGTCGATGCGTTCATCCTCTCTCTAATCCCGATCCGGGTTTGGATAGGTAGAGCCATCGTGCCAGTCACGATCATGCGAATACCGGTCCGAACCCGGCGGTTGCGACGATGCAGTCGCGCCCCCTGTTCTTTGCCACATAGAGAGTCTGATCAGCGCGCAGCAAGATGTCATCCAAGATTTGGCCTGGTCCGTGCAGGCAAATCCCGATGCTGACGGTGATTTCTCGGTCCTCGATGCCGACTGCCCGTCTGATACCGCGCATGTTCTGTCTGATCCGCTCGGCCACTTCCAATGTCTTGTCGCGGCCAGCTTCGACCAGGAACACAGCGAACTCCTCGCCGTCGATGCGCGCCGCCAAGTCGCTTTCCCGAATCGAGCTGCGAATAACGCTGCCCATCTCCTGGAGGACGGCATCGCCGATGGCATGACCAAAGGTGTCGTTGATGGATTTGAAATGGTCGGCGTCCATGAACAGCACGGCGCCTTCCTTGAAGGCCTCGGAACCCACGATTGCCTCGGCCTCCTCAAAGAAGGTTTTCCTGTTGGCGAGGCTTGTGAGGTGGTCGATGCGTGCTGCCCGGTCGAGCTTGGCGGCCATCAAGGCGAGATTCAACTGCTGTCTCAGGAAGAAATAGCCGAGCGGAAATCCAACCGCGACGGTGATGACCGTTGTCAAAAACAAGTCCAAGAGGAGGCGGTCGGCAAAGAAGATACCATAGAAAACGAGGGTGAGAGTATCCGCACCGATGATGGCCGCCAAAACCACGACGCAGGTCTGCCTGAACAGCGAGAGCTTCCCGAAGCGTGTCAGGAAATAATGTGATGCCGTCATTCCGCCAACTGCCTTTGGGTAAACCCTAACCCGTGAGTGGTAAACACAAGTTACAATTAGCGGCAGCAATTTGGACACAACCCGCACGTCAGATCCTACACATTGCGCGAAAACCCTTGCAACTCGTGGGAAGTTGGGAAGGGCAATAGCCTGCAGCGGATCGCATGATATTGATGCAAGTCAATGGGGTATCCTTACTAAACCCTACGTTGTGGTCGATGGGATCGACGGCGCTTTCTCTGCAACGAGCAGGTTGCGCCGCTTTTGTTGAAGAAGTCGGGCGCCGAAGCGGGGCGCTGCGTCGGCTGATGAATTCCACGACTTGGCGGAAGAACCGCTTCAAGCATTCGCTTCCGGCAGGAAATCTTTCGTCGATTCCACTTTGCCACAATGTCTTAATCCGCCTTTAAGCAACCACGGGTTACATCTTTTGCGAGCTTCGGTATGTCTTGATGGGCGACGGACATGAACAGCGCGGAAACTGGGACAATAGCTAAAAAGCGGCGCAATACGCGTCAGCTCAAACGCAAATTACACCAGTTTCGAGAACCGTCCGGAACGTCCGCGATCGAATTCGCACTGCTTGCGCCCTTTTTCATCTTGCTCCTGCTCGGCATGGTTGCATATGGCATTTATTTTGGCGCCAGTCATTCCGTGCAGCAGATCGCAGCGGACGCCGCACGCACGGCGATTGCCGGGCTGAACGAAGATGAGCGCCAGGCGCTGGTGACCAGTTTCGTCACCACCAATGCCGCGGGATATCCATTCGTCGATTCCGACAAGCTGACCTACCAGGCCAAGGACAGCACGGCCGACGGAAACCAGTTCGTCGTGTCCATCCAATATGATGCCCGCAACCTGCCGGTCTGGAATCTGTTTCCGGCGCTGCCCATGCCTGGCACCACGATCTCACGCCAGTCGACAATCCGGGTCGGAGGCATCTGAATGTCGCAAACTTTGGCGGGCAGGATCGGCCGGGTCGCCCGCTCGATGCTTGGCGACCTGACGGCGAACTTCGCCGTCATGACGGCGCTGTGCGCACCGTTCGCGCTGGCGCTGGCCGCCTTCGCCATCGATGAAGGCTCGATCTATGTGGAGCGCCGGGAAGCTCAAGCAATGACCGATCTGGCGGCAATCACCGCCGCCTCCAACATCAACAACATTGAAGCCGCGGTGGTGACCACGCTCGGCGACAACGGAATGCCGGGTATCGTTGTTCAGAAGGCAGGGCAGACGATCACCCCTGCCCTTGGAAAGACTATCGTGTCGGTCACCCCCGGCCGATATTCAGCAGAGTCGTCGCTCGGCGTCGACAAGCGCTTCAAGGCCGGCAAAACGCCCTACAACGCCGTCCATGTCACGCTGAAAAAGGTTCCTGCCCGCTATTTCGCGAGTTCGCTTATCCCTACGCCGGTGATCGGCACCCAAGCCGTGGCCAGCATAGCGCCGCAGGCGATGTTCTCGGTCGGGTCCAGGCTTCTCAGCGTCAATGGCGGCATCCTCAACGCTCTTCTCAGCAAGTTCCTGGGCGGCAACATCGCGCTCAGCGTCATGGACTACAACGCTCTCATCGCTGCCGACGTGAACCTGCTTTCGTTCATCGATGCCCTTGCCGTTGAGATGCAGCTGACGGGTGTCAGCTATTCGGAGGTGCTGGCTTCCAAAGCGACGGTGGGCGAGATAGCGACCGCCATGGCTAATGTTTCACCCGTTGGCAGCACCAGCAAGCTGGCTTTGCAGACAATCGCGTCAAGGACCACCAACACGGTCAAGATACCGCTCAATCATCTTGTCGATCTTGGTTCAATGGGCCAGTTGGGCCTCGGGCAAAAGTCGCCCGGCTTTTCGGTCGACGCCAGCGCCATGGGCATGCTGACCACCGCTGCTGCACTGGCCAACGGCTCGAAGCAGGTCGAGCTCAATCTCGGAGCCGCCATTCCGGGGCTTGCCTCCACCACGCTTGCGATTGCAATCGGCGAACCTGCACAATTCTCGCCATGGCTGACAATCGGCGAGAAGGGTGCTGTGGTGCGTACGGCGCAGACGCGGATCAAGCTGGTGGCGTCCGTCGGCGGCAGCAATGCGACTCTCGGTGGCGGCATCAGCCTGCTGGCCGTCAAACTGCCGTTGCATGTCGAGGTGGCCTCTGCCGAAGCCAAGCTGACCGACATCAGCTGCCCGACGGGGCACCCCGACAGTTTGAAAGTTACCATTGCCGCACGTCCGGGCCTTGCCTCGCTGCACCTTGGCGCCAGCGATGCCGATAACAGCCCCTCCGCCTTCGCCGATTTCAGCAACCCACAGTCGTTTCAAAATGCCGAAATCGCGCAGGTCAGCGTGAAGCTTCTGTTTCTCACCCTCAATCTGATCGGCGTGAATGGTTCTGCAGCCGTTGAGATCGCCAACAACGATCCGACGATCTTGATCTTCAACAGCACCGACATCGCAAGCAAGACGATAAAGAACGCCTCGACGAAGAACCTGACGCAATCTCTCACCACGTCGCTGGTCAACAATTTGTCGCTTTCGGTCAGTGCGCTGGGCCTCGGGCTTGATGTAACCGCCTTGCTCGGAACCGTGAAGCCGGCAGTGGTGGCGCTGCTGAACGGCGTGACGGCGCCGGTCGACGAATTGGTTTACAACGTGCTTGGGGCGCTGGGCGTGCGCGTCGGCGAGGCCGATGTCCGGGTCATGGGCGCGACTTGCGGGCGCTCTGTGCTTGTTCAGTGAGCTGGAGAGATCAGCCCGCTCGTCCGAGAAAGCAGCCCAACGGCGGCAGCGACAGAATCTTTTCCTGCAAGGCGGCACCAGCGCCAAGGTCGATCGTCTCTGCGACATCGGCACCCTGCGGCAACGGCCAGTTGGCCGGCTCCTCGGCGAAGTTGAAAACGCACAGCAGCTTCTCGCCGCCGCCTTCGCGAATGAAGGCAAGCACTTCGCCCTCGGCATCGAGAAAACGGATCGAACCTTGTACCAGCGCCGCATGCCGCTTGCGCAACGCCAGCATCGCCCGATAGCTGGCCAGAACTGACTTTTCCTCGCCGTTCTGGATATCGACCGCGCGGGCGCCATGGCTTTCCGGGATTGGAAGCCACGGCCTGCCGATTGAAAAGCCGGCATTGTTGGCGCCCTTCTCCCACACCATCGGCGTGCGGCAGCCATCCCTGCCCTTGAACCCCGGCCAGAAGCGGATGCCGTAAGGATCGCGCAGATCCTCGAACGCCAATTCCGCCTCCTCCAGCCCGAGTTCCTCACCCTGATAGAGGCAGATCGATCCACGCAGGCATGACAGCAGCGCGATGGAGAACTTCGCCGTCCTTTCCGGGTCGCCGCCGGGCCTTGTCCATCGCGTCACATGGCGAACGACATCGTGGTTGGAAAACGCCCAGCAGACCCAGCCGTCGGAGACAGCACTCTCGAACGCTTCGACGCAGCCACGCACATGCGCCGCCGAGAATTGCGGACCGAGCAGGTCGAATGTGTAGCACATGTCGAGCTTGTCGCCGCCGGTGTAGGCGGCGAGCGTCTGCAACGAACGGGCTTCGTCGCCGACCTCGCCGACAGCGGCGCGGCCCTCATATTCGTCGAGCAGCGCCCGAAACCGCTTGAGGAAAGCCAGGTTTTCGGGCTGCGTCTTGTCAAACAAATGCTCCTGATAGAGGTACGGATTGGTTTCGGTGTTGGTGCCTGCGACGCTTGACGCCAGGGGCGGGTTGCTGCGCAGCCAGCGGTCATGGACATAGTAGTTGACGGTATCGAGGCGAAACCCGTCGACGCCGCGCTCCAGCCAAAACCGCACCGTTTCCAGCAGGGCGTCCTGAACCTCCGGATTGTGGAAATTGAGGTCCGGCTGCGAGGCGAGGAAATTGTGCATGTAATATTGCCTGCGGGTCGCGTCCCACTCCCAGGCTGGGCCGCCGAAGACCGACAGCCAATTGTTGGGCGCGGTGCCGTCGGGCCTCGGATCGCCCCAGACATACCAATCCGCCCTGGGGTTATCGCGGCTCGTACGGCTTTCGATGAACCATTCGTGCCGGTCGGACGAATGCGACAGGACCTGGTCGATAATGACTTTCAGGCCGAGACGGTGCGCCTCGGCGACCACCGCATCGAAATCCGCTGATGTGCCAAACATCGGATCGACGGCTGTATAGTCGGATACGTCGTAGCCCATATCGGCCATCGGCGACTTGAAGAAGGGTGATAGCCAGACGGCGTCGACGCCAAGCGATGCGACATGCGCCAGCCTCGATGTGATACCACGCAGATCGCCACTGCCATCCCCCGTCGTGTCCTGGAACGAGCGCGGGTAGATCTGGTAGATGACGCAGCCGCGCCACCACTCGGCGTGGTCACTTGCCACTCGGGTCCTCCTTTATCTGAGCCTGCGCGGCTTCGTGTTCGATCATGAAAATCACCGTTCGCCCCGGCACCGGCCGTGAAATTCCGGCTGCGCCGTCCGGTGTTTCGATGGCTGGCTGCCAGCGAAATCCGTCGCGCTCCGGCAGCGTGAACATACATGCCCGGCGATCGCCATTGATGACAACGGCAAGGCGGCAATCATCGCTGCCGAGCATCATAACCAGGCGGTACCGCCCCGGATCCCGCCAGCCTGCCTCGTCGAGCGGCGTGCCGGTTTCGGTGAGCCAGACGACGTCCGTTATTTCTGACCCGTCGGGCGGTTCTCCAGTCAGGATGCGCGTGTCGGAAAGCGCCGGCACGCAACGACGCGTCGCGGCGAGCAAAACGGCGTATTGTCCCAGCGCCCGATCGCGCCCGGACCAGTCGAGCCAGGTGATCTCGTTGTCCTGCGCATAGGCGTTGTTGTTGCCCTTCTGGGTGCGGCCGAATTCGTCTCCGGCGGTCAGCATGATCGTGCCGCGTGAGGCAAACAGCGTGGCCAGCAGCGCACATCGATCATCGAAACGTGCCGTAACGATCGCACGGTCGCCGGTCTCGCCCTCGACGCCATTGTTCCAGGACAGATTGTCGTCGTGGCCATCGCGGTTCTGCTCGCCATTGGCCTCATTGTGCTTGTGCTCGTAGGCAACAATGTCGGCCAGCGTCATGCCGTCATGTGCGGCGATGAAATTGACGCTGCGGCTCCTCTGCTGGCCTGGCTTGGCAAACACGTCGGACGAGCCGGCAAGCCGGGTGGCGAGCGCGCCGACCATGCCGCTGTCGCGGCGCCAGAACCGGCGGATGTCGTCGCGATATCTGTCGTTCCATTCGAGGAAGGGCGGCGGAAAATTGCCAAGCTGATAGCCGTCCGGGCCGATATCCCATGGCTCGGCGATGAGCACCCGGTCGCCAAGGAGCGGATCATCCCGAATAGCCATGAGCAGTGGCGCAGCGGCGTCGAACGCGCCATCGACCCGCCCCAGAATTGGCGCCAGGTCGAAGCGGAAACCGTCGACGCCGGCGTGGCAGACAAAGTGACGAAGCGTGTCGAGGACCATTTCCCGGACGACCGGATGACCACAAGCGACGGTGTTGCCGGTGCCGGTGTCGTTGGTCAAGCTGCCGTCCGGCCGATGCCGGTAGTAGGCGCGGCTGTCGAGGCCGCGCAGCGACAGCGTCGGCCCAAGCCTGTCGCTTTCGCCGGTGTGGTTGAAGACAAGATCGAGGATGACGCCGATGCCGGCCCCACGCAGCGTGGCAACCGTCTGCCGCAATTCCGCGAGACCGCCGGGCGCCAGACGCGGATCGAGCGCCATGAAGGTCACGGGATTGTAGCCCCAGGCATTGCGCAGCCCGAGCGGCGGCAAATGCCGCTCGTCGATCGATGCCGTCACCGGCATCAGTTCGACCGCCCCGACCCCGAGCTTTTTCAGGTGCTCGACGATGGCCGGATGGGCAAGGGCTGCAACCGTCCCGCGCTGGGGCTTCGGGATGTCCGGATGCAGCATGGTGAAGGCGCGCACCGGCACTTCATAGATCAGGCCACCGGGCTGGAACAGCGGCGGTAAGACGGGCACCGGCCGCGGCAGGGTGGCGGTAATCGCCTTCGGCAGCAGCGGCGCAGTGTCCGTGCCCTCGCCCCGGCGCGCGGCGAGCCTGACGTCATAGACATAAGACCTGTCGATTTCGACGGCATAGGGGTCGACCAGCAGCTTGTCGGGATCGAACCAAAGCCCGTTCTCGGGCGTATAATCGCCATCGGCGCGAAATCCGTATCGGGTGCCGGCGGCGAGGCCGGCAACGAAAAGCGCGTGAACGCCCTCGCCTTCCGGCTGGAGTTCGAGCCGGTCGATCTCCCCCTCTCCCTGCTCATCGAAGATCGAGACCCAGAGCCGGCTGGCCGCGGACGACCATGCGGCAAAGCGGATGCCGCCGCGGGTGACGGTGGCACCGAGTGAGTTCATACGGCGATCCCTTCTCCCCTTGTGGGAGAAGGTGGATCGGCGCGCAGCGCCGAGACGGATGAGGGGTGCTGGAAGAAACGAGGCATGGGCGATTTGGGCAAAGGTGTGCGCCAAGCTGGAACACCCCTCGTCCGACCGAGCTTCGCTCGGCCCCCTTCTCCCACAATGGCAGAAGGGGGAGCCTCGCAACGCAGGCCGAACTCAGACGGCCGGCTGTCAACCAAACTCAAGTAATCACGCTCGGCTTGGCGCGGCCGGTATGGCTGCGAATCCCGGCGATATCTTCGGCTGCCGCAATCAGGTCGGCAAGCGCCTCCTGCGTGTCGAGATCGTGCCTGGACCTGTCCGGCTCGTAGCGCTCGATATAGACGCGCAGCGTCGCCCCCGAGGTACCGGTGCCGGAGAGACGGAAGACGACGCGCGATCCGCCTTCGAACAGCACCCTGATGCCCTGGTTCCTGGCTATCGAGCCGTCGACCGGGTCGTGATAGGCGAAATCGTCGGCGCTGGCGATCTTCATGCCGCGCACGCTGGTGCCGGGCAAGGAAGCGAGCCTGGCCCGCAATTGGTCGACCAGCGCATTGGCGCGGTCGGTCTCGACCTCCTCGTAGTCATGGCGTGAGTAGTAATTGCGGCCATAGGCGGCCCAGTGCTCGGTGACGATCTGCTTGGCGCTTTCGCCGCGGGCAGCGAGGATATTGAGCCACAAAAGCACGGCCCACAGCCCGTCCTTTTCGCGGACATGGTTGGAGCCGGTTCCGGCACTTTCCTCGCCGCAGATCGTCGCCATGTCGGCATCGAGCAGATTGCCAAAGAATTTCCAGCCGGTCGGCGTTTCATAGATGCCGATGCCGAGCTTTTCGGCGACGCGGTCGGCTGCACCGCTGGTCGGCATCGAGCGGGCGATGCCTTTCAGCCCGGCCTTGTAGCCCGGCGCCAGATGAGCATTGGCGGCGAGCATAGCCACCGAATCCGACGGGGTGACGAAAATGCCCTTCCCGATGATCAGGTTGCGGTCGCCGTCGCCGTCGGAAGCGGCGCCGAAATCCGGCGCATCCGGTCCCATCATCTCGTCATAGAGGTGCTTTGCGTGGACCAGGTTCGGGTCTGGGTGGTGGCCGCCGAAATCCGGCAGGGGAACGAAATTGCGGGCGGTGCCTTTCGGCGCGCCGAGCCGGTTTTCCAGGATCTCCTTGGCATAGGGACCGGTCACGGCATGCATGGCGTCGAAGCGCATGCGGAAGCCTGACTTGAACAGCCCACGCAACGCATCGAAATCGAACAGGTTTTCCATCAGCTCGGCATAGTCGGCGACCGGGTCGATCACCTCGACGGTCATGCCGCCCGCCTCGACGGTACCGATCGTGTCGAGGTCGACCGTGCCGATATCGGCGGTCTTGAAGCTCGAAATCATCTTGGTCTTGGCGAAGATCGCGTCGGTCAGCTTTTCCGGTGCCGGGCCGCCATTGCCGCCATTGTATTTGATGCCGAAATCCTCGTGCGGGCCGCCCGGATTGTGGCTGGCCGACAGGATGATGCCGCCGAAGGTATTGTATTTGCGAATGATGTTGGAAGCGGCCGGCGTCGACAGGATGCCGCCCTGCCCGACCATCACCTTGCCGAAACCGTTTGCCGCGGCCATGGCGATGGCCTTCTGGATGACTTCGCGGTTGTAAAAGCGGCCGTCGCCGCCGATCACCAGCGTCTTGCCCTCGAACCCGTCCAGCGCATCGAAAATCGACTGGATGAAGTTCTCGGCATAGTGCTCCTGCTGGAACACCGGCACTTTCTTGCGCAGCCCGGACGTGCCGGGCTTCTGGTCGAGATAAGGTTTGGTGGCGACGGTGCGTATCATGTGTCAGACAGCCCTTTTCGAAAGCAGCAAGCGATAGAGTTCGAGGTATTTTTCTGCGCTTTTATCCCACGACACATCCGCCTTCATCCCTTGCCGCTGCACCGACGTCCAGATTGCAGGGTTGGCGTGCGCCGCGACCAGCCGGCGGATGGCGTGCAGCAAGGCGCCGGCATCGGCGGGTGCGAACTGGAAGCCGGTCGCCACACCTGCCGAAATCGCCGCTTCATTGGCGTCGATGACGGTGTCGGCAAGACCGCCGGTGCGGGCGACGACCGGCACGCAGCCATAGCGCAGGCCGTAAAGCTGCGTCAGTCCGCAAGGCTCGAAGCGCGATGGGATGACGATGGCGTCACAGCCGCCCTGCATGGTGTGGGAAAGCGCCTCGTCATAACCGACGACGACGCCGATGCGACCGCGATGGCGGGCGGCGGCGGCCAGCAGCGCGCCTTCGAGGCCGGCGTCGCCGGACCCCAGGATCGCCAGGCGGGCACCCCTCGCAACAATCCCGTCGACGACCGTTGCCAGTATGTCCATTCCCTTCTGCCAGGTGAGCCGGCTGACCACGCAGACGATCGGACTGTCGTCGCGGTCAAGGTTGAAACGATCCTCGACGGCGGTCCGGTTGGGGTGCCGGGCCTTCAATGTCTTGGCCGTGTAGTTGGAAACCAGATGCTTGTCGGTTTCAGGGTTCCATATCGCGGTGTCGATGCCGTTGACGATGCCATAGAGATCGACGGACCGCATGTTGATGAGGCCATCGAGCCCCATGCCGAATTCCGGCGAGCGGATCTCCTGCGCATAGGTCGGGCTGACTGTGGTGATGGCCCAGGCGGCCTGCAGGCCAGCCTTGAGGAAACCGACGCCGCCATAATATTCGACGCCGTCGAGCGCCATGGCCGCCGCCGGCAAACCGAGTTCGCCAAAGATGCCGGCGCCGAACTGGCCCTGGAAAGCGAGATTGTGGACGGTGACCATCGACGGCGTGCCGACCGCCTTGCCGTAGCGCATATAGGCCAGCGTCATCGCCGATTGCCAGTCATGGGCATGGACGATGTCCGGCTGGTAGCCCGAGACGGCGCCGCCGGCGATGTCGCCGCCAACCTGGCTCAGGGCCGCGAAACGCCGCCAATTGTCCGGCCAGTCGGCGCCGGTGGCATTGCCGTAGGGGCCGCCGGGGCGATCGAACAGATGCGGCGCGTCGAGCACGAACAGGTCGAGCCCGGCGATCTGGACGGCATGGACCGAAGCCTTGCCGCCTTGCAGCAGCGGATAGTGGTGAACGGGTTTTTTCTTCTTGAAGGCATCCATGATCTGGGGATAGCCGGGAACAAGCGTGCGCATCGTCACGCCCTTGCCGGCGAGCGCGACCGGTAATGCGCCGGTCACGTCGGCAAGCCCGCCAGTCTTGATCAGAGGAAATATTTCGGGCGTGACCGACAGGACCTGCATTCACGACAGTCCCAGTTTGTCGATCATGGCCTGCGTGACGAGGCAGATGCCCTTTTCGGAAACGCGGAAGCGCTTGGCGTCGAGGACGGGATCCTCGCCGACCACGAGCCCTTCGGGAATCCTGACGCCATGATCGATCACCACGCGCTTCAATCTCGCGCTGCGGCCGACCTGGCAGTCGGGCAGCATGACGACGTCCTCGAGCGTCGAATAGGAGTTGATGCGCGCGCCGGTGAAGATCAGGCTTCGCTTCAGCGACGCGCCTGAGACGATGCAATCGCCCGAGACCAGCGAGGATACCGCCGAGCCACGGCGACCATCCTCGTCATGCACGAACTTCGCCGGCGGCTTCAGCTCGGCATAGGTCCAGATCGGCCAGTCGCGGTCGTAGAGATCGAGCTCGGGCGTGATGTCGGTGAGGTCGATATTGGCTTCCCAATAGGCGTCGACGGTCCCGACATCGCGCCAGTAGGCTTCGTTCTCGGCGGTCGAGCGCACGCAGGATTTGGCGAAGCGATGGGCGATCGCCTTGCCGTGCTCGACGACATAGGGGATGATGTCCTTGCCGAAGTCACGGCTTGAGCCCGGTTCGGCCGCGTCGCGGCGCAGCTGCTCCATCAGGAACTTGGTCTTGAACACGTAGATGCCCATCGAGGCCAGGGCAAAATCCGGCTTGTCGGGAATGCCGGGCGGATCGGCGGGCTTCTCGATGAAGGAGATGATGGTGTCCTTCTTGTCGACATGCATGACGCCGAAGCCGGTCGCCTCCATGCGCGGCACTTCGAGGCAGCCGACGGTGACGTCGGCGCCGGCGTCGACATGCTGGCGAAGCATCAGCTCATAGTCCATCTTGTAGACGTGATCGCCGGCCAGGATGACCATGTATTCGGGCCCGTAGGCCTCGATGATGTCGATGTTCTGGTAGACGGCATCGGCCGTGCCCTCATACCATTGCGTCTCCGATACGCGCTGACTGGCCGGCAGGATGTCGAAGCTCTCGTTGCGCTCGGGCCGAAGGAAGTTCCAGCCGCGCTGCAGGTGGCGGATCAGCGAGTGCGCCTTGTACTGGGTGGCCACGCCGAGGCGGCGAATACCGGAATTGAGCGCATTGGAGAGCGCAAAATCGATGATGCGCGTCTTGCCGCCGAAATAGACCGCCGGTTTGGCGCGCCGGTCGGTCAATTCCTTGAGGCGGCTGCCACGGCCGCCGGCCAGAACATACGCCATGGCATCGCGCGCCAGCGGCTGGGTCCGTTTTATCTCTGCCATTCTTATCCTCCCAAGTTACGCGCTGCGAGACATCGCCTAGTCCGGAGCAAATTCGAGCATGATCGTCGACAGCGGCGCCAACAGCATCGTCGCCGAGATGCCTCCTGCTTCCTTCCGAGCCTCGACGGCACCGTCATTGCCCTTGCCGGAACCGCCATAGTCGGAGGCGTCCGTGTTGATGATCTCGCGCCATCTTCCAGCCATTGGCAACGGCACGCGGTAATTGTCGCGCGGCACTGGCGTAAAATTGGAGATGACGGCGACCGGGTTTCCGCCCGGCGCGCTGCGCAGCCAGGCAAAGACCGAGTTGGCGCTGTCGTCGACGATCAGCCAGGAAAACCCCTCCGGTTCGCAATCGCGCGCATGCAACGCCGGCCGTGAGCGGTAGAGATAGTTGAGATCGCGCACCGTCTGCCAGACGCCGCGGTGGGCCCGGAAATCGAGCAGGTTCCAGTCGAGTGCGCGCGCCTCGCTCCACTCGCGGCGCTGGGCGAATTCCTGCCCCATGAACAACAGCTTCTTGCCGGGGTAGCCCCACATAAAGGCGTAGTAGGCGCGCAGCGTCGCGAATTTCTGCCAGTCGTCGCCGGCCATCTTGCCAAGCAGCGTCCCCTTGCCGTGCACGACCTCGTCATGGGAGAGCGGCAGCACGAAATTCTCTGAGAAGGCGTAGACCAGACCGAAGGTGATGTCGCCGTGGTGATGCTTGCGGAAAATCGGCTCTTTGGAGAAATACTCCAGCGTGTCGTGCATGAAACCCATGTTCCACTTGAAGCCGAAACCCAGCCCGCCCTCATGCACCGGCTGCGAAACTTTTGGCCATGAGGTCGATTCCTCGGCGATCGTCATCACACCCGGATGATGACCATAGACTTCCTTGTTCATCCTCTGGAGGAAGCTGACCGCCTCGAGGTTTTCGCGCCCGCCTTTTTCGTTGGGAATCCATTCGCCGGCCTTGCGCGAATAGTCGAGGTAGAGCATCGAGGCGACGGCATCGACGCGCAAACCGTCGACATGGTATTTCTCGCCCCAAAACAGCGCATTGTTGACCAGGAACGAGACCACCTCGCGCCGTCCGAAATTGTAGATCGCGGTGTTCCAGTCGGGATGGAAGCCCTTGCGCGGGTCGGCATGCTCATAGAGCGCGGTGCCGTCGAAATTGGCCAGGCCATGCGCGTCCACCGGAAAATGCGCCGGCACCCAGTCCAGGATGACGCCGATGCCGGCGCGGTGGGCGCCGTCGACGAACCGGGCAAAACCGTCCGGATCGCCGAAGCGGGCCGACGGCGCATAGAGGCCCGTCGTCTGATAGCCCCAGGACGGATCATAGGGATGTTCGGAGATCGGCATGAATTCGATATGGGTGAAACCCGTGTCGACGACATACGGGATCAGCCGGTCGGCAAGCTCGTCCCATGACAGGAAGCTGCCGTCGTCGTGAAGCTGCCAGGAGCCGGCATGGACCTCATAGATCGACACCGCCTCGCGGCGGGCGTCGGCGTTGCGCCAGAAATTGCGGTGCGCCTCGTCACCCCATTGATGCGCCGGCGGAAGCGCCGTCACCGAAGCGGTGGCCGGTCGCAGTTCGGACTTGAAAGCGAACGGATCGGCCTTCAGCGGCAGCCTCACGCCATCGGGCCCGATGATCTCGTATTTGTATGGCCGTCCGGCGCCGATGTCGGGGATGAACAACTCCCAGATGCCGGTGTCGCGGCGGACGCGCATCGTATGCCTGCGCCCGTCCCATTCGTTGAAGTCGCCGACCACCGAAACGCGCCTTGCATTGGGCGCCCAGACGGCGAAATGCACGCCGGACGCACCCTCGTGATCGATGAGATGCGCACCGAGCTTGTCGAACAGTCTGAGGTGCGAACCTTCGGCGATGTAATAGTCGTCCAGCGGACCCAGCACCGGACCGAACGAATAGGGATCGGTCAGCCACCAGTCGCCGCCGGCATTGCGTGCGTGATAGCGCAGCGGCAGTCGCTTTCTGAGCGACAGGCTGCCCTCGAAGAAGCCGGCTTCGTCGCGCCTGGCGAGTTCGCCGGCTTTCTTGCCGGTCAGCGTGTAGGCAGTGACGAACTCGGCATGAGGGACGAAGCAGCGGGCGACAAAGCCCTTGTCGACCTCGTGCACACCGAGGACAGCGAAAGGATCACCATGCGTGCCGGCGACAATTGCCGCGACATCGCCGGCTGACGCCAGTCCATCCGGCCCGCTTGTCGCAGCGGTCGCGCGCGGCTTCCTCATCAGGCAGTGACCCTCCCCGGACCACGTTGTTCGTGGCCTCATGCAATCATATCAGACGGGCACGTTCCAGATTTCTTTCGCATATTGGCGGATCGTGCGATCGGACGAGAACCAGCCGACGCGGGCGACATTGCGAATTGCCTTGGCGTACCAATCCGGGCTGTCGCGCCAGACGGCGTCGACATCGCGCTGGGTTGACGCGTAGGCATCGAAATCCGCAGCGACCATGAACCAGTCGCTCTGATAGAGGCCGTTCATCAGGTCGCGATAACGTTCCGGATCGTCAGGCGAAAAGACGCCCGTCGAAACGGCGGCCACGGCCTGCGCCAGTTCGGGAGAGGCTTCGATCACCGTTCGCGGATCGTAGCCGTTGCTGCGCCGCTCGGCGACCTCTTCGGTGGTCAGGCCGAAAATGAAAATGTTGTCGTCGCCGACGCATTCCTTGATCTCGACATTGGCGCCGTCGAGCGTGCCGATGGTCAGCGCACCGTTCAGCGCGAACTTCATGTTGCCGGTGCCGGAGGCTTCCATCCCGGCGGTCGATATCTGCTCCGAAAGATCGGCGGCCGGCATCATGATCTCGGCCAGGCTGACATTGTAGTTCGGCACGAACACCACTTTGAGCAAGCCGCGAACGGCCGGGTCGCGGTTGATGACTTTGGCGACGTCGTTGGCGAGCTTGATGATCAGCTTGGCATTGTGATAGCTGGGCGCCGCCTTGCCGCCGAAGAACTTGACGCGCGGCATCCAATTTCGCTCGGGATGGGAGCGGATCTGGTCGTAGAGCGCGACTGTTTCGAGGATGTTCAGGAGCTGGCGCTTGTATTCGTGGATGCGCTTGATCTGGATGTCGAACAACGCCGAGGGATCAATCCTGATGCCGAGGCGGTCGGCGACGAGATTGGCAAGCTTGGCCTTGTTCGCCCGCTTGACTGCGGCGAACTTGTCGCGGAAGGCGGCGTCGTCAGCAAAGGCATCGAGCTCCTTGATCGCGTCTATATCGTCGAGGAAGCGGTCGCCGATCGCTTCGCGGGTAAGCGCGGTGAGACCGGGATTGCACTGGATCAGCCAGCGCCGCGGCGTGATGCCGTTGGTCTTGTTGTTGATGCGGTCGGGGTAGAGCCGGTGGAGCTCGGCAAACACCGTTTCCTTCATCAGCTCGGTGTGAAGGGCAGAGACGCCGTTGATCGAGTGCGAGCCGACAAAGGCCAGATTGCCCATGCGCACCCGGCGCTCGCCGTTTTCCTGTATCAGCGAGATCTGGCTGATCTGCTCGTCAGAAAACTGCTCGGAGGCGCGCGCCTCCAGCAGCACTTCGGCGTTGATGGCGTAGACGATCTGCATGTGGCGCGGCAACAGCCGCTCGAACAGCGGCACCGGCCAGCTTTCGAGCGCTTCGGGGAGCAGCGTATGATTGGTATAGCCGAAGGTCCGCTTGGTGATACTCCAGGCCTGGTCGAAATCCATGCCGTGGACATCCATCAACAGGCGCAGCAGCTCGGCCACCGCAATGGCCGGATGGGTATCGTTCAGATGGATCGCCGCTTTGTCGGGCAGCGACTGCAGGTCGCCATACTGGCTGAGATGACGCTGAATGATGTCCTGCAACGATGCGGTAGAAAAGAAATACTCTTGCCTGAGCCGCAGCTCCTGACCGGCCTTGTGGGAATCAGCAGGGTAAAGGACGCGCGACAAGGCATCGGCCTTGTTGCTTTCGGCGAGCGCACCGATGTGATCGCCGGCGTTGAACTTGTCGAGCAGTATCGGATCGATCGGCATGCCGGACCAGAGCCGCAGCGTGTTGACGCGGTTGGCCCGCCAGCCAACCACCGGCGTATCGTAGGCAACCGCCAAAACGTGTTCGATCGGTTTCCAGACGTGGCGCTCAAGCCTGTCGTCCTTTGAGGTGATCGAATCCACCGAGCCGCCGAATCCGACCTCGAAGGCGCGTTCGCGCCGCTCGAACTCCCAGGGGTTGCCGTGATCGAGCCAGGTCTCGGGCAGCTCAACCTGCCAGCCGTCATGGATTTCCTGACGAAACATGCCGTTGGCGTAGCGAATGCCATAGCCATGCGCGGGGATGCCGACGGTTGCCATGCTTTCCATGAAGCAGGCGGCGAGCCGGCCGAGACCACCATTGCCAAGCGCTGCATCTGGTTCAAGGGCGGCGATGAGGTCAAGGTCGACGCCGAGAGACCGCAGCGCTTCGCGCATATTGTCCATCAGCCCGAGATTGGAGAAGGCGTCGCGCATCAGGCGACCGATGAGGAATTCCAGGGAGAGGTAATAGACGCGCTTTTCCTGATGGGCGTAGGCCTCTTGCGTCGCCTGCATCCAATGATCGACGATATGGTCGCGCACGACCTTGATCGAGGCGGTGAGCCAGTCGTATTGCGTCGCGACGCTGGTCCCCTTGCCGAGCCTGTATTTGAGGGCCTTCAAGACTTCCTCGGCAAGCGCCTTGGGATCGGAGTTTTCGAGAATGGGAGCTTCGGTCGTTATCGCGTGCGTCATGCTGCCTCTTGTGCGGTTGCCAAGATCATACCGGCTTTCACCATTCCTCCCAGCCCATGCTAGCTCATATTGTTAAGCGTTCAATCGAGTTAGGTTGCCGCGGGGAAGCTTACCCTGCGGCAGTTTAGCAACTTAAAGTGCGTCGCGTTTGGGCCTCTGCGAGGCACCTTGCTTTGGGCGACATGCATCAGGCCGCCAGTGCCGCCTCCGGCGGAAGCTTCGCTCCGGTCATGAAGGCGACGGCGTCGGACATCGTATATTGCTTGGGATCGATGACACAGAGGCGACGGCCCAGCCGATGGATGTGAATGCGGTCGGCCACCTCGAAGACATGCGGCATGTTGTGGGAAATTAGCACGATCGGCAGGCCGCGCTTCTTCACGTCGAGGATCAGTTCGAGCACGCGGCGGCTCTCCTTGACGCCTAACGCCGCCGTCGGCTCATCCATGATGACCATCTTCGAGCCGAAGGCGGCGGCGCGCGCCACCGCCACGCCCTGGCGTTGGCCGCCCGAGAGCGTTTCCACGGCCTGGCTGATGTTCTGGATGGTCATCAGGCCAAGTTCAGTGAGCTTGTCGCGGGCGCGCTTTTCCATTGCCGGGCGGTCGAGCATGCGCAGCCAGTCGCCCAGAAAACCCGGTTTGCGGATCTCGCGACCGAGGAACATGTTGTCGGCGATCGACAGCGCCGGCGACAGCGCCAGGTTCTGGTAGACGGTTTCGATGCCGGCTTCGCGGGCTTCGATGGGCGACTTGAAGAGCACCTGCTTGCCGTCCAACTCGATGATCCCCTCGTCCGGGACAACGGCGCCCGAGATCGCCTTGATCAGCGTCGACTTGCCGGCTCCATTGTCGCCGATCACGGCCAGGATCTCTCCCGGATAGAGATCGAAGTCGCAGCTGTTCAGTGCGGTGACGCGGCCGTAGCGCTTGACGAGGCCGCGCGCGGTGAGGATGGGCTCCTGGGTCATGGTTACACCGAAACCTTTCTGATCCACTGGTCGATCGCCACGGCGCCGATGATCAGCACACCGGTGAGCAGCACTTTCCATTGCGGATCGGCGCCCAGCATGTTGAGGCCCATCGAAACGACGCCGACGATCATCGCGCCGAACAGCGTGCCCAGAATAGAGCCGCGCCCGCCGAAGAGGGAAATGCCGCCGATCACCGTCGCGGTGATCGCCTGCAAATTGTAGTCGGTGACGGCAGCGGACGGCGAGATCGAGCCGTTGCGGCCGATGGAGACCCAGGCAGCGAAAGCGGCGATCAGCCCCGCAAGCGTGTAGACCGAGATCAGCACCTTCTTGGTCTGGATGCCCGACAGCTTCGCTGCCTCCGGATCGTCGCCGACAGCGTAGACATGACGGCCCCATGCCGTGTGATTGAGCACGTACCACAAGAACAGCACCAGCACGACCATGGCAATGACGCCGAACGTCAGCACCGCCGTGCCGACCTTGAAGTTCAGGCCAAACAGATGCAGCAGCGGGGCCTGGGCGTCGACGTCGGCGTCACGGATCGTCTCATTGGCCGAATAGATGAAGTTCGTGGCCATGACGATGTTCCAGGTGCCGAGCGTGACGATGAAGGGCGGCAGCTTCATGTAGGCGACCAGCAGCCCGTTGAGCAGCCCGCAGGCCGCGCCGGCGGCAAGCCCGATCACCACGGCAAGCAAGGTCGGCAGGCCATAGGTGACCGCGCAATTGCCCATGATCACGGCCGAAATCACCATGATCACGCCGATTGACAGGTCGATGCCGGCTGTCAGGATGACCAGCGTCTGCGCGGCGCCGAGAATACCGACGATGGCGATCTGCTGCAGGATCAGCGTCAGCGTGTAGGACGAAAAGAACCGTCCTCCGATCGTGACGCCAAAGACAGCGATCGACAGGACCAGCACGATCAGCGGCACCGCAGCCGGAGTGGAATGCAGGAAATGCTGGATGCGCTTGACGAGCGACGTGCCATGCTCGTCAAAAGCAGCAACGCTTGTCTCGCTGTTCGCGAGAGCCTTTTCGAATTCCTGAACCTGAGACATGTTTCCTCCCATGAGGCTTCAGCTACGCGCCGACGCCCGTCAACCGTTCCCGATCTGCCGCCGGAATTGTTCGCGCTTGCGATTTCCGCATCGTCCACCCGAAGCGGCCGGGGATCAAGCCCCTGGCCGCTTCGGTCTGTTGCCTGTCAGACCGGCATCAGCCCCAGCACTTGGCGAGGCCTTCCTTGGTGTCGATGGACTTCACGCCCTCCGCGGGCTTGTCGGTCACGAGGTTGACGCCGGTGTCGAAGAAATCCTTGCCTTCGGTCGGCTTGGGCTTCGTCCCGTCCTTGGCGTAAGCGGCGATCGCTTCGATGCCGAGTGCCGCCATCTGCAGCGGATATTGCTGTGAGGTCGCACCGATCACGCCCTCGGCGACCGACTTCACGCCGGGGCAGCCGCCATCGACCGACACGATCAGCACATTGCCTTCGAGACCCACGGCCTTGAGCGCCTGGTAGGCGCCGACGGCTGCTGGCTCGTTGATGGTGTGGATGACGTTGATGCCAGGATCCTTCTGGAGGAGGTTCTCCATCGCCTTGCGGCCGCCTTCCTCGTTGCCGTTGGTGACGTCGTGGCCGACGATACGCGGATCATCCTCATCGCCGATCTTGTTGGGGTCCTTCACGTCGATACCGTAGCCCATCATGAAGCCCTGGTCGCGCAGGACGTCGACCGTCGGCTGCGAGGGCGTCAGGTCGAGGAAGCCGATCCTGGCATCCTTCGCCTTGTCGCCGAGCGTCGCTGCGGCCCAGGCACCAATCAGCTTGCCGGCCTCCAGATTGTCGGTCGCAAAGGTCGCGTCGGCGGCGTCGAGCGGATCAAGCGGCGTGTCCAGCGCGATCACCAGCAGACCGGCGTCACGTGCCTTCTTCACCGCCGGAACGATGCCCTTGGTATCCGACGCGGTGATCAGGATGCCCTTGGCGCCGTCGGCGATGCAGCTTTCGATCGCCGCCACCTGGCTCTCGCTGTCGCCATCGATCTTGCCGGCGTAGGCTTTGAGTTCGACGCCGAGTTCCTTGGCCTTGGCGCTCGCGCCTTCCTTCATCTTGACGAAGAACGGGTTGGTGTCGGTCTTGGTGATCAGGCAGGCGCCGACATCGGCGGCGGACGCAGCCGAGGTGAATGCCATCAGACCCAGTCCGGCCGCGGCAAAAACGGTGGATCTTAGCAGTGCTGTCTTGGTCACGATTTTCCTCCCAGTGGGACCAGTTCGGATGCCGGCCAACCGGCATCGCATGAGCATCCAGCGACTTCTCCCAGCGTGGACGCTTGCCCAAGAGAATACCAGACCGAGGGTCCTGTCAATAATTAAATCACTCTTATTTATTATTGACAGCGTGGCGTCGGTCACTCATTCTGGCCAAAAGCATTAAGGGAAACGACGGGAGGAGAAGGGGTGGAGACCGGCATACCAAGGCACGGTTCGCCCGAGGCAGCTAAAAGCCGCATTCACCGCGGCACCAACCAGAGCGGCATGCGGGACCACAATGAGCGGCTGGTGCTGTCGCTGGTGCGTCAGCACAGCAGCCTGGCGAAGTCCGACATTGCGCGCATGACCGGACTTTCGGCCCAGACCGTTTCAGTCATCATGCGCGAGCTCGAGGAGGACAACCTTCTTGTCCGCCAGGCGCCGCTGCGCGGCAAGATCGGCCAACCTTCCATTCCGATGGCGCTCAATCCCGATGGCGCCTATTTCATCGGCCTGAAGATCGGCCGTCGTAGCGCCGAACTCGTTCTGATCGATTTTCTCGGCAATGTGCGTTCGATGCTGCAGCATTCCTACCGCTATCCGGCACCGCGCGAGACGGTCGAGTTCGTCACCTCCGGCATGAAAACGATGCGCGGCGAACTCACCCCGGCGCAGGACAAGCGCATTGCCGGCCTTGGGATCGCGATGCCGTTCGAATTGTGGAGCTGGGCCGATACGGCAGGTGCGCCGCGCGACGTCATGGACGAATGGCGCCACCGAGACATCCGCGCCGACATCCAGGCGCAGTGCGAATTCCCGGTCTACCTGCAAAATGACGCCACCTCTGCCTGCGGCGCCGAACTGGTGTTCGGCAAGGCGGGCACGGCACGCGACTTCGTCTATTTCTACATCGGCGCCTTTGCCGGCGGCGGCATCGTGCTGAACGGTCACCTTTTCGGCGGGCCGACCGGCAATGCCGGCGCGCTGGGTTCGATGCCGGTGCCTGGACCGGACGGCAAGCCGACCCAATTGATCGGCGTGGCGTCGATCGCCATGCTGGAAAAGGCACTCAACGCGCGCGGCGTCGAAGCCTCACATCTGTGGACGTCACCGGAGGATTGGGGCGAAATCGGCGTCGAGCTCGACGATTGGATCGCCTGCGCCTCGCAGGCGCTCGCCTATGCCATCGTGGCGGCGTCATCGGTTATTGATTTCGAGGCGGCGGTGATCGACGGATGGATGCCGAAGGCCGTGCGGCGCCGGCTCGTCGATGCCGTTATCGATGCTATCGGCAAGATCGACGGTGAAGGCCTGAAGCTTCCGGCCGTGCGCGAGGGGACTGTCGGCATTCATGCACGTGCCCTGGGCGGTGCCAGTCTGCCGCTTTCCGAGCGCTTCCTCATCGGCTCGACCACGATTTCCAGGAGTGCCTGAGCAATGCTGATCGGGATTCCGGTGCTGCTCGGTCCACAGCTGCTGGCGACGCTGCGTGCCATGGGGCATGGCGACGAGATCGCCCTTGTCGACGGAAACTACCCGGCGAAAGAGCAGGCACACCGGCTCATCCGCGCCGACGGCCATCATCTCGTTCCGATGCTCGACGCCATCCTCAGCGTATTGCCTGTCGACGACGCAGTGCCGGAGGCGCTGTTTCGCGCCTCGGTCAAAGGTGATCCCCTGCTTGCCGATCCCGTTCATCACGAGATGGAGGCGATCTGCGCCGAGCGTGCTCCGGGCCGCAAGGTGGTTGCGCTTGCCGGCGCCGACTTCTATCAACGGGTCAGGTCCGCACACGCGATCGTCGCGACAAGCGAGCCGCGGCTCTACGCCAACATCATCATCCGCAAGGGTGTGATCTATCCGCCGGAGACCAGGAAATCATGATCCTCTGTTGCGGCGAAGCCCTGATCGACATGCTGCCACGCACCACGACTGAGGGCGAGCCGGCCTTTGCCCCTTATGTCGGCGGCGCGGTGTTCAACACGGCAATAGCGCTCGGCCGGCTGGGAGCGCCCGCCGGTTTCTTTTCCGGCCTGTCGACGGATCTGTTCGGCAGCCAGTTCAAGGACGCGCTGAGGGCAAGCCAAGTCAGTTCCACCTATGCGCACCCATCGCCCCGGCCGACCACACTCGCCTTCGTGCGGCTGGACAACGGCCAGGCGACCTACACGTTCTACGATGAAAACACAGCCGGACGGATGCTGACCATCGACGATCTGCCGAAACTCGGCAGCGAGATCGAAGCCATGCTGTTCGGTGCCATCAGCCTGATCTCGGAGCCGGCCGGATCCGCCTACGAGGAATTCATGCGGCGCGAGCACAGCCGCCGCGTCATGATGCTCGACCCCAACATCCGGCCGAATTTCATAGCGGACAAGGCCAGGCATCTCAGGCGCATCCGCTCGATGATGGCCATGGCCGACATCGTGAAACTGTCGGACGAGGACCTCAACTGGTTCGGCGAAGCCGGCTCGCACGAGGACGTCGTCCGCAACTGGCTGGAGCGCGGCCCGACGCTGATCGTCGTCACCCATGGCAGCGAAGGCGCCATCGGCTACACCAGGGATCACAAGGTCACGGTCGTGCCGGACAAGGTCGAGGTGGTCGATACGGTCGGCGCCGGCGACACGTTCAACGCCGGCATCCTGGCCTCGCTGCACGAGCAAGGCCTGCTGTCGAAGGAGGCGATCGCCAATCTGTCGGAAGACGCCATCCACAAGGTGCTGGCGCTTGGCGCCAAGGCTGCGGCGGTAACCGTGTCGCGCGCCGGCGCCAATCCGCCCTGGCGGCATGAAATCGCCTGATTGGACGGCGATGCGCTGAAGATGCGCTAAAACATCATCACTTTATGTTTCGCCCAGCCGAGCGCATGCGACACCAAGGCCGTGTCGTGCGCAACAAAGCCCCGGATTTCCGGCGTCTGATGGGAACCTGTCGGACTGAGAGGTAACAGGCTGCGACATTTCAGCAATTCGTCGATTGGTCCGTGCAGCTTTCTCGGCCGCGCCAACTCTGATACCAGCGGCCGGTTACCTGGCTAGTCCCGTTTTGAGGCCGACATGCAGTTCATCGATCTTGGCGCGCAGCGCGAACGAATCCGCGACAGGCTGAAAGCCGCCATCGACCGCGTCGTCGACGAGGGGCGCTATATTCTCGGACCTGAGGTAACCGAATTCGAAAATAAGCTCGCCGCCTATGTCGGCACCAAGCATGTCGTCGCCTGCGCCAACGGCACTGACGCACTGCTGCTGCCGCTGTTTGCGGCCGGCATCGGTCCAGGTGACGCGGTGTTCGTGCCGAGCTTCACCTTCGCCGCCACAGCGGAAGTGGTGGCGCTCGCCAAGGCCGAGCCGGTTTTTGTCGATGTCGATCCGCAGACCTACAATATCGACATCGCCAGTCTCGAGGCGGCCATTGTCATGATCAAGGCGGAAGGCCGGCTGAAGCCAAGGGCGATCATACCCGTCGACCTGTTCGGGCTCGCCGCCGATTACGAGGCGATCATGGCCATCGCCAACCGCGAAGGGCTGATGGTGATCGAAGATGCCGCCCAGGCGATCGGCGGCTCGAGCGACGGCAAGATGCTGGGTTCGTTCGGCGCGGTCGGCTCGACCAGCTTCTACCCGGCAAAACCGCTCGGCTGTTATGGCGACGGCGGCGCGATGTTCACCAATGACGATGCGCTGGCCGAACAGCTCCGCTCGTTCGCCTTCCACGGCAAGGGCGAAACCCAATACGACAATGTCCGCGTCGGCATCAATTCGCGGCTCGACACTCTGCAGGCGGCGATCCTGATCGAGAAGCTGGCCATTCTCGAAGACGAGATGGTTGCCCGGCAAGCGGTCGCCAATCGGTATGCCGAAGGCCTCAGCGATATCGTCAAGGCGGCGCGCAATCTGGACGGCGGCCGTTCGGCCTGGGCGCAATATGCCATCGAGACGCCGAAGCGCGACGGGCTGAAGGCGCATCTCGGGGAAAAAGGCATCCCGTCGGTGATCTATTATGTGAAGCCGCTGCACAGCCAGATCGCCTACCGCGACTATCCGCGCACGCCGACAGGTCTTGCCGTTTCTGAGGAGCTGCCGAAGCGCATCCTGTGCCTGCCCATGCATCCCTATCTGAGCGAGGCCGACCAGGACCGGATCATCGAGACCATTCGGAACTATATCGGCTCGAATTCGGCGCAAATCGCCGCCGCGTAGGCGCGCACCCTTGAGGGGAGATGGCCGGCAGGCCAGAGGGGGTCGCCACGCGTGAAGCGCCGACTTTCCCTCTTTCGTTTCCATATGCGTCGCACCTGCTGAGGCGACCCCTCTGTCGCCTTCGGCGACATCTCCCCCTCAAGGGGGAGATTACTGGCCCGCGCTCTTCCCGCTGGCGATGAAATGCGGATTGGCAAAATCCACGTCATCGCTCTGGTTGCGCTTGCCGTAGGCCAGCGGCTGACCATCGAGCGAGCGCGTCATCCCGCCTGCGGCGCGCAGCACCGCGTCACCCGCCGCAGTGTCCCATTCCATGGTGCGGCCGAAGCGCGGATAGACGTCGGCCTCGGCGCTGGCGACAAGACAGAATTTCAGCGACGAGCCGACCGAGACGATCTCGGCAGCGCCCACTGTGCGGATATAGGCTTCGGTCTCGGGCGTATTGTGGGACCGGCTGGCGACGACGGTCAGTGGCGCCACGCCCGTTCTGGCCGAAATCGGCCGACGGCCGATGATCTGGTAATCGCCATTGACATCGATTGCTTCCGCCCTGCCCGGCCGGCCGGAAAAGAAGCGTCCGGTGCATGGCGCAAAGACCACACCGATCTCCGGCACGCCGTGGCGAACGAGCGCGATGTTGACGGTGAAGTCGGTCCTGCGGTTGACGAATTCCTTGGTGCCGTCCAGTGGGTCCACCAGGAAGAAGGCGCCGTCGAGGTCCGGCGGCACGATGCTGGCCGATGCCTCTTCCTCAGCCACGCAAGGGATATCAGGGAACGCCGCGCGCAGCCCGGCGAGAATGATCTTTTCGCTCTCGCGATCGGCTTCGGTCACTGGCGAGGCGTCTGACTTCTGGTCGACCGCGCAGCCGGCATCAAAAACACGCATCACCTCTCGCCCCGCCGCCAGGGCAAGGCGCTCGAACACCCCGAGCATCGATTCGTAGTCAGATGCCGCCGCCGCTATCGTATTGGTTTTCGGCAATGTCGCGCTCGTTCAGCCAGAGTTCCAGGGCCTCTACCATCTCCTCGGCAGACTTGCCGAGTGTCTTGAGATGGATTTCGGGATTCTCCGGGGCTTCATACGGTGAATCGACGCCGGTGAAATTCTTGATTTCGCCATTCAATGCCCGCGCATAGAGGCCCTTCGGATCGCGTCTGGCGCATTCCTCAAAGGGTGTGTCGATAAACACCTCGACGAATTCACCGCTGGCCATCAATTCCCTGGCCATGCGCCTTTCGGCGCTGAATGGCGAAATGAAGGAAACAATGACGATCAGCCCGGCATCGGCCATCAGGCGCGCCACTTCGGCCACGCGGCGAATGTTTTCGACGCGATCGGCGTCGGTGAAGCCAAGATCGCGATTGAGCCCGTGGCGGACATTATCGCCGTCCAGGATGTAGGTGTGGCGGCCGGTGGCGAACAGCTTCTTCTCGAAAAGGTTGGCGATGGTCGACTTGCCCGACCCCGAGAGCCCGGTGAACCAGAACACGGCAGGCCGCTGGTTCTTCAGATCGGCGCGGCCGTGCTTGCCGACATCGAGCGATTGCCAGTGGATGTTTTCGGCGCGGCGCAGCGAATGCAGGATCATGCCGGCGCCGACCGTGGCGTTGGTGATGCGGTCGATCAGGATGAAGGCGCCGGTCGTGCGGTTCTCGGCGAACGTATCGAAGGCAATCGGCGCCCGCGTCGAGATGTTGCAAATGCCGACCTCGTTCATCTCGAGCGACTTGGCCGCCTCATGGGCAAAATCGTTGACGTTGACGCGGTATTTCAGGTCGGTGACGGTAGCGCTGGTCTGATCGGTCTCGGTCCGCAGGATATAGGAGCGGCCCGGCAGCAGCGCGTGCTCGTCGAACCAGACGATGTTGGCGGCGAACTGGTCGGCGACCTGCGGCCGCGCCGCCGGCGACACCAGCATGTTACCGCGCGAGACCTCGACCTCGTCGTCGAGAACTAGGGTGATGGCCTGGCCGGCCACCGCCTGGCTCAGATCGCCGCCATGCGAGACAATGCGCCTGACATGAGCGGACTTGCCGGATTTGGCGACAACGACCTCGTCGCCTGGTGAGATGGAGCCGGACGCAATCGTGCCGGCAAAACCGCGAAAATCGAGATTGGGGCGGTTCACATACTGCACCGGAAAACGGAACGGCAGTTCGACAACGGCTTCATCGACTGACACGGCTTCCAGATGTTCGATCAGCGTCGGCCCGGAATACCACGTCGTCTTATCCGAGCGGCTGGTGACGTTGTCACCGTAACGGGCAGACATCGGGATGGGCACGATCGTCTCGAAGCCAAGCTTGTGCGAAAATTGCCTGAAATCCTCGGTGATCCGTTCGAACACCGCCTTGTCGAAGCCGACGAGATCGATCTTGTTGACGGCGAGCACGATGTGCCGGATGCCCAGCAGCGACGCGATGATCGAGTGGCGCCGTGTCTGGCGCAGCACGCCCTGCCGGGCGTCGATCAGAACGATGGCCAGATCGGCGGTCGACGCGCCCGTCGCCATGTTGCGCGTGTATTGTTCGTGGCCAGGCGTATCGGCAACGATGAATTTGCGTTTCGGCGTGGCGAAAAAGCGATAGGCGACATCGATGGTGATGCCCTGCTCGCGCTCGGCCTCGAGGCCATCGACCAGCAGCGCGAAATCGACGTCGTCGCCCGTCGTCCCGTGCTTGCGCGAATCACGCTCGAGCGCGGCAAGCTGGTCCTCGAAAATCTGCCTGGTATCCGAAAGCAGGCGCCCGATCAACGTCGACTTGCCGTCGTCCACCGAACCACAGGTCAGGAAGCGCAGCAGCGATTTTTGTTCCTGCACCGCCAGATAGTCGCGAATGCCGTCGGTGGGGGCGAGGCTCTCGGCCGTGATGTGGCGCATGCTCAGAAATACCCCTCGCGCTTCTTCTTTTCCATCGAACCGGCTTCATCACGGTCGATCAGGCGGCCCTGCCGTTCGGAGGTGCGCGCCGTCAGCATTTCGCCGACAATGGCCTCCAGCGTATCGGCGTCGGATTCGATCGCGCCGGTCAGCGGATAGCAGCCGAGCGTGCGGAACCGCACCAGCCGGTTCTCAACCCTCTCGCCGGGACGCAGTTCCATCCGGTCGTCATCCTTCAGAATGAGCATGCCGTCGCGTTCGACGACCGGTCGCTCCTTGGCGAAATAGAGCGGCACGATCGGGATGTCTTCCTGGAGAATATACTGCCAGATATCGAGTTCGGTCCAGTTCGACAACGGAAACACCCGGATCGACTCACCGGTCGCGATGCGGGTGTTGAATATCTTCCACATCTCCGGCCGCTGGTTCTTCGGATCCCAGACGTGCTGGGCGTTGCGGAAGGAGAATATCCGCTCCTTGGCACGCGATTTCTCCTCGTCGCGCCGCGCCCCGCCGAAGGCTGCATCGAAGCCGTATTTGTCGAGCGCCTGCCGCAGCGCCACGGTCTTCATCACATGCGTATGGGTGTTCGAGCCATGGTCGAAGGGATTGATGTTGTCGCGCACACCATCGGCGTTGACGTGGACAAGGAGATCGAAGCCGAGCTTCTGCGCCATCTGATCGCGAAACGCGATCATTTCGCGGAATTTCCAGGTCGTGTCGACGTGGAGAAAGGGAAAGGGCGGCTTGGCCGGATAAAACGCCTTCATCGCAAGATGCATCAGCACGGAGGAATCCTTGCCGACCGAATAGAGCATAACCGGCTTGGCGAAGGCCGCCGCTACCTCGCGAAAGATATGGATGGATTCAGCCTCGAGCCGCTGAAGGTGCGTAAGCGCGATGTTCATGGACTGTAAGCGTTCTCTCGTGCCAATCCAGACCTTGCGTCGATGCATCAGGCGCAATTTTCAGCGGCCCGGTTCAAGCTTCACTTCTGGACGATCTCATTTTCGTGCAGGCGTTCTAGCAGATCGCCATCGTTTATAACAATGCGGGACAGGCCGGCGCTGGAGTGGTTCGGGAATGAATTTTCCACGCGGCGACCAGAACCCGGAAATTCCTGCTCAGCGGCGATGGGCTTGGCGGCCCAAGAAAAATATTCCTGAAGGGCCGAGATCAGCCTATGCGGCGCTGGGACAATCGCAATCCTTTTCTGGACGCAGTCCTGATGATCTTGCTGGTTTCCGAGACATATCGTGGGTCAGGACGATACCCTGATGGAAGAGCGGAGCCGTCGCCAAGAGGCGCTACGACGAAGCTCCGATCGGAACAAACAACTTGCCACCGTTGTGGTCGATCTCGATCAATTCGTTCTTCTGGGCCGAACGGCCTGCAAATCCTTTGTGGAAGATAATGGCGTTCATAAAGGCGAACGTCATTGCAAGCGCCTCGGTCCGCAATGGATAATCGACGAGTGAATGGATGAGAAGAAAAGACACCGAGAGAAACGCCGCCTTTTGAAGGGGATCGCGGCGAACTTTAGTAAGCGCCATGAAAAGCATTGCGAAATAAAGCGTCATTAACAGAACAGCAAGAGCTCCGCCTTCGAAAGCTATTTCAAGATATTCATTGTGAGCATGATTTACATATTGCTTGAAAATCATCTCTTCCCTTTCATATATCTGGTAGGCCTTTTGAAAATTTCCAAACCCAACGCCGGTTGCCCAATTCTCTTTGATTCCCTCGATGGTGGTACGAGCAAACTCGCCTCGCCCGAAAGCTGGATCAATCGCCTCGGCATCGATCTTCGTCCAAGCGCCTATCGTATAGGCCGAAAGTCCTATGAAAACGGCAAGGATGCTGAACCCACTCACCCTGGAACGCGCTGAAAGAAAGACTATGGACAGTACGGTGATCGCCAACCCGATCAGAACGCCGGCACGCGAACCGGCGGCCAAAAGGAGCAGCAAAAGCGTGGCCAGGCCGAGCGATCCGGACAAGAGATGTCCTCGGAACAGACCGTAATAAGCGACAAAGGGGATAGAAACAAAAAGCAATGCCGCAAAATGATTCTGGTTGGCAAAAAGCCCGGCATTGATCGTGAAAGGCAACAATCCCTTTATGGCGACGTCATCCGAGAGCGAATATTGAATCGCGCCTGCCAAGCCGTTGCAGATAACACCCAAAAAAAAGAACGGCAGAAGCGCACGGACCTGCTCGGCACGCAAACGCAGCACACTCAAAAAAAACGCCGCCAACGCCACCAGATACAATAGAGATTCGATCGTCCGTCCAACTCCGACACTGACGAAACGAAATCGGGTTTCTCCAACCAGCCCGGAATCTGCGAGCAACGGCTCGGGTCGCAATCCGCTGAATATAGCCGCAGGCAGCGGGACAATTTGCAAAATCACTAACGCCACAGCGAAGATAAGCAGCCACAGAACAGAATGGGGGATTCTTTGGCCAGAGGTCTGTGAAAAGACCGCCGCTGCCGAGACAATTGCCGCGACCTCAATCAGCGTATCCGTATAGAGGCCGCTTGCAGTGCCTCCGCCGATCAGCAGCGCTATAAACAGAACTGATCCGAGGAGATATTTATCCCATTCCGATGGCCGGTCGCTCAAGATGAAAGTCTCTCGATGCTCAATTTGTGCATTACCAACGTGCCGACATAGCGAAAGCGCCAGCTCTCGGCAATGGCGGCAGTTTCCAGCTTCAATAATTGCATGGGACACCCAGCCGGTCCAATCGAAAAACCCAGACTCAGGGCCTGACGATTGTATGTACCCTCCGGAATTTTGAACCGCGCTGTTTCGCTGGCCTGCCCCACGCACTTGATCGACCAGAACAATTCCTTTGGAAGCTTCAGGTTCCTTGCAGAGGCAATCAGAGAAATCTTGTAGGAACCGGGGGGCAGCTCAATATACTGTTGAAGCGCTGTCCCTTTGACCGGCGTATTCAGGAAGCGGACCGTCGCCCCCCCCTCACCTTCGATCGCGCCTTGAGATGTTGCAAAGGTAACTTCCAGGCCAGACTGATCGCGGAGTTGCCAATCGAAATGCTTGCCGCTGTACACCGGTTCAAATGTGCTGTTGAAAATGTAGCCGCCCAGCTTCCGTTGTTCGTCAGTCAGGCTGAAGAGAAACAACCGATATGCCGATTCATACTCCTTCTGAAGAATATATCCGCCGATAACTGCCGACAATTCGTTCGATTTTGGTGGTGCGTCCGACTCTTTCAAATCGAGCAACAGCCGGGTTGCGGAATCGAGCCCTTCGGGAGTTCTGCGAAGAGTGGCGAACAGATTGGTTCTCCAGGGCGCATCCGCCTTGATGGCTACCAGAACAGCCTGGTATCCATCTGGGTTCGAGAGGATTGTCGGCAGCCCCTCGGCGATTTCAGGAAATTGATCTGGCCATCGTCGCAGCAAAGTATCGATCTCGCCGACAGCCTTTGAAAGATCGCCTGTTCCGATCGAGCGGCCTATCGACCTCTGGAGCGCGTGGATTTCAGTCTTGGATAATTTTCGAGCTTGATCGAAGAATTCATAGGCCTGGTTTTTTTCACCCTGTCGGTACTTGATCTCGCCGATCAGGCTGTAGAGACGTGCATCCGCAAGATCAAAGCGAAGCGCGCTTTCGGCCTTGGCAAGCAATGCGTCGAGATCGGGAGCGTTGCTTGTATCGTTCAGGTCGTCTGCAATCTCGCCCGTCAAGGCATTGACGTTCAACGGATCCAGCGCGAGGGAAACGGTTGGCGTTTCGGTTTCAAGAAATCGACTTAGCCCGATCGACGAAGCCGCCAACGCTAGCACGGATGCGACGAACCAAACGCCTGAACGCCGGAGATTTTGCATAAGCGGGCTGGTCTGCTCCGTCATCGACTTTGCCCTCAATTTTCGGGGTGCCGTAGTCGTAATATTGGTAGTTCATATATTTGTAGGCGTAGTTGTAGTCGAACTTGTTCACTGCAAACTTCGACATCGCGGCTCCGACCACGTTCGCGCCGGCAGCTCGCAGGCGCTTCAACGCCGTCTTCGCCGACTTGCGTGTCACCTGGTTGGTAGAGATGACCATCAATGTGCCCTCGGCAAGCCGGCTGAGGATGGGCGCATCTGAAAGGCCAACGATCGGCGGGGCATCGATTATGACTAGGTCGAAGCGCTTGCCGAGATTGGTAATGATCAGCGCCATCTTCGGTGAAGAGAGCAGGTCAGCGGGGTTAGGTGGGATCGTTCCGGAAGTCAGGACGGTCACATTTGGGTATTTCGTCGCCCTGAAGATGCTTGCCAGATCCTCCTTGCGGACGGTGTTCGTCAGCAGATTGCTCAGTCCGATTGTGTTGTCGAGGCCAAACAGCCGGTGAAGATTTGGCTTTCGCAGATCGCCGTCGACAATGAGAACCCTTGCACCGAGTGCGGCAAAATCCTGCCCGAGCTTGAACGAGGTGGTCGACTTGCCTTCCGAGGGTTCCGAACTCGTGACCAGCAGCGATCGCGGCGCGCCTTCGGCGCCGGAGAACTGCAACGACGTTCGAAGCGAACGATAGGCTTCGGACAGTCCTGATTTCTGGTCCGTGATGCTGGCTATGAGTTCCCGGTCATCGACAAGCGGCAAGATGCCGAGCATCGCCAATCCCAATTCCTTTTCGACCTGCTCAGGATTGGTGAAGGTGTTGTTCAACAACTCTATGACGTAAATAATTGATGCGCTCAGAGCCAAGAAAAGAGCCAGAGCGACCGCAAGATTAATGCTCAGGCGCGGCGAATAAGGATTGCCAGGCTGCGTCGCGAAATCCACGATTGCCGCGCTTTGTGTCTTGAGCTCGGAGCTGACGCCGACCTCGTTCAATTTGGCGATGAGGCTGTCATACTGCGACCTATTGGAATCAACCTCGCGCTTCAGGATCGTGTATTTGATGTTTTTATCGTTGAAGATGACCTGCTGCTTCTCCATCTCGGCAAGTTTTGACTTGAGGTCGGCCTCCTTGTTTTGAGCTTCCTGGTATTTCTGCCGCAGGGAATCGGTTATAGTCAAAACGCCATTGTCATATAGCCGTTGCAGCTCCTTGATTTGCGCCTGGAGCTGCTGCATTTCTGGAAAGCCAGGCTTCAATATGCCCAGCTTCTGCTGATACTGGCTGGTCAAATCCGCCAGTTTGTCAGTGATCTTCTGCAGACCTCCGCTTTCCAAGACCGGGCCGAGACTCGCTCCGCGACCTTTGTCTATCTGGTCCACCATCCGTCCGGCATCGAGACGTTCCTGGATTGCTGTCGCGAGCGCGGCGTTCAGGGCCTCGATATTCGACCCTATCAGCGATTTCTCGTCGCCGGTTATCGTGATGCCTACATCTTTTGCGTAAGCGACGAGTTCCTCCTCGGACTTCTGCAGCTTTTGCTTTACCTGCAAAACCTGTTCCTGGATGAACTGCCGTGCCAGGTCTGAGGTTTCGCTGGTCTGATCGAGGCGCTGGTCGATAAAACTTTGCGCGACCTGGTTGGCTATATCGCTTGCATACTTCGGTTTCTGGTCGGCAAACGCAATCGACAGCAGGCTGGTGTTGGGGACCAAATTGACCGTGAGGTCACCTCGAACGCGACCGATTGCAATCGCCTCACGTTCCTCCGGGGTTGTCTCTTCAATGGAAGGCGATTTGGAAATTCCGAACGCACGATAGAAAATATTGCTAAGCGAGAAGTCCGGCGTCGGAAACAGGAAATCCGGCTTTTCACTAAGCCCTAGTTGGAACACCACGCGCTGCGCCAAAGCCCGGCTTTTCAGCTTTTCCCGGGCGGTTTCAAAGGCCCAGTCGTTGGTTTCAGAAACCACCTCAATGTCCTGGAAGACCTTGGCCGAAGGAACCAGCACTTCCAATTGCGCTGTTGCCCGATATTTTGGCGTCTGCATCATGGTAACGATGACGCCGGCGACAAGTCCGCCCGCTACCATCATGACGATCAGCCACCGATACTGGACAGCGTAAAAAAACAGCCTGAGTGGATTGAACCCCTCGTCCTGCTCCGAATAATCGCGACCGTACGCACTATAGTTTTGCGCACCGTCATAATACAGGTCGGGGGACAAGGCCTGGCCATGTCCTGGGCCTGCAATTTGATGCTGTCTGTTACGATCGAGCATAGTGCGAAGTGTTCCTAGGTTTATCTGTATCCTGAATTATGACGGGCCATCGTTATATTCCCGGGATCACCGCAATTCGGGCTGCACTCGAGGCGACACCGAGGGCGTCCTTGAGATTGCTCAGCGCAATTTTTGATTTTGAGGCGAAGACGACAATCTTGTCGCCACCATAGATGCGTGGATTGCGGCTCTTGCCGGCGCGAATCTGCTCCACATTGTAATTTGCGACCAACGTATTTTGACCGATGTTGCGATAGACAAAGACTTTTCCCGCGTCGGCAACGGGCTTGAACCCTCCAGCAAGGGCTATCGCGTCGATAAGGGAAGAATTGGCCGACACCGGAAAAATACCGGCCCTGGTGACTTCGCCGTCGACGGTAATGCGCTGTCCGATCGATTCCTTGACGTAGACCGATACGTCGGGCGACTGCAGATAGTTAGCGCCGTAGGCCGTTTCGATTTCCTGCTCCAGCTGACGGACGGTCTTCCCTGCCGCGGTGACGGTCCCGATAAGTGGAAGCGAAATTTGCCCGCCAGCATCGACTTGAACGATTCTGTTCAGATTGTCGACCTGGAACACATTCACCTCGAGCACATCGTTCGGCGACAAAGGCTGCTCGTTGCCGTTCCGGGTGTTCTGCGGCGCAGGCAGGTCCTTTACGACCTGCAGCGCACCGCCGCCCGAGAGCGGCGCCGACGATGACGTCAGTTGCAGCGCATCGACCGAAGTCGGCGAAGACGATGTCGTTGACGAGGTGCTCGTGCAGGCGGAGATCAAGAGCGAAGCGAGCAAGAGACAGATCGTGCCGGTACAGCTTTTTGCGAAATGAAAAACGCCCATTACGCGGTCCCACCCTTCAACAAGCGACCCAATCCTGCGAAGCGACCGACGTTGCCGGGGCTTGGCTTTTTCGAGCGTGCCTTTCCGACCGGCTCGAGAGTCCGATTCGCTAATATTTCGCCTGGACGTTTCAACACCATGTTGCGGGCCTCGTCTTCCCCACATCGCTTCGCCGCCGCGGCGACGGCCTGCGTAAGCCCAGGACGCCGGCGGGTGGCGCCATGGGTGTCCGATGCGATAATATCCACCCTACCCTCGTCAATCAGCTTTTCCGAATAGTAAAGCGCCGTGCGTCCAAAAGCACCGACAATCGAGTCTGCCGTAAGCTGAACAAGGCAGCCGATTGCACTCAACCTCTCGACAACATCGTAATTCGTCTTGATCCAGGTCAGTCGCTCAGGATGGGTAAGAATCGGAATGAACCCGGCGTTTATGAGGCGCAGAGCAAGATCTTCCAGTCTTGGCGGCAGAACGTGATGTGGCGGTTCGAATAGAAAATAACGCGACCTGTTCAAGGTCGGCACGCTACCCAGTGCCAACTGCTCCGGAAGATCCGGCGCTATATGCACGTCGGCGCCAACGTAAAGAGCAAGCGGTATTGCGGCGCGGCGTAGCGCCTGCTCCAACCCTTGAACCGCGCGGGCAATATTTGCCGATCGGTTTTCGTACATGCCTGGCACGATATGCGGCGTACACGCCATATGGGTCGTTCCATCTGCCACCGCCAGCCGCGCCATTTCCAGCGATTCAGCAAGGCTGGACGAGCCGTCGTCAAGACCGGGCAAGATATGGGAATGCAGGTCGATCATTGACGTTTGTGGCCGCATTGAAGCAACGTAGCAACTTCTCCCGGATAACAGGCAAGTGCATCACCCGCGCGATAGCGAATGACGCATTTACCAAGTCGACGCAATGCGGTAGATGCCAGAATCAAGCTATTCGCTGACCGCGTGCAAGCTAACGATCAGCGTTGCCGCGCCACCTGTCACAACGCCACCCAGCCGGGCGAGACGAATCCGACCAGGACGAAGCGCACCCAGCTTCAACTCAAATAATAGAGCGGTATGGTTGACGAATTCCATCAATATCCCGACTCCAGCCTGCGCGCCAAGCCAAGGCACAGAGGCGCCGGCAATACAATACGGCAGAGGCAGTCACGTGGCCTCTGCCGTATTCTTAACTGCGCCTAACGGCTGACAGCGTCGCCATCATCCTGCGTTGCAGCAAGAATACCGGCCGCACCAGCCATGCCCCCAAAAATAAAGAGCGGGGTGTTGGACCGGTTGCCGCCCGGGGGAATCTGACCCGTATGCTCAGAGCTAACGGCGGCAGCCGCCTGCTCGGAGCCCACAACCTTCAGGCAGATATTGTTCTCGACACGGGAAATGTCGAGGCTTGAATTCGCAGGCACATCCAGGTTGCAGCTACCGACATTGACCGAAGCCGATCCCTTAGCACCGACCACTACGCGGCTGCCGAAATCCAGGGCATTTCCCGCTTTGGCCGGGCCATAGCCGGCGGCTTGCGAAACCATAACGTCGCCCTTGGCGTGCCCGATGGAACCAATCGAATTCGTTGCTGCCTGATAGGCTGTCGTACATGTGCATGGCGCGTCCTGGGCGAAAGACGAAACCGGACCGAAGCCGATCGAGGCGACAAATCCGGCTAACGCACTTTTAACTATAACGTTCATTCGTTTCGATCCTTTTTGTCCCGCCGCACCTCGGCCCCGCCCAAGTACCAAGGTATTGACCAAGCGCGTAACAGCTTTTTGCTTTGATTCCAACCTCTTTGGCATTTGCGAGATGACTTTTTGGCTTCCTCTGTGTTTCATTGGACACACTCACCTTGGCAGATTTTTGATTTAGCATTTTCGCTGCCGGCCCCTCCTGGAAATTGTCGGAAAGTCAGGTCTATTTCGAGGCCTTTGATGGCCGCGATCGCGCCGTGCTTCGTACAGGGATTATGGCCGACTCTGTTTGACGTTATCGCTCATCCTGCCTTTCGTTTTATGACACGCGATTCGAGGGAATGACGGACGCGAGAGCCGTTGGCGAAGCCGTGAGCTACGAACCCGACAAGCAAGATTTGTAGGTCGAACCCGCCTGCGCGGGCTGTCCGCACAAGATGCCATTCTCGGCAAGTTTCGCGGCCAAATCCGTGCCATCGGACGTGAGGCATTGCACAACGATGGCATCACCAAACTTTGAGGCGACATTGCCGTCGCAAGGCGTCCCCTTGCCGACCGGCTTGCAGGTCAGGGCGAGCCCTTGGTAGTCCCGGCGCGCCGCCTCCGTTACCATGGCACGCATGGATTGCGGCTTGGTAAACGCCACGCCGCACAACACAATCTTGCGGCCGGCGACGCGAAGATCATCGACTGCCTGGATGGAAAGCTTGCCGTCAAACGGCTCAAGTGCCGCTTGCGGCCTGGGGGGTGGCGGTCGAACAGGCGTCCCTTTTTTCACGACAATGACAAAGAAGCCAACCGCAAACGCCAAGGCAACGAGTGCCAGCAAGCTTATCTTCTTGAACGACAAAAATCCTCACTCCCCCCGCGTCCAGGCACGCGTCTTTTTGCCTCTAGCGGAACATCCGCACGACCGCACCGTCGCCTGGTCTATGTTTGGCACGAAAAAAAAGGCCTATTTCAATCAAGAGATTTTCTATTCCGCCTTACCGCCCGGAAATCGGAATCGGTTTTCCAGAAAGGGTCATGCGCAGAGCCAAATGTTAGAGCGTCTTTGCGTGTCCAAACGGGGCGCTCTACCGAGGCTCGTCTACGGTGCTGTCGAGATATTGGGTCAGCGCGCAGACCAGGTGATAGAAGATACTTGCCGGCACATCGGTCGCCAGCGAGCGGCCGCGCTCGTCGATCCGGTCTATCCACAGGCCGAGTGGTGCCGGATTGATGTGCCAACGGAACAGGCGACCGACACGCGCTTCGATCTCGGGCTTGAGGTCGGGGCCGCCTGAACCGTCCAGTGCAATCGCCGCCTTGATTGCTTCGGCCTGCGGCCAACTGCGCGAGACACGGTCGAGCGGCAGGCCTTGCCGCGAGACGGCGCCATAGGCAAGGCCAGTGGCGCGATTGAGGCCATTGGCGATGGCCGAGGCATAGAGCTTTCTGGCAAAGCCGGTCAGGTCACTTTGGCCGCTGCGCCCGGTGAAGTCGACCAGCAGCGAGGCCCATTCGAAATGGTGGCCGGGTTCCGTCCATGTACCTTTCTCGCCCTCCGCCGGCCTCCACTCGGCATCGAAATATTCGCCCAGCGTCCAGCTTTCCGGATCGAAGAAATGGCTGCGAAACAGATCGACGATGCGCGCGGCGCGGCGAAGATAGGCGAGCTCGCCGGTCGCTTGATGCCAGGCCAGAAATGCCTCGAGCAGATGCATGTGCGGGTTGGAACGGCGTTCGCCCGCGCCGCTCGACGTTTCGAGAAAGCCGGTCATGCGGTGATCCTCGAGATGCGCGTCGAGAAACGAAAAGGTTTCTTCGGCAAGCCGCAATGCGTCAGGATTGCCGACCATATGGGCATGCGCCAGCGCCAGGAGCACGCAAGAATGATCGTAGGCATCCTCGGCTGCGTCGGCGACCGTGCCGTCGACATTGAGCGTGCGCACCCAGCCGCCATTGTCGGTGCGGCCGTTCCTGTTCATGAATTCGAGGCCGTGGCTGATCAACCGGTCGGCGGGCCCGTCCCAGCCGCGCGCCTTGGCGACAGCGAAGGCGTAGACTTGCCTGGCCATGGTGCGCATGCGCTTGGGCTTCTTCAGCGGTGTGGCGTCAAAACCGAGTACCTCGTGGAAGCCGCCGTGGCGCTCATCGACCCCGACCGTGGACCACAGCGGCATCGTCTCTTCGAACAGCCAGTGATGAACACGGCGCCGCCAGGCGCCGCTTTCGATCACACGGTCGTCGGCGGGCGTGAACCTGGTTTCCAGCCGGCCGCTCTTTTCGAGCTGCTCAACGATCTTCTTGACGTTTTGACTGCGGCTGACCGGGGCGACGAAGGTGGCATCGGCGGTCGAGACGATGGCAACGTCCTTCAAGCCGATGGCAGAGAGCAAGCGACTGTCGCTGCGGATATAGGAGTTCTCGCAGTCGATGGCGACGACATCGCCGACGATGACGTTGCCGTCATTGTCGGACGGACCGACATCGAGCAGTGATTGCCATGAACCGAGATCGTTCCAGCGGAAGCCGGCCGGCACCATGGCGATGTGGCTGGCGCGCTCCATGATCGCATAGTCGATCGACGTCGACGGAATGGCGGCGTAGAGTTCCAGAGGCATGTAGAGACCGGAAAGATCTGACGTCGCCGCCTGATAGGCAAGTTCGGTGGCCTTCCAGATCTCGGGCTCGAAAGCCGTGAAGGCGTCGCGCATGGCGCTGGCGCGAAACAGGAAGATGCCGGTGTTCCAGTAGAAATTGCCGGCCGCCAAATAGCTCTGCGCGGTTGCGAGGTCTGGCTTCTCGACGAAACGCGAGACATCGTAGATGCCATCCTTCTCGTCGGCGACCTCGATATAGCCGTAGCCGGTCTCCGGCTGGCCAGGCTTGATGCCGAACACTACCAGCCGGCCGGCACGCGCCGCGCCGGTGCCGTTTTCCACGCTCTGCCAGAATTGCCGTGCGGTCGTGATCTCATGATCGGACGGCACCACCAGCACCAGGCTGTCGCCAAATTCGGACAAGGTGCGCAGCGTCGCCAAGGCAACGGCGGCGGCAGTATTGCGGCCGGTCGGTTCGAACAACGGGCCGCCGCCGGAAAGGTCGAGGCCGGCGAGATCGGCATGGACGCGGTCGGCGTGCCGCTCCGATGCAATCAGGAAGACCGGCGTTTCGCCCTTCGACCGCGCCGTCAGCCGGCGCAACGTCTTGACCAGCATCGAGCCATCGCCGGAAAAATCATGGAACTGCTTGGGATTGTCCTCGCGCGACAGCGGCCACAGTCGTGAGCCGATGCCACCACTCATGACAAAACTCACGATCCGCTCGGTCATTGGGTGACACCTTTAACTTTTTGACATTTTCAAAACGACGCAAGGAATGCCGCCACATACTATTGGCGGTGCATCTTGTTGCCGCCCCTGCGGCGGGACGATCCAGATGCTTGGGAAAGCTATACGCGGACCAATGTCAAGGAGAGGCACGGAGGATCCCCCAGAGAGGCCAGTCTGCCGTGGTCATGGCCGCGGTTCACAAGCCTCTTGGCTTTCCACTGGCGGACGATCGCTGACGTGAGCATGCGGCCCATGATGACGCGCCGAGACAAATTCGCGCTGCTGGCCATGCCGCGCGCAATCGGCTGTGTGCCTCGGGTCAATAGATCTGCAGCCCTCGCCTGTTCAGGACCGCCAGCGTTGTGTGCCGACCGTCGATACTTATCTGGGCGTTGAGT
The DNA here is from genome assembly GCF_055811735.1 of Mesorhizobium sp. WSM4850. Lineage (NCBI taxonomy): Bacteria > Pseudomonadati > Pseudomonadota > Alphaproteobacteria > Hyphomicrobiales > Phyllobacteriaceae > Mesorhizobium > Mesorhizobium sp. WSM4850. The sequence continues at coordinate 456,375 of NZ_JBVVPV010000001.1, read as the reverse complement.
TGGCCGCACTGGACGGGGTATGTCGTGCGCTTGTCGTAACTCTGCCACGGGTTGATCGCCATCACGATGCATTCGTCTTCGTCCACCATCACTTTGCGGATCAACGGTCCGCGTGCTTTCCATACTTCATGGGCAGGTCGGTCGATCAGCAGCCGGCCGCGGTCTAATTTCTCGGAAAGCGCGCTGACCCTGCTCAGTGACCGGACAAAAAGCGGAAGCTGCTCGTAAGGCTGTTGCGTGCCGGTTTTCACCTGAGGCTCATAGCCCCACAGAACGACGCCCTTGGCGCCGCTGAAATAGGGGACAATCGCCATCGCCTCGACCAGATAGGATGGTAACTCCTTTCCCTTCAATGCACTGTTTGCGCCGTGAAATCGCAGCCACTCATAGGCGTAGAGCGGCTTCTCACCTACGGACCGGGTGCGCAGATAATTCTCCTCGACATTGGCCGCCATGTATAAGACAGCGTCAGGCCGATCATAAAAAATGTAAATGCTAGCCACGTAGAAATCGACATAAGGCTCGATATACTTCCACAGTCGCCAATCCGACTTGTGCGTGCCGTCGTTTTGAGCCGCATCCGGGGAAATGCTGCGGTGGAATGGCTGCACACCGTATAGCCCAACGCGAGCCGTGGGATAGCTTTCCTTTGTCCATTTCAGCGGCAGCCAGAACCATTGCGCCCACTGTTTGAAATAGGCTTCGTCGAAGGCTTCCCTCGACTTCGCGCCAGAAGCTTGCCGTGCCGTCTGGTTTTGCCAAGCGAGCTTGGTGTCTTCCTCAAAGGGGAATTCTATGTCCTGGACATAGATCCCCTTTGGGGGAGCCCGTTGGATATTGCGCCGGATGATGCGTTCGAAGAATGGCGGTCTCTGCCACGGATTGACATGGTGACTACCTATTGCGCTGGTGATGTTCTCGCGTTGCCCGCCGGGAAAGTCCGCGTAAGTGTTCAAAATTGTCACAGGCTCGAAGCCCCGGGCGTAGGCGTTCTTCGCTGCTTTACCCTTCGAGCCGTCGATCACGTTCCAGTACGCCTTGAGATTGCCAGCCATGGAGAGCTCAGGAATGTTGCCCCAGCCGAAGTCTTGCGGCGACTGCGCAAGGCTGCTTCTTCCGCAAAAGGCAAGAAGGGCAAAGCCCGCAACAATCCCCGCAGAGGTCAACACTGCGAAGCGACGTTTGATCTCTGCTCTTTTCACAATTCCTCCATCCGAGGTCCGGGTCGCGTTGTTCATTTTGGCTACCTGGCGTGGCGTCGCCGGGAAGAACCTAACCAACCGCGTCTTCTTTCATTCCCAGGAAAACATGCCACCACAGCATGGGATCAAGCACTTAGGCGGCAGATTTCCAAAGTTTGGTTGACGGGTAACCCTGTTCATTTGATTATGGATTTGATACCCGCCAGCCAGGAATGACAACCCAGAAAGTCGGACATGAGCCACGGTTTTGAATCCAGGACTTATCCAGAAATGCTCGCTGGCGGCTTCAGTCGCGTTGACGGAACAATCCAGTTCTACACGAGAGTGAATGCCCTTCTTTCAGAGAACATGGTTGCCATGGATTTTGGATCCGGGCGCGGAGGATGGTACACCGACGAGAAGCTGCCTTACCGCCGTTCGCTCCGGAATCTCAAAGGCAAGGTGAGAAGGGTAATTGGTGTCGACGTCGATCCGGCCGTATCGGAGAACCCCTCCATAGACGAAGCTGTAGTCTTCGATGGGTCTCATATACCGCTAACCGATGCCTCGGTTGATATCATCATCGCCGATCACGTTTTCGAGCATCTGCCCGACCCTGCCAATACAGCAGCGGAACTCGACCGGATATTGGCGCCAGGTGGCTGGATTTGCGTGCGGACGCCAAACAAGTTCGGCTATGTGGCGCTGGTCAACCAACTGCTGCCGGAGAACGCCAAATCGGCAATCCTGCATTTCGCCCAGCCAGGTCGCAAGAACGAGGATGTCTTCGAAGCCCATTATCGCCTGAACACCAGATCGGCGTTGCGGCGTCACTTTTCCGGATATGAGATCGCCTTGCATTCCTGGGAGGCCGAGCCGGCCTATCATGCCGGCAAGGCCGCCATCTTTCACCTGGTGAGAGCCTGGAGCTCACTGGTTCCGAGCGGCATGAGCACGGCGCTTTTTGCGTTCATGCGTAAATCCCAGGTCGGGACCCCAACAGCCTGGAGTTCTTGATGTAGGCAAAGGCCGCGACCGTTAATCAGCCGGCCAGGTGATGTTACGCCCCCCTTCAACTCTGAATAAACCTACCAACCTTCTCGGCAGGGATAGCAATTGTATTCCACGCAGGACTCTCGATATCGGAATTTGGCAGGAGCGGTTTGGCACCGTCGAATAACCGATAACCGCTCCCGACCAGGATACGACCAATTTCAACGGAGTTACGAGGGGAAACCTCGATAGCCAGGGCCGGACGCGCCTCTTTCAAGAGGCGAGAACTCCCACCAAGCAATTCCGCCTCGGCCCCTTCGACATCGATTTTCACGACATCCGGCGATGGCAGCAACTTAAGACAGTCATCGAAAGACAGACACACGATGGTTTGCAGCTCACGGACACCGCCCGTCTGCGAATTTCCGTATTCGGCCAGCGCATTCGAGGCTCGTGCGCGGCTGGCAATGGCAAACGACCTGAAGCCCATTACGCCCGCCATTCCCGCGGGGATGATCAGCAGTTCTGCGGCTTCACTAGGCTGAAGGCTGGCGGTGCGGCGCAGCAAAGCGACCAGGGAAGTATCTGGTTCGAACGCAACAACGCACCCTTTCGAACCGGCCAAACCAGCCGCGGCGACGGTGAAAAGCCCAATGTTGGCGCCAATGTCCCAAACGGTATCGCCTTTCCTTATCAACATTCTCGCCGCTGAAAGAAGGTCCGGGTCGATTTGGGAAATTGGCTTGAAGAAATATCGCAACCCTCCGGCCGTAGAGACCATAATCGGCAAACCGCCAACTTCCTGAGGCATTCGGCGACGGCGTACCTGATCACGCATCATCCGTTCCAAAAAAATTCTAAGTTGGCGCATCAGAATACCGGGCCCACACGCAGAGAAGTTCTCATTTACGTTCCTTTCCGCTCAGAAATTAACAACCGAATCGTTTGAAAATACCATGTTTTGTAGAAAGCGTACTGAAATCCACCTGACCCATCGAGAAACCCGAATTTAAGAAAGTATGTGAATAAGAAATAGGCCCAAGGATACCACCATCTAGCCAAACTTTCATACTTAAGTCTTTGGCGACGCGTCATAATGCGAAGAGTGAGCGGCTTTTGCATCTATCATAATTTCGTAAGCCAGTCTAAGGCAGGCAAATTGGTACCCTGCAGCACCGTCCAATATTCCAAGGCGAATAATATAAAGATAAATAAATACTAAGAACGGGCGTCCAGGAATCCTGTAAGCTAAGTTCTTCTGTGCCGCGCGCCTGGCACCGGGATCTCTAGACACTAAACATTTTACTGTACCCAACGTAATTGGCGTTCCCCTAATCAGTCTCGCTTCCATCGTTGAGTAGCGATTGTGCCTTTCCAGCCACCAGTCCAAGCCCTTATTAAACGGAAAATGGAGAATATGGCCCTCAAGCTCCTTGGCAGAACCGTCGGCACGGTAACTCTCGTTTACCTTGCGCTCTACCAGAACCTTTCCGCGGCGAAATACCCGAGGGAACCAAGTAGGATATCCCGAGGAGCGTCGAAGCCAGCGATCCAGAAACAGGTCCTTTCTCCGAACCCGAAACATAGCGACGCTTGCATCTGCTGTCTCAATGTGATGTTCGATCTCCGCTGCTAGCTCACGCGTCATCCTTTCATCCGCGTCAAGCATAACAATCCACTCATCGAGGCCCGGCAACGTTAGACCAAAATTGCGTTGATCTGCGTAGTCAGTAAAAGGTCGCGTTACAACAACCGCTCCCATCTCCTCTGCTATCTTGGCAGTACCGTCGGTACTCTCCGAATCAAGTACATAGATTTGCTCCCGCCAAGGTATTGATGCTATGCAATCTGCAATGTTGACTGCCTCGTTGTAGGTCAGAATCAAGACTGATGGCATTTCATGTTTACCCACAACCCGTGCTAAATTTCCGACCACGACAGTACCTTCATCCACGTTCGAAACCGTCCCAACTGAATTTAACGATGTTCGCACCGTATTCGTTTTGCAATAACTGGAGTGCAATCGGTGCTGGAAGAGTCGACTACAATTACTTCGGAAAACCGGCTCAGACGAGAAAGGCATTTTCCGAGGTTCGCCTCTTCATTCTTGACGGGGAAAACGACGGTGATGGCAATCTTTGACTCTGATATCAGCGTGTACCGATGCTCCTGGCCGGGTTCCCAACAACAACCAGATTGGGACCGACGTCACGTACGACGACAGCCCTGGCTCCGACCACGGCTCGTTCACCAATTGTGACTCCCGGACCGATGAATGCATCGGCGCAGATCCATGCCCCGGCACCAATGGAGATCGGCGGTTTCGTGAGCGGCATTCGAGGATCCCTGTGGTCATGCGAACCCGCACATAGATGTGCACCCTGCGAAATTGTGGCGGCCTCCCCGATACTGATCTTTCCCAAGGCGTAGAGCACAGCTCTGTCGCCAACGGCAGCGGAGTCACCGATGACAAGATTCCATGGAATGGCGATCCGCACAGAGGGATAGACATGCGCGTCCTTGCCGACAGTCGCGCCGAACCGCCTGAGCAAAAACCGCCGCCATCCCCACAGAAGCCTTGGGCTCAGCGAGAACAGTGGCCCCGTAAGAGCCCAAAGGGAGCGACCCAGCTTTTCCTTCCTGGACCACTTCCGTGACGCCCGATTGGCGGCTACATGCGAGGCTAAATTAGCGGGATCCATCTTGTCCAATCATCCAGAGGCCGGTGATGGCCTCCTTTTTGTGACTGCGGGCTGCGAGCCTGGCGCGAGCGAGAGTTTGGCTCGAAGCATCGATCATGTATCAGTGAGCACAAAGTCCGGCTGCTCATCGCTTTTGACGCACCAGCGATAGACATGGACCATGTTGGCAGCGATCCTCTGCCATGAGAAATCGCGTTCCATCCATGCCCGGCCACGCGATCCCATTGCATCCAGGGACGTTCGCGGCATCGCCATGGCGGTTTTCAAGGCCGCGGAAAGTGGCTCTATTCCATGATCTATCCACCAACCGCATCGATGTTCGGCGAGCCCCTTCCATGGTGCGCCAACGGTACAGACTACCGGTGTCGCATTCGCCAGGGCTTCGGCCACCACCATACCAAAATTTTCATTCAAAGTAGGCAAAACGAACAAGTCGGCATCCTGATACGCTTCTTGCTTGGCCTCGCCAAAGACGGCATCTTCAAAAACCACTCTGGCCAAACCGAGTGCCCTGCAACGTCGCTCCAACGCCTCCCTGGTCCCTTTCTCGGAAGGACCGACAATCCGAAGTTGCCAATTGCCATGCTCCGCTTCTATACGCGCCCATGCTTCAATAAGACGATCAATTCCTTTCTTGGGATGTATCCTACTCAGGCAAAGTACAGTTCGCATTCGTTCACCCTCTTTTGGCCTCTCGGCCAACAAAGGCAAATCGATGCCATTCGGAATAATTGCCACCGGCGCGGTCAGTCCAAAAGCACGTAGTTCCAGACATTCCTGCAGACTGGTAGCGTGGAAGCAGGATGTGGGGTGGAGCGCGCGCTTCTGTGCCATTGCCCAAAAAGCCCGCTTTTTATAGTAAGAGAATTGAAGCGCAGCTTCACCCAGCATCCCTCTGGGAGATACAATCAATGGTCGCCCATATCGCGCCGCGCTCCAGCCGGGGTAGACATTCGGCATCAGCCAGAGCCCATGCGAGTGAAAAATCGCCCCGGAGCTGGCTGATCGATCCAACGCCTCGTGAAGCCTCCTTGAAAAACACAGTCTCTTGGCGACCGGTACTTGGCCAAAATCACAGGGAAAAACACGGGAGCGCGCAACGTTGGGGTCCGATTGCCCTCTCGTTATCGTGCTCCACAGCTGCGATTCGATCCCCCGTTCACACAGAGAATCGGACAGCCGCCGAACCGAATAGCTTGGACCTGAGGCTTCCGCAGCAACTGATGCCACAACCTGCACGACCTTCATATGACCGACCATCTCTGCAACCAGATCGATCCAGCCACCTCAAGAAACACGACACCGAATTCTCCGTCCGTCACTCGACTCACATCTCGCTGTGCATTTTGTCGATAAACCGAGCAACAGCATTGGCGAATGGCTCCGGCCCAAATTTCGTGGCCACCGATCGAGACGCGCTTTCTGCTTCCTGCCAGTGGTGCGTATCCCAGGAAGCGATGGACCGCAGGGCGTCAGTGATGGCATTCACATCACCGGGACGAAACAAAACCGAGTTGCTTTTCGTTGCGAGGTCCGATGCCGCGCCAACAACTTGTGACAAGGCAAGAGCGCATCCGCTGAGTACAGCTTCATGCGCCACCAAGCCCCAGGGCTCGGACAGGGATGGAAGGACCAGACAGCGCGCATTCCGGAACACATCAGCAAGTTGCGCCGGCTGAAGAAAATCGGAGACCTCGATCAAGGGATGACGAGGCAGTTGGTCCCGCAATGGCCCGGCCCCACAGATCTGAAGCGACCAATCCGGATTATCAGCAGCGAAGTCCACAAACGCCTGCGCCAGGGCAACAACGAACTTCACCTGCACCAGTCTTCCAACGAACAAAAAGCGCTTGGGGCGAGAATGGAGGGGTGCACCCCCGTTGAACAACGCTGGATCGGCGCCGTACATTCCCTGGAGCACCGTGCCTGGCCGATAACCCATGCGCTCGGCGTATATTGTTCCCGAAACGCCTGGCACAAACACGCCATCGAAGCGCCGTCTCAAAAGAGCGCTATGTCGTATCGGATCAAGCAGGTGCTGCCGCAGGGTTCCTTGCCAATTCGAATCGGTTTGCAAGATCACTTTTCCGCCGTTCGACCGGCAGTGGACAGCGAGCGAATTGAAGGCGGGCCAGTGAAATCCTCCTTGGAAAAATAAGTCGGGCCGGCGTATGCCCAAGCGCGTCCAGTCCGCATTGGCGTCCCGACCATCAATCCAGTGTACAGCCTGACCGAGAGAACGTTCCATGCCTGCAATCGGCACAATCGGCCGGGTTCCAATCACTGTCACGCGTCCAGGAAATCGGTCAATTACGACACGAATGCATCTAGCGGCGTAGTCTGGCAGACCGGACCAAGCGAACGCAATCGATTCGATGTTACGTGTCGTCATAGCTATTTCCGTCTATTTTGTGTTCATCGCAGGTGGCCTAACACCAAGTCCGCTTGCACCATAAAACTTGCGATGCGGCGCGTTCAGGAATCTTTTTGCGCCGACTAGAGAACCAGCACCAGCAATATACAAATAGACCATCATTGTATGAGAGGAAAATACACCAAGGAACACGGCCTCAAAGACGCTTATCGCGAGAATCAACACAATGGCCGATAAATATAGGTCCACGTGTTCCGTATCCACACGACGATTCCTTAATCTATTAACATTAAAAACATATCCGATAGAAGACATAAGAAACATTAGCAGAAATACCAACGCTATCACTCCCCCGCTGGATGCTGCAGATATCCAAGAACTTACAGTAAAATAATACTTGGCCGGTTCTCCGCTTGGCTCGCTCCCAATCAAGGGACTTTGAAGAAACTGATTCCATCCCGCGACCCAATACTCAGACCGAGTATCGGAACGCCCTTCCACGAAACGCGATCGAATTAAGTCTAATATTGAATCATAAAATGAGAAATAGACCAAGGGTAACGCCAAAATGGATAAAATCAACACGTAAACGATACGGCGCCGGTCCAAAAAAACCCGACAACCGATAATAATACACAGCAGCGTCCCAAAAAACCCTAACCGAGATCCTGATTGATACTCGAGAAAAAGGACACACGCCAACATGGCCCCCGCCGACACTCCAACAATGCTTTTTACTCCGTAATGAACGACACAATACAATAGCGCCGGTACGCACAAAGCGCACACCATCGCCAAGTGCTGCGGGTTTGCGGTTACACCGAAAAATCTCCCACTAAACTTGACAGCCGAGCTACCGGGAAAATAGATGTATGCATACACATTGCATGACAAAAACAGAATCGAAAATATGTAGATAACCTTTACTACGTGAGGCATGAGGTTTGATCCATCAAAGCTCTCTCGCTCGTAGCGTGATGCACATACTACAAACACTAATATTTGAATAGCTATCGCAAATGACCCTAAGATAAAAATCTCCGAGTTACCATAGAGAAATAACTTAAAAATAATGAACACGTTAACTGCTGCTATGTACATTGATGCATTGCGCCAGTCTATACGGCGAATCCCCTTCCCCAACATTAACGTCACAACAACCGCTATCAACATGGCTCCAAGTGACAGATTACGCCCCTGCGCAAAAAGAACTTCAAGCGGAGCATTCATAGGGGGGTATAGCTGACCGTGGAAGTCTTGCGCCTTCGCAAAAGTCGCAAACCAGAGAGCCATACCAGAAGTAGCCGCGACAACCGAGCGCGCACCCCGGGAGGAACGGCCTTTCCTTCCATTTACCATAAGAATCCTTGTTCCGAATACGAGTCTGTATAATTATGTACAGTCCGTCTGATACTTGGAAAATACCTCAATTGGTCAGAAGGACATTGACAATAATCAACTCCTTCCTGCCAGACCTGCATTTATAACCTCGATAAAAGTCCGACGCCATTCACCAATCTCGCCGTGGTCTGGACCTATCTGGTCACTGACAATTGACCGTCCTGCGATCAAGACCTCCGCCAACTGCTCCGTGACCCCATATCTCACTGGAATAAAGGGGATTCCGGACTCGAACGCCAGCCGAGAAACCACTGCCCCCTCACGAGTGATAGGTACCGAGCCCAGTTGTACTGCACGACCAAAAATGCCGGAGGCCTGGTCATATGCGGGATTATAACATGCCCAGATTAGCTCTGAGGTACTTATCAAACTCAGCAGTTCGGCGTCAGAAAGAAATCGGTCTATCACGACCGCTCCTGTAGCAGAAAGTTTTTTTAACACGTCGCGGGTGTGCGGGTTTGCTGAGCCCGCCACCACAATCTGAGTGTGTTCCTTGATTTCCGGAAACTGCTCCAGAGCGTTGGCAAGGAACTCCAAGCCCTTCCCGGCATTCAGAATGCCGACCGCAGTGCACAGGCGCTTGCGACCTGCCATCGAGCGAAGTTGGGCAGATAGGCTGGTCTCCTTCGGAGATAGAACGGATACACCGTCATGCAAGTCCCAATACTCAGGATCGCGCACACCTGCAGTGGCCACCTGAGCGTAGCTGGCCACTACATCGAACGGGGTTATGGCTACAACTGTGAGACCGGGAAGGTGTCGCAAAGCTCTGAAAAGCAGCCATTTTAGACGGTATTTAAGCTTGCCTGGTAAGAAACATTGCTCCGGCCGCAGAAACAACGCAACAGTATTCTTTCCAAGAAGGCTTCTTACTAAGGAGAAACAGACGAATGAAAATATATGTTCGTCGAGCGTAGCAAACAATAATTTCCTGCAAGATATCAACTTATAAGCCATCTTAGCAGTAATACGCCCAAAGGCTCTTTCCATTCCAAAGATATCACTCAGCGTAATCAGGTATGATTTCCTGTGACCGCCACAGGTTTTCACATATACCACTCTCTCGACAGTTTGCAAAAGCCTAGCTCCGATCTAACAGCCAAATACTAGTCGCCGAAGGCGCGGATGCCCAGTTGAAATGCCAGCACAGACGCAAGTCAGGCAGCCTTGTCAAGAAGCTGGAACACGTCCTTCCACATCTGCTGCACACCGTCCTTGATTCGCGCCCTGGGCTCTGCGAGTTCATCTGAGAGCGCGGCGCGTTGACTACCGTCGATGAGGGAGCGAAGCCTGGCCTCGAGACCTTCCTCGCTAGCCGACACATCGGCCAGCATATTCTCGCAGCCATAATCCTCGAACAGGGCTCGGTATTTATGGCTCCAGCCCGTGCCAACCGCTGGCACTCCCTGGGACAAGGCGCTGATCAGGGCATGGTAGCGGCTGCCGACCAGTCCGCTGCATTTGCCAATCAGGCCTTTTGCCTCGAGAGGATCCCCTGCCGTCCATATCTGAATGGGTTCGGAGAGCTGTGCGTTGACATGCTCGGCCAACACTCGATCCCCGGCGCCCTCATGAATCAGGAAGAACGGGGTCATACCCGCCGACTGAAACATACTCGCCACTTGCCGCAGAAAACCCGCATAATTGCCGCTTACGTCACCGCTGGTTTTGTCGACCATCCGCGCGTTCGGCACGATCGCCACCAGTTTCTCGCCTCGCGGAGGATTGGCGGGCGGACGAGCTATCAGCAGATTGGTGAAGTCGGGCGCAAGCCGGATCGATGCACGGCCGCCTACGGCACCGACAAGATTTTCCATCGAGTATTTATCGCGCGCGAAAATCAGGTCCGCGTGGTCGGCAACGACATTTATTGCGCGGCGAATGCGATCCGTACCAAACGGACCAAGTGCCTGAGGCAGCAGAATGAGGCGCTTGCCCGCGCGCTTCCACGCGACGGCACGGCGGGCCAAGTCCTCGGTATGCTGCGCTCCCCACTGGTCCGAATAGGCTAGACCGGCAGCGTCGAGGATAATATCCACCTCCGATTCCGTTACGAATCCGAAACGGTGACGCAGCTTGCCCGGGGCGAACTGGACGATCTTGCCGAGGTCAACGCCGCGGCGGACTAGCTCGGCCCTGTGCCAAAGACCATACCGCGCCCGAAGTTCATATGGGCTGGTCGCATCGGGAGCCACCGCAACCCGAGCAGTTGGGTACCGCGCTTTCACTTCCTGTGAGGCTGCGATGAGCATCATCGCCGCCCCCTTGTTCTCGAATCCGGCTTTTCTTATTTCAAATGTCAGTGTCATAGCGCCTGAAGCAAGAGATCCGCCCCTTTTTTCTGAGAGTATGGTATCTGGCCATTCTGATCGGCGTAGCCTACCGCAATGAACATGATCACCCGCTCATAGGCCTTCAATCCGACGGCTGCTTGGAGGGCCTTTTCATTTTCCTCGACATCGGGCCAGTTGATGGCGCAGGTCGACAGGCCCAAGGTCTGGAAAGCGAGCATCAACTGAGCCGAAGCAAGGGACGCGTCGATATAGACCAGGTGCCTGTCGCGTTCATGTACATAGTAGGAGAGGTCTCCCACAATCAGAATCAGGCATGGGATGTTTTTCGAAAAACCGCCTGTCCCGCCGGCGAGGGAGGCGATGCGGGCTGCCTTTTCCGGATCCCGGAACAGCAAGAACGAATAGGGTTGGCGGTTGCAGGCGGAGGAAGCGAGAGAGGCGGCCGAAACGGCCTTCTCGACAAGATCCTGTGGGACGGGCGTGGGAGAATACCATCGAACCGAACGCCGCTCCGAAAACAGTGCGTAGAGCTGATCGAAGCTGATGTCGCTGCATGCACGGCTGGAGCTTGGATAAGGCACGAAGCTTGGCGTCAGCGCCTGACCGGGCCATGCCAAGAAACGCTCCTTTGCCTTCCTGATCCTCGGTGTCTCGGAAACCACCGAGAAATAGGTCGTCAGCACGTCTGCCGCCCATTTCAGCTCATCGCGGTCGAGCGCCGCTCCAGCCGCGCCGCGCAGAAACAGAGATACGGTGGCCTCGATGTAATCCTCCGCAAATACGGCCCTCCTCGGGCGCATGATCAGCCCCTTCTCAAGGCGATGTATGTTGCGGCGCAGCTGCGACGAGCTCCTCTGGACGGCGATGTCGCTGTTCAGATTGGCAACGATCCCGGACAGGACGGCGCGATGCTCCCGATAGAAGCGACTGCTGAAAAACGTGAAATAGACCGACGCAAGGAACCCGCTGCGACTCGCGGGCCGGATCAATCCGGCGCGCAGGCGGTCGAGCATGACCACGAAAAGTGCCCGAGCCGCCTGGCGGGGAGAACGCCTTGCGAACCTCTGGAAACGTGCCGCTTTGTCGATGAACTCGGTCATCTTCAGCCATTCCTCAATTTTCGGTAGAGTGTCATTAGTTTTCGGATGCCGCGCCACGGTTGAAACAACGATCTGGTCATCATGCGGAAGATCGGCTGTGTGTCGGAGGACAAGAGCAAGGCGAAGTAGGATGCGGCCGCGTAGGAGAAAAGGGTCGCAGCTGCCGCTCCTATGCCCCCAAATTGGGGAATGAGCACTAGGTTCAGCCCAACGTTGAGCAGCGCCCCGGCGCCCTGGGTCATCATAGAGAACTTGGCCATGTTCTTGATAATCACCCAACGACTAAAGCCTTGGCGTAGGAATATGAACGGCAACGACAATACGTGAACCAGAAAGATCGGGACAGCGGGGGAGTAGGATGGACCCATGGCAAGATTGATCGTTAGCGGGCCTAGAGCGAACAGGCCGACCAGCACGATCAGCGCCGAGGTCGCGAGAATGTCGAACAAATCCTGCAGGCGTTCCGCGAATGCCGCGGGATCCCCGGCATTTATCTGCACAAGTTTTGGAAAAGCCGTGCCGACGATCGCCGCCGGGATGAAATAAAGCGCCTCGGAGAGGAGCGATGCAATTGAGTATATGCCGACCGTTTCGGGGCCTTGCATGGCCCGCAGCATCACCTGATCTATCTTAAGATAGATGACTGCGAACATGGATCCTACGAAGATCATCACGCCCTCGCCAAGCATAGTCCTGGCCCGCTTCCGCGAGAAGGACCAGCTGCCTGGCGCCGGACCTCCATGCCGCAGGAACATTACGATCAGCAGTATGGCTCCGATCGCCGCGCCTAGGGTCTGGCCCACTCCCACGGCGACCACTCCCGCACCGGCGAGAACGGCGCCCACCTTGAATGCTCCCCCCGCCACCACGCCGGCGAGGTTGGAAACCACGGCATAGCGCGCCTCGACTCGCGAGCGGAACCAATTGCCCAGCACCGCGCTGATGGGCTGCATGGCAACGGCAAGGCTTGCCAGCACGAACAGCCAGCGTTCCTCGGGAAGATTACCGGGCATCAGCAGCCCGAACGTCAGGAGCCCCAGGACGGCCACAGCGAAGCCGGCGCCCTTCATGACGAACGCAATGCCAAGCGTTTCGGATTGCATCCGGCGCGAATCGAGCAGTTCACGAATCAGAAGTCCGTCCAGCCCCATATGGCCAATGATCCCGAACAAGGCGACCATGGACATGACATAGGCGTACATTCCAAAATCTTCGGGCCCCAGATATCGCGCGACGACGACTGTGACCAGAAGGCCCAGGATCCGCGCAACGAGGCTGTCGGCCATCATCCACGCGCTGTTGAAGAAATAGCTCTTCATACAATCGAAGCGGCATGCGTCGATGCAAGAAAACGTGTGACCTTGGAGGGCGCGCTGCCAGCCAGGCAATCCGGCGGAATGTCGAGGACGCTCCGCGCCGCGATTATGGAGCGCGCGCCAATCCTCACCCCCTCAGGACGGTCGCCGCGGGTCATGCTTGATTGCCACTCAACAAAGATTCATACAGGTCAATATAGAGACGAGCGATAGCCTCTGGTGAGTATCTGTCGATTACGGTGGCGCGTGCTCTCAGTCCAAAATTCTGTAACAATGGAACTGGCAGGGCTCGTGCCGTCTCAACAGCGGCCACTACTGCGTCAGCGTCACCGTGCTTTGCCAGCCATCCGGTCTGCCCGTGACTGATAATCTCCTCGGCTGGCGTTTTTACGAGCCCGATGACGGGAGTTCCGCATGCCATTGCCTCGACCGTGACCTTGCCGAACGACTCCTGAAGTGAGGGCATTACAAACACGTCGGCCGCCGAATATATCTGGTTTAGAATGACATCGTCGCGGAGGAGGCCAAAACTGGTGCAGTTTTCAGGCACCGGATCGACGAGTTCTGCAAGGCCATTTCCAAACAGACACCAATGAACGTTTTTGTCTTCTCGATATATATTGAGCAGGTGCCGCATGATATCCGCGCCTTTGCGCGGATCGGCCAAATTCAAAGCACCAGTGGCGATAACGAATTTCTTCGCCGGGAGTCCCAATGCGCTACGCGCCTGCGCCTTGTCCATTGCGCGAAGCTGGCTCATTTGAACACTGTTTGGGATTACATGTATTTGTCGCTCGCTCAGGGCCACACTCCTACGCGCCTGCTCGGCAATCGTGTTGCTGATCGCGACGAATACCGATTGTGGGCCGTAGTGCTCGGCCTTAAAGGCAATATCGTCAGATGTAATCTTTTCGTCCCCTCCACCCAGGAGTGGGCATTGGCCGCAACCACTGGCATATTTCTCGCACGGACCAGAGAAATGACAGCCGCCGGTGAACGGCCACATGTCGCGAAGCGTCCAGACCACCGGACGTTTTTCGCGCCCAATTGCGCGCCAGAATGCCGGCCCAAGCGTGGGCGCGTGGGCCCACTGGACATGGATAACATCAGCCCTTCGATATTCCGGCGAATTGTGCAGGCGGAGGCCGTGAGAGATGGGATGAAAATTCGGCGGGATCACGCCGAATTGCCGCATCAAATGCCACATGTAGACACGGTTCTTAACGCCGACAGGCAGGCGTTGCAGCAAAGGAACTCTTCTGGCGAACAAGTCCTCTGGAAGGTCCCGCTCAACCCTCCCTAGGATGCGTGAACGGATTCCTGCATCCAATAAGGCTTCGTGCACGGCGCGGATTCCTCGACCCGCACCAGTGTTGAGCGCGCAGCCAACAATCTGAACGACGTTCATGGTATTCGAACAATCCGTGCGGCCCGTTCCATTCGTTGCTTGGATCGTCGGAAAGTTCCTGATTGGAGCTGGGTTCACTCTCGAACCAGCCGGCTCATTGTTCAAAGTCTCAAGCCTGGCTTGGACGAAAATACAACGCATCAATCTGTGTTAGTCGCTGCGTCTGCGGATTTCTATACCCTTGCCAGACGTCCCACAGTTCGAACCCACTGCCGCCAATGAGTTGATGCACCTCCTGCGCCGTCGCCTGACCTGTATAGAGCTCGACCAGCGACAGTTCGGTTAGGATGCCTCGCAGTTGCGGCAATACCGCGGAGGCACCTGCAAGAACAGCAGCTTCGCCGCCCTGCACGTCAAGTTTTAAGAACGCTCGCTTGCCAGCAAGATCGATCATATTTGCGAAGGAATCGAGCCGCTCTGTCTTGACCTCGATCCGTTTGGCGACGGCCACCTGAGGGGTATGTTCCACGAACGACTCGCGCGGCTCGTGCAGCGAGCTGCTCGTCGATGCTTCCGTAACATGGAACGTAGCCGACCCGGTGGTGTCGCTCAGCGCAACAGCCGGTCCCACTATCCAGCGCCGGCCTGACGCCTTAGTCGTGCGCATGAGTTCGGAATGTGCGTCTGGCAGTGGTTCAAACGAAATCATCGAGCCTTGGAACCCCGCCGCAAACAGCATTGTACCAAACTGGCCTTTGTTGGCGCCGACATCGATAACGAGATCGACTTCATGCATGCGAAGGAAATGCACCAAACGCAAATCATCGCGCGAATTGACGCCATTCAGACGGACTTCAAGCCCGAACCGCCGCCCAACGTCGCGCAACTGTACCTTCGTTTTGTTACTCAGAGATTGCAGCATGTGAACAGCCCTAGATCGAACCTGAGAAAACCTACCGCAGGAAACACCTGCGCTGTCAACCTATGACGTTACCCGCTCTCCATAAGTCCTGCGCGGCCTTCGGACGCACCTAGGGAGCATCGAACCATTAGCATTTTGTGCGCGATCCTGCGCCTTTCCCGAGGAATTACCTTGCGCGCAAAATGGCCTCGCGGCATGTAGGCATTACTACGCGACTTGACGCCTCATAAACGCACTTTTACATTAAAATCTACGAAATAGACTTGAAGTACTCTGTTGTTTTTCTTAAGCCTTCATCCAATTTTACCTTAGGCTCCCATTTAAGATTCTCCCTGGCCAGAGTGATGTCCGGGCGTCGGCGCGTCGGATCATCGGCAGGAAGAGGCTGACGAACTAATTTTGAACGAGAGCCGGTGATTTCCAGGACAGCTTCTGCAAGCTCCACCATCGTATATTCAACTGGATTACCCAGGTTGATCGGCCCGGTAACCGTGGCATCCGTATCCATCAACCGGACAAATGCTTCGATAAGGTCGTCGACATAGCAAAATGAGCGAGTTTGGCTCCCGTCGCCGTACAGGGTAATGTCTTCACCGGCCAAGGCTTGCGATATGAAGTTTGAGACGACCCTGCCGTCCCTTAGGTGCATGCGGGGACCATAGGTGTTGAATATTCGCGCAACTTTGATGTCTACGCTATGTTGCCTGTGATAGTCGAAAAATAACGTCTCGGCACACCGCTTTCCCTCGTCGTAGCAAGAACGCGGGCCGATCGGATTAACGTTTCCCCAATATGCCTCGGTTTGCGGATGCACGACCGGATCTCCATACACTTCGCTGGTTGAAGCCTGCATGATTTTGCACTTCAAGCGCTTAGCCAGGCCCAGCATGTTGATCGCCCCGTGTACGGAGGTCTTCGTCGTTTGCACCGGATCGTGCTGATAGTGAATTGGCGACGCAGGGCAGGCCAGATTATAAATTTCATCCACTTCGACATATAACGGGAAACATACGTCGTGGCGCATAAATTCAAAACGTGGGTGATTGTGAAGGTGGTCGATGTTTCGCTTTGTGCCGGTAAACAGATTGTCCACGCAAATGATCTCGTGACCTTGGGACAACAGCTTGTCTATCAAATGAGACCCCAGAAAACCGGCGCCACCAGTCACTAGAATGCGTTTGCGGCTATCATAAATACGGGCCATTTGTGCCTACTCGCTGAGGTTAAGATGATGCTGAAGCAATCCGGCTCAGCTCGGTCCGCCCATTGTGTCTGGCAGATAAAACCATGTTGCGCGTTGACGCCGCTGAAGGACCAACTGCCAATGTACTGTCCATCCAAATTCCTGGCATGCAGAAACCGGCAGTCGGCGTCACTATATCCATCACCGCCGAAAAGAAGTCAGCGCAACGCAAGCTACGATCCAATTCGTGCTGCAATGAACTGGCCGACCTTGCGAGCCGGCTTCGCGACCAGCGCGTAGTCGAGGGGCCCGGACCCAAGCCAACGGCGTCGAGACCGCAGCGCTTCCAGATTGTGCCCGATGTGCGAACGGAAGCTCCTTGTGCTGGCCCCGCCAACCATCATGTCCACCAACACGTGGCTGGTTGCAGTGGTCTCGAATCCGTGGAGTTCAACAGCTCTCAACATCCAATCATAATCCGATGCCACTTTGAGGCCGAGATCGAATGCACCGACCGCGTCCGCAACCTTCCGCTTGACGTAGAACGTTGGATGGGCCGGCATCCATCCGGTCCGAAAGCCCTTGGCGGGTCGGGCCGCAGCACGCCAACGGCGTACGACCCGCTTGCCCAGATGGTCTTCAACAAAATCCAGATCACCATGCACGATGTCGGCTGTCTCGAGCCCTGCCGATATCCGTCCCAGCACTGTGCGATCGTGAAAGCAATCGTCTGAATTCAGCACGCCTACCGCGTCTCCGGTATAGAGACGCAGCCCCTTGTTGAGTGCATCATACATTCCGCTGTCGGGCTCGCTGATCAGCCGGATCTGGTCCGGTGGGTAGGACCGGACTATTGACAACGTCTCGTCCGACGAATTGCCGTCGATGACCACCAGTTCCTTGTCGCGATGATCCTGGGCCAGGAAGCTATCGATCGTATGCCGGATCGTCGCCGCAGAGTTCCAACAGACCGTCAAGACCGAGATTTTCATGTCGACCCGGCCCAACGTCGCTTACTGTGCCGCAACGCGAATGCGATCCTCGTCCAGGCGCCGGTGTTCGGATTCCCGTCCTACCGTTTCGAGGTCGGACTGAACCATTTCCTGGACCATCGCATCGAGCGAGGTTGTTGCCTTCCACCCGAGAACGCGCTCCGCTTTCGAAGGATCGCCGATCAGCAGCTCAACTTCGGTCGGCCTGAAATAGCGCGGATCCACCTCGATCAAGACAGCGCCTGATTTTGCATCGACGCCTTTTTCGTCAATACCGGAACCAACCCACTCGATCTCGATCCCGACCTCGCTGAATGCAAGCTCGACAAAGCGGCGGACCGAATTCTTTACGCCGGTTGCAAGGACGTAGTCGTCCGGTACTTCATGCTGAAGGATTCTCCACATGCCTTCGACGTAATCGCGGGCATGGCCCCAATCCCGTTCAGCCGACAGATTGCCGAGGTAGAGCTTGTCCTGGAGGCCGAGCCTGATTGCAGCAGCCGCGCGCGTGATCTTGCGGGTAACGAACGTCTCGCCGCGCATCGGGCTTTCGTGATTGAACAGGATGCCGTTGGAAGCATGGATATCGTAAGCTTCGCGGTAATTCACGGTGATCCAGTAGGCGTAGATCTTTGCCGCCGCATATGGCGACCGAGGATAGAAAGGCGTCGTCTCCCGTTGCGGGATCTCCTGCACCTTGCCGTAGAGCTCGGAAGTCGACGCCTGATAAAAACGCGTCTTTTTCGTCAGGCCAAGCAGCCGGATGGCTTCGAGGAGACGCAATGTGCCGATCGCGTCGGCGTTCGCGGTATATTCCGCGGTCTCGAAGCTAACCTGGACATGCGATTGTGCGGCGAGATTGTAGATCTCGTCCGGCTGCACTTCCTGGACGATACGGATCAGGTTGGTGGCGTCGGTCATGTCTCCATAATGCAGCGACAGCCTTACGTCCTTCTCGTGCGGATCCTGGTAGAGATTATCGATGCGACCGGTGTTGAACGACGAGGAACGCCGCTTGATGCCATGGACATCATAACCCTTTGCCAGAAGAAGTTCCGCCAGATAGGCGCCATCCTGCCCGGTGATGCCGGTAATGAGGGCGGTCTTCCTGGTCATAGTGCTTCTCCGAGGTCGATACGACGATATTTCTCAACGCTAGTCAGCGTGGCTTTAGACATTACAAATTCCCATTTCAAAAAGCTGGTGGCTATCCCAACGTTGTGAGATTCGAGCGCGGCGGCTCAGCTACACCGGCTACCGATCTTTGCCGCGTTGTCAACGCGCGCCAAAACCTGTCAGCATGGTTCGGATGGTACGAAACACAATCAGCACGTCGAGCCAAGGGGAGAAATTCTTGATGTAGTAGAAGTCGTAGTGAAGTTTTTCCAGAACATCGTCCACGGCCGCAACGTGGCCCTGATTGACTTGCGCCCACCCCGTAATGCCAGGCCGAACGATGTGCCGGTATCGATAGAATGGCAGCTCGGCCTCGTACCACTTAGAGAGTACGAGTGCTTCCGGCCGCGGTCCGATCCAGCTCATCTCGCCGCGCAGGATGTTGAAGGCTTGCGGCAATTCATCGATCCTGGATTTTCTCAAGAATTGCCCAAGGCGTGTAATGCGCGCATCGCCGGGCTTTGTGATGGCCTCTTCCTTTTTATCGACAACCGCGGCGCCGAGTTTCATCGTCCGAAATTTGTAAACCTCGTAGATATTTCCTCTGTACCCCATTCTTTTTTGCTTGAATAAGGCCGGACCAGCTGAGTCAAATTTTATCGCTGCCGCTACGAACAAGAGCAATGGCGAAAAACCCACCAGAATAACTAGTGCCGCAATCCAGTCAGCCGCCTGTTTGATCTTTAAATATGCCTGGTTAGGGTTCAGAGATCCCAAGGTATTTTCGGAAAGGTGTTGTATTTCCACTCGGCCTGTAAGCGATTCGCTGATTTGTTTGACGTGGTAGACCGGCGTTCCCGAGAGCGCGCGATCGGCAATATACCGCTCCCATTCATCCGAAAGATCGGCTCGAAGATCGGCCACCACACCGCTGGCATGTTCGACAATCGTCTCGGGCGACTGAATCCGGTGCCAACGAACGCCTGGTATGCTTTGCAGCCTATCGACATCTCCACCGGGGATTACTGCCAGCCGGTATGGGTCGAGCCGACGCGTGGCCAAGCTCAGACCAAAATACCACAATGTCGACTGAAAGAGACTCGCCGCGGCCTGGAAGCGGCTATAGTCGAACCTGAAAAAGAAGATGGCCATGAATACGAGGCCATAGGTCAGCGCGAAGGTGGGCAGGATGTAACCCGTCGCTGCCACGCCAGGAAAATTGCCGATCCGCTTATAAAACAAATAGCCTGCTGTGTGAGCGATAAATGCCGCCACAATCGTGACCTGCATGTTGGAAGAGTAGATCACGCCGTAACCAAACGACATCCGAATAAGCGCAGGAATCAGGATAGCGAACGTCAATCCGCCCAACAACTGAAAGCGCATCCGAAGCAGAAGATGCCTCTGCCTGGGCAGGTTGATAGTGGTGGTGTTCAAATTGCCACTCGCGAGTCGGGTCCCGCGAAAACCTGACGTTCACTTAACAAGATGCCGCTCTCGGCCAACGCTCGAATAGGCTATGCCTTCCTTCACGACATCCTCACCTCGGTAAACGTTTCGAAGGTCAACCATCACTGGCATCGCCATGAGTGCACGGAGCCGCTTGAGATCCAATGACCGAAAGGCATTCCACTCGGTGACGATCACTATCGCATGGGAGCCGTCGGCTACCGCGTAGGCGCTGTCCCCGAATTCAATGCCCTCGATCAACTTGCTCGCCTGCTCCATGCCGACCGGATCATACGCCTTGATCGAAGCGCCCGCGTCCTTCAGCGCCTGAATGATGGCTAATGAGGGGGCGTCGCGCATATCGTCGGTGTTTGGCTTGAACGTAAGGCCGAGGACACCAATGGTCTTGCCGCGAACCGAGCCCCCGCAGGCATCGACCACTTTGCGCGCCATCGCCCGTTTACGCTGGTCGTTTATCGAGACCGTCGTTTCAATAAGCCGGATGGGACTTGCCGCGTCCTGCGCGGTCTTGACCAGCGCCAGCGTATCTTTCGGGAAACAGGAGCCGCCGTAGCCCGGCCCCGCGTGAAGAAACTTTGCGCCGATGCGATTGTCCATGCCGATGCCCCGCGCGACGTCCTGCACATCGGCTCCCAACCGCTCGCAGAGATCGGCAATTTCGTTGATGAAGGTGATCTTCATCGCCAGAAATGCATTCCCTGCATATTTGGTAAGCTCCGCCGTACGTCGGCTCGTATAGAAAATCGGCGCTGCATTCAGCGAGAGCGGACGGTAGACCTCGCCCATCACTGCCTTGGCCCCTGTGGCGTCGGTCCCCACAATGATGCGATCAGGTCGCTTGAAATCGTCGATCGCCGATCCCTCGCGAAGAAATTCCGGATTGGAGACCACCGCAAAATCGGCCGTTGGATTCTGCTCGCGGATAATTCGCTCGACGTCGTCACCAGTACCAACAGGCACCGTCGATTTTGTCACAACGACCGTAAATCCCTTCAGCGCCCGGCCTACTTCGGCCGCCGCGTCATAAACAAAGGATAGATCGGCAAAACCGTCGCCACGTCGCGACGGCGTGCCCACGGCAATGAAGACGGCATCCGATTGAGAAACCGCGTCCGCCAGATTGTCGTCGAAACGCAAGCGACCTTGCAAAGTGTTGGTCGTGACGAGCTCTTCGAGCCCTGGCTCATAGATTGGTATCTTGCCACCCTTGAGCATGGCAAGCTTTTCTGGATCGCGATCGATGCAGCAGACCTGATGGCCAAAGTCGGCGAAACAGGCGCCCGAGACAAGCCCAACATAACCGGCACCAATCATTGTTATTCGCATGCCACATACTCCCAATCGGCGCGGATGAGGCGATCTCGCAGAGCGCAAGTCTTACCAACCGACGGCTACCGCACTCCAGGGTGAATCCCCGAGAGCGGATACCACAACAATTACATCACGGCGCCTTGATGGTGGCGCTACGCTACGCGATCGCGACGAGTTCCCTTGAATCCATGTCAACAGGGATCTCGCCATTCATGATGGCAACCAGAACCCGGGCCCTTCCAGCCGGGTCGAGCCGGTCAAGTCGGCCGATCATCTCCGCGAAAGGGCCCGAGAGAATCCGAACCGAGGCGCCCGCAGCAAGGCCTCCTCTGAAATCAAGCAGGCCGTCCTTGCCGGTCAGCGCAATGAACCGCTCCACCAGCCCCGACGGGACCGGGAATGGCCGCTCGCCCTGCATGATGAGGGAGCGCACACCGAACGTTCCATTGACCGAGCGCCACCGCTGCAGCGCCACATCGAGGGCGATGAACATGTAACCTGGAAAATAGGCCGCCGGTCTCGTCTCGATGCGCCGGGCATGACGTGTGGTCTTCTCGCAACGAGGCGTAAACGGGTGAAACCCCTGTATCCGGAGATGCCGTTCGGCGACGTCTTCTTTTCCCGGAAATACGCTGGCGGCATACCAGCGTGCTGCGGTGCCGGTTGCGGGCCGTTGCAACGATACAGTCCTCTTCCCTGTTGTTTTTTCCGGGCTGGTCACGCGACTCGCTCTCGGCGGTTTTCGGCATGGTTGACGGCAAGGGTTACGACAGCGCGAAGATACCAGCAAGCAACCATCTCGCGAGAATCAAGCTTGGTCGAAAAAATCCTGTTAATTGTCCACTACTTTAGCTGCAGCTAAAGTCATCGCGCCGCTTTCTTTTTTAGCTATCCAGCAGCGGTATCGAGCAATTGTGTCGATATGTAGCTGCCTGGTTACGCTGACTCGCGACGAACCGCTGGCTCTTCTGGTCCTTAATCAGTCGATTTGAACATTGTGTGACGGTGTCGTTAGCAAAGTGTTACCGACCGCTTGGCGGCGGCTTGCTTTGACGAGAACTCGAGGCAGGCCGTCGCTGAAACGGCACCCATTCCACGATCTGTGGTTGCGTGCTCGATCAGTGCCGCGCCCGATCTGTCGACCAGAGTTCAGGAGCGTTTGAGCAGCGACCAGACGGCCGGCACAAGGCTCGCCGCCAGGCCGACCTTGATCAGATCGCCGACGATGAACGGCACGACGCCGAACTGCCATGACTTTTCCGGGCCGATGAGCAGCGCCAGCCAGGCAAAGCCCATCGCCATCATGACGATTTCGGCAACCAGCATCGCGTTGAAAAGCTTGACCGGATGGCGATCCCAGCCACGATCGGCGGCCCAGCCAACGATCGCCGCCATGACCACGAAGCCGGCAAGATAGCCGCCGGTCGAGCCGAGCATGTAGGCAAGGCCGATGCCCTTTTCCGGCGTGCCCTGGAAGACCGGCAAGCCCATCGCGCCCTCCGCCATGTAGAGAAGCAGCGTGGCGACGCCGAGGCGCATGCCGAATGCAGCTGATATCAGGAACACGGCCAGGGTCTGCATCGAGATGTCGACCGGTCCGAGCAAGACCCTGGTCTTGGCCGACAAGGTCAGCACCAGTGTTCCAACGATCGCCAGCGAAAGCTGCGTCGCCAGGCGGGCCGCGCCCTTTTCAGGCAGAGCGAGAGAAACAAGCGGCGTCGTTGCAATTGCCATGGTCTTCCTCATTGCGGACTGCCGCAGATCGCGGCCTTGCGTTTTCCTATATTGGCTTCCGTGTTATGCGGCAATCGGTTTTGCCGACATCGGTTTTGCCGCCTCTGGAACAGGGCTGAACTGCCATGGCGCTGAAATTCGACACAGACTTCGACCCGGCCTACGGCCAGGGCGTGAAGGTTGCGCCTGACGTGGTTCGGATCACCGCGAAAAATCCCAGCCCGTTCACATTCTACGGCACCAACAGCTACATCGTCGGGCGCGAGACGCTGGCGGTGGTCGATCCCGGGCCGGATGACGAGGCGCATCTCAAGACACTGCTCGAGGTGATCGCAGACAGGCCGGTCAGCCACATTTTCGTCAGCCACACGCATCGCGACCATTCTCCGCTGGCAGCGCGGTTGAAGCAGCACACCGGTGCGATTGTCCTGGCCGAGGGTCCGCATCGGCCGGCGAGGCCGCTGCGCATAGGCGAAATCAATCCGCTCGACGCCAGCGCCGACACCGCCTTCAATCCCGATGCCGCGCTTCCCGACGATATGGTGGTCGACGGCGACGGCTGGGCGATCAGAACGGTGCTGACGCCGGGCCATACCGCCAATCATGCAGCCTTTGCGCTGGAAGGAACCGGTATCCTGTTCTCGGCCGATCATGTCATGGCCTGGGCGACCTCCATCGTCGCGCCGCCGGACGGCGCCATGGCCGACTATATGGCCTCGCTGGATCGGCTGGTCGGGCGCGACGACCGCCTGCTGCTGCCCGGCCATGGCGGGCCGGTGACCGCGCCGCGCAGCTTCATGCGCGAGTTGAAGTCGCATCGCAGGATGCGCGAGCAAGCGATCCTGGAGCGGATCAGAAGCGGCGACCGGACGATCAGGGAGATGGTCGCGGCGATCTATCACGATACCGATCCGCGCCTGCACGGCGCTGCCGGGCTGTCGGTGCTTGCCCATCTCGAGGACCTGGTGGCCCGCGGCCTGGTAAGCACCGACGACGACCCGGCGATCGACGGCATTTTCATCTCTATCGCGTAAGCACTATTCGGCCGTGGCCGTGTATTTGCCTCCAGCCGCACCGCTTCGGCGCGTTGCGGGCGCCCAGCTCGAAGGCAGGAGTCACGGTGCCCACGGAAACTTGAGCTCTATCGGCTCCTCCCAAAGATCGCGCGTTTCTATGAAACCCCACGGCCGAAATTTCTCACACATTTCTTCGGACTTGCTCTTGTGCGATTTGATTACATCTCTGTCCCTTTCAATAGCCTTCTTGAGGCGTCTCACCACCGAAGGCCTGGTTTCCTCCGCAAGCGCTTGCTCCGATACGGCAAGTCTGTTTTTGAAGACTTGGAGCATTTGGCGACAATCGTCTCGGAATTCCTCATAAAAGGCTATCGAACTGTCCTTCTCTTCCTTAGTCAACGGACCCACAATCCAGACCTCCCCATTCCGCTCATTTCGCAGGTCGAGGATAATTTGATCCGGATGCGGAATGATTTCAGGCAGCCCAGTTATGCCCAGCCGAGCGCGCCGCTCGAGCTCTTTCTCCGCGCGAATCTTGTAGTCCATCAGTGCTGAAATGTTTTCCCGTTCGATGCGCGCCCGTTCCCTTTCAGCGGTGAATAGAATCTCCGTGAACTGGCGCTGAGACCGCGGATCGCCCTTCATCGCATTGATGCCGATGGAGCGCACCACGGCCTGGGCGACTGGTGTCTTGATAGAGCGTTCGCCGTCGTTGATCTTGATGACGCGTTGAGCCTCGCTCAAGACGAGCGAAATGAGATCGCTGTCCTTGATCTTGTTTTTGGAGCCACGCGGGCGACCGGCAGGATTGCCGGAACGGCCGGGCCTGAACTTTCTCTCGGCAGGCGGCTTTCCATAGCCGACCTCATAATTCCGCTCCGGCTTGTCCGAAGGCGGTTCACTACCTCCACTGCGTGATTTACTCATTGTGCTGCCTCCTGGAATTTCGAAGTGATGCCTTCAACGATGCGGTTCGCTTCGTCCCTGGCGTACGTCTCCCAGCGTCGGATGATGCGATCGCAATAGATCGGGTCGAGTTCACACAGGAAGCCACGACGCCCTGTTTTTTCCGCAGCGATGAGGGTTGAGCCTGAGCCACCGAAGATATCGAGGATGATGTCGCCGCGGGCAGAGCAATCGTTGATGGCGTCGGCGATCATCTGAACCGGTTTGACCCTCGGATGGAGAGAAAGCTCGCCCATTCGGCCGGCCTTCGAGGTGTTGACGCTCTTGTGCTGCCAAACGTTGGTGCGGTGGTGCCCATGCTGGCCAACTTCGAAGGTGTTGATATGTGGCGCCTCGCCATTCTTGAATGCGAAGATCAGTTCGTGGCGGGAGCGGTAGAATTTGCCCGTCCCACCATTGTCCTTTGCCCAGACGATCAGATCTTTTAGGTCGGAATAGACACCGTCGCCGGCTTTGAGCATTTCGCCCATATGGTGCCAGTCCATGCAGATGAAATGTATGGAGCCGTCACACGAGTGACGCACGAGATTGCGAAACGAGGCGGCCAGGAAATCGGTGTACTCGGAAGAGGTCATCTCGTCCGAGCCGATGGCGAACTCGCGGTGCCTGGTCACTCCCGAGCCGCCGATCGGCCCCTGGATCTCCACTTTGTAGGGCGGATTGGAAAATACCATCCTTGCGATTTCGCCATCCATCACCGTGGCGATAACCTCGGCGTCGAGTGCGTTGCCGCAGATCAGCCGGTGCCGGCCAAGTTGCCAGACGTCGCCGGCCTTGCATCGCGGCGTGGCTTCTTCGGGCGGCGGCAAGGCATCGTCTTTTGGGTTGCCTTCCTCCTCGGGAACCAATCCTTCGACAAGATGGTGGATCTCGGCGACGGAGAAACCAGTGATCTCGGCGCTGAAGCCGAGGTCGACATCAACGTCGAGCAATGCCTGCAGCTCTTCAGCAAGCAGGTCTTGGTCCCAGCCCGCATTGAGTGCCAGCTTGTTGTCCGCCAGCACGAAGGCCCGCTTCTGTTGCGGGGTCATCGTATCTAACCGAACGCAAGGAATCCGGTTCATGCCCAGCAGCTTGCCCGCCTCCACCCGGCCATGGCCGGCCAGAATGGTGCCTTCCTGATCGAGCAGGACCGGATTGGCGAAACCGAATGTCTTGATGCTTTCGGCAATCTGCTTGACCTGCTTGCGCGAGTGGGTTCGGGCGTTGCGTGCATAAGGCTTCAGAGTGGCGACCTGGCGATACTCGATCTGCAGATCCTCGCCGTGGCCTCGGCCGCTATGGGGCGACTTTCCCTCACCACCATCCTGGGCCGATTTAGATATTCTATTTTTGTTCGTCATGTGTAATCCTTTTGTTCGTATCTGCGGCAAGCCCTCAGTTGGAACTGAGCGCCGGCACATCGCTGTAGACCACAACATACGCGAAGCGCGGACAGCGCCGAACGCGGGGCAACTGACCTAAAATGTGGTGATTCGTTCACCCGCGTCGTCGAATTTCTGTCCACCGACTTGGGCAGGTGGTGGATAGTGGGGATGAAGGGGATCAGGCTGATTTCGCTTGACAGCCGTCAAAGTGATTCGAGCCGAGATGCCAAATCGTGGGCTACAAGTGAATCCAGGGCCTGCAGAGGCTTCCACAGTTCGTCACAGAGTCCATCAAGGACAGGACAATTTCGTCGCCGCCCGATCCTGTGTGGCGAGCCCGCACGATGCTCCAAGAAAAGACAAAGCCATAAATTCCGCTCTCGCACGCCAGAGCGGCGTAGACGTCTCTGAATCCTTTGGTGCAAGTTGGCAACGTCGTTAAACAAGCGGGCCAACGGTCGCCAAGGGGCGCGGCACTTGAGAAAATCGCCGGCTAGCGACCGCCGCTCCATTCCTACAATTCGTCGTTAAGAAATCTCGTCACCGCCGTCCTATCCTGAGCATGCCAAAACATTTGCTCTGGTGTGCACTTCAAATCCTTTTCGCGCGGTTTTTGGCTGCCGCCAAGGTGGAACTTCGTCGCCGCTGTGTGGCGAAGATCGGGGAAGTGCAAATCTAGTCGGTCTTCATCTCGTGCATAGATGTGCCAATACCGTTGAGCGTCCAACGTCCTCGGCAACCCACGCAGGGTCTTTTCACCTTCAGGGCCGGAGCCTTCGCCGTGATCCGCTCGGCCGCCTCGGCTTGGAAGTCGGGGTGATGATGATAATAGGTCGAGCGGAGAACCGCCTCCGTCATGCCAAGAAAGTCGGCGGCCAGAGATAGCTCCGTCCCGTTCTGCATCAACCACGTCGCGGCGGTGTGGCGAAGAACGTGGGGCGTCACGTCGGTTTCGAACTTGCCGTCTTTGTCATACCAGCCAAGCCCGGCCGCCTCGCACGCGCTATTGAATGATTTCTTGATGGAGCCGACGGGTCGGCCCTGCCACTCGACGACGAAGTCGTGCGCGATCATCCGGCCGATCGTAAGGCTCTTGCCTCGCTTTTTCGTCTTGATGTTGACAGGCGTCGTCGCCCATCGGCGGATATGCGATAGCAGGCGATCGGGGAGCCGGACGGGCGGCTGTCGCTTCTTGGTCTCACGCTGGCCGTCGGCGCGGCGATAGAACACGCCCCGATTGAGGTCGATGTAGCCTTGACCTTCCGTCGGCCGGATAGCGGCGCCGCAGACCGCGCCGGAGCGCGTTCCGGTGTAGAGCGCCACAAGAATGAACCGGGCGACGTGTTGGCCTGTCCGGCGGTCGCTGGCGTTGCCTTTCCATGTCTGCCGCATTCGCCATGCCGCGAGGATCAATCGCGCGGCTTCGCTCCGCGTGAGCCAGCGCTGGCGCCCCACGGACTTCTCCGGCATGACGATTGCCGGGATGGAAGTCACATAGCCTTCGGCATAATAGTGCTTCAGGGCGGCGCGGAGGTCTTCTAGCTGTCGACGCGCCGCCGGAACGCTAGGCGATTGCTTGACGTAATCGCGGCAGAGTTGACCATTGATGTCGGCCACCATCAGGCGGCCGAAGAACTTAGCGATAGCCTTCAGGCGTGCGGCCGTCTCGCTCGGCGCGGCATGATTAGGCGCGATCTCGGCCGCATACACGCCAAGAACATCGATAATTTTTACCTGATCGGGGTCACGGTTCCGCTGTCGGGCCGGTTGGTGCTTTTCCGCGAGGTAGGCCGTGAGCTTTTTTTCAGCTTCGACAAAGTCAGGTCGAACGCAGCCAGTGCTACGTCGAATTCTTCCGTCGTGAATGAACCATCCGGCCCGTTCCCTGATCGAACCGTCTCCCTTGCGGGCCTCATTGTGCCAGACAAGGTGGGCACCTTTGCTTGGACGCGGCATAGCTCTCTCATGCGCTCGATCGCGGCCAAGGTGGTATATTCCTTGTTGGCGATTACTTCTGTGGTAAGGCGACCAGCGTCGCGCTCCTTTCGAAGACCTTTGACTCCCATTGATCCATCGGGAAACGCGATCCTGGCCGCAAGGACGAGCCGGATGGGCGCTTCAACGGGGTAATCGGAAAAGCTCTTTGGGTCCAACTCTCTGAACCGGCTCATATTTTCCTCGTACTATGCCTCGACGACCAACCTGCTCCAGCACGACAACTAGACCTCGATCTTTCTTTTCTGGTCCGCTGTTTTTGGTTCCCGGAAATGGGGTAATTAAGACCTATCGGTCGCCTGATAAAGAGCGCGACTCGGAGGCTATTTCCATTTCTATCAAAATGGCGATCGACGGTTTCGTAAAGAACTCCAACCCCGTTTTTCACAGCAAAAAACACCCGCAAATTCCCACCATAGATTGGCCGACCAAAAAAAGAGCGATGCGACGATTTTCGCGTCAGGTTGCCAATCCGCACTTGTGCTAATGCGGTGCCTCCCCCGGCTCTCTGCGCACAGTTCATCATTCCGACGGCCTGTGCACCAGACAGGCGGCAAAAAGACCAAGAAAATCAGATAATTGTTCCCAGTCAACGGGATAGTCTGGTGCTGAGAGAGAGGTTTGAAACTCTCGTCTTCCGATTGAATTCAGTTTTGTAGGAAACCCGGCGGGTTTCGCCGAATTAATTGCTTGTTGCAATTCCCTGCAATGAAAACCGGCATCGGAAACTCTAACTAACTGAATTTTATAATAAAACTGACCTTTTTCGCCCCTTCGTCGTACTCAAGAACACGTAGATTCTCTGTAAATTCCCTGTAAACAGCGGAAACTGGTCCGCTTACGTCTACGTCCTCAAGCATTTCATACCGCGCCTGAAACGGCATGGCGTCGAGCAGCCAGCCATCGACCGCATGCTGATCGCCAATCCGAAAGCCGTGTTCTCGCGGCAGAATCAAGCCCAGACTTACGGCTGAGACTTACGACGGAGTTCAAATGTCCAAGAAAAAAATCCTGCTGGCCGGTGAATCCTGGGTGTCGACCGCGACCCATATCAAGGGCTTCGACCAGTTTCCGACGGTCACCTATCACACCGGCGCCGACGAATTGCTGACGGCGCTAAAGGCGACCGACTTCGACGTGACCTTCATGCCGGCGCATGAGGCACAGCGCAGCTTTCCGCAAACAATGGAGGCGCTTTCGGCCTATGACGCGGTGGTGCTCTCCGACATCGGCGCCAACACGCTGCTTCTGCATCCCGACACCTGGGTTCACTCCAAGCCGACGCCGAACCGCCTGCGGCTGCTGCGCGATTATGTGCGCGACGGCGGCGGGCTTTTGATGTTCGGCGGCTACTACAGTTTCCAGGGCATCAATGGCGGCGCGCGCTACCGCAAGACGCCGGTCGAGGAGGCGCTGCCGGTGAACTGCCTCGCCTTCGACGACCGCGTCGAGGTGCCGGAAGGGTTTTCGCCTGTCCTGAAAGCCTCCTCGGACCATCCGATCCTCAGGGGTCTCGGTTCGGACTGGCCAGTCCTGCTCGGCTTCAACGAGGTGACGCTGAAAGACGGGGCGGAAGTCCTGGCAACCGTGTCGTCGGATTATGACTCGCTGCCGCTGCTCGTCACCGGCCACTATGGCAAGGGCCGCACTGTGGCCTGGACGTCCGATGTCGGGCCGCATTGGCTGCCACCGGAGTTCATCGCCTGGAAAGGCTACAAAACCCTGTTCGAGCAGATGCTGAGCTGGGCGATCGGTGAGAGCTGAGCGATGCATGTCCATTGTCGTCGGCAATGCCTGCGTCGACACGATTTTTCGCGTCGGCCGCTTCCCTGCCGCCGGCGAGACTTTGAATGCCAGCAGCTACGCCGACGGCCTCGGCGGCAAGGGAGCAAACCAGGCGGTTGCCGCCGCGCGCACGGGTGCTGCGGTAACGTTTTGGACGGCGCTCGGCAAGGACCGCGCAGGCGCATGGATCAGGAGCCGCCTCGACAGGGAGTTGTCTGACCTCGAGGCGATTGAATTCGACCTGCCAAGCGACCGCTCGACCATCGTCATTGGGGCCGGCGGCGAGAACTTCATCGTCAGCGGCGTCGCCTGCAGCGAGGCGTTCGATCCGATCGCACAAACCGCACTTGCGGGCCGAATCGCGTCTGGCGACATCGTTGTCTGCCAAGGAAACCTGCGAGGCCCCGCGATAGATGCCTGCATGCGGGCAGCACAGGAAAATGGCGCGCGCACCGTCCTGAATGCCAGCCCTATCGATGCGGCGGCTCTGCCTGACTTCGGCCTGGCGCAGGTGTTGGTGGTGAATCAATCCGAGGCGAAAGCGCTGACCGGCCAGGATGACATGGCAGCCGCCGCCGACGCGCTGGCGGCCAAAGGCGCCGAGACAGTCGTGATCACGCTCGGTGCGGAAGGCTGTCTCGCCCTTGGCCCGGACCAGGGAGGATCGTTTCGTTTGCCGGCACCACGTGTCGAGGCGCTCGACACCAGCGGCGCCGGCGATGTGTTTTGCGGCTGTCTGGCCGGCGGGTTTGCCAAGGGAATGTCGGTTGCCCCAGCGCTGAAGTTCGCGCTCGCGGCTGCCGCAATTGCGGTGACTCGCCCGGGCACATTGATATCCTGTCCTTCCGCGTCTGAAATGGCGGCGCTCATCGATCAAACGGAGCTCTCATGACCCAACTCGGTCAATCAGGCGGCGACGCGCTCGTAGAACTTTTCGGCCGCACCAAGGTGGTGATCGGCGTCGTTCACCTGTCGCCGCTTCCCGGCGCGCCGCGCTATGACGGCGAGGCGGTCGAGGCGATCTATCAGCGCGGTCTGGACGATGCGAGATCTTATCTCGATGGCGGATGCGACGGCGTGATCGTCGAGAATCATGGCGACATCCCGTTTGCCAAACCTGACAATATCGGACCGGAGACAGCGGCCTATATGGCGGTTATTTCCGACCGTATCCGCCGCGAGTTCGGCAAGCCGATCGGCATCAATGTGCTCGCTAACGCCGCGATCCCTGCCCTTGCGATCGCCAGCGCCTCCGGCGCGGGCTTTATCCGCGTCAATCAATGGGCGAATGCCTATGTCGCCAATGAGGGTTTTGTCGAGGGGGAGTCCGGTCGCGCAGCACGCTACCGCGCCAGGCTGCGCGCCAACGGCATCCGCGTCTTCGCCGATGCTCATGTCAAGCACGGCGCGCACGCGATCGTTGCCGACCGCCCGGTGGAGGAACTGGTCAAGGATCTGGTCTTCTTCGACGCCGACGCCATCATTGCGACCGGTCAACGCACCGGGCACACTGCGGATCTGAGCTATATCAGCATGATCAAAGAGGCCGCCGGCCTGCCGACGTTGGTCGGCAGCGGCGTGACGCCCGACAATGCCAACGATATCCTAGGCATCGTCGATGGGATCATCATCGCCAGCGCGCTGAAGCATGACGGCGTCTGGTGGAACCAGGTCGACCCTGCCCGTGTAAAGACCTTCATGAGTGGGCTGAGGCGATAACAAGCCATTGAGACACGCGTGAATTGAATCTATCGCTTCGCGCCCTTGGGCTTGGTTTACGGAAGGGCTGACCTGCAGAGCCCATCCGGCTGCTCGAAGCTGCGGGGCTTCGAATGGAGGCGACGACCGGTTCGCCGCAAACGGCTGGAGGAATCAATCGAGAACCGTCGACGAAGACACGCGGACAACTCGCCCGGGCAAGCGGTTCGTCTGCGATGGCGCGACCGTCTGGCGCCGCTCGGCAACTTATGATTTCCAGGAGCCAGTCGCGCCCTGCCCGGCCGCCCACTTGGGACATTTCGGGTTCGCGGCTTGATCGCCGGCCTGAGATCGGCAACCGATATCGGCAATTGTGCTGACTTATGGCCTCAAATGCCTTACATTGCAGGTGATTGAGAGACGATTGAGATCGGCAAGAATGCTTGAAACACCTACCCGCATTGAGCGGCTGTTTTTGACGACGCGTACCGACCGTCCTGGCCGATCTCGCGATCGAGACGCAAAAGGCGGCCGATGAACTCGGACGAGCCCTGCATCCGGAATCGGCTGCCGAACTGGCCGATCTCGTGCGCGTCATGAATTCTTACTATTCGAATTTGATCGAAGGTCACAACGCCCGACCTCGGGACATCGAGAGTGCATTGGCCGGAGCCGAGATTGACCCTGAACGCCGATCTCTCCCTTGGAGGCCAAGGCGCATGTCGAAGTTCAGAGGATGATTGACGGCCTCGGTTTGCGTGGGGAGTTGCCGAGCCCGACTTCGATCGATTTCATCCGGCGGGTTCATCGCGTCTTCTACGACGAGATGCCGGAGGAATTCCGGTTCGTCGACAAACCCGACGGCACCAGGGCCGAGATCGTGCCTGGCGAGTTCCGGTCGACTCCAGAGCATGATGTTGTTGTTGGCCGCCATCAGCCGCCATCGTCTGACTGGGTGTTGGCCTTTATGGAGCACTTCGAGAAACGGTACGCGATGACCGAAAAGCAGGCCAGCCTGCGCATCATCGCGATTGCGTCAGCTCATCACCGCCTCAACTATATCCACCCTTTTCCAGACGGCAACGGCCGCGTCAGTCGCCTCTCACGCTATGGCGCTCAAGGCCGGAATCGGCGGCAATGGCCTATGGTCGATATCTCGTGGACTCGCTCGTGGGTTGAAAGATCGCGGCGAATACAAGAGCATGATGGATTACGCAGACAGTCCCAGACGGGGCGACCGCGACGGCCGAGGAAATCTTTCGGAATCAGCACTCAAGGATTTCGTCGAATGGTTCCTGACAGTCGCGCTCGACCAGGTGCGGTTCTCGATCACCATGTTCGACCTCAGACGGCTTGAGGCCCGCTATCGCGCCTTGGTGAAGGATATCGTTGACGACAAACGGGCGCCTGATCTGGTGGCGGCGGTATTGCGGCACGGCAGGCTGCCGCGTGGCGAGGCCAATTTGGTGCTGAAGACATCCGAGCGCACGGCACGGAACACGTTGTCGGAACTCGTCGACCGCGGTTTCCTGAAATCTGATACTCCGAAGGCACCGGTCCGGATCGCTTTTCCTCTCGATTTCAGGGAACGGCTGTTTCCCAATCTCTTCACCGATGCCGAAGTCGATGTCCCAGAACCACCGTCACTTGTCTTTCAGGTGAGTGGAATTTCAGGAATCATCCATTTCTATTTGAGGATGACAGTGATGGCCGTGACGATTCGAGGCCTTGGGGTCGTAGGAAGAAAGGCGCGCACCGCGACGACCCGCAGGCCGCAGTCACCTTGTCGTTGATCCAGCCCATTCCGACCGGTACCAGTCGACGAATTTTTTCAGTCCGTCTTCTGTCGAAACGCTCGGCTTGAAGCCGAAATCGCGCTCCAGCGCAGTCATGTCGGCATAGGTCCGCTCGACATCGCTGCTTTGCATCGGCTCGCTGTCGCGGATCGCTTTTACGCCGAGCAGTTTTTCCAGAGTGGCGATGAAATCGCCGAGCCGCACCGGCCGGTTGTTGCCGACATTGTAGAGCCTGCTCGGCGGAACTTCAGCCGATGGCGGCTTGTCGAGCACGGCAACGACAGCTCTCACCACATCCTCGACATACGTGAAATCGCGCCACATCTCGCCATTGTTGAACACCCGGATCGGCTTGCCTTCGAGCATTGCCTTGGTGAATATCCAATAGGCCATGTCGGGCCGGCCCCAGGGACCGTAGACGGTGAAAAATCGCAAACCGGTCTGCGGCACCCCGAAGAGATGGGCGTAGGTGTGGCTCATCAATTCATCGGACTTCTTGGTGGCGGCGTAGAGCGAGACGGGCTTGTCGACCTGATCGGTCTCGCTGAACGGCACCTTGCGGTTGCCGCCATAGACCGAGCTAGACGAGGCATAGACCAGATGCTCGAATGCGGGCTGCGCGCGACAGAATTCGAGCACTTCGAGATGGCCGACAACATTGGAACGGACATAGAGCCTCGGATTGTCGAGTGAATAGCGCACACCCGCCTGAGCGGCGAGATGGACGATCCTGACTATGCCTTGCCCGGCCAAAGCGTCGGCAAGAGCGCC
The DNA here is from genome assembly GCF_055811735.1 of Mesorhizobium sp. WSM4850. Lineage (NCBI taxonomy): Bacteria > Pseudomonadati > Pseudomonadota > Alphaproteobacteria > Hyphomicrobiales > Phyllobacteriaceae > Mesorhizobium > Mesorhizobium sp. WSM4850. The sequence goes on along the minus strand of NZ_JBVVPV010000001.1, from coordinate 421,544 downwards.
CTGTTCGGCGATGTCGATCTGGTGAAATGAAAAATCCTTGTAAGGCTGCAAGCGGGCGAGGCGCCCCTTTTTGAGCGCCAGGTCGTAATAGTCGTTCATGTTGTCGACGCCGACGACCGCTTCCCCCCTGCTCAGGAGATGATGGCAAACATGGCTGCCGATGAATCCTGCGGCTCCGGTGACAAGTACAGGCAACAAGGTTCTCCATGCATATGCTGGCACATGATCGCGAAATCGAGATCGATTTCGGAGAGGATCATGGCAACATCAAAACGCTCATCAGAATGAACGGAACCGACCCAGTCCAATTCGTGTTTTAGCCGAAAGCCCCAATAGGCGCTACCGACAAGCTGTGCGTCGACGCGTCAGCTCGCCTCGCGCAGGGCCTCGGCCGCCTGCAGGTCGACCGACACGAGTTGGCTGACGCCCTGCTCGGCCATGGTCACCCCGAACAGCCGGTTCATGCGGGCCATGGTGATCGGGTTGTGCGTGATGATGACGAAGCGCGTCTCGGTGGTGGCCGCCATTTCGTCCATCAGATTGCAGAAACGCTCGACATTGTGATCGTCGAGCGGTGCGTCGACTTCGTCGAGGACGCAGATCGGCGCGGGATTGGTCAGGAACACGGCAAAAATCAGCGACATCGCCGTCAACGCCTGCTCGCCGCCGGAAAGCAGCGTCATCGTCTGCGGCTTCTTGCCGGGTGGCCGCGCGAGGATTTCGAGACCGGCCTCGAGCGGATCGTCGGACTCGATCAGTTGCAGTTCCGCTGTGCCGCCGCCGAACAGATGCGAAAACAGCCGCTGGAAATGGCCATTGACCACGTCGAAGGCAGCCAGCAGCCGTTCGCGGCCTTCGCGGTTCAGGCTCTGGATCGCCTGCCGCAGCTTGCGGATGGCCTCGATGATGTCCTCGCGTTCTGAAACGATGGTCTCCAGCCGGTCGGACAGCTCCTTCTGCTCTTCCTCGGCGCGCAGATTGACGGCGCCGAGCCGCTCGCGCTCGATCTTCAGCCGGTCGAGCTGACGCTCGATCTCAGTCATCTCCGGCATCGGGCTGTCGGCCTCCAGGCCGGTGTGGCGGATGACCAGATGCGGCGGCGTGTTCAGCGTTTCCTGGATGCGCGCCTCGACCTCGAGCCGTCTTTCATCGGCAGCGGTCAGCCGCTCTTCGGCGCGGACGCGGGTTTCGCGCGCCTCGGCCAGCGACTGGATCGCTGATGTCGCGGCCTTGTCCAGTTCGGACTGCCTGTTTTCCGCTTCCTGCAACCGGTCGCCGGCGGCCTGGCGCAGGCTTTCGGCCTCGGCAAGCTGCGACAGCAAGGCGCGCCGCTTGGCGTCGATCTCGTCGGGTGCGTCGGCCAGCCTTTCGCGTTCGGCTTCGGCCTCGGCCTTGCGTTCGCCGAGTGCGGCGATCTGCGTCGAGGCGTTTTCGGCGCGCTCCAGCCAGTTGCGGCGCTCCGCGCCGATGGCGTCGAGTCGGCGCGTGCGCGCTTCCGCCTCCCGCCTCAAGCCTTCATGGACGGCGCGGGCATCGGCGAGGGTGGCGCGGTCGCGAGCGACGTTGGCGGCCGACTGATCGAGCTGCACCTGCAGATCACCGAGATCGGGAGCGCTTTGCAGCAGCATCTCGGCCTCGACGAAAGCCGCGGCCGTCTCTTCATGGCTGTCGACGATGCGCGCGCGCGCCTCGTCAAGTGCGGCGCGCCGGCTCGACAGCTCGCCGCCGGCCTTCTCGGCCTCGGCCAGCGCGTTGCGGGCGGCGTCCAGCCCATGCTGGGCATCACGCCCGGCCTGACGGGCGTTGCGCTCGGCCTCGCTCGCCTGGGCAAGCGCCTGCTCGGCATCGGCAAGGGCCTCTTCGGCCTGGCGCAGGATGCGGTTCGCGTGGACCGCCTCGGCGTCGAGCTCGGACAGCCGGTTTTTCTGCGCCAGCCGCTGCGCGGCGGCGGTCGGCGCGTCGGCGCTGGCGGTGAATCCGTCCCAACGCCAGAGCGCCCCTTCGCGGCTGACCAACCGCTGCCCGGGAGCAAGCTGCGCCTGCAACCGTCTTCCCTCAGCAGTGTCGACGATGCCAATCTGCGCCAATCGGCGGGCGAGTTGCGCCGGCGCGCGGACGACGCTGGCAAGGCTCTTGATGCCTTCGGGCAGAGCGGCGTCGCCGGGCTGGACCTCGCTTTGGCCCCAATGCACCGGCGCGCTGCGGTCGAGCGGCACGTCGAGATCTTCGCCAAGGGCGGCGCCCAGCGCCGTCTCGTAGCCGCGCTCGACGCTGATCTGCTCCAGCACGGACGGGAAGAGGTCGCCGCTCGCGGCATTCAGGATCTTGGCCAGCGTGCGGGCCTCGGTTTCGATTCGCGCCAGCTCGGCCTTTGCATCCTGAACCGGCGGGCGGGCGGCGCTCTCCGCCACGCGCGCCTCGGCGACAGCCTGTTCGGCGGCAATCGCCGCGGCTTCGGTTTCCTCCAGCAGCGCCAGCGCCTGTTCAACCAGAAGTTGCTTCTCGGCAGGATCGGCCAGGCCGGCGACCCTGGAGGCGATATCGGACAATTCCCGGTCGACATCGGCGAGTTGGCGGGCGAAACGGTCGCGGCGCTCCGCGGTGTCGCGCAGCGTTCGTTCGATCTGGTTGCGGGAAGCGGCGGCCTCCGCCCGTTCGGCGGTCAGCCCGGCGAGTTTGGCTTCACTGGCGGCAAGCGTCGACGCAGCCTGTTCGACCGCCGCGCGGGTGCTGGCCTCGCGGTCGGCGGCGCCGGCGTTCTCGGTGTTGAGCGCAGTTTCTTCGGCGGAGAGACGCTCAAGAATATCCGCATTGTCGCGGACCATCCGCTCCTCGCGGACGATGTCGCCGTCGAGCTGCTGGAGCCGGCGGTCGAGCTCCAGTTGGCGGGCGCGGATGCGGCCCGCTTCTTCCTCGATCTGCGTCTTGGCGATCGACAGGCGCTGGAAGGCGGCAGCGGCGGCGGCTTCCGCGTCGCGCAGGTCCGGCAACCGATGGGCGCCGATCCCTTGCTCCCTGGCGGCAGCCATCTGGGCGGCGGCGCGGTCGCCGACCAGTGCCGTGGCGATCGCCAGCGCCGAGCGCGCCTCGCCTTCCTGCGTCTTGGCCAGCGTCCAGCGCAGATGCAGCAGCGTCGCTTCAGCCTTGCGGATATCGGCCGACAGGTTCTTGAAGCGCGAGGCCTGGCGAGCCTGGCGCTTCAGACTTTCGATCTGGCTTTCCAGCTCGCCGACGACATCGTCCAGCCGTTCCAGATTCTGTTCGGCCGCTTTCAGACGCAGTTCCGCCTCGTGGCGACGTGTGTGCAGACCCGAAATGCCGGCCGCCTCTTCCAGCAGCGCGCGACGCGCCTGCGGCTTGGCCTGGATCAGCTCGCCGATGCGGCCCTGCCCGACCATCGAGGGCGAACGGGCGCCGGTCGACTGGTCGGCGAAAAGCAGCTGCACGTCCTTGGCGCGGGCTTCCTTGCCGTTGATGCGGTAGAGCGAACCCGCCTCGCGCTCGATGCGACGCGAAACCTGCAACTCGTCCGCGTCGTTGAAGGCCGAGGGCGCGCTACGGTCGCTGTTGTCGAGGAAAAGCGTGACTTCGGCGGTGTTGCGGGCCGGACGCGTTCCGGAACCGGAAAAGATGACGTCGTCCATGCCGGAGGCGCGCATGTTCTTGTACGAGCTTTCGCCCATCACCCAGCGCAGCGCCTCGACAAGGTTCGACTTGCCGCAGCCGTTGGGGCCGACGATGCCGGTCAGGCCGCGTTCGATGACGAACTCACCGGGTTCGACGAACGACTTGAAACCGAGCAGGCGAAGGCGCGAGAATTTCATTCGCGCCGCCCCAAAAGCGGGTTCTGCAAAAGTGTTCCGCGGTTTGGCGACAAGAACTCGCGGCGCAACAAAAAGTTGCGCACGCCGAAGCGCAGCCGCTTCGGCGCTGCCGAGACGTCAGAGCAGAGGGTCGATAATGGCCGAGATTTCCTCAATCGACAGCGCCCCCTTGTAGGTCTTCCCGTTGATAAAGAAGGTCGGCGTCGAGTCGACCTTGAATTCATCGGCGCCGCGCTTCTGGACCGACCTCACATCGTCCAGAAGTTTCTGGTCCGTCAAGCAGGCCGCGAACGACTCCTGTGTAAAACCGGCCATCTTGGAGATTTGCAGCAGGGCGTCCTTGGTATTGGCGACACCTGCCCAGTTCGCCTGCTGCTTGAACAGAACGTCCACCATTGGGAAATAATTGTCCTTGGAGCAGCGCGCCAGCATGAAACCGGCCTCGGCGCTGGGATCGAAGGGGAACTCGCGCAGGATAAGGCGGGCCTTGCCGGTATCGATGTATTTCGTCTTCAGCGCCGGGAGCGTGGTTTCATGGAAATGCGCGCAGTGCGGGCAGGTCATCGAGGCATATTCGACGATGGCGACCTTCGCGTCGTCCTTGCCGAGCTGCATGTCGGGCAGTGCGCCGGGCTTCAGCAACGCAGCCATGTCCACCGTGCCCTGGGCCTCAGGCGCCTTGGCCGCGGCAGGAGCGGCCGGCTTTGCCGGATCGGCCGGCTTCATCGCATCGGCGGGGGCCGCAGGCTTCACATCCTCCGCCACGGCTTTCTCGCCCGAGTCGCTGCAGGCGGCGAGCAGAGCCACCGCCGGAATGGCGGCCAGTGACGACAGGAGGTTTCTGCGGGACAAAAGACGGGGCATACGAATCACCTGACAATGGTTGGATTTTGCAATGCAAAGGCTAGAAAAGGCGAGAGTTGGCGCGAATTAAGGCATCGCCGTCCCCATTCCAATCGCCAAACTTGGCTATGCGATCACGAAAGCGCGAGATTATGTTTTCTTTTGACCGAGAATGGTGGCGCCGAGCCGCTCCAGCGAGGCGCGCAGCCGATCATCCTCGATCATTCCGACAGTGCCTGATAGCTTCACCTTCTCGGCCGCGGTCAGCGGCCGGATGCTTGGTTTAAGCCGCCCTTTGTCAACCGTGACCGGCTTTTGCACGATTCTGATCCGGCCGATAGCGTTGAAGCCGAGGAAGGCGTTGACCCGGTTGATGATCTCGCCGGTCTCGTGCTGCAGATGGAGCGCCGCCATGCCTTCGCAGGCGATGACCAGCACCGCCGGCTCGAACGGATCATCTTCATGCATTCGGCGCGGCCACTGGATCTTTTCAGGGCGCGAACGGCTGGCAAGCCGCGGCCCGGCAATCTCCTCCCATGACTGGACGAGCCCGATCGACATGCCGGCTCGCTTGCGCAGCACCGGATCGAGGATCTGGGTTGCGAGATCACTCACCGGAACGGGATTGCCGAAGGGCCTTTTCCCTGCCATGTGCGTTCTCCAGTCACGACCTTCACCATGCATCGGTTAGGCCAGTCCTCGATCAATGGCACTGCACGACCAGACCCGCAAGACCGCATCCGGAGACAGCGGCAAAGCCGCATCCGGAGAAAGTGGCGAGATCGCGTCCCGCCTGCTCGCCTGGTACGACGCGCATCATCGCGACTTGCCGTGGCGCATTGCGCCGCGCGAGTTGGCACGCGGCATACGACCCGATCCCTACCGGGTCTGGCTTTCCGAAGTCATGCTGCAGCAGACCACGGTCGAATCCGTAAAATCCTATTTCCGGGCCTTTGTCGAGAAATGGCCCGATATCGAGGCGTTGGCCGCTTCAGCGACCGAAGATGTCATGAAGGCCTGGGCCGGACTCGGCTATTATTCCCGCGCGCGCAATCTCAAGGCCTGCGCCAATCTCGTCGCGCGGCAAGGCGGCAGGTTTCCGGATACGCAAGCTGGCTTGAGAGAGCTGCCCGGCATCGGCGCCTACACGGCGGCGGCGATCGCCGCGATCGCCTTCGACCAGCCCGCCGCGGTCGTCGACGGCAATGTCGAGCGGGTGGTTTCCCGGCTGTTTTCGATCGTCACGCCGCTGAGCGAGGCCAAGGGCGACATACGCACCTATGTCGAGCGCATGGTTCCAGCGACCAGGCCGGGCGACTTCGCCCAGGCGATGATGGATCTCGGCGCGATGATCTGCACGCCGCGGCGGCCGCGCTGCGGGCTCTGCCCGCTGCGCGAGGATTGCAGCGCCATTATTTCCGGCGATGCCGAACGCTTCCCTGTCCGCCTGCCGAAGGGCGAGAAACCATTGCGGCGCGGGGCTGCTTTCGTTGCCGTACGCGGCGATGGCGCCATCCTTTTGCGCAAACGTGGGGATAAGGGCCTGCTCGGCGGCATGACCGAAGTGCCGACGACCGGCTGGACCGCGCGGATCGACGGCGGCACCACAGCGGCGGCGGCGCCCTTCCCCGGCAACTGGCGCCCAGCCGGGAAGATTGGCCATGTCTTCACCCATTTTGCGCTCGAACTCGAAATCTTCAAAGCGATGGCCGATGTCGCCGCCCCAGCGGGGCATTTCTGGTCGCTGGCCCATGAAATTTCCGGCGAAGCACTGCCCACCGTCATGAAAAAGGTAATCGAAGCAGCGATACCGGGCGCAACGAAGAAGCAGCGCGCACATTGAATCGCCCACGTCGCCCCATTTGAACTGCGTTGAACGAGGACAAGAATGACCGAAATCCGCCACATCGTTTTCGACATCGGCAGAGTGCTGATCCACTACGATCCGAACCTGCCGTTCAGCCGTATCATTCCGGATGCCGAGGAGAGAAAGTGGTTTTTCGACAATGTCTGCACGCATGACTGGAACATCGAGCAGGACCGCGGCCGCACCTGGGAAGAGGCCGAGGCGTTGCTGATCGCCGAATACCCGGACCACGCCGAAAACATCCGCAACTTCCGCCGCCTCTGGCACGAGATGGTTCCGCACGCTTACGATGACAGCGTCCAACTCATGGACAAGCTGATCGAGAGCGGCCACGACGTCACCATGCTGACCAATTTTGCGTCCGACACGCTTGCCGAAGCCCGGCAGCGTTTCGACTTCCTCAACCGCCCGCGCGGTGTGACCATTTCGGGCGAGATCGGCATGATCAAGCCGGATCGGGGCATTTACGACCATCACGCGACTGCATTCGGCCTCGAGCCCGCGGCCACGCTGTTTATCGACGACAGCCAAAAGAATGTCGACGGCGCCAAGGCGGCCGGCTGGCAGTCGGTGCTGTTCACCGACGCAAAGACACTCGAGGCGGACCTCGATCGCCTGGGGGTCAGAGTGTGATCACTGTGACGGGCCTGACCGCAGTCGCTGAGACGCGCGGTCCATGGCGCTGCCATTGGATCCGTCTCGGGCGCTACTTGACGTGAGAAGCGTAGATGCGATCGAACTCACCCGTCGCCTTGGCAAGATGCAACCATTGGTCGACATAGGCCTTGAAGACAACGGCACCCTCAGGAAGCATATAACCCATTTCGCCATATTGGAGCGGCTTCTCGGGGTTGATCGCGCAAAGGCCGGGGTGAAGTTTCTCCTGCAACTCGGTTTCGACCGATTCGGCGATCATGATATCGGCTTTGCCGTCAAGGATTTGGCGGAAGATCGTGACGTTGTCCGGGTAGATCTCAATTTTAGCGTCACTGAGTTTTTCACGCACGAATTTCTCATTGGTCCCGCCGGGATTAACAATCACAGTCACATCCGGCTTGTTGATGTCGGCAATCGGTTGGAATTTTGCCTCGTCCTCGCAGCGCGCAATCGGTGCCTTGCCATTGACGAGATAGGGCTCGCTGAAGAACACCTGCTTCTGGCGTTCCAAGGTCACCGAAATACCGCCCATCGCGATGTCACACTTGCCGGTCGTAAAATCGGCAAGCAATTTTTTCCAGGTAGTCGCCACGAAGTCCGCCTCGACCCCTAGTGAACTTGCCAGAGATTTTGCGAGATCGATATCGATGCCCTGGTAGTTGTTCGCGGGCTTGTCATGAAAGGTGAAGGGCTTGTAGTCGCCGGTCGTACAGACGCGCAGCTTGCCGTTCTTGATAACCGCATCAAGCTGGTTTTCTGCGCCGGTGTTCTGCGCAATCGCCGGAGAGGCCAACAAACCCATGACGAGGGCCGCGACAAACGGCGAGGCAAGAGCTTTCATGGATCTGGTCTCCGATGGATAAGAGAATCGAGCATTCGAGAAACGGTGGGCAAAGGTCAATAACTCTTCCTGGGGAATCGCTCACCGTGATCCTCCGGCGGCGCCGAAAACCCGAACCGGCTACCCGCGCTAGTGGTACCCACCTGACATAAGAGTCCGGCTCGGGATTCCTCTTGGCTGCACGCGAAGGAGCGGCATTTAGTTTGGGCCACTCAGTCTGTCACCGTCGTGAAAACTTCGAGTACCAATTCCATTCCCACGTACTGCCTGCATCAGCGGAGAACGCACGGCTGTAAATCGGGGTTTTCGGGTTGCGCTTATCCCAGTGGAATTTCACGATAACGTCCTTGCCGGCCACAACCTCACGGCCGAAGAATTCGCCTTCGTCGCCATTGAACGAGCCCACCTTTCCGTCGTCGAGTTTGCCCGCGTTGCTGTCGGCCCAATAGATCGTCCAGAGACGCGTCTTTGGATCGAACAATCGCACGGTGAGGCCCTCGAACGGTTTTCCTCCCAACTCCGTATGAAAAATGTCGAAGTTGCCCAAACCCACTAGGATTTGGCGGAACTCCTGGGTCGCGTCGAATTCCTCCCACTCGTCGCTGCCGGCCAGTGGTTCCTTCAACGTACGATTCCTGATGTTCCAGTTGCCCACCAAATAGTCGAAATCATTTTTGGACGACGTCTCGCTCGCCGTTATCGCAAGTTTCCCGTCCGATGAAAGAGAGAACGCACTCATCTACTTTCCTCTGGATTGACGTCGTGCCAGCACTCCCATCGCCGCGGACATGACGAATGTATGGGCGTTTTCTTCGATGACTGCGGCGCGCTTCGCATGTCCGATCGCGGCAACAATTGGATGGGAACCCAACAGCGCGTCGTGATGCACGCCAGCCGGCACCTCCACGTTGCAACGCGTAAGCCGAAGACCCGTTCCGGGCACGGTCCACTTCGGTTAGCTCCGCACTCCGTCGCGAAGTCGCGTTGCTCCGCGCTCCACTCAGGATTCGCTAACCGCCCTGAACCCCTGAACCGACCTCCCAACCGGGTACCAAGTGTCAGATTCTGACCACTAGGTGTCGAAGATGTCCTCTCTTTCGTCGTGACGGCTTGTTGGTCAGGAGCAAAATGTGTATATTTAGTCCAATCTATACACATCGAGAAGCACCATGCGAACCAACGTCGAACTTGACGACGAATTGATCGCGGAGGCCATGGCCGCCTCCGGCCTCAAGACCAAGAAAGCGACGATTGAGGCGGCGCTGCGCACTCTGGTGCGCCGGCACAGGCAGGATATGGCTATCGCCGCCCTTGCTGGCGCCGGCTGGGAGGGCGATCTCGACGCCATGCGGGAAGGCCGTTCGCCCGATCGGCAGCGATGATCGTCGTCGACAGTTCCGTGTGGATCGCCCATCTCCGCAATACGGACAGCGTCTCGGTCGGCAAGCTCAGGCATCTCGATGACACACAGGAGATTCTGGTCGGAGACTTGATCCTGCTGGACGTGCTGCAAGGCGCGCTCAACGAACCGCATGCCCAACTGATCGAGCGAAACCTCCGACAATTCGCCATCGTGCCGATGCTGGATCCGGCGACGGCAGTCGAAGCTGCCCGAAACTACCGCATGCTCCGGCAGCGGGGCATCACCATCCGCAGGACAGTCGATATGATTATCGGCACATTCTGCATCCTGGGCGGACACGCGCTGTTGCATGATGACCGAGACTTCGACCCGATGGTTCGTTACCTCGGCCTGCGCGCCGCATGAGAACGATGTGCAACGAGACCTCTGTAGCGGTTATCGTCAGGCCCCTGCCCGCTCCATGCCGAGGCGGGCGATGCGGCGAAGCTCGTCGATCGGGGTCAGGCCGCCGCTGCGCTCATAGTGCCAGAAGGTCCAGCCGTTGCAGGCATCCAGCCCCTGCACTTCCGCGCCGATCTTGTGGATCGATCCGGCGCTGCCGCCGACCGCCACAGTGCCGTCGGCGCGCACCCTGGCCGCCCAGCGCTTCTTGGCGTCGTAGAGCGTGGCGCCCGGCAGCATCAGCCCGGTGTCGATGAGGCTGACGAAAGCAACGCGCGGCTCGGCGCGCTTGCCGGTAAGCACAGTAAGAGCAGCGCCGTCCAGCGGCCGGACTGCATCGATGCGCTCGTTGGCGGCGTCGATATAGGCCTGCTCGCGCTCGATGCCGACGAAATGGCGGCCGAGGCGCTTGGCCACGGCGCCGGTGGTGCCGGAGCCGAAGAAGGGATCGAGCACGATATCGCCGGGCTTCGTCGAGGCCATCATGATGCGGGCGAGCAGCGCTTCGGGCTTCTGCGTCGGGTGCAGCTTGTCGCCATTTTCGTTCTTGAGGCGCTCAGCGCCGGTGCAGATCGGAAACAGCCAGTCGGACCGCATCTGGATGTCGTCGTTCGACGCCTTCAGCGCTTCGTAGTTGAAGGTGTAACCCTTCCCCTTCTGATCGCGCGAGGCCCAGATCATCGTCTCATGGGCGTTCTGGAAGCGGCGGCCGCGGAAATTCGGCATCGGATTGGTCTTGCGCCAGACGACATCATTGAGGATCCAGTACCCCAGATCCTGCATCTTGGCGCCGACCCTGAAAATGTTGTGGTAGGAGCCAATGACCCAGATGGTGCCGTTGGGCTTCAACACGCGGCGCGCCGCCAGCAGCCAGGCCCGGGTGAAGGCGTCGTAGACCTCAAAACTTGCGAACTGGTCCCAGTCGTCGTCGACGGCATCGACCTTGGACTGGTCGGGCCGGTGCAGATCGCCGTCGAGCTGCAGATTGTAGGGCGGATCGGCAAAGATCACGTCGATGGATTTTTCGGGCAGCCGGTCGAGCGCGGCGACGCAATCGCCCTTCAGGATCGTATCGAGCCATTCGGATTGCTGGGGAGCATGGGAAAGCTCGTCGAGAAGACGCACGGCAGACATTGTTACACCCAAAGCACGCGTTACTGTTTACTCCCTGTTATGGTTACCGATCAGCGTAAATATTCGGTGAAGGCCTGGGGTGCGGACCCCGGGTAATTTGCGAAGATCGGCCTGGTGGTGTATGCCGCGCCGCCTGAACCGTCCCAGCCTCCTCCCTCCCGCTTTTCGGATCGCTATGCCCCAGCCAGACCTTGTCATCTTCGATTGCGACGGCGTGCTCGTCGATTCCGAGATCATCGCCGCGCGCATCGAAGCCGAGCTGTTGACGTCGGCCGGTTACGAGATTTCGGCTGAGGAGATTTCCGAAACCTATGCCGGGCTGACCTTCAAGGACATCATGATGCGGGTCGAGGAAAAATCCCGCGTCCCATTCCAGGCCTCGCTGATCGATCGCGCCGAAGACCTGGTCGACCGCCGCCTGCGCAGCGACGTGCGCGCCGTCGACGGGGTGCACGAGGCGGTCGCCGCGGTGACGGCGCCGCGCTGCATCTGCTCGAATTCGCGCACCGAGCGGATCGAATTCATGCTGGAGAAGGTGCATCTGCTGCCGTTTTTCAGCGGCCGGATTTTTTCCTCGCTGGAAACACCAAGCGGGAAGTCCAAGCCGGCGCCCGACGTGTTTCTCTTTGCCGCGGCAAAGCTCCAGGCCGATCCGGCGAACACCTTCGTCATCGAGGATTCCGTGCATGGCGTGACCGGCGCCAGGACAGCCGGCATGCGTGTGATCGGCTTCACCGGAGCGGCGCACAGCTATCCCGGGCATGCCGACGCGCTGACCGAGGCCGGCGCCGAAACGGTCATCCGCCGCTGGGCGGAACTGAAAAGCGTGATCTCCGCCCTGTCGGAGTGGTCGGCGGATGCGTGAAGCAGTCGTCCAAATGGACGCGCAGATCCAAAGCCGCGGCTATTCGGCCGCGGCAACCTTCTTGTCGGTCTTCTTCGGCGGGCCTTCGTCATAGCCGGCGAACACCTGATAGTCTCGCGCGGTGGGCTCGGGAACGACAACGTTCGAATCGGTGAAGACGAACTGGGTGGCACTCGAGGGATTGGTAACCTGGACCTGATGTTGGTGAAGCTGCGAGTAAAGGACCTCCTTGCCATGCATCACAGCGATACGGATCGGCATGGTGATGGTGCCAGGGCTGAACATCGGTCCCGGGACGACCTTGCCGGCGACGGCGATCTTCATCGTCAGCGAGCCGTTGGCGCGGATGCAGTCGCGGGTCACATCGGTGATCGAGGCCTGATAGATGATCTTGGCGGAATCGTCTTGCTGGCGGCTGCTCGCGTCAAGCGCGGCAGCTTCTGCATCCAGGGTGGCGGCTTTTTTCTTGGGCTTTTGACTGCCCTTGGCATAGGTGTTGAAGAAGGCGGTGCCGTCGCGCAGCGTCACTTTCGGACAATAGGCCAGCAATTGGCTGGCGAGAACCTTGGGGTCCGGCGGTGGTGGCGGTGTCGTGTCCTTCTTTCCGAAGCCCAGCATGCTGCTGCCGCCTGATTGGCAGCCGGCGGCGGTAAGCATAAAGCCGGCGAGCGCCAGACCCGCGACAAAACGACCGTTAAATGTATGAAACGCCATGAACTGCACTTCCCTCTCGCAAAGCGGGTGACGTATATCAACCGCGCGGCAAAAATGCGACTGAGCAAGTACGGAAATTAACCACTTTGCCGCGGACAGTACCGCCCGGCAGCAATGGAACATGACGATGCGATATGTGAGCACCCGCGGGGAAGCGCCCGTGCTTGGATTTTCCGACGCTGTGCTGGCGGGCTTGGCGCGTGATGGCGGACTTTATGTGCCTGATATCTGGCCGCAGTTTTCGGCAGCTGAGATCCGCGCGATGCGCGGCCTTGCCTATCCCGACCTCGCCATCCGCGTGCTGTCGCCGTTTCTCGGCGGCGAGATCGCGATGCCGGTGTTCGAACGCCTGGTGCGCGAAGCCTATGCGACGTTCCGTCACGAGGCGGTCTGCCCGCTGGTGCAGACCGGCTCGAACATGTTCGTTCTGGAACTCTTCCATGGCCCGACGCTTGCCTTCAAGGACGTCGCCATGCAGCTTCTCGCCCGGCTGATGGACCATGTGCTTGCCGAACGCGGCCAGCGCGCCAGCATTGTCGGCGCCACCTCCGGCGATACCGGCGGGGCCGCCATCGATGCCTTCGCCGGGCGCAACCGCACCGACATCTTCGTTCTTTTCCCGCACGGCCGGGTCTCGCCGGTGCAGCAGCGGCAGATGACGACGTCCATCGCCGCAAATGTCCATGCACTGGCGGTCGACGGCAATTTCGACGATTGTCAGGGCCTGGTGAAGGACATGTTCAACGATCACGGTTTTCGCGACCGAGTATCGCTGTCCGGCGTCAATTCGATCAACTGGGCCCGCATCATGGCCCAGATCGTCTATTACTTCTCATCGGCGCTGTCGCTCGGCGCGCCCGACCGGCCGATTTCGTTCACCGTGCCGACCGGCAATTTCGGCGACATCTTCGCCGGCTACGCCGCCAAGAGGATGGGGCTGCCGATCGAGCGGCTGATCATCGCAACCAACGACAACGACATTCTGGCGCGCACGCTGTCGAGCGGCGAGTACCGCACGAAAGGCGTCTTTTCGACCACGTCGCCGTCGATGGACATCCAGGTCTCTTCGAATTTCGAGCGCTTGCTGTTCGAGGCGGCCGGCCGCGACGCCTCGACCGTGCGGCGCTACATGAGCGGCCTCAAGCAGTCCGGCGCCTTCACCATCGAAGCGGGCGAGATCGCCAGGATCCGCTCCGAATTCGACGCCGGCCGCTCGACCATGGACGAAGTCGCCGCCACGATCCGCTCGACGCTCGCAGCCAGCAACTATCTGCTCGACCCGCACACGGCCGCGGCCATGCACGTTGCGGTTGCAAGAGCCACCAATGCCGTGCCCATGGTGGTGCTGGGCACCGCCCATCCGGCAAAGTTCCCGGCCGCCGTCGAAGCGTCCAGCGGCGTGTCGCCTGCCCTGCCCGCATGGCTAGGCGGGTTGATGACTTCAGAGGAAAAATACACGGTACTTCCATCCGACCTGAAAATGGTGGAAGATTATGTTAGCCGCCACACGCGGGCGGCAAATTAGGGAGTATCAGCTATATGGGTGTTGAGGTAAGCCGTCTGTCGAACGGCCTGACAGTCGCCACCGAAACCCTTCCAAGCCTCGAATCCGTCGCTCTTGGCGCCTGGATCAAATCAGGCGCCCGCAATGAGCGTAGCGAAGAGCACGGGATGGCCCACCTGCTTGAACACATGGCGTTCAAGGGAACCAGAAGGCGCAGCGCCTTCGAGATCGCCTCCGAAATCGAGGATGTCGGCGGCGAGATCAATGCCGCCACCAGTGTCGAGACCACCTCCTATTATGCCAGGGTGCTGAGCGACGACGTGCCCCTGGCCGTCGATATCCTGTCCGACATCCTGCAGGAATCCGAGTTCGACCCCCAGGAGCTGGAGCGCGAGCAGCATGTGATCCTGCAGGAGATCGGCGCCGCACACGATACACCCGACGACGTCGTCTTCGACCACTTCACCGAGACGGCCTTCCGCCACCAGACGATCGGCCGCTCCATCCTCGGCACGCCGGAAACCGTCAAATCCTTCACCTCGAAGCAATTGCACAAATTCATCGAACGGCAATATGGCGCCGAGCGCATGGTGGTCGTTGCCGCCGGCGACATCAAGCACGACAACTTCGTGCGCGAGGTCGAGAAGCATCTCGGCGGTTTCCGCAGCAAGTCCGACAACACCATGCCGCAATATGCGCAATATGTCGGCGGCGATTTCCGCGAGGACCGCGACCTGATGGACGCGCAGATCGTGCTGGGGTTCGAGGGCCGCGCCTATCATGTACGCGACTTCTACGCCTCGCAGGTCCTGTCGATGATCCTTGGCGGCGGGATGTCGTCGCGTCTTTTCCAGGAGGTCCGCGAAAAGCGCGGGCTGTGCTATTCGGTCTATGCCTTCCACTGGGGTTTTTCCGATACCGGCATATTCGGCGTCCATGCCGCGACCGGGCAGAGCGATATCGCCGAATTGGTGCCGGTGGTCATCGGCGAGTTGCAGAAGGTCGGCGAGACCATCCTGCAGGAGGAACTCGACCGGGCACGCGCCCAGTACCGTGCAGGACTGATCATGTCTGCCGAAAGCCCAGCCAGCCGCGCCTCGCAGATCGCCCGGCAAATGCTTCTGTTCGGCCGGCCGATCGCCAAGGAAGAGCTGATGGAACGGCTGTCGGCGTTGACGGTCGAGCGGTTGACGGACCTGTCGTCACGGCTGTTTTCGACCAAGCCGACGCTGACTGCCGTCGGACCGGTGGGCACGCTCGCTCCCTATGAGGCGGTCCTCGAGTCGCTTTCGGGCACGCAGACCACGGCCCGAAAGCTCGCCGGCTAAGTCCATCAAAGCGTCATGTTCGCGCTCCCTTTCTTTCGCCGTGACCTGCCGGCACTGAAGGGTGACCGGGTCACGCTGCGCGTGCCGCTGACCAACGACTATCGTGAATGGTCGGTGCTGCGCGGGGAAAGCCGCGCCTTCCTGGAGCCGTGGGAGCCGCGCTGGAACCCCGACGAGCTCGACCGCACGGCCTGGCGGCATCGCCTCAGCCGCTATCGCGAAGACTATGCGCAGGGAACGGCCATAGCCTTCTTCATCTTCGACAAAAGCAACGCCAAGCTTGTCGGTGGAATCACCCTCGGCAATATCCGCCACGGCGTCGCGCAAAGCGGCCATATCGGCTACTGGATCGGCGAGCGCTACAGCGGCCGTGGCCTGATGACCGACGCGGTCAAGGTGGTGACGCGCTTCGCCTTCGATACGCTGAGGTTGCACCGGATCGAAGCTGCCTGTATTCCCGACAACGCCCGGTCGATCCGCGTGCTTGAAAAAGCCGGATTCCGGCGCGAAGGACTTCTCCGATCCTATCTCAGGATCAACGGCATCTGGCAGGACCACTACCTCTACGCCCGGATCGAGGACGATCCGCCGGGCGCGGAAACGAAGGACTGATTTTGACGAATTTCCTGCGAATCGGGTCGTTGTTCGCCTTTGTGCTGACGGCAATCGTCGTGCTCTGCGCGGCGTCCTCGGCCTTCGCCGTCGAACCGATCAAGATTGCCCGCGACGATGTGGCGCTCGACCTTTCGGGCGCCGTCGAAATATACCGCAACCAGGGCGAGAATTTTCAGGTGTCGACGGCTCCGGGACCGGACGGCATCGTGCGGCGCATCGAGGTCGAGGCCAATGATGCGCGCTCGACCGGCGACTGGGCGGTGTTCGCGCTTGCCAACACCACCGACCAGCAGCTCGACAGGCTGATCGTCGCACCGCATTTCCGGCTGGTGAATTCCGGTATCTTCTGGCCGGATCTCGGCTCGACCCGCATTGCCGCGATCACGCCCAGCGAGGGCTTCGCGCTCGACCGCCAGAGCAGCCCCGACGCTGATGTGTTCCGGGTGACGCTGAACCCCGGAACGGTGATCACCTTCATTGCCGAACTGGCGTCGCCCAAACTGCCGCAGGTCTATCTTTGGGAGCCGGAATCCTACAAGGATTCGGTCAATTCCTACACGCTGTTTCGCGGCATCGTCATCGGCATCGCCGGCCTCCTGGCGCTGTTCCTGACCATCCTTTTCGTCGTCAAGGGGACCTCGATGTTCCCGGCAACCGCAGCGCTCGCCTGGGCGGTGCTCGCCTATATCTGCATCGATTTCGGCTTTCTCAACAAGGTCCTGGAAATATCTCCCGGCAACGAGCAGATGTGGCGGGCAGGAACGGAGGTGGCGCTTGCGGCGACGTTCGTGGTGTTCCTGTTCGCCTATCTCAACCTTAACCGATGGCACGGCCATTTCAGCTACGGCGCTCTGGTCTGGATTCTGGGGCTGCTGCTGATCGCCGGCGTCGCAATCGTCGACCCGGCGGTCGCCGCCGGCATCGCCAGGCTGTCCTTCGCCGCCACCGCGCTGACCGGCCTCGGCCTGATCATCTTCCTCGGCATACGCGGCTACGACCGTGCCATCATGCTGGTGCCCAGTTGGGTCATGGTCCTGTTGTGGCTATGCGGGTCGTGGATGGCGATCACCGGCATGCTCGACAACGACATCGCCCAGCCGGCACTGGGCGGCGGGCTGATCCTCATCATCCTGCTTATTGGCTTCACCGTCATGCAGCACGCCTTTGCCGGCGGTGCGCTGCATCAGGGCCTGTTCTCCGATCTCGAACGGCAGGCGCTGGCCGTGGCCGGATCGGGCGACACGGTGTGGGACTGGGACGTGATGCGCGACCGCGTCGTCACCAGGCCGGATGTCAGCATCCAGCTTGGCCTTGCGCCCGACAGCCTGGGCGGCGCTGCCCGCAACTGGCTGCCGGTACTCCATGCCGACGACCGCGACACCTTCCGTACGACGCTCGACGTGGTGCTCGAACACCGGCGCGGCCGGGTGTCGCAGAGTTTCCGCCTGCGCGGCGCCGACGGGCACTATCACTGGTTTTCGCTGCGCGCCCGGCCGGTGATCGGATCGGACGGCGAGGTCATCCGCTGCGTCGGCACCATGGTCGACGTGACGGAGCAGAAGAAGTCCGAGGAGAGGCTGTTGCACGATGCCGTGCACGACAATCTGACCGGCCTGCCGAACCGCGAATTGCTTATGAACCGGCTGGAGGCGATCATCTCGATCGCGCGCACCGAAGAGAAGGTCCGTCCCACCGTCTTCGTCATCGACATCGACCGGTTCAAGCAGGTCAATGACGGGCTCGGCATCTCGGCCGGCGATACCATCCTGCTCACTGTTGCGCGCCGGTTGCACCGGCTGCTCAAGCCGAAGGATTCGCTGTCGCGCTTTGCCGGCGACCAGTTCGCGCTGATGCTGCTTTCCGAGCAGGACCCGGCCCGCATTGCAGCCGTTGCCGATGCCATCAAGCATGCGATCAACAATCCGATTACCTTTGCCAAACGCGAGATCGTGCTGACCGCCTCGATCGGTCTGGTCACCTGGACCTCGGCGCAGAGTTCGGCCGAGGACATGGTCAAGGACGCCGAGCTTGCCATGCACCAGGCCAAGCGTTTTGGCGGCGACAGGATCGAACCGTTCCGACCCGCCTTTCGGACCGTCGGCACCGACCGGCTGCAGTTCGAGTCCGACCTGCGCCGCGCCATCGAACGGCGCGAATTCACACTCGCCTACCAGCCCATCGTGCGGCTGGAAGACGGCAGTGTTGCCGGCTTCGAGGCGCTTTTGCGCTGGGATCATCCGCGTCGCGGCATGATCCCGCCAGGCGATTTCATCCCGGTCGCCGAGAGCTGCGGCCTGATCGTGCAGCTTGGCTTGTTCGCCATGCAACAGGCCGCCGAAGATCTGGCGGGATGGCAAAAGCAGATCGGCGACGCGCCGCTGTCGGTTTCGGTCAACCTGTCCAGCCGACAGCTCATCCGCCGCGATCTGGTCAGCGACGTCCGGTCGGTGATCGCGCGGGCCAATCTGAAGCCGCGCTGTTTCCGGCTCGAGCTCACCGAATCGCTGGTGATGGACAATCCCGAGCAGACAGCCCATGTGCTGAACAAGCTGAAGAAGCTTGGCATCGGCCTGTCGCTGGACGATTTCGGCACCGGCTACTCATCGCTGGCCTATCTGACGCGCTTTCCCTTCGACACGATCAAGATCGACAAGAGCTTTGTCGACGACACCACACCGAAGCGCGCGGTGCTGCTCAAATCGATGGTCAACATGGCGCATGAACTCGGCCTTTCGGTCGTGGCCGAGGGCATTTCGGACGAAAGCGATGCGCTCGAGCTGCGCCAGATGGGCTGCGAATATGTGCAGAGCTTCATGTTCGGCGCGCCGATGCCCGGCGATCAGGTGCTGAGGACGCTGAAGGAACAGTATCCGCTGACCCGGGCTTGATCTTGTTCATGTCGTTGTCCCAAAACCGCTGCCCTTTTTGGGCGGCATGAGCCTGGCGATTGGCACCCGCTGGAGCGCATCGGCAAGGTCTCAGCTCCCGCGGCTCGGCACTCCATCAAAAGTACGACCGGCGGTCACGCGACTGTGAACTGGGAGTATTGGTTTACGGCTCGCGCTGTGCATCATACCGACTTCGCGAAATCGGTGCGAAGAGCTGACCCGCTGATAATTCAGCCTGCTGCCCGGAATCACCGGGTCATGATGGAGGCCCAACTGATGAATTTCGACAAGATTTCTGCCTGGGCTCCGGTGTGGTTAAGCGTCGTGAGGATCATGTCAGCGCTGCTGTTTCTGGAGCACGGAACTCAAAAGCTCTTCAATTTTCCGCCCGCTCCCGAGCCGATGCAACTGTCGGGGCTTATTGTGATCCAGGCATTGATCGAGCTGATCGGAGGCGCGCTGCTTGCCCTCGGACTCTTCAGCCGGCCCGTCGCGTTCATTCTGTCCGGCAACATGGCGGTCGCCTATTTCATGGCGCATGCGCCGCAAAACTTCTTTCCGGTTGTCAACGAGGGCGACTCGTCGATCCTCTACTGCTTCATTTTCCTGTACTTCTTTTTCGCGGGAGGCGGCGCGTGGAGCGTCGATGCGGCCCGTCGCGGGACCGGCCTCGCGACGCCCTGAACAGGATCGCGAGGGAACTTGCTGGGCGGCTACCAGCGGAGCATGTCCGACAGCCTGCCAGGTCGAAATGATAGGAAGTTCCGGCTCCGCTGATCGTCGCTTTCGGGCCCTTCGCTGGACATTCCCCAACACGAGATACGCGCCCTTAGGGCGGCCCTTGCCGCACTTTTAACCCGTCGCTTTCCCTTATGCGGGCATCAAATCCCGCATGATCGCGACCGTGCTGCTCGTGTCTAGGTGCCTTCTGTCGGCGATAGAGATAGTTCTCGGGAAGACCGAGGCGACGGCTCGACTGGACGGCCGGAGATGAAGGGAGCACGATGCGCTCGCAGATTGCAGCCGTCGTCTTCACAAAAGCACGCTCCCACGGATTCAACGTCCAGTGGTCGCCGAGTGCCAACCGCTTGCGGACCCAGCGGGGCAGGATCTCGACAGCCGCCTTCAGAAATGGCCGCTGAAGCGGTTGAGCCACCCCCGGCAAGACGGGAACGTCTTCCATGATCTGCAGGAATTCCAGGACGATCGGCGATGCGACGAGTCTTTGCCTCATCACGTCGAACAGCGCGTAAAGCTCGGCCTGCGACGTGGGCGCGTCAACCGCACCATAGAGAAGCGCGACGGGGCGAGCCTCGGCAAACATCGCATCCCGTTCGAAAAAACGCAGTCGATGCACATAGACGTGATAGGCCTCCATGAAGCCAAACCCGGCCGTCGCTTGCACCCAGTCCAGCAACTCCGGGTCGGTGGCGTGGTATGGCTCACCTTCGCTGGTTCGGCCTGAAACGCGCCCATGCCTCCTGACGACACCTTCAATCATGGCCTTGGCCTTGGTCCGGGGACCGTAGACCGTGACCAAGGCGGCGAGGCCGGTGCGCCGTAATCGTCGGAGCGCGTCGGAGCGGAATGTGCTGTGCTGCCAAATGGCGTCGCGAACCCGCGGCTCTGCCAATTCGAGCAGCACCGCCGTAACCCCGCCGATGAACAGCGCAACCGGGTTCTTGAAAATACGCCACGACACCGAGCTGGGCGGCAACAGCGCCGGCTCGCCCTGCGGGGTCGAGAAGTCCATCTGCGATCCGAGCCGCTGGCGCATGAACGACTGCGCAAGGGTGTCCACACGACGCTCAAGCAGGCGAGGCAGAGGAAGGGTGCCCGAATTGCCAAACATGCTCCGACTCTCCTGGCAACGCGTGTGGCTGGCGATGCAGCACGAACGACTTGGCCCTTCCGTCGTTCCAAAGATTCAAACTGGCGCGCTGCATAACTCCGCAAGAACACCGCCCGGACAGTCATCACGAGCCCGATCGCGCCGGCCCTATGGGGTGAGATCGAGCGCCGGCACGATTCTGTGATAGGGCAGCCCCGCCTCGTCGTTTAGACGCTTCACGTCGACATCGGAGGCAGCGTCAAACAGGCACATGCAGCGCCCGTCCTCCGGTGCGAAGGTCGAGCGCAGGTAGCTGATGTCGGTCCCGTTGGAGGCCATCTCGGCGGCTTTGCTGATTGCCGCCTTCTGCGCATCTCCCAGCGCTTCCATGCTGATGCCCTTGAGATCGCGTTCCACCATGTAGACAGTCATTTCCTTCTCCTCCTGTGAACAGTGACCCCAAGAGTTGAATGCAGCGGCGGGCGAAAGAGAACGACATTTTTTCTATCGATCGATAGCCGACAGTTATCGATGAAAGGATTACAATGTCGTTTCGTGGAACCGCCTCGGGAGGGCTCGCCATGGAGATGTTTCAGGTCCGCTACGTGCTTGCCGCCGCGAAGATGCTGAACTTCACCAAGGCCGCCACTGATTGCAACGTGTCTCAGCCGGCGCTCACCAAAGCGGTCAAGACGCTCGAGGATGAGCTTGGCGCGCCCTTGTTCCACCGCGAAGGAAGGCGCGTCCTCCTGAGTGAGTTCGGACGCTCCATTCTGCCGCATCTTCAGCAGATCATGCAGGAGGCCCACGCAACCAGAACGCTTGCCGACAATTTCAGGCTGCTCAACCAGGTGCCGATCCGCCTCGGCGTCATGTCGACCATCGGCCATGTGAAACTCGCCCGGTTCCTCGCAAAGTTCCAGCGCGACTATCATGGCGTCGAGCTTGAAGTGAGCGAGGCGAGCGTTCAGGAACTGAAAAACAGGCTTGAGCAAGGCGATCTCGATCTTGCCGTTCTCAATCCGCTGGAGGGATTGGGAGCGGCGTTCCGCGTCCATGATCTCTACAGTGAGCGTTACGTCGTCGTATTCGCGCCGGATCACCGGCTTGCGAGCCTCAATGCAATCAAGTTGGTCGATCTCTCTCAAGAACCGTATGTCGATCGTCTGTCCTGCGAAATGCGGGACCTGGTGATGGGTGCGTGCCGGGAAAGAAACGTCAGCCTTTATGCCCGTTTTCGTTCCGAACGCGAGGATTGGATCCAATCAATGGTGCTGGCGCGGATCGGCTTCGCCTTCATGCCTGAATATTCGGTGACATCGCCTGAACTTTTGCAGCGTCCGCTGATCGAACCCGCGGTGGCACGCACGGTGTCCCTGGCTAGCGTTCCGGGCCGGCCCTATAGCCCGGCGACGGCGGCAATGGTCCGAGCTGCCCAGACGTTCGATTGGCCAGGCTAGGTGATTATTGCTGAGGCGTGAGCTTTGCTGATTTGAGATGCGTCAGATTCAACCTCTCGGCCGCTCGGCCCACGTGGCACTCGTCGGGCACGATCTCAAACAGAACGAGGAGGTTGAGATCAATTCTGTTCAGCATGTCGATGAAATCGTATCACTGGATTCAGCATCATCGAAGTGCGATCTCCTGAGCAAGCGGAGCAGCGCAAGGCGCGCTTCGCATCGGAAACAGCTGCAGGAGCACCCGCATGCCAGTATCACGACGTTCCCTTCTCGCCGCAGCAAGCGCTGGCGTGGCATTGTCACAAACTGCAAGATTAACGAACGCCTCGGCACAGGCTCTTGCGGAGCCTGCCATGGACCAGACGGTTGCCGATCTCGTCGAGCGGTCTGCGGAAGCAAATTCGGCGCTGATGCGCGGGGAGATAACGAAGTACTACGAGGTGACCCCACATACCGGGGACTTCCTGCTGATGTCTCCATTCGGCGGAAAGCCCACGCGGGCTGCTGAACTGACTGCGGAGCGGATCGAGGCGATGGGCCGCTTTTTCAAGAACGGCACCTTCGAGCACGAACTTCTTCAAGCCTATGGTTCCGCCGACATGGTGGTCCTCGCGATCATTGAACGCCCGCATGTCGAGGTCGGCGGTCTGCCAGCCCAGGATTGGCCGCTGCGGGTTACCTTGGTCTATCGCCGCGAAGAGGCGGAATGGCGCTTGGTGCATCGGCACGCTGACCCCCTGGTCAAGGGCGTGAGCCTGGAGCAGGCGGCGGCCCTTGCACGCGGCGAAGCCGCGTGATGCGAAGAGTGTTGCCATCCCGACGGAGCGCTCTGGCTGCTGGTCCAAAGCCCGCTGAAGGTTTTCGCTTCTCGTCGATGCAAAACGTCATTCTATGGCGCCAAATGTGGCCCGACGCGCCTTGCGGGCACCTGCTGGTGCCGGTGAAGTAGATCTGCCACAGTCATGCGCCCTGCTCGCTACAGACGGTTGAAAACGGCTGAAAGCAACGCCTGAAGTCAGGGCCACGTTGCCGAGCCTGATCGCGCCTTGCGGATCCTCGAAACGCCAGGCGCGGACTCTCATTCTCCGGCCGCTTCACCTATGCGAGCCTGACTGCCCGAAAGCCGCATAGATTGTTCACGTGCGATGGGTAGTTGTCCTGTTGGATCTAGCGCGGGTGAAGGGTCACAATGGTCGGATGGAAATTTGAGGGAGGACGATCATGACCTTGCCCAGCTACGCAATGAACCAGGTAAGTTTCCCGGAGATGTACGAGCGGTGGCTCGTCGGCCCTCTCTTCCGTCCATGGGCCGAGATGGCTCTTGACGAGTTGGAATTGTCTTCGGGCGATCGCGTACTCGATATCGCTTGTGGAACGGGAATAGTGGCGCGCGTTGCAAGAGAGCGGCTCGGTGGAGCCGGATTTATCGTCGGTATCGACGTCAGCGCGGACATGCTTGCCGTGGCGCGGGCTGTAGAACTAGCCATCGACTGGCGCCAGGGCAATGCCGGCGAGTTGCCTCTGCGTAGTGGTGAGACGTTCGACGTGGTCGTCTGCCAGCAAGGACTGCAGTTCTTTCCTGACAAACCCGCGGCGGCGGCGCAGATGCGTCGCGCGCTGACGAAGGGCGGCAGGCTGGCGATCGCCACGTGGCGCCCGGACGACGAAATCCCGTTCTTTCGCGAACTGCGCCGCGTCGCGGAGCGCCATCTGGGCGCCATCGCCGATCAACGGTACTGCTGCGAGACGCCGGCTTCCACGAGGTCCGATCGAGGATTGTTTCGCGCACCATCCATTTCGGGGAAGGCGTGCCTTTCCTGCATTTGAATACGATGGCGCTGGTCGGGATGAGTTCCTTAGCCAAGGATTTGGGTGATCAGGAACGCAAGCGCGTCGTGGAGGCGATCGTGAGCGAGAGTGCGCCCGTGCTGCAACCATACACCATCGGGTCGGGACTGGCCTTCGAGCTCAGCACCAATCTGGCGACAGCCAAAGGCTAAATGATCTCTCACCAACGGAGATCTGGTTCGATCGAGTATTGTGACGAGAATGGCTGCTCATTCACAATCTGCCGTTCGAGAACCGAAAGGATTGCCCGGCTGCGGTCGAGGGCAGACCACCTCAGGGAAATTTCTGCTCGCCAATCGAGGGGCTTCACAAGCAACGCATCGGCTACGCAGCCCTCGATTAAACCAGCTTGTTTTACATTTCGAATTATTTTGCCGCACTGTGGCCATTGTGCCGCCATTATCCATGACTAGTTGAATGAAGCACTGACCGTTCTTCTTGTCTTTTTCGACGTTGACGGCTCAACGTTGGAAATAGACCTGCCCCAAAATATCTGGGCGGCTAGACAAGGAACGGAGGGGGACCTGGCGTCACTCCAAAGAAGATTTGAATTCTTTGCTTGCGGAGCCTTCGTCCTTTCGGGCGGACGGCCTTTCTCGAAAAGGATGGCGGGGCTTGGCCTGGCGGCGACCGTGGCAGCCATGCCATGGCCGGTCTATTCGGGAGTCCTGGTCAACGGCGTGACCGAAGCCGCGGTTGCCACTGCTGTTCCGTTCTCGGCTCTGAGTTTCCCCTCGGCCGCGCCCGAGTTCGACATCATCGATCCAGACACCATATCGACCTCTGGACGCGAGGGAGAACGCACGCTGGCCGAGGCATTGAAGGGCACCGTCTCCATCCTTTCCGAAGGCGCGGAACAGATCGTCATCGGCATGTCGATCCACGAGTTCGGCGAGTATAAGGTGTCGCAGCACATCGCCAGCGAAATCCTTCGTGCAGCCAAGGACACCCAATTTCCTGCCGATACGCTTTTTGCGATCGCCGAAAAGGAATCCTCCTTCGACATCAACAATCGCCCGTCTAAAGGGTCGGCGCTTGGTCTTATGCAATTCCTCGACCAGACATGGCTCGAGGCGGTGAAGAAGCACGGTGCAGAATTCGGCCTGGGCGACGAAGCGGAACTGATACGGACCCGCCCCGAGGGCAAACGCGAATACCATTTCGTCGAGGACAAGGCCGAAGAACAGCGCATCCTTGAATTCAGGCGCGATCCCTATCTGTCGGCGGCACTTGCGGCCAAGAACCTTCTTGCGGCCAAGCAACGCATCGAAGCTCGTCTTGAGAAGGCCATGGATGAAAGGGATCTCTACCTCCCCCATTTCCTTGGCACCAACGGGGCAGCAGCGCTCCTGTCGAATGCCGATGAGAAGCCCAATGCCACGGCCAGCACAATCTTCCCCAAGGCGGCACGCTTCAATATTGCGATCTTCAAGGCCGAGGGAAAACAGCTCACCGTCGGCCAGTTTCACCAGCGCCTGCGCTCCTTCCTGGAAGCCCGCATCGGCAAATACAGCGATGTCGAAACGCGCGTGAAACAGGCTGACCTGTCCTGGACGTCGGGTTTCGAGAATCTCGTCTACGATCTGGGCAAACGGCTGGCGATGGCAATGCGGCGGTAACCAGCCAGGTATCGGGTTTTCACTTCTAAAGCGCGTCGCGTTGATCGGCCTCACGCGACGCGCTTTAGGTTGTCGTTTTATGCATGTCGCTATCGCAAAACCGCTACACACTTTTGCGCGACATGCATTAGGCGTGACCGGCGGCCAGGCTGAGATGCGCGAGGTCGATACCGATCGAAGCGAGTATCCGGTCGTATTTGCGCTCGATGTCAGTATCGAACAGAAGCTCCGCATTTGCCGGGCAGGTCAGCCAACCGTTCTCGGCGATTTCGCTTTCCAGCTGACCGGCGCCCCAGCCCGAATAGCCGAGCGCCATCAGCGCGTGCCGAGGCCCGCGGCCCGACGAAATGGCGCGCAATATGTCGACGGTCGCGGTCAGGCAAATGTCGTCGGAGACGGCCAGCGACGATTCCACCCGGTAGTCGCCCGAATGCAGGACGAAGCCGCGGCTGCGGTCCACCGGTCCGCCGTTGCGGACGACGAAGTCGCGGGCCTGCGCGGGCAAGCGGATCGCCTCCTGTTCGTTCATGATGCCGAGTTGCACGAGCAGATCCGGAAACAGCATCTGCTGTGTCTGGTTGATGACCAGGCCCATCGCGCCTTCGTCGCTGTGCGCGCAAATATAGATGACGGAGCGCGTGAAGCGGTCGTCCTTCATGCCGGGCATGGCAATCAGGAACTGGTCGTCGAGAAAGCCGCGTCCCGCAGCCATCTTCTTGTGGCGCAACAAGTCCATGAGGGGAGCGTAACGCGTTTCTGGAGCGCCGAAAAGATGCGCCGCGCGCGATTTGGTCGCAGATGTGCATCCAAGGCACGCAAAGCTGTGCCCGAGGTCACGCAAATATGATAGCAGCGACGCCATGAAGTCATTGCGCAGCCATGAACGGACGCTCAAATCACCGCCATGCAAAGCTTGAAGGTCCTGTTGCTCAGCGCCGCTGTCGGATGTGGAACCGGTCTTCCCGCCGCAGCCTCCTCGTCGATCTGGTATGAAAGCGAAGGCGGCAAAGTACGCCTTGTGACCAGCGGCAAGCCCGACACAGCCGGACGCATCCATGGCGTCCTCGATATTTCGCTCAAGCCTGGCTGGAAAACCTACTGGCGCGATCCGGGCGACGCGGGCGTGCCGCCGCAAATCGATATCTCGGCCAGCACCAACATTGCCAACGCGACGTTTTCGTTTCCACCACCCCAGCGCCACGACGACGGCTCCGGCAAATGGGCCGGCTACGACCATCCGGTTTCGCTGCCGGTAACGTTCACGCTGTCGGCGCCGAACGAGCCGGCCGTCATCGTTGCCGATATCTTTCTCGGAATTTGTGAGACGATCTGCATCCCGGTGCAAACAAAGCTGACCATCGATCCGGGCTCCGATCCGGACAATGTCGAAGACGCCGCTTTGGTGAAGGCGGCGCTTGCAACGCTGCCTGCTCCCGCAAGACCCGATTTCGGCGTCAATATCCTGCCGGGCGACCGCGCGACACTGATTGTCGAGGCGAGCTTTCCGGGCAATCCCAGAGCAGCGGATTTCTTCGTCGCCGGCGAGCGGGACTACATGTTCGGCGTGCCGGCCCGCAGCGAAAAGGACGGCAAGCTGGTGTTTACCGTGCCGATCCTCGACAGACCGACGACGACGCCGACGGATGGCGGACTTTACTACACGCTGACAACTGCGGCCGGCGCCGTCGAAGGCCTGCTGCCGTTCCCTTGATCCCCAGCAAGGGATGTTCAGATCGAACATCCCTTGCTCCGGCCACCCCGACAGTTGCGGGAAACGGCTGAATTCGCTATCGCAAGGACACTCCCTTCCATTTGTCAAAACGAGGACCACGATGATGATTGCCGTTGGCGACAAGCTGCCCCAAGCGACCTTCAAGACGATGACTGCCGACAGCGCAAAAGCGATCACGACGGCCGAGATTTTCTCGGGAAAGAAGGTGGTGCTGTTCGCTGTTCCCGGCGCTTTCACGCCGACCTGCTCCAACAACCATCTGCCCGGCTTTCTGGATAATTACGACGCCATCCTGGCGCGCGGCGTCGACACCATCGCCGTCGTCGCCGTCAACGATGTTCACGTAATGGGCGCCTGGGCCCGCTTCAGCGGCGGTGAAGGCAAGATCCTCTATCTTGCCGACGGCAATGGCGATTTCGTCAAGTCGATCGGTCTCGACGCCGACCTTTCCGGCGGTGGCATGGGGCTGCGCTCGAAGCGGTTTTCGATGATCGTCGACGACGGCAAGGTCGCCGCGCTCAATGTCGAGACAAAGCCTGGCGTTGATGAATCCGGTGCTGCTCACATTCTCGGACAGCTTTCCGTTTTGGCGACAGCATAGGCCGAGGTTGCCGCGGTCCTTGGCCTGACGATCGCGCTCGTTTCGGCAGCCGCGCGTCCAATTGGGCGTGCAAAGAACGCTGTTCGGGAATTGCCTGCTTTTAGGGGACCTCAATGATGTTTGACCACTTCTGGCGCGCTGTGGCGATCGGCATCGGCGCCACGGCGCTCATGGACCTCTGGGCGATTTTCCTGAACACGGTGTTTGCTCAGCCACGGCCGAACTGGGGACTGGTTGGTCGCTGGGTCTGGCACCTGAGGGACGGCAAGGTCTTCCATGACGATATCGGCGAGGCAGCACCCTATGCACATGAATCGGCGCTGGGCTGGGCCTTCCACTATTTTGTGGGCATCGTCTACGGCATCGTTCTGGCCGTTTTGGCGGGAGCGGCGTGGCTGGCCGCGCCGACCTTCCTGCCGGCCTTCATCCTCGGCATCGTCACCGTAGGCGCCGGCTGGTTCCTGCTGGCGCCCGGCATGGGCGCCGGCTGGGCCGCGTCAAAGCGCCCCAACCCGATGCAGATCCGCGCCCTCAACCTCGTATCGCATTCTGTGTTCGCGCTCGGACTTTTCGGCACAGCGCTGCTGATCCGCTGAATATGGCGGACCAGACTGGTCAGTAGTCCAGACTGGTCAGTAGCCCAGACTGGTCAGTAGCTTTGGGTCGAGCGGCGCAATTTCCTGGCTGCCGGCTGTTTGGCTTGGGTGTTTTCCCCAGCCGAAACGGGCGCGGGCCTGGCCGTCTTGTTCTTGAACGGCGCCATGCCGAGCCGCGCCAATTCGTCGGCACGCTCGTTCTCCGGATGGCCGGCATGGCCCTTGACCCAATGCCAGATCACCTGATGACGGTTGCGCGCCTCGTCGAGCGCCTGCCACAGTTCGGCATTCTTCACCGGTTGCCTGGCAGCGGTCTTCCAGCCGTTGCGCTTCCAGCCGTCGATCCAGCTGAAAATGCCGTCCTTGACATAGTTGCTGTCGGTATAAAGATCGACCGCACAGGGTTCTTTCAGCGCATTGAGCGCCGAGATGGCGGCCAAAAGTTCCATGCGGTTGTTGGTGGTAGCAGCCTCGCCGCCCGACAGTTCCTTCGTGACGCCCTTGAAGCGCAGGACAGCCCCCCAGCCGCCAGGCCCCGGATTGCCCGAACAGGCACCATCGGTAAAGATTTCGACACGCTTGGTCATGTCAGTCCGTATTCGGAAGGAGATTTGATCGCCCGGTGGAAACGCATACGCCTGATATATTCGGTCGGATCGCGTTTCACGACCAGCCCGCCGTTGGCAATGATCAGCCAGTCGTAAAGCCGGGTCAGCATGAAGCGCAGTGCCGAGCCGCGCGCCAGCATCGGCAGCGCAGTTTTCTCTTCGCCGCTCAAGGACCGCACGCTTTGGTAGCCGGCAAGCAGCGCCGTGCCCTTGGTCAGGTTGAAGGAAAAATCCTTCTCGAAGCACCAGGCATTGAGGCAGGTAGCGACATCATAGGCGTAGAGATCGTTGCAGGCGAAATAGAAGTCGATCAGCCCCGACAGTTTCTCGCCGAGGAAGAAGACGTTGTCGGGGAAAAGATCGGCATGGATGATGCCTTCCGGCAGGCCGTTCGGCCAGTTCCTCTCGAAATCAGCGAAGTCGGCATCGACCTCGGCCGCCAGTCCCGGCTCGACCTCGTCGGCGCGAGGGCGAGAGGCGCTCCACAGCTTGCGCCAGCCATCGATGGCAAGGGCATTCGGACGGGTCATCGGAAAGTCGGCGCCGGCCAGATGCAGCGCCGCCAGCGCCTTGCCGACCTCGCCGCAGTGCGCTGATGTCGGCCGCCGCAGCGAAACGCCTTCGAGGAAGGTGATGATGACCGCCGGCCGGCCGGCAAGCGTTCCGATGACGTCGCCATCATGCGCGGTCACCGGAAGCGGGCAGGAAATGCCCTTCCTGGCGAGATGGCTCATGAGGCCGAGGAAGAACGGCAGGTCGGCCTTGTCGACGCGCTTTTCGTAGAGCGTCAGGATGTAGGAGCCGCTGGTCGTGTGCAGCAGGAAGTTCGAGTTCTCGGTGCCTTCGGCTATGCCCTTGTAGGACAGGAGATCGCCGACTGGATAGGCCTTCAGGAACGCGCCGAGCTCGCCTTCGTTGACGTCGGTGTAGACCGCCATGAACCTTACGCGGCCCCGTTGACGAAAGCCATGTCGGCGGCCGTCAGCTCGACGTCGCGCAGCACCCGCATCACCGGAAAATCCTCGGTTTCCGTCGCCGTCACCGCCAGCTCGATGGTTACGTCGAAGCGCTGCCGGAACGCATCGATGATCTCGTCGACGATGATTTCCGGCGCCGATGCACCTGCCGACAGGCCGAGCGTCGAGATGCCGGCAATCTCGGTCCATGGAATCTCGGAGGCGCGCTGCACCAAAAGCGACATCGAGGCGCCAGCGCGTTCGGCCACTTCGACGAGACGCCGCGAATTTGAGGAGTTGGGAGCACCGACGATCAGGAAGAGATCGGCACCCGCGGCGGTCTCCTTTACCGCTTCCTGGCGATTGGTGGTGGCATAGCAAATCGATTCCGCTGCCGCCGCATGCAAATCGGGAAAACGATCCTTAAGCACCCGAATGATGCCGGCGGTGTCCTCGACCGACAGCGTCGTCTGGGTGACGAACCCGAGCGCCTGCGGGTCGGCGGGCACCAAATTCGCGGCATCGGCTTCGGTCTCGATCAAGGTGACGGCGCCGTCCGGCAACTGCCCCATCGTGCCGATCACTTCCGGGTGGCCGGCATGGCCGATCAGAAGCACGTGACGGCCGAGCCGCTGATGGCGCATTGCCTGCTTGTGGACCTTCGACACCAGCGGGCAGGTGGCGTCGAGATAGAAGAGGTTGCGCGCCTGGGCGTCCGCCGGCACCGACTTCGGCACGCCATGCGCCGAAAAGACGACCGGGCTCTGGCGATGCTCAGCCGGTATCTCGGAGAGCTCCTCGATGAACACCGCACCGAGGCTTTGCAGCCCCTCGACGACGTAGCGATTATGCACGATCTCGTGGCGAACATAGACCGGCGCGCCGTATTTCTTCAGCGCCAGGACGACGATCTGGATGGCGCGGTCGACGCCGGCGCAGAAGCCGCGCGGCTGGCAGAGCCTTATCGTCAGCGGTGGCTTTGTCGTCGTGTGAAGCATGATTCCCGGCCGGTTGGTCGTAGCGTGAACTGAAGTCTTGAACTCAAGGCGCGAAATGAGGTGCGCACCCCTGCCCTGTCAAGGGCACCAGTGCTGATCATTCTTTCGCCGGGCGGCGAAGCCTGAAGATGAGGACGCCGGCAAGGGCAGCGGCAAGGCCGTACCAGGTTACGGCGTATTGCAGATGGCTGTTCGGCAGCTCGATGATTGTAACGCCGCCGACCGGCAGCCCGCCCGGGTTCGGCGTGGCGTCCGCGTCGATAAAGAATGGCACCAGCCCCGCACCTGCCGGCAGACCGGCGCTGGCCGCCATGGCGTCGCGATCCTTCCAGTAGAAGATGTTTTTCTGCGGATCATTGTCGGGAAGCATCATCGAGGGCTTTGCCGGCAGCGGATTGCGGGCGAGCCCCGTCACCGTCACCTGGCCCGCACCCTGGCTTTGCGGACGCTTGGCTGCGTCCTTGAGATCGTACGGCACGAAGCCGCGATTGATCAGAACGAAGCGCCCGTCCTCCAGATGCAAGGGCGTGAAGACATCGAAACCGGACTGGCCTTCCCAGGTCGCGAAGAAATGTCGCTCGCCTTGATGCAGGAAGGTGCCTGATGCCGTCACCGGCGTGTAATCCACATCGCCGCTGGCGGCAAACCGCTTTTCGACCTCGGCCAACGGCACGGGCGCTGAGTGCGTGCGCTGGTCGATGGTCTGGAGAAGACCCTCTTTCCAGTACAGGCGCTGGAGCTGCCAGGTGCCGAGCGCCAGCAGGATGAAGAACAGCACGAGGCCAAGCCCAAGCAGCAATGCCGTCTTCGGCCGCGAACGGCCCGCAATCGAAGCGGATGTCGTGCTCATTCGCCGAGGTCCAGCCTGCCCTCTGCCGCCTTGTTGCGGTATTGCAGCGTCAGGAGCACGCCCTTGATCAGCCTGAGCGCGCCCAGGCAAAGCACCAGCGTCAGCGGTATCCACAGCAGGAAATGCAGCCAGAGCGGCGGGCTGAGCGTCACCTCCATCCACAGCGCCAGCCCGACGACGATGAAGCCGATGATCAGGATGACGAACACCGCCGGACCGTCGCCGGCATCGGCGTAGGAATAGTCGAGGCCGCAATTGGCGCAGCGTCCGCCGACGGTGAGGAAGCCGGAAAACAGCCGGCCCTCGCCGCAGCGCGGGCAGCGGCCGTGCAGGCCAGCCGAAATCGGATCGATTGCTGGCCAGATCGCCTTGTCGTCGCTCATTGCGATACTTTAGTGCCCTTCACTCCAAAAGGTAAGGCGGCCACGTCGCCGCAGCCGCCTCATCGATTTCCTCAGGAAGATTTCAGTGGCCTTCGATGACCGCGCCGCTCGAGGCCCAGACATAGATCGACGCGAACAGGAACAGCCAGACTACGTCGACGAAGTGCCAGTACCAGGCGGCGGCCTCGAAGCCGAAATGGTGCTTGGGCGTGAAGTCGCCCTTCATCGCGCGGACCAGGCAGACCAGCAGGAAGATGGTGCCGATGATGACGTGGAAGCCGTGGAAGCCGGTCGCCATGAAGAAAGTGGCGCCGTAGATCGAATCCCTGAAGCCGAACGGCGCGTGCATGTATTCGTAAGCCTGCACCATGGTGAACAGGATGCCGAGACCGACGGTCAGCACCAGGCCGTTGATGAGCCCCTTGCGGTCGCCATGAAGCAGCGCGTGGTGCGCCCAGGTCACCGTAGTGCCCGACAGAAGCAGGATGACGGTGTTGTAGAGCGGCAGGTGGAAGGGGTCGAGGACCTCAACGCCCTTCGGCGGCCAGACACCGCCGGTGAAGGTGGCGCGGGCATATTGCTGTGCCTCGCCGGGAAACAGGCTGGCGTCGAAGAAAGCCCAGAACCAGGCGACGAAGAACATCACCTCGGAAGCGATGAACATCATCATGCCGTAGCGCAGATGCAGCGACACAACACGCGTGTGGTGGCCTTCATGCGCTTCCCTGATGGTATCCGACCACCAGGCGTACATGGTGTAGATGACGATCAAGAGGCCGATGAAGAACAGCCACGGATTGGCGATGTTGAAGCCGAAGATCGGGAAATCGCCGCCCTTGAGATACTGCATGTAACAGACGCCGCCGATCGCGGTGACCAACGCGCCGACCGAGCCGAGGAATGGCCACGGGCTCGGGTCGACGAGGTGGTAGTCATGTTGTGGTTTTGCGTGCGCGTCTGCCATATCAACCCCCGAGGCTTCGTTCGGTATGTGAAACTTTGTTGCTTGTGCCTTCGGCCGGCACTGTCGACGCCACCGGCTTGGTCTTCTCGTTCTTCTCGACCGGGAACATCGTGTAGGACAGGGTAATCGTCTTCAGGTCCTTCAATTCCGGCGCATTGACGATGTCGGGATCTACATAGAACACGACCGGCATGTCCAGCGTCTCGCCAGGCTTCAGCGTCGTATCGGTAAAGCAGAAACACTCAACCTTGTTGAAGTAAGACCCCGCAAATTCCGGCTGCACATTAAAGGTCGCGCGGGCCGTCGTGGCGCGGACGAACTTGTTGGTCGCGCTATAATGCGCCTGCGCCGTCTCGCCTATCTTGATGGTGACGGAGCGGGCGACCGGCTCGAACTGCCAGGGCACGCCGGCCGTGTTGGCGTCGAAACGGATGGTGATATCGCGGTCGAGCACCCGGTCGGCATATTGCTGCGTTGCGCGTTTCACAGTGCCGCCGTAACCGGTCGCCTGGCAGAACATCGCGTAGAGCGGCACCGCGGCATAGGCCATCCCGATCATGCCGCCGAAAAAGGCGATGCAGACGCCGGCGACGACGCGGTTGGTGTTCTTCTTTTGAGGATTGGTCACTGTTTGGCGGTTCATCTTGAGCCTCACATCGTTCCGGTGAGGTTGTGACCGAATTTCACGACGGTCGCGATGTAGAAGATGACGACAAGCACCGCCAGCGCCAGGCCGATGGCTACCGAGCGGTTGCGCCGGGCCTTCTGTTGGCGCTCCGTCAGCGTGACGAGTTCAAGCTTCTTGTCGGCCATGGTCATGCTCCGCCCGTGGCCAGCGCGCGCCCGACAACGCAGTCGGCAAGGTAGATGGCGAAGATGGCGAAGAGGTAGAGCAGCGAGTAGCCGAACAATGCCTTGGCTGGCTTCATCACATGGTCGTCATCCGCCATCCGCAGCACCTGCCACGCATACCAGACGAAGCCGGCGCCAAGCAGCACCGCAAGGACGCCATAGACGGGTGTGGTGAAGCCGAGCGCCCATGGCAGCACGCCAACCGGCGCAAGGATCAGCGCATAGGCGAAGATCTGGCGTCGGGTCGAAGCCTGGCCGGCGACATTCGGCATCATCGGGATGCCGGCCCTGGCATAGTCCTCGGACTTGAAGAGGGCGAGCGCCCAGAAATGCGGCGGCGTCCACAGGAAGATGATCAGGAACAGGACGACGCTTTCCAGGCTGACGGTTCCGGTCACCGCGGCCCAGCCGATCACCGGCGGAATGGCGCCGGCAGCACCGCCGATGACGATGTTCTGCGGGGTCCAGCGCTTCAGCCACATCGTGTAGACGACGGCATAGAAGAAGATGGTGAAGGCCAGGAGCGTCGCCGACAACCAATTGACCAGCACGCCGAGCGTCATCACCGACAGCACCGCCAGCACCAGGCCGAAACTCAGCGCCTCGCCTGGCCGGATGCGGCCGGCCGGCACCGGACGGCTGGCGGTCCTGGTCATCACCGCATCGATATCGGCGTCATACCACATGTTGAGCGCGCCGGACGCGCCAGCACCAATGGCAATAGCCAGGATCGCGATCACCGCCAGAAGCGGATTGATGGCCACAGGTGCCGCGACCAGGCCGACAAAGGCGGTGAACACCACCAGCGACATGACGCGCGGCTTCAACAGTGCGAAGAAATCGCCCGCCGTCGCTTCCGACATGCGAAAGCCCGGTTCGTCAGTCAAGGTGTCGTCGACAAGCGCCATGCGTACTTAAAGTCCATCATTCCGTTGGCCAAAACCGCCGGGCGAACCGGCGATTCAGTATTCGCCCAGGCAGAAGCCTATTTGATCTTCGGCAGCTGTTCCCACTGGTGGAAGGGCGGCGGCGAAGGCAGCTGCCATTCAAGCGTCGTCGCACCCTCGCCCCATGGATTGGCGCCGGCCACCCGCTTCTTCTGGAAGGCCTCGAACACGCCATAGAGGAAGATGACCACGCCGACGGCCGAAATATACGAGCCGTAGGACGACACCATGTTCCAGCCGGCAAACGCATCCGGATAGTCGATGTAGCGGCGCGGCATGCCTGAAAGTCCGAGGAAATGCTGCGGGAAGAAGACGAGGTTGACGCCGACGAAGGTAACCCAGAAGTGGGTATTGGCGATGACAGGCGAATACATGTAGCCGGTCATCTTCGGGAACCAGTAGTACCAGCCGGCGAAGATGGCAAAGACCGCGCCCAGCGACAGCACATAATGGAAATGCGCGACCACGTAATAGGTGTCGTGCAGCGGGCGGTCGAGACCGGCATTGGCAAGCTGGACGCCGGTAACGCCGCCGACGGTGAACAGGAAGATGAAGCCAATCGCCCACAGCATCGGGGTCTTGAGCGAAATCGACCCGCCCCACATGGTGGCGATCCACGAGAATATCTTCACGCCCGTCGGCACCGCGATAACCATCGTGGCGAAGACGAAATAGCGCTGCGTGTCGAGCGACAGGCCGGTCGTGTACATGTGGTGCGCCCAGACGATGAAGCCGACCGCCCCGATCGCGACCATGGCATAGGCCATGCCGAGATAGCCGAAGATAGGCTTCCTGGAGAAGGTCGAGACGATGTGGCTGACGATGCCGAAGCCCGGCAGGATCAGGATGTAGACTTCCGGGTGCCCGAAAAACCAGAACAGGTGCTGGAACAGGATCGGGTCGCCGCCGCCGTCGGGCGCGAAGAAGGTGGTGCCAAAATTGCGATCGGTCAAAAGCATGGTGATGCCGCCGGCCAGAACCGGAAGCGACAGCAGCAGCAGGAAAGCGGTGATCAGCACCGACCAGGCGAACAGCGGCATCTTGTGCAGCGTCATGCCAGGCGCGCGCATGTTGAAGATGGTGGTGATGAAATTGATGGCGCCGAGGATCGATGAGGCGCCGGCGATGTGCAGCGACAGGATCGCAAGATCCATCGCCGGTCCGGGCTGGCCCGAGGTCGATAGCGGCGGATAGATCGTCCAGCCGCCGCCGACGCCGTAGGCGCCAGGCGCGCTCGGCACGAAGGCCGAGATGATCAGAAGGATGAAAGCCGGTGGCAGCAACCAGAACGAGACGTTATTCATGCGCGGGAATGCCATGTCCGGCGCGCCGATCATGATCGGCACCATCCAGTTGGCGAAGCCGCCGATCAACGCCGGCATGACCATGAAGAAGATCATGATCAGCGCATGGGCGGTGGTGAAGGCATTGTACATGTTCTTGCCGCCGTCGAGCGCAGCGTCGGCGTTCAAGCCGTAGACCATCTGCGCCAGGCCGGTGAAAATCTGGATCCCAGGCTCCTGCAGTTCCATACGCATGACGACCGAAAGGGCACCGCCGACGCAGCCCGCCATGATCGCGAAGATCAGGTAGAGTGTGCCGATATCCTTGTGGTTGGTCGAATACACCCACCGCACCCAGCCATGATACGGCTTGTGGTCGTGGTCGTGAGCTGCAGCGTCTGCCATGTTCGGCTCCGTTCCCTGATCTTTTCTGGTCGCGGCATCAGTTGCCGGCGGCCGCTACCTTGTCTTTGCCGTCGACCTCGGCCATCAGCGCCTTGTTGGCGCCGGGAAGGTCGGTGCCGGCTGCTGCCAGCCAGGTCTTGTACTGGGCGTCGGAGACGACGCGGATCGCGATCGGCATGAAGGCGTGGTCCTTACCGCAGAGCTCCGAGCACTGGCCGTAATAGAGGCCTTCCTTTTCCGCCTTGAACCAGACCTCGTTGATGCGACCCGGAACCGCGTCGGTCTTGATGCCGAAGGACGGCATGGCAAAGGCGTGGATCACGTCTGCCGCCGTCACCAGCACCCGGGTCATGGTGTTGACCGGCACCACCATCTCGTTGTCGACGGCGAGCAGGCGCGGATAAGCGCCGCGGTCCTCCTTGCCGGCCGCGGCGCGGTCAGAATCCGCCAGGATCGCCGAGTTGAAGGAAAGCGTGTTTTCGGTCTGGTATTCGTAATCCCAGTTCCACTGGTTTCCCGTCGCCTTGACGGTCAGCTTGGCTTCCTCCGGCGGCGTGTATTGCGCAGTCAAGAGCTGGAACGAGGGGATGGCGAGCAAGAGCAGGACGACGACCGGCCCGACCGTCCAGATTACCTCAATCAGCGTGTTGTGGCTGGTGCGCGACGGGGTCGGGTTGACGCTCGCGCGAAACTTCAGGATGCAATAGGCGATGAGAAAGAGCACGAAGAGGGTGATCGGCACGATGAACCACAGCGTATAGTGCTCGAACCGGGCGATCTGCCGCATCATGTCGGTGGCTGCGGGCTGGAAGGTCATCTCCCACGGCGCAGGCTGGGCCGCATGGGCGGATGCACCGGTGAACAGTGTGGCGGCAGCGCTTGCCAGGAGTTTGGCGCCTGCTAGGAATTTTCTCATTGCCGTCATCATCTCCCAGTTCCTCGCGATCGGACCGCAAGAATATCGAACAACGCCGGGACGGGAATCCCGGATAGTCCCGAGGCTGGTTCAAACCATACTCTATTTGCCTCTGCAAGAAAGGAGCGGGGGAAACCGTGCGGCATTTTTGCGCGCAAGCGCGGCTGCGCCTTGTGGCGGCGGCCGCGGCGGTGTCGGACCCGCGAACGCCCGAGCGGCGGAGTGTCCCGGCAAAATGCGACGGGCCGTCGCAATTCGGGCGAATTTGGCACGGAAAAGCGCACAATTGCCTTGGTCGAGGCAGGCCGGCAGTGGTCTCATCCTTTACTTGCCCTTGGCGCGGCTTAAAGTGCCGTGATTCGCAATGGAGCCGTCATGAACTCTTGGCTTTGGGGACTTGGGCTTTCGAGACTTGGGCTTTCGAGAAGCTTGTCGAACGTCATCCTTCTCGCTGCCGTGTCTTGCGTTGGCCTTGCTGGGATCGGCCTGTCCTATGTTGGCTCGTTTGGCCTCAGCCAGGCCAATGCCGCGCAGCCAAGCGGCAAGGTGCGGACGACGCATGGCGCATGGTCGATCATCTGCGACACGCCGGCTGGCGCCACATCGGAACAATGCGTGATGATGCAGAACGTCGTCGCCGAAGACCGTCCCGAGATGGGGCTTTCCGTCGTCGTGCTGCGCACCGCCGACAACAAGGCCGAAATCCTGCGCGTGCTGGCGCCGCTCGGCGTGCTGCTGCCCAACGGGCTCGGCCTCAATGTCGACGGCAAAGATATCGGCCGGGCCTATTTCGTGCGCTGCTTCCAGGACGGCTGCTATGCCGAGGTCATTCTCGAAAAGCCACTGCTCGATACGCTGAAGACCGGAACGTCAGCCACCTTCATCGTCTTCCAGACGCCGGAGGAAGGCATTGGCATCCCGGTCGAGCTCAAGGGTTTCGCCGACGGTTTCGCCGCGCTGCCTTGAGACGGCGCGAGAGGCCCAAAACCCTGCTGACGAAAATGGGATTGTGACCGCCTTTGGCTACAGCGCCGCGCATCCAAGGACGCGCAAAGAACGCTGTAGCGCTTCGATTTTGCGCATGATCCTTTCCGAAAATCGATTCCGATTTTCGGGGTCATGTACAGACAATGGTCATTGCCGATTGTCTGGGCGCACCTTCGCGCCTACATCGTGAGGACAATCTCTTTCCACGGACGGACCGCGCCATGAACAGCCTGATCGGCCAATTCGACATTTCCGACGATCGCATCAAGCAGATCGTCGCCGAGACCATCAACGGCGCCGACGACGGCGAGCTGTTCCTCGAATACAGCGAGAGCGAAGCGCTGATGTTTGACAATGGCCGGCTGAAGACCGCCAATTTCAACACAGACCAAGGCTTTGGCCTGCGCGCGGTCGCCGGCGAAGCGAGCGGCTAC
This sequence comes from Mesorhizobium sp. WSM4850, assembly GCF_055811735.1. Lineage (NCBI taxonomy): Bacteria > Pseudomonadati > Pseudomonadota > Alphaproteobacteria > Hyphomicrobiales > Phyllobacteriaceae > Mesorhizobium > Mesorhizobium sp. WSM4850. The sequence continues at coordinate 382,390 of NZ_JBVVPV010000001.1, read as the reverse complement.
GCGCATTCCAGCGATCTTTCGGAAGCATCGCTGCTGCGCGCGGCCGACGCTGTGTCAACCGTCAAGAGCGGCTATTCCGGCACGCTTGCTGCGGCTCCCGCCCGCACCAACCGCCATCTCTATGGCGACGACAACCCGATCCCCTCGCCCTCCTTCGAGGCCAAGGCCAAGCTCCTTCAGGAAATCGATGCGTGGCTGCGAGCCGAGGATCCGCGCGTGCGGCAGGTGACGGCGTCGCTCGCCGCCTCCTGGCAGCATGTCGAGATCGTGCGTGCCGACGGCCAGATGGTGCGCGACATCCGCCCGCTGGTCAGGATCAACGTGTCGGTGGTGGTCGGCAACGGCGACCGCCAGGAGAGCGGCTCCTTCGGCATGGGCGGACGCAAAGGGTTTGGCGAATTCCTGGTCGAGGACAGCTGGAAACACGCCGCCAAGGAGGCGCTGCGGCAAGCGCTGGTCAACCTCGAGGCCATTCCGGCCCCCGCCGGCACCTTTGACATCGTGCTGTCCAGCGGCTGGCCGGGCGTCATGCTGCACGAGGCCGTCGGCCACGGGCTGGAAGGCGACTTCAACCGCAAGAAGACATCGGCCTTCGCCGGGCTGATGGGCCAGCAGGTGGCAGCAAAAGGTGTCACCGTCGTCGACGACGGCACCATGGCCGAGCGGCGCGGCTCGCTGACCGTCGACGATGAAGGCACGCCGTCGGCCCGCAATGTGCTGATCGACGACGGCAAGCTTGTCGGCTATATGCAGGATCGCCAGAACGCCCGGCTGATGGGCATGAACGCCACCGGCAACGGACGGCGCGAAGGCTACGCGCACCAGCCGATGCCGCGCATGACCAACACCTATATGACTTCAGGAGACATGGAGCCGGACGAAATCATCGCCTCGGTCAAGAACGGCATCTATGCCGTCTCCTTCGGCGGCGGCCAAGTCGACATCACCTCGGGAAAATTCGTGTTCGGCTGCACCGAGGCCTACATGATCGAGAACGGCAAGGTGACGCAGCCGATCAAGGGCGCCATGCTGATCGGCAATGGGCCGGATGCCATGCATCGGGTTGCGATGATCGGCAACGACATGAAGCTCGACACCGGCATCGGCATGTGCGGCAAGGCCGGCCAGGGCGTGCCGGTCGGCGTCGGCCAGCCGCACCTCAGGATGAATCAGATGACGGTTGGCGGCACAAGGGTTTGATGGAAGCTGCGGTTTTTGTCTTACATTCAGAGGATGCGCCGCGATGGCCAACCCGAAAAGACTCGTAATCACCGTCTCGACCAAGGGGCAGGTCACCCTGCCCAGCGCGATCCGCAAGCGGAGGGAATGGGACGCCGGCACACGTCTTCTGGTCGAAGATACTCCAGAGGGCGTGCTCCTGAAGCCTGCACCAGTCTTCGCCGAGACACGGCCAGAAGACGTGTTTGGATCCCTGCCCCGTAGGGACAGGCCGAAGACGTTGGAAGAAATGGACGTGGGCGTGCTGGCCGAAGCGCGGCGGCGCGGCCGGTTCGAACTGCCCTAAAGCGCGTCGCGTCTGACCGGCCTCATGCGACGCGCTTTAGGTTGTTGTTTTATGCATGTCGTTACCGCAAAACCGCTGCACACTTTTGCGCGACATGCATTAAAGCCATGAAGCCGGCGTTTTCGGCAAGCGATGGTCGGGATCGCTGACCTTCAGGCGGGGTGCGTTGCTCTCGTTCCATTGCCACAGCGCCACGCATGTGCCGCCGGGCGACATGAAGGAGGGGTAGATCACGCCATGCTGCCCATCGGCAAGCAGGCGATCTCTCAGCGTGTGCGTCTCAGGCACCAGGCCTTGATCCATGATGTCGCGCCATTCACATCGGTGAATGTCTGCAGTGACGCCGAGCTTGATCAGCACATCAGCGTCCGTCAGGTCGGCCAGCCGCGCGCCTGAAAGTTCGAGCTTCGCAATCAGCGCCGGATGCTGGACAAAGCCCTGATTGTACTCCGCCCAAGCAGTGGACAACTCGCCCGCGGCATAGATCGTCGTGGCGCCCACTGGATTCCAGCGACCGCCAAAGCGGGCTGCTCCTTCGCCGGAAAGCGGCAGATGCGCCCAACGCGGCACGAAGGCGCGCCATAGGCTCAGTCTGTTTTCAGGCATAGATGCCGGAGCGGACTGCCTCCAGATAGGCAAGCACCTTGTCCGTCTTGCCCTCTCGAACGAGATCGTAGGCGGTCTTTCCCGCCCAGCCGGGGATCGGCTGATGCTTGAACCAGATCGCCGCACGCTGTTCATCGCCGGCCATCTCGCCTGCCATCGCAAGGATACGGACAATCGGACTCAATGCGGCGTCGACCTTGCGCGCGCCGGTCTTGGCGGCAAGCGTGTTGCGCGCGACGCCGATCAGGCCCGCCAGTTCGGTCAGATTGACGCCCAGCAGTTCAGCCACCCGTCTTGCCGAAAGAAATGGCGTCCGCTCGTCGCCAAAGCGCGATGCTCTGATATCGAGAGCTGCGGTATTCATAACAGAATCCTAGCACATTTTGAACAGAACATGCTCAAAATATGCTCATTTTACGCGAAATTCAAGCTCAACAAATGCGGACCGTTACCGCCGTCGCTTCGGCTTCTCAAGAAGCGCGACGGCCTCGACATGCGGCGACCACAGGAACTGGTCGATCGGCGTCACGCTTTTCAGGGCGTAGCCGCCGTCAACGAGGATGCGCAAGTCGCGCGCCAGCGTAACCGGATTGCAGGAAACCGCGGCGACCAGCGGCACGTCGGAACGGGCAATCTGTTTCGACTGGTCTTCGGCGCCGGCGCGGGGCGGATCGAACACAACGCCATCGAAGGCATTCAACTCCTTGAATGTGAGCGGCCGCCGAAACAGGTCGCGGCGTTCGCTGGCAACGCGCTTCAGACCGCTGGCGAAACGGAATGCCCGGTCGAGCGCCGAAAGCGCCGCCGCATCCCCCTCCACCGCATGGACTTCCGACTTGGCGGCGAGACGCAGCGCAAAGCTGCCGCAGCCGGCGAAGAGATCGGCGACTTTTTTGGCGCGCGCGAGGTGCCGGCCGACGATGTCGGCCATCGCCTGCTCGGCGGCCGCGGTAGCCTGCAGGAAGGCGCCCGGCGGCACTGCGACAGCGACGCTGCCGAACGTGACAACCGGCTTTTTGGGCTCGATGATGATCTCGCCATCGATCGAAAGCCTGGCCAACCCCTGAGCGATGACGAAATTCGAGGCGACGCGGCGCTGGTTCTCGCCGAGCTTGCCGGACTCGTGAACCGCGACATCGAGGCCGGAAGCGGTCACCGTGACCGTCATGCGGAACGATTTCGTCGTTGCGCAAACCAATTCGGCAAGTGCTCTCAGAGCGTCGAGCTTTGCGACGATCTCGGGCAGCGAGATCGGGCATTCCTCGATGGAAATGATCTCGGACGACAGCGCCCGAACGAAGCCGAGCAGCATGCCAGCCTCGCTGCGCTGGGCGGTGAACACGACGCGCCGACGCGTCTGCGGCGCGCACGGCACCAGCGCGTCAATGTCGCAAGTGATGCCCTTGCTGTTGAGCGCATGCGCAACCTTGTCGCGCTTCCACCGATGATAGGCTTCGGCCTCAAGATGCTGGATGGCGCAGCCGCCGCATTCGGTGAAATGCCGACAGGCAGGGTCGATGCGAAGCGGCGAAGCCTCCAGCACCGATATCAGCGTGGCGCGATCCCTTTCACGCGCGGCGGCGACGGTTTCACCGGGCAGCGTGAACGGAATGAAAAGCTCGCCGGTTTCGGTCTCGGCGACGCCGTCGCCCTGGGAGCCCAGCCGTGTGATCGTGAAGCGAGCGGTCATCGGCCTCCGATCCCCCTGTTCTCGATACCGGCGTCCTTGATCCCGGCGAGCAGGAACTCGCGGTTGCCGTCGCCGCCTTCGATCGGCGACAGGTGCAGTCCGAGCGAACGCCAGCCGGGGACGCCGTCCAGCCAATCCTGCAGCAGGCCGGCAATCCGCGCGGCATCGTATGGGTCTTTCAGCAAGCCGCCCTTGCCGATCGCCTCGCGGCCCGCCTCGAACTGCGGCTTGACCAGAAATATTGCTTTAGCGCCGCTACTGGCAATCGCGAGCGCCGGCGGCAGCGCCAGTTTCAGCGAGATGAAGCTGACATCGGAGACGATAAAATCCGGAATGCGATCGGCAAGATCGGCGGTGGAAAGATCACGCGCGTTCAATCCCTCGATGACCGTCACACGCGGATCGCCAGCGATGTCCGGATGTATCTGGCCATGCCCGACATCGATCGCCGTGACATGCGCCGCGCCGCGCCCGAGTAAGACCTGAGTGAAGCCTCCGGTCGAGGCGCCGACGTCGAGCGCTTCACTGCCGGCTGGATCGAGGCCGAAATAGTCGAGCCCGGCGATCAGCTTCAGCGCAGCACGCGACACATAGCCCTGCGCCGGATCATCGACTTCTATGAGGCAATCAGCCCGGACGGTCTGGCCGGGCTTGCGGGCGATGACGCCGTCAACCTTCACGGTGCCGCGCTCGATCGCGTCGCGGGAGCGAGAGCGGCTGGGGAACAGGCCGCGCGCGACGAGGAGTTCGTCGAGCCGCTGGCGTGTGCTGGCTGGTAAAGTCATCGGCCTTCATGGCGAAAGCCTGTCACGAAGGCAAGGATGTTCGGGACAACGAACATCTTGCGAAAGCGGCGAGCGCATCAGGCCACGCCCACAATTTGTTGAATATCGCACCGGGTCCGGCACAATGTTGGGAACAATGCTCGTGTTGCTGCCAAAAGGTTAGGAGGACGAATGCTGACCGGAACCTGCCATTGTGGCGCGGCCCGCTGGACTTTGAAGGGCGATCCCGGCTCGATCACAGCCTGCAACTGCACGCTTTGCCGCCGCTATGGCGCGCTGTGGGCTTACGATTATGTCGACGAACGCATCCGTCTTGCGGGACCGACAAGTGCTTATAGGCGCTCCGGAAAGGATGGCCCGTCACTCGAGATTCTGTTCTGTCCGACATGCGCCTGTGTGCTGGCCTGGCGTGGTTTGCGCGCCAGCGCCGCCGGTCGCACTCGGATCGCCGTCAATGTGAGGCTCGCGCCGCCCGACACCGTCGCCGACCTGCCAATCGACCATTTCGATGGCCTCCTCACGTTCGAGGACCTGCCGCGCGATGGTCGCTGCGTGCGCGATATGTGGTTCTGATGCATGTCGCGCAAAAACATGCCCTCGGGCCTGAACCGAGGGTGCTCCGTCGCACCATAAGGCGACCTTCCCGGCCAGTCTCCAGAGCCGCCCTTCTTGTCCGCAGCGGGCGCTTCGTAATCATGCAATCGCCTCTGTTGTCTGCGACAGCAGATCTTCCGCCAGCTGTAACGCGGCCTCCCGTGCATCCTGGCGAGCCGCATGGTCAATATCGGGTCCAAAGAGGGTTTTCTGGACGATTAGACTGCGGACATCTTCGATACCGATGAAGCGCAACCACGCTTCTACATAGGGTTTTTGAAAGTCGAAGCGCTGCGCCGGCGTGATGGATTGCGCCGCATAGTCGAGACCTCGCGCATGGACGACCACGGCGGTCTTATCCCGGAGCAGTCCTGCGAACCCGTGTTCAGGGTCGAACGAGAAAAGGATTTCCTTCTGCGATACCAGGTCGATGAAGTGCTTGAGTTTGTAGGGAATGCTGAAATTCCACAGGGGCGTCGACAGCAGGACAATATCCGCCCAGTGCAGTTGTTGCGCCAATTCTTGCAATGTGGCCCATGCCTGCTGTTGAGAAGGGGTAAGCGGCGTGCCGCTGAGCCCGGCATATTTGGCCAACATCGCGTCCTCACCGAATTCGGGGAGGTCGACATCCCATAGGTCGAGCGTTGAAATCGCCAAGTCGGGTCGCCGAGCACGACAGCTTTGAACAAAGGCCTCGGCGACCTCACGCGAGGCGGAACGCTCTTTGCGGGGCGAGGAAACGATATGCAGCAGCTTGGTCATGGATCATCCTTGCTCATTGTGACGAACCGTATTGCGTCATATTTTAATTCGATATAAAAATTGAGATTATCGACAATATTCATCATGGATCAGAATATATGCTGGAATTGGTCCTGCTCAGGACGTTCGTCGCCGTGTTCGACGAAGGCGGCTTCAGTCGGGCAGCGGCGCGACTGAACCTTACGCAGTCGGCCGTCAGTGGGCACCTGCGTCGTCTCGAAGAGCAGGTCGGAAAGCCGTTACTCAAAAGGACGACGCGCTCGCTGGAGATGACACAAGATGGCGAGCGCCTGCTCGCCTATGCCCGGGCGATGCTCGCCCTTAACCGGGATGCTTTGGCCGATCTGGCGCAGGCACCCTTTCACGGCAGAGTTCGCGTCGGCCTCTCGGAAGACTTCGCACAGGTCCCCATCCTTCGCGCCTTGCAGGCATTCGGCGCCGATCGCCGCGGATTGCAGATCGAGGTGCAAGTCGGGATTCCGGGTGCGCTGCTCTCGAAGATGAAGGAGGGCAATATCGAACTGGTGCTCGGATCCCAGTGTGAGGGTGAGGAGATGGGGCGCCTCCTGTGGCGCGAGCCTCTTGTCTGGGCATGGGCGGATCATACCGGCGTGGAACTTCTGGACCCGCTGCCATTGGCCGTGTTGCCGGAACCTTGCCCCTACAGGGAAGTTGCTCTTGAACGGCTTGCCAAGGCCGGGATCAGCCAGCGCATGGTGATGATCTGCACCAGCAACGCCAGCCTGAGGGCGGCTGCCATCTCAGGCTTCGCTGTAGCGCCGATGACAGTCAGTCAGCTGAGAAACGGCCTGGTCAGGGTACCCGAAAGCTACGGCCTGCCAGAGTTGCCCGAAGCGCAGTTCAGGCTATTTGCCGCGTCGAAAGGCGATACTCCCGTCCTCGAAGAACTGGCGGAGGCCATCATGAACGCCGTTCCTCGAAGGCACGCCGGCGGATCCTGAACTCGCACCAACGCTTGCGTAGGCGAATGCCAAATGACAACGCAAACAGTCTACGACCGTCGGTCGGCAAATTGATGCAAGCCGTTGAGACTTTGATTCAGGCGCTTTGCGCGCTGGCGGTGTGTCCCAGCGCCGCGAAGACGGTGCGCACGATACCGGCGGCATCAAGCCCGGCGTCGGCATACATCTTTTCGGGCTTGGCGTGATCGACAAAAGTGTCGGGCAACACAAGCGGGCGTACCTTCAGGCCGTTTTCCAGCAGCCCTTCATGGGCGAGGAATTGCAGCACATGGCTGGCGAAGCCACCGACCGCGCCCTCTTCGACTGTTACCAGCACTTCGTGCGAGCGCGCCAGCCGCCGGATCAGGTCCTCGTCGAGCGGCTTGGCGAAACGAGCATCGGCGACCGTGGTGGAAAGCCCTGCCGCGCCGAGTTCCTCGGCCGCAGCCAGGCAATCCTGCAGCCGCGTGCCGAAGGAAAGCAGCGCAACCTTGGTGCCCTCCCTGACGATACGGCCTTTGCCGATTTCGAGAACCGAGCCACGCTCCGGCAGGTCGACGCCGACGCCGTTGCCCCGCGGGTAGCGGAAGGCGATGGGGCCGTCATCGTAGCTTGCCGCCGTGCGCACCATGTGTCTGAGTTCCGCCTCATCTGCCGCGGCCATGACGACGAAACCGGGCAGCGTCGCCAAAAAAGTCGTGTCGAAGGCGCCGCAATGGGTCGCCCCGTCGGCCCCGACGAAGCCGGCGCGATCGATCGGGAAGCGCACCGGCAGTTTCTGGATCGCCACGTCGTGGACGACCTGGTCGTAGGCACGCTGCAGGAAGGTCGAATAGATCGCCGCGAAAGGCTTGAAGCCTTCGGTGGCAAGGCCGGCGGCAAAAGTCACCGCATGTTGCTCGGCGATACCGACATCAAAAGTCCTCGCCGGGAACGCCTCGCCGAAGAGGTCGAGGCCGGTGCCGTTCGGCATGGCGGCGGTGATGGCGACGATGCGATCATCTTCGCGGCCTTCCTGGATCAGGCTGTCGGCAAAGACTTTCGTGTAGCTCGGCGCGTTGGCCGGCGCCTTGGCCTGCGCACCGGTGATGACGTCGAATTTGTTGACGCCATGATATTTGTCGGCGGCCGCCTCGGCCGGTCCATAGCCCTTGCCCTTCTGGGTCACGACGTGGATCAGCACCGGACCGTCGGCATTGTCGCGGACGTTCTTCAGCACCGGGATCAGGTGCTCGAGATTGTGACCGTCGATCGGGCCGATGTGATAAAAACCCATTTCCTCGAACAGCGTGCCGCCGGTGACGTAACCGCGCGCATGCTCGACCGCCCGCTTGATGGCGCGATCGGCGCGCTCGCCGAGATAGGAGGTCAGCTTCTTTCCGAAATCGCGCAAGCCCAGATAGGCCTTGCCCGACGCCAGGCGGGCCAGATAGGCGCTCATCGCCCCGGTCGGCGGAGCGATCGACATGTCGTTGTCGTTGAGGATGACGATCAGCCGGGCATCGAGCGCGCCGGCATTGTTCATCGCCTCATAGGCCATGCCGGCCGACATGGCGCCGTCGCCGATAACGGCAATGACATTGTTGCGGCCCCCGGAGAGATCGCGTGCCATTGCCATGCCGAGGCCGGCGGAAATCGAGGTCGAGGAGTGGGCGGCGCCGAACGGATCGTATTCGCTCTCGGCGCGCTGGGTGAAACCGGACAGGCCGCCCTCTTGCCGCAGCGTGCGGATACGGTCGCGGCGGCCGGTCAGGATCTTGTGCGGATAGGCCTGGTGACCGACATCCCAGATCAGCCGGTCGTCTGGCGTGTTGAAGACATAGTGCAATGCCACCGTCAGTTCGACCACGCCAAGCCCGGCACCGAGATGTCCGCCGGTATGCGACACGGCATCGATCAACTCGGTGCGAAGCTCCGATGCCAATTGCGGCAGATGACGTTCGTCAAGCGTCCTGAGGTCGGCCGGGATGCGGACCTTGTCGAGAAGTGGCGTATGGAGCTTTGCGTTCACTGGTGCTGTGGCCTGCTTTTTATTCATCTGCGAAATAGGCTGCTGGCCGGCGAATGTAAATGCGTGCGAGTGACGCGGCATAGCTTCAAACTGTTAGGGTTTCGTTTACGCGTCAAAAAGGACGCGCGGCGCTCTAGTTGTCCGGCAGCGGAATGAACTCTTCTTCATCCCCCGGAACGATATCGAAACGGCCTGTCTTCCACTCTTCTTTCGCCTGTTCGATGCGTTCCTTCGACGATGACACGAAATTCCACCAGATATAGCGCTTGGAGCCGAGCGAGGCGCCGCCGAATAGCATGAAATGCGCTCCACCCTCCGACGACACGACGATCTCGTCGCCGGGCCGGAACACCAGCAGCCGCTCTGCCGGGAAGCGGTCACCGGAGATCGAAACCTCGCCTTTCAACGTGTAGATGGCGCGCTCCTCGGCATCGGCAGGGATTTTCACGCTGGCGCCGGGCGCCAGGCTGAGGTCTGCATAGAGCGTGTCCGAAGCGGTCACGACCGGTGACCGCAGCCCGGCAAACGCGCCAATGACAACGCGCCCGCTGACGCCTTCAGCGTCGATTTCGGGCAGACGCATGGCCGCGGTATTCTCGAAGATCGGGTCGACCTCCTCTTTATCGTCCGGCAGCGCCAGCCATGTCTGCAGGCCGGAAACCGACATCGGCGCACCGCGCAGCTCCTGCGGCGTACGCTCGGAATGGACGATGCCGCGACCGGCGGTCATCAAATTCACGTCGCCGGGCTGGATGACCATTTCGGTGCCGAGCGAATCGCGATGCCTGATCTTGCCGTCGAACAGGTAAGTGACCGTCGACAGGCCGATATGGGGATGCGGGCGGACATCAAGCGCCTGGCCGGCCCGCAAAATCGCCGGTCCCATGCGATCGAAGAAGATGAACGGACCGACCAGCCGACGCCTGGCGGTCGGCAAGGCACGGCGAACCTGAAAGCCGCCAATGTCCTTGGCGTTCGGAATAACCATCAGTTCGATCTGGTCGCTGGCGAAGGCGTCACCGGGCAGAGGGTCGTTTCCGGGAAAGAAGCTCATGCGGTCTTCCTCAGGCGAAGCGGAGTGCAGACCTGGCTTTCGCCTTGGCCGCCACCTCGTCGCGATTGCGCGGATGCTGTGTCGTCTCGAGGCTGTCCAGCAATTCGCGCGCAGACGCGGCTATGGCCTCGACGGCGTGGTCGAACGCATGCTGGTTCTGTTTCGACGGCCGTGTCGTTCCGCTCAGCTTGCGGACAAACTGAAGTGCGGCATCGCGGACCTCGTCATCGGTTGCCGGCGGATCGAAATTGAACAGGGTCTTGATGTTTCTGCACATCGTTCGCAATCTCCTCTCGTCCTGGAGCCGTTTCAAGCGGGATGAGTATTATCCTCAATCATGATCATGTCGAAAAGCCGCACGGCGAAATTGTCGTTGGAGACCGTGCTTTACTCCGCATCCAGCGGCTCGGTCCCCACCGGCTTGCCGTCGCGCGAAAGCCTGATCTTCTCGACCTTGTCCTCGGCCGCCTTGAGCAGCCGGTCGCAATGGAGTTTTAGCGCCTCCCCACGCTCATAGATGCGAATCGACTGGTCGAGCGGCACGTCGCCGCGCTCCAGATCATCGACGATTTTCTCCAGCGCGTCGAGCGCCTGCTCGAAGCTCATCGCCTTGACGTCTTCGTTGCTCTCACCAGCCATCGTCTATCCTTTCATCAGTCGCCCGACATGGGCGGCGACCGAAAATGCCAATCCCTGCAGATCGTAGCCGCCCTCGAGCATGCTGACGAGCCGGTTGTCGCTGTGGCGACCGGCGCGCTGCATCAACTGGCCGGTTGCCCAGTCGAAATCGTCCTCGGTCAGGTTGATCTCGGCCAGCGGATCGCGGTGGTGCGCGTCGAAGCCGGCGGAAATGATGATGAGGTCGGGCGCGAAATTGTCGAGCGCCGGCAAGATCCGCGACAGGAAAGCGTCGCGGAAAACCTCGCTGCCGGTCTGCGGCGCCAGCGGCGCGTTGACGATGTTGCCGGCGCCGGTTTCGCTCACCGCCCCGGTCCCCGGGTAAAGCGGCATCTGGTGCGTCGAGCAATAGAGCACCGACGGATCGTCCCAGAAAATATCCTGCGTGCCATTGCCGTGGTGGACGTCCCAGTCGACGATGGCAACACGCTCGGCCTGGTGCTGCCTTTGCGCGTAGCGCGCCGCGATCGCCGCGGTGTTGAACAGGCAGAAGCCCATGGACGTGGTCTTTTCGGCGTGGTGGCCGGGCGGCCGGGCGGCGACAAAGACATTGGCCACGTCGCCCCGAAAGACATCGTCGACGGCGGCGTTGGCAGCGCCAATCGCCGTGACGGCCGCCTGCCAGCTTTTCGGGCTGGCGGTGGTGTCGGCGTCGACACGAGCGATACCGGTGTCCGGCATCAAAGCGCGGACCCATTCGACGAATTCCTGCGGGTGTGCGTAGAGGATGGTGGCCTCGTCGCCTTCCGGCGCCTCGGCACGATCAAGGGCCGCAAAGGCCTCGTCGTCGAGCACGCGCTCGATGGCGCGCAGGCGGTCCGGCCGCTCCGGATGACCGGGCGGCGTTATATGCTCGAGGAAGATCGGGTGGGTATAAAGCCTTGTGACCATGCCCCCGATATAGGCGCGCCCGGCGGCTTTGACCATGTTTTGCAACCGCCAAAGGCAGACGTTCAACAGAGTTTAGGCGTTGGGTGCTGGTTGGGTCCGGCGGGAGCTGCCCGAATCTTGAGGCGCGCTTCGCCCGTCCCATTCGAGATCGCGCCTTGCCTTTGGTGGTCTTGATACAGGCTCAGGCCGGCGATTTGTCCACCTCAGCCGGTGCTTGTGGACGGCCAATCCTGCGGCCTTGCCTGAGCAGTCCCTCCAAAAGCACGTTGAACGCCTTCACCGCCTTTTTCGACGTCGCTTCTGGATTTTCCGAATTTGCGATCCACTGCGCGGCATGTAGCGAGGCGCCGCTGACCAGCCTTGCTGCGGCTTCGGGATCAACGGCAACGATGGTTCCCTCGTCCCTCAGCTTTCGAAGGTTCTCGCTCATCGAGCGGATGCATTCGTTCTGGCTCGGCCATTGCGAAGGATCGCCGAGCACCGCCGGTCCGTCGCGAAGGACAATACGCTGGATCTCCGGCTCCAGCGCCATCTCGATATAGGCGGTGCATTCGTCGACAAAGCCCTGCCAGAGAGTGTCCGCCCTGACTGACACGATCTTCAACCGGGCCAACATCTCGGCGTCGATCTCGGCGATAACCGCCTGGAGAAGGCCCTTCTTGTCGCCGAAGTGATGATAAAGCGCGCCGCGCGTCAGCCCGGCCGATGCGGTGAAGTCGTCCATCGAGGCCTCGGCATAGCCGACAGTGCCAAAGGCATGGCGCGCCGCCGCGACCAGTTTGGCGCGGGTTTCGGCGATCATCTCCTTGCGTGGTTTGTGCCCCATTCGCCCATTCCTTCACATACGTCTCGTATATTGATTGACATACGCGTCGTATGTCATTATTTGATTTGCATACGCCACGTATATAAGTGGATCGGCCTTCAAAATCCAGGAGTGTTCCTCATGCCCAATCCCTATCGCGAAATATTCAAGGCAAGGGGAGCCAAGGGCTTCGCAGCAGCCGGCTTCGTCGCCCGGATGCCGATGGCCATGGCTCCGATCGGAATCGTCGCGATGCTGTCGCAGACGCATGGCGAGTATTGGCTGGCCGGCGCCGTCTCCGCGACATATGCGCTGGCCAATGCTTTTGTCGCGCCGCAGATATCGCGGCTGGTGGACCGCCTCGGCCAGGCGCGGATTGTGACGCCCACCACCGTTATTTCCGTGCTCGCCTTCGTAGTGCTGATTACGGCGGCCAATCAGGACTTGCCGATATGGACACTGTTCGTGTCAGCGCTGCTGGCCGCTGCAATGCCCAGCATCCCAGCGATGGTGCGCGCGCGCTGGACAGAGCTCTTCCGGGATCGCCCCGAGATAAACACGGCGTTCGCCTTCGAATCGGCGGCGGACGAGCTGGTCTACATCGCCGGGGCTTCGCTGTCGGTTGGCCTGAGCGTCGCGCTTTTCCCGGAAGCGGGAATGCTGGCGAGCACATTGTTCCTCGCCTTCGGCTCGACAGCCCTCATCCTGCAGCGCTCGACCGAGCCGCGCGTGCGACCGGTCGACCAGGGTTCGCGCGGATCGGCAATCCGCCTGCGGCCGGTCCAAATCATCACCTTGGCCCTGATCTTCATCGGCGCGACCTTCGCAACCACGGAGGTGAGCACCGTGGCGATCACCAAGGAGCTCGGCCAGCCGGGCGCCGCCAGCCTCGTCATCGGCGTCTATGCCCTCGGATCGTTCGTCGTCGGCATCGTCCTCGGCGCTCTGAACCTGAAAACACCGCTGCAAATTCAGCTTGCCATCGCGATCGCCATCATCGCGCTCACCACGCTGCCGTTGCTTGTCGCAGACACGGTGCCGCTTCTGGCGCTGGCTGTCTTCGTTAGCGGTGTGGCGATCTCGCCGACCTTCATCACGGCATTCGGCCTGATCGAGCGGCGCGTGCCGGAGGCGATGCTGACCGAGGGCGTGACCTGGGTCATGACCGGCATTGGCATCGGCATGGCGCTCGGCTCCTTCGCCGCCGGATGGGTGGTGGACGCCTTCGGTGCACAGAGCGGCTTCCTGGTGTCGGTGGCGGCGGGCACTGTCGCGCTGGTCACCGTGCTCGCCGGCCAGCGCAGCCTTGCCACGGGCGATAGTGACATCTCCGCGCGCGAAACAGCCGCAGTTCCTGCCGAATAGACTCCATGCGTCCGGTGCCAAGCGGGACTGGACGCATGCCGGCGATCCGCTAAACCAGTCCTAGAGAATCTCGGTCTTGGCGATGTGGATGCCGAAACCTTCGAGGCCGACATAGTGGCGTTCGCGCGAGGCGATCAGGTTGATCGAGGAAATGCCCAGATCCTTCAAGATTTGCGCGCCCAGGCCGATCTCGCGCCATTCGCTTTCGCGGCGGCGCGCCTCTTCATGGTCCTCGCGGTCGCCGGCAGCCGGCCGGTTGCGCTCCTGATGGGCGACGCCGACGGAACCTTCGCGCAGATAGACGATGACGCCGCGCCGACGCTCGCCCATCGATTTCATGATGCCGTCCAGCCTGTGGCCGGTGCCGAAAACGTCCGTCACAACATCCTCGGAATGCAGTCGCACCGGCACCTCCTCGCCGTCGCGGATGTCGCCGAAGACGATCGCCACATGGTGCATCGAGTCCCAGGGCAGCGTGTAGGTGAAGACCTGCGCCTGGCCGCCGGGCGTGTCGATCTCCGAACAGGCGACACGCTCGACCAGCGTTTCCTTACGCTGGCGATAGGCGATGAGGTCGGCGACCGAAATCTGCTTCAAAACGTTCTTTTCGGCGAAGGCCTGCACCTGCGGGCCGCGCATGACGGTGCCGTCATCATTGACCAGCTCGGAAATGACACCGACCGGCGGCAGGCCGGCAAGCTTGCACAAATCGACCGCGGCTTCGGTATGGCCCGAACGCATCAGCACACCGCCTTCGCGCGCAATCAGCGGAAAGATGTGGCCGGGGCGGACGAAATCGGAGGCGCCGACATTGCCGTTGGCAAGATTGCGCACGGTCAATGTGCGGTCGTCGGCCGAAATGCCGGTCGTGGTGCCGTGCTTGAAATCGACGCTGACGGTGAAGGCGGTGGTGTGGGCCGAGTCGTTGTCGGCGACCATCGGCGACAGGTTGAGGCGCTTGGCCTCCTCGCGCGGCATCGGCGTGCAGACGATACCAGAGGTATTGCGGACGATGAACGCCATCTTTTCCGGCGTGCAATGGACGGCGGCGACGATCAGGTCGCCCTCGTTCTCGCGCCCGTCATCGTCCATGACGACGACAATCTCGCCGCGTTCGAAGGCGCGCAGGGCTTCGACGATCTTCTTCTGGTCGTAAGGCATGGACGCTCGCTTCGCTCTCGCAGGGGATAGGGCAGTAAGGCAGTAGGGCAGTAAGGGATTAGGGAAAAGGAAAAAATTGGCTGCTTCGGCGGGATAACATACTGCCCTACTGCCCTACTGCCCTACTGCCCTACTGCCCTACTGCCCTACTGCCCTCTCCTCTCCCTGTCTGTCCCCGATGACGCAGATAGTGATCGGCGATCGCGCAGGCAACCATCGCCTCGCCGATCGGCACGGCGCGGATGCCGACGCACGGATCGTGCCGGCCCTTGGTCATGATCTCGACGTCGTTGCCGTCCTTATCGATCGACTTTCGCGGGGTCAGGATCGACGAGGTCGGCTTGACGGCGAAGCGCGCGACGATCGCCTGGCCGGTGGAGATGCCGCCGAGGATGCCGCCGGCATTGTTGGACAGGAAGACCGGCTTGCCGTCATTGCCGATACGCATCTCGTCGGCATTTTCTTCGCCGGTGATGCGGGCGGCCTCGAAGCCGTTGCCGATCTCGACACCCTTGACGGCATTGATCGACATCAGGCCCGAGGCAATGTCCTGGTCGAGCTTGGCGTAGATCGGTGCGCCCAGGCCTGCCGGAACGCCGTCGGCGACGATCTCGATTACCGCGCCGACCGAGGAACCCGCCTTGCGGATGCCGTCAAGATACGCGGTGAAGACGGCGACCGATGCCGGATCGGGCGTGAAGAATGGATTTTCGGCGTCGCCAACGAAATTCCAGTTCCAGTTGGCGCGGTCGATCGATTTTTCCCCCATCGAGACCAGTGCGCCGCGCACGATCATGCCGGGCACGACCTTGCGGGCCAAGGCTCCGGCCGCCACCCGCGCCGCTGTCTCGCGGGCCGAAGAACGGCCACCACCGCGATAGTCGCGCAGGCCGTATTTGGTGTCGTAGGTATAATCGGCATGACCCGGCCGGTACTGGCGGGCGATCTCGCCATAGTCCTTGGAGCGCTGGTCGACGTTCTCGATCACCATCGACACCGGCGTGCCGGTGGTGATCATGGTCTCGCCGTCGTCATCCAGGATGAAGCCGGACAGGATCTTGACCTCGTCTGGTTCGCGACGCTGCGTCACAAAACGCGATTGACCCGGGCGGCGCTTGTCGAGTTCGGCCTGGACCTCGGCGCGCGTGAAGCGGATGCCGGGCGGACAGCCGTCGACGACGCAGCCGAGCGCTGGGCCATGGCTTTCGCCCCAGGTGGTGACGCGGAAAAGATGGCCAAACGTATTGTGAGACATGAAAACCAGCCCTGCCGGCACCGAGCCGGCTTAGCGCATGACCCCGAAAATCGGAGCGATTTTCGGGAAGGATCATGCGCAAAATCAAAAGTGCCACAGCGTCGTTTCTGCGTCAGGACGCGCGGCGCCGTAGCTGCGTTCTATTGGCGTTTTCCGCAGCGGTCAAACTGTGATCTGGCGGATTTAGTTTTGACACATTCGGTTGGTTTCTGCTTCCCTCCACCCGTCTGTTGAACACCGTCTGTTGAACACCCGCCGCCACTGTGCCGGCGCAATGATAAGAGGACGATGATGCGTATCCCGATCGGCGCCGTTGCCGCCATGTTGCTGATTTCCACCGCCGCCTTTGCCGGCCAGACCGAAGGCCTGATCAAAGAGATCGACAAGGAGACGTTGACGCTGACACTCGACGACGGCAAATCCTACAAGCTGAACGCCGAAACCGATCTCGAAGCGCTGAAACCCGGCATGGACATCGTGATCGCCTACGACGAGACAAACGGCGAGAACATCATCACCGACATGCAATTGCCGGATAGCGATTCAACCGAATAGACTCATTCAGTCTGGGCGGTGCTGGCTATTCTCGCGAGCAACGCGACCAGTTCCGGCTGCGATGGGTCTCGGTTTTGACGAAGACGGCTTTCAGGTGATTCCTAGCGGTTTCGTAAGTGACTCCCAAATCATCCGCGACGGTCTTCAACTCCGCGCCCGATCAAACCCGGCAAGCCAGTCTCGCCTCGGCTTGCGGCGTTCGGCTGGACTTAGCCTCTCACGGGGGCAAGCCGCTAAATTCGGACGGCAGGACTGCATTCTCACCAATTTCTAACCTGAATCTCTCGTATCCTTAATAGCGGGTCCTCTATGGTTGCTCCGTGCTGAAACGGCGTCGCGGAAATGTTGCGCCGATCTGCGCGAGCCATCCTGCACGGTGGCCTTCTCTGCCGCGAAGGGGGGTATTCTTGAATCCGATCGGTTTCGGGTTCTCAACGCCGATGGACACCGATGGGCATCAGGTCTCGCATTCTTGTATTTCAGCTCATTGTCGTGGGGGCAGTCGTGATTATGGCGGCTATCGTCTACATCACCATTCGCTCGACAACCTACTACACGCAGCGCGTGCAATGGGCCAACAACCAGCTCGAAGCCGTCACCGCACTTACGGTGAACGCCAACCGATATTCCGAGCTGATCGCCGAGTTCCTGTTAATTGGCGAACCGGAGCGTCCCGACTACGAGAGCGCCCGCGCCGAGCTTGAGGCAGGCTTCGAAAAGCTCGCGGAACTGACCAGGGGAGAAGCCGAGTTTCTCGGGGGCAGCAGCGAACAGGAGGACGGCGGTGACGAGATCTTCCGCGTCACGCGGATGCGCACGCTCTACGGAGAAATCGCCAAAGCCACCTCTGACGCAATCAATCTTCGCAACCAGGGGCGCCAGGAGGACGCGGTCAGCGTTTTTCGCCGGGACATCGAGAATCGTTTCGATGCCGAGTTCGAAAACATCCTGGAAGCCGCGCGGCGCGACGAAGAGGAAGAGGTCGTGCGAACCGAGCTGCAGGCAGAAGCACTGTGGCGACGCCTGACCTGGATGACGGCCGCGCTTGCGTTGGCTGCCGTGGTTCTCTGCTTTGTCGCTGCTTTCCTTCTCGCCCGATCATTGATGCGCCCGATCAGCCTGCTGACGGAAGGCACAGAGGCGATCAGTCGTGGTGATCTCGACCACCGGATCGCCTTTGATGGCCGCGACGAACTTGGTGCGCTCGCCAGGCGGTTCAACGAAATGGCCACGCATCAGCAAGACCAGCGCGACCGGCTGCTCAATGCCAAAGCAGAACTCGAGCAGCAAGTTGCCACACGGACGGCAGAGCTTGCCGCGGCCAACCAACGGCTGACGGAGCTCGACCGGTTGCGCGTCCAGTTCCTCGCCGACATCAGCCATGAACTGCGCACTCCACTTACGGCGCTTCGCGGTGAAGCGGAAATTCCGCTGCGCCATGGTTCAAAGCCAGAGGCAGTGTACCGCGATGCGCTCGAACGGATTGTCACTCAGAGCCTGGAGATGGGACGCCTCGTCGACGACCTCGTTTTTCTGTCTCGTTCGGAAACCGATACAATCCGTTTCGAGCCTCGCCGAACGGACCTCGTGAGCATCGTCGCCGATGCGGTCCACGAGGGCGAAATCCTGGGGCGCGCCAAGGGCATCTCGATCAAGGCGGCCTACAGCACCCGTCCGGTCTGGATCACTGCCGACGCGCAACGTCTCAAACAGGCTCTCGTGATAATTCTGGACAATGCCATAAAATATTCTCCGCGCGATCGCTCGGTGAACTTGAATATGACCGTTGTGGACGGGCATGCGGAGATTGCGATACGCGACAAGGGTTTGGGCATTCCAGCCGAGGAAATACCCAAGGTGTTCGAGCGATTTTACCGTGGCCGAAGCCCAAGGGCGTCGCGCCAACTTGGCAGTGGCCTCGGTCTGGCGATCGCGAAATGGCTCATCGAAAAGCATCGTGGCGAGATTGCGCTCACGAGCGAGGTCGGGTCTTTTACTGAGGTCGTGGTCCGGCTTCCACACGCTGACGCAACCGCGTCTGCGGATGCGAACGCAGGTGCCGCCGTAGTCGTTCTGAAAAAGAGGCTGCGTGCAAAAACCGGCTCGGAATAAAGAACGACCTCCTTCGTTTCCTGGACTACGATTGTTGAGGCGGGAGCTTGGCGGAATGACCACGCCCACCGCGAGGCGGGGAATTCTCTCACTCCCCGCAATACGACCCGGGGAGAAGGTGGTGTAAATGTCAAGGATTCTGCTGGTAGAGGACGACGATCGCATCGTCGGCTTCATCAAGCGAGGGCTCGAAGCCGAGGGTTACGTTGTCGACGTTACCGACAGTGGCGGGGATGCGCTGGCGATGGTGCGGGAGACGCCATATGCGCTGATCGTTCTCGACCGAATGCTTCCAGGAATCGACGGCCTCGAAGTATGTCGCATGTTGCGGCGCGAGCAGCACCAGCATCTTGTCCTGATGCTCACGGCCAGAGACAGCCTGCAGGACAAGGTCGAAGGGCTGAAGGGGGGCGCCGACGACTACCTGACCAAACCTTTCGCCTTCGACGAGCTGATCGCGCGCATGGAGGCGCTGCTTCGCCGCGGCTCCAGCACAGGCACGGACCCAGTCCTCAGGGTTGGCGATCTGGCGCTTGATCCGGTCGGAAAGAAGGTCTGGCGCGGCGAACGCGAGATCAGCCTTACGGCCAAGGAATTCAGGCTTCTCGCGTATCTGATGTCGCACTCCGGCGCTGTGATCAGCAGAACCCGGCTGCTCAACAATGTTTGGGATCTGAGCTTCGACCCGGAAACGAAGGTGGTCGATGTCTACATCCGCTACCTTCGCAGCAAGATCGAAAGCGTGGACGAAAAGCCGCTCATAAGAACCGTGCGGGGCTTCGGCTACGTGATATCGGCTTGAAGCCAGCGGGTCACCTTCGTTTTCAGGAAATAGGCAGTTCTCTCACCAAGCTCTAACCTGATGCTTGCCATAGTCTAATCCTGGCCTTTCCGAAATCTAGCCGGACTCCCACGCTGGTTTAGCCGCCGTGGTCATATGCTGCCATATGAAGATACCGACCCACCCCGAATGCGTGCGGAGGCGGCCGACTTCGCCTGGTCCTCATGAAACCGGAAACTTCGACGTGATTGAGACTGATCAATTCGGAAAGCAGCTTGTTGCATTTCTTCCGAACCTGCGCCGTTTTGCGATTTCCCTTTGCCGTTCCCGCGATCTTGCGGACGATCTGGTGCAAGCGGCTTGCGAACGCGCGCTTGCCAACACCGAGCGCTTTGAACCTGGAACCCGTTTTGATGCGTGGTTGTTCCGGATCCTGCGAAATTTGTGGATCGACCACATCAGAAGGCAGCGCACGGCCGGGCCGCAGGAGGACATCGAGCAACGGCAGGACCTTGTCGGCGCCTGTGGCGAGCGAGATGTCGAAGCACGTTTTACCCTGAACAGCGTTGCCCAGGCGATCACCGATCTGCCGGACGATCAGCGCGAAATCATTCTCCTGGTCTGCGTCGAGGACCTTTCCTACAGGGAGGCGGCCGGCGTTCTCGACATACCGATCGGAACGGTGATGAGCCGGCTGGCGCGCGCCAGAAAAAATCTCGCCGAGGCAGTCGGAATAAATCCCGGCTTGCCACGTTCACCGGTCATGAAGGGCGAGAACAGAAATGATCAGACGCGAGTTTGCTGACGAAACGCTCATGGCCTTTGCAGACGGCGAACTTGACGACGCGACTGCCGCAGCCATCGAGAAAGCCATGCAGCCGGATATCGCCAGCCGGGTCGCCCTGTTCCTGGAAACCCGCATTCAGGTCAAAGAGGCACTGATGCCGGTTCTCGATGAACCCGTTCCCGACCGACTCAGCCAGTCGGTGCAGCGAATGATCGACGAGGCCGAGCGGCGCAGCGTTCCATCGCACGCCAGCGAGGCCGCGCGTGTCGTTGCCTTCAGGGCGAGGGACAATCAGGCGATGCGGCGCCCCCAGGCATCCTGGATCATGCCGCTGGCTGCTTCGCTGGTTGCAGTCGTTTTTGGGTTCGGCGGATATTTTTTTGGGTTTGCCAGCCAAAACCAGCCGCATGGACTTGAGGTGGCAGGGCAGGACAGCCCTCTTTCAGAGCCGCTCGGACAGGTGGCGTCCGGCGAAGAAGCCGTGCTGGCAGGCTCCACCGACAGGATCCGTGCCGTAGCCACGTTTCGCGATGGAACCGGTTCCTTGTGCCGCGAATTCGAAATCGATTCTGCCAACCGCTCGACCGTCATATCCGTGGCGTGCCACTCGGATCATGGTTGGGCGGTGAATTTTGCCGTCGTTGCGCCCGCGCGCGATGGCGGATATGCACCGGCCTCGTCTTCGGAAGCGCTCGATTCCTATCTCGCGGCAACCGGAGCGCATGAGCCTCTGTCACGGGAAGACGAGGCAGCGGCATTGAGATCGTTGGGCCAGTAGAAGGGCGGGCCCGTGGGCATGCTTTTGGGCGACGTGCATTAGAGCCACTCCAGGCGTCGGCCCTCCAGCCTGAGCAACCGATC
Source organism: Mesorhizobium sp. WSM4850 (assembly GCF_055811735.1). Classification (NCBI taxonomy): domain Bacteria; kingdom Pseudomonadati; phylum Pseudomonadota; class Alphaproteobacteria; order Hyphomicrobiales; family Phyllobacteriaceae; genus Mesorhizobium; species Mesorhizobium sp. WSM4850. Next base: position 361,150 of record NZ_JBVVPV010000001.1, on the reverse strand, counting down.
GTGCGGCACATTCAGCCTTGCGGCTTCTTTCTCGGGCATTCCCAGCACCATGCGGAACAGGACGCGCACGACGCCGCCATGCGTCACGCAGACTGTCCGGCGGTCCAGCGCGTCGAACCACGGCTTTACCCGTTCGAGCAGCATTTGATAGCTTTCGGCGCCCTCGCCGGGCGGCAGGAAATTCCACTTGTCGAGGCGCCTCTCCCTGGCCGAGCCGAGATGCCGGGCCTCGAGTTCGGGAAAGGTGAAACCCTGCCAGTCGCCGAAACTCATTTCGACAAGGCGGGGATCGGTGCGGTAAGCCTGGGGATCGAGCCCCATCGCCATGCGAATGCGTTCCATGGTCTCACGCGTTCGCCGCATCGGGCTGGCGACAAAATCGAAATCTTCGGGGTTTTGAACGAGTTCCGCCAGCCGATGGCCATTGCCGGTCGCCTGCTCGCGGCCGAGCGGGTTGAGATCGGTGTCGGCCTGTCCTTGCAGCCGGGACTCGGCGTTCCACACCGTCTGGCCATGGCGCGCGATGTAGACGAGCGGATACATCAGGTCATCCGGAGAGCGGTCGAGAACAGGCGAGAGGGTATTCGAGGCGGGCCTATTCCTTGACGGTCGAAATATCAGGCGCGTCGACCGCCTTCATGCCGACGACATGGTAGCCGGAATCGACATGGTGGACCTCGCCGGTGACGCCGCGTGAAAGGTTTGAAAGGAAATAGACCGCTGAATCGCCGACCTCCTCTTGCGTCACCGTCTGCTTTAGCGGCGAATTGTATTCGTTCCACTTCAGGATGTAGCGAAAATCGCCGACGCCGGAGGCTGCCAGCGTCTTGATCGGACCGGCGGAGATGGCGTTGACGCGGATTTTCTTGGCGCCGAGGTCGACGGCCAGATAGCGCACGCTGGCTTCGAGCGCTGCCTTGGCAACACCCATGACGTTGTAGTGCGGCATCACTTTTTCCGCACCGTAATAAGTCAACGTCAGCAGCGAGCCGCCATCGGTCATCAGCGCCTCGGCGCGCTTGGCGATGGTGGTGAAGGAAAACACCGAGATGTCCATCGTGCGCAGGAAATTGTCGCGCGTCGTCTCGACATAGCGGCCTGTCAGCTCGTCCTTGTCGGAAAAGGCGATGGCGTGGACGAGGAAATCGAGCTTGCCCCAACGCTTGGCGATGTCGTCGAATACCGCATCGAGCGTTGTCGGATCGGTCACATCGCAATGGCCGGCGACATGGGCGTTGAGTTCCGCCGCCAGCGGCTCGACGCGCTTCTTGAACGCCTCGCCCTGATAGGTCAGCGCGATCTCGGCGCCATGGTCGACGCAGGCCTTGGCGATGCCATAGGCGATCGACCGATTGTTCGCGACGCCCAGGACAAGCCCGCGCTTGCCGGCCATAATGCCTTGTCCACCCGCCATGTGAGCGCTCTCCGCAAGATTTGCTGCTTCGTGAAGTGGCTATCGCACAGGCACAGAGCCCCTTCAAGCGCTCAAAACGGACAGTGCCCAGCCGGCTGACCTTCCGACCTCGAGTGTCGATTGCTGGGCGAAGCGCTTGTGGCGTGCTCAAGCGAGAATTGACGAAGAGACGCCACGCCATGACATGCCGCAGTTCTGCAAGAGTAGTTGTGCATCCAAGCGGTCACTCGATCCGAAAACGAGGCGCATCTGCCGGCGCGGACGCCAACAGGTCGCGAACAAGTTTTCTCGTCATGAATTCACCGGCGTCTTTCGCATCCGAGATGTCCATGGCGAACGCTCCGGGACCGCCGATCACGCTGGAGCGGAAGTATTGCGCAAGTTCTGCATCCTGCCTCAGGACCAATCCGTTGATCGTGAAGCCTTGCGCCAGCGCCGCGTCTCGCGAGGATTCTGTTCCGCCCTCGAAATTGTCGGTTCCGTTGGCGCAGATGTTCATGACCGCGCGCTCCGTCGCGTGCGGCGATGACGCCAACAGGAGCGAAGCAAGGGCGATCGCCTCCGACATGTCTGTCAGACGATCGTGCATCGCTGCGGGATCAGCGTTGCCGTCTTGCTCCATATCGCCGCCTCCGTAATGGGTTCGGTCGATGAGCGTCACCGAAGCGAGCGCCTGAGACACGCGCGCGGCGTCCTCGGCCGAGTCGATGACGGTCCAGGGCACCAACAGGTCGAACTTGCCATCGCTTGACCATGTGAAGACGGCGAACCCGATCCGACGCCGCGGGCCGGCGGTGGCGGCGCGCAGGAAGTCGGGGTGGACGAGCGCCCGCACGAGCCCGGCCTGCTGGAGCCATTCCTCATATCGGCCGATCGAGTCCGAGACGTCGATTGCTGTGACGACATTGGCGTCGGTGCCCGGCACGACCGCGTTGGCCGCTGGCGAAGCGCCGCACAGGAAGACCATCAGTGGCAGGGCGAGGTGAAGGGCGCGCCAGCGGCAAGGTTTCGCCGGCATACCAGGCTTCGGCTTCACCTCCTGGTGTCCTGAACGACGCCAGAACCTGCGCGTTGGAACGGGCGGAAACGACCGCATTGGCTCCTCCAGGGTTGGTCCCCGGGAGGTAACGGCTCGGAGCCAAACTTATTCCTTCTGTTCGCGCGGCCGTTTCAGCAATTCGGTTATGTCCGCTTCGAGAACGGCAGGCTCGGATCCAATGCCTGAAGATCCGCATAACGCCCCAGCCCGCGATAGAGGATGAACGCACCGCAACAGGCGACGGCAATCGACAGCATCTCGCCGCTGTCTTCCGCGTAGCCAACGAGCTTCGAGCCAGTCAGGAAGTGCAGCATGTCCACCGCCACGGCAAAGCCCACAAGACACGCGAACAGCAGCAAAAACACCGATCCGAGGGCTTGTTGCCTCGGTCTGCTTTGCCAGAATGACCACAGCAGCGGCGCCAGCAGGCCGAGCGCGACCACCGACCAGGTGATGATTTCCCCGGTGTCGCGAGCCCGCATGCCCGGCAGCGAGACGAGGTCGAATGTCGCTGCCAGCAGCAGGCCGCCCCGCTCATGGAAACGGGCGGCGTCGTCGAGCGTGACAAAACCGAAAATCAGCGACCAGGCAAGAAACATATGCTCCCTGGTTCGAAGCCAGATGCCGAACAGAAACAGGGCGCAAAGCGCGGCCTGCCCGTAGTTGAACATCTCGGGCAGCGATCCATCCCTGCTGATGTTAAGACGCGCAGGCAGGTCGTAGCGTGAAATTCCGGCTGATCGAAGCGCCTCGATCGCGAATGGAACGGTGATGACGAAGATATTCAGGCATATTAGTATCAGCGCGAAAACCCTGCTGAGCCTGTCGTTTCGATACATAGCCCGGATTTCTCCGAACGCACTTTCCAAACTCGATAACGCATGACCCAGCAAATCCGACGCGCTCCTTCGTTGCTATTTGTTTGACGGGCAATTTCGCTAGTCGACCAACGGGTTGGAAACGGGGCGGCCGCGGGTTTATTCCGCCCACGCATAAGAAAACGCTCCGGCGACAAGCGACTCACCTGCCTGGCGCGAGCCGGACATGTTCCGGGAGGCCATCGAGCGATGTCGCGGAATGTGGCTGAGCCCTGCAGTCGGTCAAAACGGACAGGTGAGAGACAGGAGCGTTTGCGGCGTAGCGCGGCTTTGACGCGCCAGGCTAGCGTTTGCGGTTGCGCATCAACGCTTCGAGATCGCTGTCGCCACCCTCAGGCAGCATCAGCCGCACATGCGCGTAGAGATCACCGTGACCGCCGACTTTTTCCGGCAGGCCCCTGCCCTTCAGCCGCAGGACCTTGTCCGAGCTCGACCAGGCGGGAATATTGACTGCAACCTTGCCTGTCGGCGTTTCGACCGCCACCTTGGCACCCAGCACGGCATCCGCCAGCGCAACCGGCAGGTCGGCGTGAAGGTCGCGGCCTTCGACACGGTAGCGCGGATGCCGCCGGAAGCGGATCTTGACCAGCGCATCGCCCGGTTGCCCCGGCCCTTGCTCGCCCTGGCCTTTCAGCCGGATGGTCTGGCCGTCCTCGACATAGGCTGGCAGCTTGACGGCGACCTTGCGCCCGTCGGGGAACATCGCCGTTACCTTCTCGGCAGTCGCCGCTTCTTCGATGGTAATGTCGAGCGTCACGTTCAGGTCGGCGCCGGACGGCGCCTGCGGGCCGGCGCCCATGCCGGCGCCGCGAGAGAAGGTCTCGCCGAAAATCTGGCTGAAAATGTCGCTGCTGCCGTCGAACGGATCGCCGCTCGGTCGGCCTGAGCGAAACTCGAAACGCGAGCCGCCCGGCCCTTGCTGCCGGCGAAAACCGGCGAACGGATCGGCGCTGCCGGCGGCGCCCTCGAAGCCTTGAAAGCGCGGCTTGCCCTCGGCATCGATCTCGCCGCGATCGAAAGCCGCCCGGTTCTTCTCGTCGCCAACGATCTCGTAAGCCTGGTTGGCGGCGGCAAACCGCTCCTTCGCCTTGGGATCCGGATTCTGGTCCGGATGATACTCCTTGGCGAGTTTGCGGTACGCCGATTTTATATCCTTGGCCGATGCGTTCTTGGCAACGCCCAGCACCTCATAGGGGTCGCGCATGCTTCCTGCCCTGGAGAAGGAGTGAGTCCATGATTGCCATCTATATGCGCTCGCATAGGAAGAAATTCCAGTAGCTTACGGTCATATGATGGCGGAAAATCAGAGCGCCTTGAAGTCCTGCATCTGCCAGGCGCCGGCGCCGGCCAGGCACACCTCGCCCTTGAACAGGGCGACGCCGTCGAAGCTTTCGCGTGAGGCGGTGAAGCGGCGGCAAAGCTGGCCGTTGTCCCTGGACTCCGCCAGTTCGGTGATCGAGCCGCGCGAACCGGTATCGGAATTCGCCCAGGGAACGGCCTGACCGGCAAGTTCCTGGATATCGGCTGAAGACACCGCGTTGCGGATCGTCGCCTGGTCCGAGGCGCGATCCTGGTCGATCGGCATGGCAGAGGCAGGCGTGCTGCTGGTGAGGATCGTACGGTCGACCTCCGCCTGCTCCAAACTGAAGCCGCCAGCACCGCAAGCGGCAAGCGGCAAGGCGACCAGCACGATCGCGGCGGCCTTGACCGCAATTTGCGCGCTGGCGGAAGCAATAAGGCGCCATTGCCTGCTGTCAAAAAGTTGCGCGATGCGCGACAATCGGCAATCTCCCCCGGCCGGCAATAAAATTTGGAAAAACTATGAGCGAAACTGAGTTAACAAGCGGTGACTTTGCCGAGGCTGCGGAGCCATTCCGCCTGTTTGCCGCATGGCTTGACGACGCGACGAAGAGTGAGATCAACGATCCCAACGGCGTGGCGCTGGCGACCGTCGATGCCGAGGGCATGCCGAATGTGCGGATGGTACTGCTCAAGGGGTTCGATGAAAGCGGATTTGTGTTCTACACGAATTTCGAGAGCGCCAAAGGCCGCGAGATTCTTGGCAGCATGAAGGCGGCGATGTGCTTTCACTGGAAATCGCTGCGCCGGCAGGTGCGTGCACGGGGGCCGGTGGAGATCGTTACCGAGGCGGAAGCGGACGCGTATTACGCGACACGTCCGCGCGGCAGCCGCATCGGGGCATGGGCGTCGAAACAGTCGCGGCCGCTGGAGAGCCGCTTCGCACTGGAAAAGGCCGTTGCCGAATACACGGCGCGCCATGCGATCGGCGAGATCCCACGGCCGAAACACTGGTCAGGCTTCCGCATCGTGCCGCAGACGATCGAGTTCTGGCACGACCGGCCTTTCCGGCTGCACGACCGTATTGTCTTCTCGCGCAGCGCTGAGGGCGGCTGGGACAAGACAAGGCTTTATCCCTGAGCGGCTGGCCCTTAAGCAGCTTCACCAAGGAGCCTAGGGCAATCTTGCCGAACCACCTTGGTTTACCAATAGTCATAGTGAACCAACATGAAAGGTTCTTTCTATGACGGCTTTTACCGTGCGTGTCCCGGACGAAACCGCAAGAGGCTTGACCAGCTTGCCGAAAAGCTCGACCGCTCGCGCTCCTATGTGGCCGCGCAGGCTATCGAGGACTTCGTGGCCCGTGAGGAATGGCAACTCGCCGAGATAGAAGCCGGATTGGCCGACGTCGGGCGCGGCGACTTTGCCAGTGACCGTGATGTAGCCGCTGTTGTCGGAAAATACGTCAAGTCGCGGAAATGATCGTCCGCTGGCGCGTTCCTGATCTTCAAGGGAGACTACTCCGTCGCTATTTCGTCCGGCCACATCTGGGCGCCATGCAGGATGCGGAGGATGCGAACCGGTCGGCCACTACGGCATAAGCGGCGATGTAGGGCGTGCGCGCGACGACAAGTTCGCGCGTGCCGGCGATCCGGCCGGGTCGCCCGCTTTCCGGAAAGTCGATGAGACGGTGAGTCGCAAAAACGATCTGCTGGTCGACGTGAACGGCGGCTCTGGGGTTTTCGGCTTCGATATACGTGAAGATGTCGTCGCGATCGGAGAGCGCAAACCGCGCCCAGACCAGCCTCAAGACTCACCTGCCTCCGCCTTGCGAAGCGCTGCCGCCCGCCGTCCAGCAAAATGGGTTTCGGCGTCGGCGTCTTCAACGTCCGGCCGGGTATCCTCGATCGCCTGCAGAACTTTCGCCCGGAACCAGGCATCGTGGGCGTCACTGTTGCTGACGAGTTCGAGCGGCAAGGCGCCCTCATTCGCGGTGCGCGTCAACAAGATGCGGACGGCATCGGAAACCGTGAGCCCCATGTTTTCCAGAACCGCCGTGGCGCGTTCCTTCACCTCAGCGTCAATTCGGGTCTGGACCAGTGCGTTCGACGGCATGGCAATCTCCTTCGCCAGCAGACAATGTAATGCATGTGCATGACATATGCTAGACTCTAGGAGCGCCAGCTAGCCCTTCTTCCTGGTCATGAAGGCCATCAAGGCGGCGCGAGCCTCGTCGGATGTGAGCCGCGCCCGAAAATGCTCACTTTCCTGGCCGATGCGGGCAACGAGGTCTTCACGCGAACCGCGCATCAGGTCACGCGCGATCTTCAGCGCTTGCGGCGGCTTGGCCGCGATCTGCCCGGCAGCGGCAAGCACGGCGGATTCGAGCTCGTTCTCCTCGACCACCGCGTAGATCAGCCCGGCCGCTTTCGCCCGCTCGGCCGAAAAGCCTTCGCCGAGGCCAAGCAGCGCGAAGGCGCCTTGCCGGCCGAGAATCTGCGGCGCAAGCAGGCTCGACCCCGCCTCCGGGACCAGGCCGAGATCGACGAACGGCGTGCGGAATAGTGTGCGCGGCGTGGCGAAGGTCAGGTCGCAATGCAGGTTGAGCGTTGTGCCGATGCCGACCGCAATGCCGTCGACGCCGGAGATCATCGGTTTTTCCGCCCTGGCCAGCGCCATCAGGAAATCCCAGACTTCGGCGCCGCCGTCGCCGCCGGTGGCGACGACCATGAAATCGGCAAGGTCGTTGCCGGATGAGAAGGCGCCTGGAACACCGAGGAAGACATGGACGCGGATCGCCGGATCGGCGTCGCCCTCGGCAAGGGCTTTGGACATTTTCGCATACATGGCCCGTGTCAAGGCGTTCTTCTTGTCCGGACGGTTGATGCGGATGATCTGGATGGCGCCCTGGCGCTCGACGAGGATATGGTCTGTCACGGATGATCCTTTGTGAGACGCCGGGCTTTGTGAAACGTCAACCTGGTGGCTGTCAGGCAGAAATCAGTGTCTGGCCGGCAGCGGCAAGGCTGTCGGCGCCGCCAACGACGCGCTCCTTCAGCGCGCCCACCTCGCCAAGCTGGTTTTCGGCGAAGAAGCGGCAAAGGGCGATGCGGCTTTGGTCGGCAAGCGCGCCGCGCGCCAGATAGGCGCCGCCCGCCGCCAGCGAGATCAGCCGCAGATACGGCGTCGCGCCGGCCAGCGCCGCGTCCGAGCGGCCGTCTGCGAGCAGCCCTTGCAGGAAGCGCGTCGCCTGGCTGAGATCGTCGAGCGCCTGGTCGAGGCCATCGGCGGTGCGGCCAAAACCTTGAAGGTTCGAGGTCCGCGCTTGATTGGCGACGGCTTTCAGCTCGGCGATGTAGCCATGCACATGCTCGCCGCCGCCAAGCGGCAGCTTGCGCGCCACCAGGTCTATCGCCTGGATGCCGTTGGTGCCTTCGTAGATCGGCGCGATGCGCGCGTCGCGATAAAGTGCTGCCGCACCGGTCTCCTCGATGTATCCCATGCCGCCATGAACCTGCAGCCCGAGCGAGGCGACCTCGACGCCTACATCGGTGGAAAAGGCCTTGGCCAGCGGCGTCAGCAGATTGGCGCGCTCCTGCCAATGGATGGCTTCATCGCCGACGGATACGCGCGCGTGGTCAATGGCGTGCGCGCAGCAATAGCTGATGGCGCGCGCAATCTGGGTCAGCGCCTTCATGGTCAGAAGATTGCGCTGCACGTCGGGGTGATGGACGATCGGCGCCATGCCGCTGCCATCATAGCTCGCGGCTTTGCCTTGCCGGCGTCCATTGGCGTAGGCGAGCGCCTTCTGCGTGGCCGTTTCGGCGACCGCAACACCCTGCATCCCGACGGCGAGCCGCGCATTGTTCATCATGGTGAACATGCAGGCGAGGCCCTTGTTTTCCTCGCCAATCAGCCAGCCGATCGCGCCGGGGGCGGTCCCTTCGAAACCGTCGCCATAGATCATGGTGCAGGTCGGCGAGGCGTGGATGCCCAATTTGTGCTCCAGCCCGGAGCAAAAGACGTCGTTGCGTGCGCCGAGCGCGCCATCGTCGCCGACAAGGAATTTCGGCACCAGGAACAGCGAAAGGCCGCGCGTGCCGGCCGGCGCGTCCGGCAGCCGCGCCAGCACCAGGTGGATGATGTTGTCGGTAAGATCGTGCTCGCCATAGGTGATGAAAATCTTCTGGCCGAAGATGCGGTAGGTGCCGTCGCCGGCCGGCTCGGCGCGGGCGCGCAAGGCATTCAGATCCGAACCCGCCTGCGGCTCGGTCAGGTTCATCGTGCCCGTCCATTCGCCCGAGACGAGCTTTTCCAGGTATTTGGCCTTCAGCGCCGGTGAAGCATGCTTGTCGAGCGCTTCGACCGCGCCCATGGTCAGCGTCGGGCCGATACCGAAGGCCATGGCGGCGGAGTTCCACATTTCGAGCGCGGCGACGCCCAGCATGGTCGGCAGCGCCTGGCCGCCGAATTCCTCCGGCGCGGACAGCGCGTTCCAGCCGCCGTCGATCCAGCGGCGATAAAGTTCCTTCCAGCCGAGCGGCATGGTGACGGCCGCGCCGCTCAGCACCGCGCCTTGTTCATCGCCGATCTTGTAGAGCGGCGCGACCTCTTCGCCGGCAAAGCGGCCGGCTTCCGCCAGAATGGCGTCGACGAGGTCTTCGCCAAGGTCGCCAAAGGTGCCGGCGTCAAGCGCCGGCTTCAGGCCGGCCACATGCTTCAGCGTGAAGGCGATTTCCTCGACTGGTGCCCGGTACATGCCGCTCCTCCTCCGTCCTGCAGGGAAACTTGATATCCGTGCCGACACAAAACCATTCGCTTTTGGGTCGCCTCTCCCGCCTTCTTTTTACGTAAACGTCAAATTTTGTCACGCAGATTTTGCAATTGGAACTGTTCACGCTAAAATCGGCAAAAAGCCGGACAAGTCGACCGGCGACAGCTCAAGAATACCGGATCGGACCGCCCGTGCTCGCCAGACCTGACGCTTATCTCTGCATCGAGTGCGGCCTGCCCTATCGAGCGGCAGGTTTTTGGCACCATCGGGGCAAGATCGAGGACGGCGCCGCCTATTGGTCGGATCGCGGCATCCTGTGTTCGCCGCAATGCTCGCTGGCCCATCACCGCAAGCGCCAGGCTGAGGGGACGCTGCCGCAAGCGCCGGCGCCCGACCCGTTCCACCCGCTCGCCCTCCGTTGATGACCAGCAAAGCCATCCCCGGCACAATTGCGGCGGTCGCCGCGGGCCGCCGAAAGTATTTCCTTAACCATGGCGGTTCAGGATCAGGCTTTGGCCAGCAAGGATCTGCTGTTTGAAGCCGCCGGCGCACCCTCTTCGCCGCCCAGGACTCCTCGCCGTCGCGACCGCGACGGCAATGGCGTTGGCGCCGGCACAAGCCTCGGACTTCTCCGCGCCCTGGAAGAAGACCGACCGGGCGCTGGTGATCGACGCCTACGAATACAATCCCATCGATTGGACCGAGCTTGCCACCGACAAGCGCATCGTCGGCTTCATCAACAAGGCGTCCGACGGGATGCCGCCAGCGTATTTCTGTTTCGGCGACGAGACCGCGACGCGGCTCTGCAAGGCGCTGTGGAAGCGCCATGCGGTAGCACAGGAACTGTTCCAGACGCGCAAGGTGGTGGCCAAGGCGCTCGGCCTGAAATGGGGCGCTTATCACCTCGCCCGACCCGGCAACCCAGTGGGACAGGCCAATAATTTCATCAATTTCGCGAAACCTGGTCCGGACGACCTGCTCGCCCTCGACATCGAGGATGACGACCCGACGAAATGGATGTCGCTCGAGGATGCAGAGGAGTTCGTGCGCCATGTGCATCGGCGGATTGGCCGTTTTCCAGTGCTCTATACCAACGGCAAAACCGCCAAGCACATCGCCGACAACAAGTACAAATATCGGCTGCTGTCGCGGCTGCCGCTCTGGTATGCGCGCTACAAGCCCGATATCGGCGTGCATTTTCCGATGGGCAACTGGCAAGGCTACGCACTCTGGCAGTTTTCGGCAAAAGCCAATTGCGGCCGGTTCCGCTGCCCCTATCGGGTGGCTGGCACGCCGAACGACATCGACGTCAATGTCGCACCGATGGATGCCGCCGCGTTGCGCGCGCAATGGCCGTTCGGCGGCCTGATCGACGCGCAGCCGGATTACCTCGCCTCGATACCGCTGCCTCTCTCGCGGGCGGCCGGCCTTGCCGGCAATGTCACCCTTACCTATGCGACCGTGTCGCCACCGCCGAGCTTCACCGAAATGGTCGCCATGTTCGGCGCGGGCTGGTCCAAGTTCCGCGGCAGCTTGCAAATGCCTGCCGTAGGGACAGCGCTGCGTCTTCCGCGCCGGATCGCCGACTATCTGGGGTGGCTGCGAAAGGAAAAGCCCTCCGCATCGGCCGCTGAAGCCGCACCTACCGATCCGGTCAGCACTGCGTCGACCGAGTTGGATCGCCGCCCCCGCTAATCTTGCCCCCGCTAATCTTGTACGTCAGCGCGCCTGCTCGCGGGCAACGGCCTGCCAGCCGATGTCGCGGCGGCAAAAACCTTGCGGCCAATCGATCCGGTCGACCGCGGCGTAGGCTCGTCGCTGCGCCTCGCCGACCGTGCCGCCGGTCGCCGTGACACCGAGCACACGGCCGCCATTGGCGACCAGCGCGCCGCTGTCGATGGCGGTGCCGGCATGAAAGATTTCGACGCCATCGTCCGCGGCCTGTTCGACGCCTTGGATGACCGAGCCCTTTTCCGGCGTGCCGGGGTAACCCCTTGCCGCCATCACCACGGTGAGCGCCGCCTCGTTGCGCCAGCGCACCGAGGTATGTGCAAGCTGGCCGTCGGCGGCAGCGTTGAGCAGGACCAGCAGATCGTCCTTCAGCCGCATCATCAGCACCTGGCATTCCGGGTCGCCGAAGCGGGTGTTGTATTCGATCAGCTTCGGCCCCTCGCCTGATATCATCAGCCCGGCAAACAGCACGCCGGAAAACGGCGCGCCAAGCTCGGCCATGCCGCGCATGGTCGGCTCGACGATCTCGCGCATGGTGCGGTCGATCATCTCCGGCGTCATCACCGGGGCCGGCGAATAGGCCCCCATGCCGCCGGTGTTCGGGCCGACCTCGCCGTCACCGAGGCGCTTGTGGTCCTGCGCGGTGCCGAACGGCAGCGCGGTGGCGCCGTCGCACAGGCAAAAGAAGCTCGCCTCCTCGCCGGTGAGAAACTCCTCGACCACCACCTCCGCGCCGGCCTGTCCGAAGGACCCGTCGAAACAGGCATCGAGCGCTGCCAGCGCCTCGGCCAAATTCATGGCGACGGTAACGCCCTTGCCGGCGGCGAGGCCGTCGGCCTTGATGACGATCGGCGCGCCCATCTTTTCGACATAGGCCCTGGCCGACGCCAGGTCGCCGAAACGGCCATAGGCGGCGGTCGGGATGTCGTATTTCGCGCAAAGATCCTTGGTGAAACCCTTAGAGCCTTCCAGCCGCGCCGCCGCCCTGGACGGGCCGAAGACGCGAATGTTTTCAGCGCGGAGGTCGTCGGCAATGCCGGCGACCAGCGGCCCTTCCGGCCCGACCACGACGAGGTCGACCTTCTTCTCCGTGCAGAACCGGGCCACCGCCGCATGATCGTCAATGTCGAGCGTCACCAGTTCGGCTTCGCGGCCGATGCCGGGGTTGCCGGGCGCCGCGTAAAGCTTGGTCAGCAGCGGCGAGGCCGCGATCTTCCAGGCCAAGGCATGTTCGCGGCCGCCGGAGCCGATCAACAATACGCGCATGCCCAGATCCCTTGCCATTCCACGATCAGGACTGCGCTATTGCGCCCCGTACGATGGGTCAAGACATTTGGAAGACTTTGAGCGCAATTCCACACGGGAACGGGGAATGGTTCGGCCCGCTTGACGCTTGACGCCGTTCGCCGCTGCTGCCACTTCAGCACGATGGAACCCATCCAGTCGAAAGCAGCCCAGGGCCGCGTCGCCGATGCGCCGAGCGGCCACTGGGTCTACCGCATTCTGCCACGCTGGCTTTGGCCCTATGCGCAGCTTGCCCGGTGGGACCGGCCGATCGGCTGGCAGTTGCTGCTGTGGCCGTGCTGGTGGTCGGCAGCCCTTGCCGCGAGTGCCCATCCACGCCCTGCTGATCCCCTGCTCTCGCTGCTGCCGGCGCCATGGTATCTCGTGCTGTTCCTGATCGGCGCCGTCGCCATGCGCGGCGCCGGCTGCACCTACAACGACCTGGTCGACCAGGACATCGACAACCAGGTGGAACGCACGCGCTCGCGGCCGCTGCCAGCGGGAAAGGTCATGCGCCGGCAGGCCTGGGCGTTCCTCGCGATCCAGGCACTGGTTGGACTCGCTGTGCTTCTGCAGTTCAACAGCTTTGCCGTCCTGCTCGGCATCGGTTCGCTCGCCTTCGTCGCCATCTACCCGTTCATGAAGCGATTTACCAATTGGCCGCAACTGGTTCTCGGCCTTGCCTTTTCCTGGGGTGCGCTGATGGGATGGGCGGTCGAATTCGGCAATCTCGATGGCCCGGCCGTCATGCTCTATATCGGCTCGATCCTGTGGGTGATCGGCTACGACACGATCTATGCGCATCAGGACAAGGAAGACGACGCCATCGTCGGCGTGCGCTCGACCGCACGCCTGTTCGGCGACAACACCAAGACCTGGCTCGTCGGGTTTTATGGCGGAGCGCTGGTATGCTTCGCCATCGCCTTCGCGGCGGCGCAGGCGCCAGTGCCGGCGCTGGCCGGGCTGGTCGCGGCCGGCGCCCATATGGCGCGGCAGATCACCGTGCTCGACATCGACGATCCCGACCAGTGCATGCTTCTGTTCAGGTCGAACAACCAGGTCGGCTGGCTGGTCTTCCTCGGCCTGATCGGCGGCGCGTTGTGGGTGGCGCTGAAGCCGCTGGTGTAGCGGCTTTTTTCCATCTCCCCTTGTGGGCCCGTTGTGGGAGAGGAGAAGGTGGATCGGCGCGTAGCGCCGAGACGGTTGAGGGGTGTTGGAACAAATGAGGCGTTCGCGTTTCCTGGAACACCCCTCATCCGGCCGCTTCGCGGCCACCTTCGGGGAGAAGGGAAAGCGCTCGCTCTATTCGTCGCGCGAAATAATCTCCTGGCCGCCGATCACCAGCCTGAGGCCGAGGGCGCCGGCCCTGCGGCGGGCGAGGAAGCGCGGACGACGCATGGTCGAAAGCCGACCCCTGCGACGGTCCTGCGCGGGTAATGTCTTGATGGCGACGCCAAGCGATTCCTCCAGGGTGCGGGCGATGCCGTCGGATTCGATCAGAAGCATCGGCAGACGGTAGGCATCGGCCCAGGCGCGCCAGTCGGCGGCGACATCCTCGAGATCGTCGGCCACCAGCAGCGGCACCGACAGCATCGGATCATTGTGCAGAAGCTCCAGCGTCACCGTGACATTGCCGTCCGGGTCCTCCATTGCGCGGGCTGCCACGCCACGAAACGCATTGGCGGGCAGAGCGATGAACGCCGGCAGGCCGCTCATCTCCAGCACGCGGCGAATGACGGCGCCACGACGGTCGATGGTGAAGGTAACGTCGCCATAGTCGTCGCGCGTCGCGTAGCTCACCACCTGCGGCAGGCGGAGTGGGTCGAGGCGCATATTGCGCCCAGCCCAGACTGGCTTCAGTCCAGTGTTCATATCGTGCCTTTCCTGTCTCTCCTGAGAGCCGGTCTTCCGGTTCTCCGGGCCGGTTTTTCCAGCCTCGTTGTGGGGAAACATTAGCGCGGGCTTCTTATCGCAGCGCTTAAGAAAGTCGGTTAAATTTTGCTGATCTCGAGGGGATGGTTATCGGAATGCAACCATTCACAAGACGGCGAAAGGATCAGATAACCTTACCGGGATTCATGATGCCGGCCGGGTCGAAGGCCGTCTTCACCCTGCGCATCAGTTCGATCGCCATCGGCGGCGCTGTCGCGATCAATTCAGCCCGCTTCAGCTGGCCAATGCCGTGCTCGGCCGAGATCGAGCCGTGAAGGCTGCGCACCACATCGTGCACGGCCTTGTTCATGGCGTGATAGAGCCCGAGAAATGCTTCGTCATCGCCGCCGATCGGCCGGGAGATGTTGTAGTGGAGATTGCCGTCGCCCATGTGGCCGAAACACACCTCGCGCGCACCGGGGCTGACTGATTGAACGGCGCCGGCCGCCTCTTCGATGAATTGCGGGATGGCCGCCACCGGCACAGAGATGTCGTGCTTGATCGAGGCGCCTTCGGGCTTCTGCGCCTCGGGCAGCAGCTCGCGGAAATTCCAGAAGGCATCGCCCTGCGCGATGCTCGCCGCAATCACCGCATCGCCGACGATCTCCTGCTCGAGGCCGGCTGAGAGCACCTCTTCGATCAGGGCCCTGGCATCCTCCGCCGAGCGACCCGAAGAGATCTGCATCAGCACATACCATAGCCAATCGCCGGACAGCGGCCGCACGACGCCTGGCGCGTGCAGAAGCGTAAAATCGTAAGGCCTCTGGCCGATCAGCTCGAAAGCAGTGAGTGCCGCACCGGCGCGATCCATCGCCAGGCTGAACAGGGACAGTGCCGCCTCAGGTGACGACAGGCCGGCAAAGGCCACCTCGCGCCCCTTGGGCTTGGGGAAAAGCTTGAGCACGGCGGCGGTGATGACGCCGAGCGTGCCTTCCGCACCGATGAACAGGTTTTTTAGATCGTAACCGGTGTTGTCCTTCTTCAGCTTGCGCAGATCGTCGAACACCTCGCCGGTCGGCAGCACCACCTCGACGCCGAGGCACAGCTCACGCGCATTGCCATAGGCGAGAACGCCGGTGCCGCCGGCATTGGAAGAGAGATTGCCGCCGATCTGGCAGGAGCCTTGCGCGGCAAGCGACAGCGGAAACAGCCGGTCGGCGGCATCGGCCGCTTCCTGCAGCGTCTGCAGGATGACTCCGGCCTCGACGGTGACCGTGTTGGACAGGACGTCGATCTCGCGGATGCGGTTCAGCCGCGACAGCGACAGCACGATCTCGCGGCCGGACATATCCGGCACCTGCGCGCCGACCAGCCCGGTGTTGCCGCTTTGCGGCACGACCGGCGTTCCCGTCTCGGTCGCCAGCTGCATGATGCGGCTGACCTCGTCGACGCTGCCGGGCCTCAGCACCAGCGCCGTCCGGCCATGCCACAGGCCGCGCCTCTCCGTGAGGTAAGGCGCGATATCCTGCTGGTGGCGAAGCGCATATTTATCGCCGACGATTGCCGCAAAGCGGTCGATGAGGGCGGGGTCGATATCCCGGGAGATGTCGTTCATGGATGGGAAACTATGGTGCTCCATCGATCTTGTCACGAGGGGCGGCGGCGCGCGAAAGCCGGTCGTTGATCGCCTCGCCCAGCCCGTCGGAGGGGATCGGCTCGACGGCGATTGTCTTGGCGCCGCTGCGATCGAGATCCTGCATATGGGCAAAGAGGTTGGCCGCGGCCTCGCGCAGGTCGCCGGTCTCTGACAGGTTGCGCAAGGCGGCTGCGCCTTGCCAGCCTTCGGCGCGGCGCGGGCCGAACGCCAGCAAGGCTTCGCCCTTTGCGACTTTTGCGGCGTTGATCCGCACTGCAGCACCCGGCGCGTAATGCGAGGCGAGCATGCCCGGCGCCTCGATGCCCGCCGCGCCGCGCAGCAGCTTCATGCCGGCGGTCGCTTCGATCTCTTCGGCGGCAATGCCGCCCGGCCGCAGCAGCCGCAGCTTTCCGCCCTCTATCTTCACGATTGTCGATTCGACCCCGACCGACGTCGCGCCGCCATCGACCACCAGCTTGATTTTTGGACCGAGATCGGCGGCCACGGCCTCGGCCGTCGTTGGGCTGATCCTGCCTGAGGAATTGGCGCTGGGCGCTGCAAGCGGGCGTCCGAGCCTGGCGATCAGTTGGCCGCCAAAGCCTTTCGGCATGCGCAGCGCGACCGTATCGAGCCCGGCGGTGACCAGCGGATGAATGCCGTTGCCGGGCCGCTGCGGCAGCACCAGCGTCAGCGGTCCCGGCCAGAATGTCTGCGCCAGCCTTTTCGACACGGGATCGAACAGCGCGATGCGATCGGCCATCGCCAGATCGGCGACATGAGCTATCAACGGATTGAAGCGCGGCCGGCCCTTGACCTCGAAGATGCGCGCCACGCCAACACCATAGGTGGCATCGGCGGCCAGCCCGTAGACGGTTTCGGTCGGAATGGCGACGACATCGCCGCCTTCGAGCAGCGCCAGCGCCCGCTCCATCGCCTCGCCGGCGGCAAGTATCTCAGCCACTCTCATCACCTTACAGAAGCGGGACCTTACGGATGTCGGTGCGTAATACGGTGACGTTCACGGGGCAAGTCCGGGCGGAAGCGAATTGCCAATAGCTAAAATGCCAGCTTTCCTGGCAAGCCCGCTTCAATTCCCGGACGCTATGGTGCCGGCTTGTTGGGCAAGGGGAGCTATCATGGTCTGGGTGCGTATCCTGGGGGCGCTTGGCCTCACTCTGGCGGCGGGCACAGCACAGGCTTCATCCTTCGTTGTTCCTGCTGCACCATCCTCGACCCCGTCCGTCGTCAGCCTCGGTGCGCCTGAACCGGCGAAGG
This sequence comes from Mesorhizobium sp. WSM4850, assembly GCF_055811735.1. Classification (NCBI taxonomy): domain Bacteria; kingdom Pseudomonadati; phylum Pseudomonadota; class Alphaproteobacteria; order Hyphomicrobiales; family Phyllobacteriaceae; genus Mesorhizobium; species Mesorhizobium sp. WSM4850. Next base: position 343,948 of record NZ_JBVVPV010000001.1, on the reverse strand, counting down.
TGGCCGGCAACTCCTCGACGCCATCGATCGTGGCGCTCGGCGAACCAGTGCCCGATGTCACCTATGAAAAAGTTTCTGCGATCCCGAGCCAGCCCAAGCCCAAGCATGATTTCACGCAAAGCCCGATGATCATTCGCGGCGGCATCGTCGGCGACGCCTTCGCAACACCGGCGCCCAGCCCCGCACCTGCCGCAACAACCGCTGCCGCAGCACCTGCGGCGGCCACGAAATCCGACAAAAAAATTACCGCAACAAACAGCCCGCCCGAGCCCGCAACACCGCAACCAACGCCCATCCCCGAGATCGACCAGGCCAGATAGCCGTTCGCAGCCAGGACGACGCTCGCCTAAATTGCCAAGCCTCAGCCGGCGATTTTCGAGAAATCCGCGACCTGGTCGGTCGCTGCCCGGATGCGCGCCAGCAACGCCAGGCGGTTGGCGCGCACGGCCTGGTCCTCATCATTCACAAGAACGCGTTCGAAGAATGAATCAACCGGTTCACGCAACGCGCTAAGCGCCAGCATGGTGGCGGAAAAGTCTTCGTTGTGAATCGCTTGGCCGGCTTCCTTCTCGGCCTGGTTCACCGCGGCAAACAGCGATTTCTCGGCATCTTCCCTGAACAGAGCCGGCTCAACATGTTCGGCGATCGTCGTTTTCTTCTTCTCTTCGGCCGCCAGAATGTTGGCCGCGCGCTTGGTGCCGGCAAGCAGGTTCTTGCCGTCCTCGGTGTCGAGGAAGGTGCCAAGGGCTTTGACACGGCGGACGATTTGCAGGAGATCGTCGTTGGACGATTGGCCAATCTCCCCCCTTGAGGGGGAGATGCCCGGCAGGGCAGAGGGGGGTGCCTCGCGCTGAGATGTCGGCGGGACAGCGCCCCCCTCTGTCGCCTTCGGCGACATCTCCCCCTCAAGGGGGGAGATCGGGCGCGAGCCCGCTGCCAACACCGCATCGATCAGATCATGCCGCGCGCCCTGGTCGCGGAGATAGACTTTTAGGCGGTCGTGGAAGAAGGACAGGAGGTCGGCGCTAAAGGGCCGTCCGGACGCAACATAGTTCGCCATCTGGTAAGCGCGGTCGAAGAGAGATGTCAGCGCAAGCCGGACACGATTCTCGACCAAAATCCTGATCACTCCCAGCGCCGCCCTCCTCAGCGCATAGGGGTCTTTCGACCCGGTCGGCTTTTCGTCAATCGCCCAAAAGCCGACCAGCATGTCGAGCTTGTCGGCGAGCGCTACGGCCACCGATACGGGATCGGTCGGCACGCGGTCGGACGGGCCCTGCGGCTTATAGTGCTCCTCGACGGCGGCGGCGACCGAGGGATGCTCGCCCTGCAGCAGCGCGTATTTGCGGCCCATGGCTCCCTGCAATTCCGGGAACTCGCCGACCACCTCGGTGGTGAGGTCGGCCTTGGCCAGGACGGCAGCGCGACGTGCCAGCGCGGTAATCTCCCCCCTCGATGGGGAGATGTCGCCGAAGGCGACAGAGGGGGTCGGCGCGTCCTGGCGCGACGCCCTATTATGGACAGAGAATGCCGGCGCTTCACGCGCAACGACCCCCTCTGGCCTACCGGCCATCTCCCCCTCAAGGGGGGAGATTGCGCTCGCCACTATCGGCGCCAATTCTTCAGCCAGTTGGGCAATCCGCTCCACCCGCTCACCCTGCGTGCCGAGCTTGGCGTGGAAGGTGACGCCGAGATGGTCGAGGCGGGCCATGCGCTGGTCGAGCGGCTTCTTGAGATCGAGCCCGAACTTTTCCGCCGATGCCTGCAACTGGTCGAGGTCGGGCAAATCGCCCTGGTCGGTCTTCCAGAAATAGAGCGCGTCGGAAAGGCGGGCGCGTACCACCTTGCCGTTGCCGTGGGCGATCTCCTTGCCGCCGTCGCTGGCCTCGATGTTGGCGGTCAGGATGAAGCGGTTGGAAAGCTCCTCGCCGGCGCCCTGCGGCCGCGTCACAAAACACTTCTGGTTGGCGCGGATCGTCAGCCGGATCACCTCGGCCGGAATGGCGAGAAAGTCCTGCTCGAATTCGCCCATCAGCACGACCGGCCATTCGACCAGGCCTGACACTTCCTCAAGCAGCCCCTCGTCTTCGACAAGGTTGAGCCCGTTGGCGAAAGCGAGATTCCTGGCGTCGGCAAAGATGATCTGCTTGCGCCGGTCGGCGTCGAGCACAACCTTCGCCGCCTCCAGCTTGGCGGCATAGTCGTCAAAACGGCGCACGCCGATGGCGCCCGGCGCGTGAAAACGATGGCCGTAGGTGATGTTTCCCGAGCGGATGCCGTCGATCTCGAAATCGACGACCACCGGCTCCTCGGTCTCCGGGCCGAAGGTGCAGAGGATGGACTGCAGCGGCCGCACCCAGCGCAACGATCCCGGTTTCGCCGAGGCTGGCCCCCAGCGCATCGATTTCGGCCATGGAAAGTCGCGGATGATGCCCGGCACCAGTTCAGCGATTATCGTCTCGGCCGCCCGGCCCGGCTTCGCAATATGGGCGACATAGAAGTCGCCCTTCTTCGGATCGGCGTGGACATGCGCCTCGGCGATCGAGGAAAGACCGGCCTTGCGCAGAAAACCTTGGACCGCCTGTTCGGGCGCTTTGGTCGAGGGTCCCTTGATCTCCTCGCTTATGTCCTTCGAGCGCGCGGTCACGCCGCGAATGTCGAGCGCCAGCCGGCGCGGCGTCCAATATTCGCGCGCCGCCTCATAGGTCAGCCCGGCCTCGACCAAACCGTCCGTCATCATCTTCTTCAGGTCGCCCGCCGCCTTGCGCTGCATGCGCGCGGGAATCTCTTCCGAACGAAGTTCTAAAAGCAGGTCGGGCATAAATTGTGCTCACGCGGCGAAATGGTCCAGGCGGCATAGCAACTCGGCTGGTCCCATGCAATCGGCGCATCCACGGACGATTGCCATAAATATGCCGCTGCCTGTCGGGCCAGAGCGGGACCATCCGTCCTTGGGTCAAAGATCTCCATGAACCGAACGCAGCGCTGAAGCGACCAACGCTCAGGCAGAGAACTATTGGCTGAACGACTATGAAGACGGCATCGACATTTCTGCAGATCCTCGCGCTCAGCGCCTGTTTTGCGGCGCAGGCTCATGGCACGTTCACGATGCCCGGCGTTAGACAAGCGCTGCGGACAATGGCTGGCTCGAGCGGCCAAGGCGTATCGCCAATCAGCGTATCAGTCGAAATCGCAAACAGCCTCTGGAGCTAAGCCGCCAGACCACCTGCCTGCGTCAGCAAAAACGCCTCGCCGCAGGCTTTCGCCAGATTGCGCACCCGCAAGATGTAGCTCTGCCGCTCGGTGACGGAAATCACGCCGCGCGCGTCGAGCAGGTTGAAGACGTGGCTGGCCTTGATGCACTGGTCGTAGGCGGGAAATACCAGACGGTGGTTCCCCTCCCCCTTGAGGGGGTGGCCAGACGCGGGAGGAGTCGCTGGGACCTTGCTTGCGGTGCCTTCTGAGGCGACCCCCTCTGCCCGCTCCGCGGGCATCTCCCCCTCGAGGGGGGAGAGGGGCGCGCCGGCATCGAGCAGCGCCTTGCACTCGGCTTCGGCGTCTTCGAAATGCCGAAGCAGCATCGCGGTATTGGCGAATTCGAAATTGTGCCGCGAATATTCCTGCTCGGCCTGCAGGAAGACCTCGCCATAGGTCACCTTGTCGGCGCCGTCGCGGCCGTTGAAGTTGAGGTCGTAGACATTGTCGACGCCCTGCACATACATGGCCAGCCGCTCCAGCCCGTAGGTGAGCTCGCCCGCCACCGGCGCGCATTCGATGCCGCAGACCTGCTGGAAATAGGTGAACTGCGACACTTCCATGCCGTCGCACCAGCACTCCCAGCCCAGCCCCCAGGCGCCGAGCGTCGGGCTTTCCCAGTCGTCCTCGACGAAGCGGATATCATGCAGAAGCGGATCGACGCCGATCGCCGCCAGCGAGCCGAGATACAGTTCCTGCAGGTTGGGCGGGTTCGGCTTCAGGATCACCTGGTACTGGTAATAGTGCTGCAGCCGGTTCGGGTTCTCGCCGTAGCGCCCGTCCTTGGGCCGGCGCGAAGGCTGCACATAGGCCACGTTCCAGCGCTTTGGCCCCAGCGCGCGCAAGGTCGTCGCCGGGTGGAACGTGCCGGCACCGACTTCCATGTCATAGGGCTGGAGAACGACGCAGCCATAGTCCGCCCAGTAGTTATGCAAAGTCAGGATCAGCCCCTGGAACGAGCGGCTGGGATGCATATGGGCTGGGATATCAACTGTCACGGCGGCCTCGACCGGAAAGACGGGGATGCGGCCCTCCCTAGAGCGCCCACCGGCAAGCGTCAAGGCAAGGGGCCGGCCGCAGCCAGGGCAATCGGGTGAGTTAACGCGTGACATACGGCGAAACGGCAGGGACGTGGCGGCCTGATCGTGGCCCTTCCTGGGAGCCAGAGATGAGAGCGCCCAGATCAGTCCCGCGCCTCAGCCGTCGGCGGCTCTCATGTGTGGTATCATACGGCAGGGCGTCCAGCACCCTCGAGGAGACAAAAGTCATGAATTCCCAAGGGATGGCTCAGATGTCCTCCGTCGATTCCCTTGCAGCGAGTTTATTGTCGGCAACATTGATGTTCGATCGGGCGTCGTTGTTGGCGCTCGAGGCTTTAGCTGCCGAATCGGACCGTCGGGTCCTGAGACGCGGTGAGGTTCTGGTTCGCGAAGGCGATGCGTCGGACAGGTTTTTCATCGTGCTGTCTGGACGCTTTACGGTACACAAAGGAGATTCGACTGGCTCGGTCGCCGAGATCGCACAGGGTGAACTCATCGGTGAAATCGGTTTCTTCGCGGGACTACCCCGCATGGCCACTGTCTTTGCAGCGCGCGATTCGATCGTCCTTGAAATCGGTCGCAATCATTTCGAGAAGGCGGCCGAGACATTGCCGAGCCTGAGGGAGGCGGTCACGGTATTTCTGGCGCGCCGGTTTGCCATCCAATCTCCGAGTTCGTCGCGTCTCAAGGAACCTGCCAAGATCCGAACGCTTGCGATCATTGCAGCCGGCGGAAGTCGCATCTCACCGGTGTTCATCCAGCACCTGCGGCAAGCGTTCGGCGCGGCCACGCGCGCTCGGTTCGTTTCCCGGCTTGACATCCAAGCGAAGTTCCCAGGTCTTCCGATCGACGACCAGCCGATCCTTAACTGGTTGAACGAACTGGAGGCGGAAGCCCAATTCATCGTCTATGTTGCCGATGAGGAACCTAATGAATGGACCCAAGTCTGCATTCGCCAGGCCGATACCGTCCTGTTGCTGGCCAACGCGTCCTGCTCGCCTCGCCTGAACCCGTCTGAGGAACTGACGCTATCGGTCCATCCGCCATCGACCAGTCGGCTTGTCCTAATTCACGACACTCGCTCGGCTGAGGTCTCCGGTACCTCTGCATGGCTCGATGAGCGACCCCATGTTGACCAGCATCATCATGTTGCGCTGGACGACGCGTCTGATTTCCAGCGCCTGGTCCGATTTATTTCGGGCAAGGCACTGGGCTTCGTGGCGGCAGGGGGTGGGTCCCTCGGCAGCGCTCATTTGGGCGTCTACAAGGCTTTCGTTGAGGCGGGCGCTTGCTTCGACTATCTCGGCGGGACAAGTTCCGGCGCGGCGATGATGGCCGGCTTCGCAAGAGGCTTGGATGCCGACCAGATCGACCGAGGCACCCACAACATATTTATCAAGAGCCGGGCGTTTCGCCGTCCCACCTTGCCGCATTTCGCGCTTCTGGATCACAAAGCGTTTGATCGGGCCCTTCGGCTGGAATACGGCGACGTTCTGATCGAGGATCTTTGGCTTCCGTTCTTTGCGCTTTCGACCAATCTGAGCAGCCGTCAGCCCCATGTCCACCGTCGTGGAAAGCTCTGGCACGCCGTTCGGGCGTCCGGCTCCATCCCGGGCGTCCTGCCGCCGTTCTTTACGGATGACGGCGATATGCTGGTGGACGGCGCTATCATGAACAATTTGCCGCTGGAGCAGATGAAGGAGCTCAAGACCGGACCCAATGTCATCGTTACCTTCGGGTCGAGTGCACCGCAGAAATACGACATAGACTATGACCGCATCCCCGGAGCTTCCGAACTGGCATTGGCCTTGCTGAACCCTTTCGGTCGTGCCCGCTTGCCTCGGGTCCCCAGCATGCTTCAGGTCATTGCCTCGAGCATGCTGGCACACCGGCCGCAGGACATTGCCGTCGGCGAAAAGGATATCCTGATCTGTCCGGAGGTTTCCAACACGATCAGCTTCATGGATTGGAGTCGGCATTCCGAGTTGTTTTCGGATGCCTACGACCGTACGACCCGATGGATCGAGGAACAGAATGACTCAGGGCTCCGAGCGGTGCTCGGCACCGCGCACGATTAGCATGGCTTATGGTCCCGACCCTTAGCGACAGCGGCGACGAGCCCCGCATTATCGAATTCAGAAGTATTCAGCCCTTTGGCGTAGTCGTCGGTTCGGGCTTGACCTTCGGGGTTTCCTGCGCCGTGTTGGATTCGATCGGCGGCAGGCCCTTCAGCAGTTTCTGCTGCAAGGCGGCGAGCACGCCGGGATCCGGCTTGAGGTCGCGAGCCTGGTTCCACTGGAAGGTGGCTTCCAATTTGCGGCCGACGCGCCAATAGGCATCGCCAAGGTGATCGTTGAGCACCGGATCTTCAGGCTTCAACGAAACGGCACGTTCCAATTCGCGCACCGCATCGTCGAATCGGCCAAGGCGGAAATAGGCCCAGCCCAGCGAATCGACGATGTAGCCGTCGCTCGGCCTGAGCTCGACGGCCTTCTGGATCATCTGAAGGCCTTCCTCGAGGTTGGTGTTCATGTCCACCCAGGAATAGCCAAGATAGTTCAGAACCTGCGGCTGGTCGGGGAACAATTCCAGCGCCTTGCGGAAATTCGGCTCGGCCTTCGGCCACTCCTTCAGTCGCTCATAGGCGATGCCGCGCTGGTAGAAAATGTTCCAATCGGCGCGGGTCGGGGCCTTCAGCATCGCCACTGCCTTGTCATAGAGACCGGCCGCGGAGCGGAAATCCTCCTTCGAGGCATAGACGCCACCGAGCGCCTGATAGGCGCGCATGTCGTCGGGTCGCGCTTCGACGAGGGCCTTCAGATGGGCGATGGCCTCGTCATAGCGGTCGAGATCTGCAAGGTTGAGGCCGAGCTGCAGTTCCGACAGCGTCTTCAGCGGCGAACCGGCCGGGATGCGGCGATAGAAGGCGATGGCGCCCTCGCCGTCCTTCAACTGCTCGGAGACGGCGGCGAGTTGGACGAGGGCCGCGTCGCTGTCGGGCCTTAGTGCCAGGGCGTATTGCAGATAGAGGCGGACGAACGGCTCACCGCCGCCGCGATTGAGCGCGGTGGCGAGATCGAGCAGAATTTCCGAGGCGCCGTCGGACGGGCCGGCAACGAAGGGTTCGATCTTCTCGCCCTTGGCGATCCTGTCGCGAAGCGCCGATATCTCGACCTTGCCGGGTGCAAATGCCTCGGCCTGATCGAGCACGGACAGCGCCTTGTCCTTGTCACCCTTGCGGGCAAGGAACGAGGCATAGGCCTGCGCGTTGCGCATCCAGGTTTCGGGCGCGGCGGCGCCGGTCGCGGTGTCCTGCAAGGTGGCGGCGTAGATCGCATCTGCCTTTTCGGGCAGGCCCGAGGCATCGGCGATAAGCCCGCGATGGAAGGATTTGAACAGGCCGAACCAGTCCGGGCCCTGCAGCTTTTCGATCGAGGCCATGGCCTCGCCGGGGTCGCCGGCGCCCTGCTTGGCCCAGCCGGTCATGACGCCGGAGATCAGCCGGTCGAGATCGGATTCGAGCGAAAGCTTGAGCCAGTATTCGGCCTTGGAAAAGTCCTTCTTGTGAAAGGAGCCGACGGCCAGCGCCAGGCGCGAGAACCGCTCGACGTCGGGAACCGCCTTGAGCTTGTCGGCATAGACCAGGGATTCTTCGAAGCGCCCCTGCGCGATCAGCGACAGCATCAGGCTTTGCTGCAACGAGGTGTCACCGGGAGCGAAGGCGAGCGCCTGCTTGTAGTACGCGATGGCGCTGTCGAGATCATTGTCGCCTTCGGCGACCCGCGCGGCAAGATAGGCCCCCGAGAACGACGTGATGTTGACTGGCTCGGTGGTCTCTTTGGCCAGGGCGGGCAGACCGGAGACCGCCATGCCCGTCACAATTGCCAGCCCTGTCAGCCAGCGCGCACATCCTTGCCGCATCATATCCCTTTCAGTCGAAGCCATACCCGCGTCAGCGGGATCGCCGTTGACTCGATCTTTTCCACGTTAAGCATGGCCTTTTTGGGGTGAGGCTTCAACCCGGCTCGAATTCACAATCGGGTAATGCTATCAAAAACAACGCGGAAAGGCGCCAAATTGCGACCGTCGACCGCGCTTTGCCGGCCTGACGCGCTGCCGGCCTGTCCTGCTGCAGCACGGGCGCCGCGATGCCGTAAGCGATCCGTAAGCGGCGGGCGTCGATAGTTTCCGCAACGGAATGATGCGTGGAATCGTGCAGATGGATGCCATTGCTTCGCCCAGGAAGATGCCGATGCTGGAAATGCCGCAGGACCAGCAGGCCTTCGCCATTGTCGATCGAATCTACGAAGCGTCGTTCGCGGCCGAGCTGTGGCCGGAGGTATTGGCGGCGGCAAGCGCGATCTCCCGCTCGGCAAACGGCGCGATCTTTGTAGTCAGCGATCACTCGCCGGTCCGCGCCATCACCGAAACGCACCTCCAGCCCTTGCTCGATGAGTTCATGAAGGGAGACACTTGGCGGTTTTCCGAGAGCGTGAAGCGCTTGTGCGCCGCGCAGCCAGCAAGCTTTGTGCGGGTCGATAATTTCATCACCTGCGAGGAGATCGAGCGCGATCCCGTTCGCAAAAGTGCCACCGCGTTTGGCATCGGGCCGCATCTATGCACAGCCATCCCCATGCCTGGCGGCGAGCTTGTCCTTTTTGTCTTCCAGCGCTGGCTGAAGGACGGGAGTTATGACCAGGCCGCAATCGATCTGTTGAACGGACTGCGTACGCACCTCGCACGGGCCGGCCTCGTCGCCGGGCGCCTGGGTCTGGAACGGGCCAGGACCGCCGTATCCATTCTCCGGGAAATCGGACTGCCGGCCGCAATCATGAGTGGATCGGGCCGTGTGCTGACGGCCAATCCGCTTTTCGAAGGCATGGCGGACGTCTTCCTTCCCACAGCCCATGGTGGTATGGCGATTGCCGATCAAACTGCAAACGCGCTTTTCCAGCAGGCCATCGCGCAGAACCGGGATAACCGCGTCGTGCGGTCCATCCCGGTTGCGGCCATCAAAGGGCGGCCCGCGCTGGTCATTCAGCTGTTGCCGCTGCGCCGCGCCGCAAACGATATTTTTTCGGGTGCAGATGTATTGGTTGTCGCAACCACGGTCGGTACCGGCGCCACTGTTCCGTCGCCCAATGTGCTTTCAGGGCTGTTCGACCTGACGCCGGCGGAAGCCCGGCTCGCCGTCGAGCTGGCCTCCGGCCATTCGGTGCAGGAGGCGGCCATGGAAATCGGCATCGCCGTCAAATCGGCCCGCACCTATCTCGAGCGAATCTTCCGGAAAACCGAAACCAGCCGTCAGAGCGAGCTCGTGGCGCTGCTGAAGAGCGCGTGGTCATTTTCATGACCCCGACAGTTTGCCGGGCGCGCTGACCGTCACGGAGCCCTGCCCTGCTTGCTAACCATGCTGCTGCGGAACGAGCATGATTTCACCGCCGCAATTCCGGGAAGACCAAAAACACGGGCCGGCGCCGTGCCGGCCAAATGTCGGCGATATCTTTCAGTTCACCCGGCTGATGCAGAAATCGATGACGTCGAGCAGCGCCGATTTCTGCGGCGTCGCTTCAAGCGGCGCCAGCGCGTCGCGGGCGATCTCGCCGAAATGGCCGGCGCGCCCGATGGTGTCGGCGATAGCGCCGTGGCGGGTCATCAATCCGATCGCCTTTTCTAGCCCGGCGTCATCAGTGACATTGTCCTCGATGGCGCGCTTCCAGAAGCTGCGTTCGGCCTTGGTGCCGCGCCGGTAAGCGAGGATCACCGGCAGCGTCACCTTGCCTTCGCGAAAGTCGTCGCCGACATTCTTGCCCAGATCCTTGCTGGTGCCGCCATAATCCAGCGCATCGTCGATCAGCTGGAAGGCAAGGCCGAGATTCATGCCATAGGAGCGCAGCGCCGCGCGATCGTTTCGCGTCGCCTGGGCGATGACCGGACCGACCTCGGCGGCGGCCGAGAACAGGGCAGCGGTCTTGGCCTTGATCACCGCGAAATGCTCATCCTCCGTGGTTTCGAGGTTCTTGGCGGCGGCGAGTTGCATCACCTCGCCCTCGGCAATGATCGAGGCAGCGCTGGACAGGATGTCGAGCGCTTCCAGCGAACCGACATCGACCATCATGCGAAACGCCTGGCCAAGCAGGAAATCGCCGACCAGCACGCTCGCCTGGTTGCCCCAGATCATGCGGGCGGTCTTCTTGCCGCGCCGCATGCCGCTCTCGTCGACGACATCGTCGTGGAGGAGCGTGGCGGTGTGCATGAACTCGACTGATGTGGCGAGCTTGACATGGCCCTCGCCGGAATAGCCGAACATCTGGGCTGAGGCGAGCGTCAGCATCGGCCTCAGCCGCTTGCCACCCGAAGAGATCAGGTGGTTGGCAATCTCCGGGATCATCTCGACGTCGGAACCGGCCTTCGACAGGATCAATTTGTTGACGCGCCCCATATCGGCCGAAGTCAGGTCGATGAGATCCTTAATGGAGGCGGCTTCCCGCTTCCCGTTTTCGATGTTGAGAACGACACCCACGACAAACTCCCGTCTTATGTCACGCGCACGACGGCACCCCGATACCGCAGCAGACTCTAGGGCGCTACCCACAGGCACGGCAAGAGGCGATTTGGCGCGGTCGAGGTGGCGACGGAAGCCACCCACGTTTACATAGACGCTGCAACCTGCGAGTTTCGTCCTATGATAGAGCTTATCCGCACCAACGACGCCGTGATCATCTCCTTTGTCGAATCGCTGATGCGCGATGCCGGCATCGGCTGTTTCGTCGCCGACCAGAACATGAGCGTGCTCGACGGTTCGATCGGCATCTTGCCCAGGCGCATCATGGTCGAAGCCGACCAGGCCGATGCGGCGCGGCGTATCCTGACGGATGCCGGCATCGCCAACGAGATGCGCCAGAAGTAATGTCCGCGGCGCGCGCCACTCTTGTCCAGGACACGCCGGCCCATACCGTCGATGCTTTCCATCGCGGGCGGTTCTGGCTGGTGCAGCCGAAACAGGCAGGCCATCGCGCCGGCATGGACGCCATGATGCTGGCGGCTGCCGTGCCGTCCTCCTTCGCCGGGCGCCTTGCCGACTTCGGCGCGGGTGCTGGCGCCGCAGGGCTGGCCGTGCTGTCGCGCTGTCCTGATGCCGAGGCCGTGCTCATCGAACGGTCTCCGGAAATGGCGGCCTTCGCCGCAACGACGCTTGCCCACCCCGGTAATGCGCATCTCAACGACCGCGCCTCGGTGCTCGCCGCCGACGTCGCGCTGTCGGGCCAGGCGCGAACCGTCACCGGGCTTGCCGACAACTCCTTCGATTTCGTCATCATGAACCCGCCCTTCAACGCCGCCGAGGATCGCGCCACGCCCGACCCGCTCAGGAAGGCGGCGCATGTGATGGAGGACGGGCTGTTCGACAGCTGGATCCGAAGCGCGGCTGCTGTGGTCAGGCCGCGCGGCGGTCTTGCCGTGATTGCCAGGCCAGATCAGCTCGGCGCCATCCTCGATGCGATATCAGGCCGCTTCGGCGACGCCGAGATGCTGGCCGTCCACCCCCGCCCCGAGGCAGCGGCGATCCGCATCGTCGTCAGGGCGATCCTCGGCGCCCGCGGAAAACTGTCGATCCGCCCGCCGCTGATGCTGCACGCGCAATCCGGTGACGGCCCCACGGAGCGGACCGAGATGATCAACAACGGGATGGCTTCGCTGTTCGGCGACTGAGCCTTTTTGGCCGGCCCGGCGTCGCGGCATTGCCGTTGGCCGGCGAATCCCTACATGCCTGCAAGCCAATTTGACTGGAGACCCCGTGAAACGCTTCCTGAACCGCCTGCTGCCGAAATCCTGGCGCTCCGACATCGTCACCATTCCCGTCATCCGGCTGCACGGCACCATCATGCCCGGCGGCGGCCCGTTCCGGCCGAGCCTGTCGCTGGCATCCACCGCCGGCCCTATTGAGAAGGCGTTTTCCTTCGACGCGCCCGCGGTCGCCATTTCCATCAATTCGCCGGGCGGCTCGCCGGTGCAGTCGCGGCTGATCTTCAGACGCATCCGCGACCTGGCGAGCGAGAAGAATAAAAAGGTTCTGGTCTTCGTCGAGGACGTGGCGGCGTCGGGCGGCTACATGATCGCGGTCGCCGGCGACGAGATCTTTGCCGATCCGTCGTCTATCGTCGGTTCGATCGGCGTGGTGTCGGCCTCGTTCGGCTTTCCCGAGTTGTTGAAGAAGATCGGCATCGAGCGCCGCGTCCACACGGCCGGCCAGAACAAGGCGGTGCTCGATCCGTTCAAGCCAGAGAAGAAGGAAGATATCGAGCGGCTGAAGGCGCTGCAGCTCGAAGTCCACGAGACCTTCATCGACCTCGTCAAGGACCGGCGCGGGGCCAAGCTCAAGGACGACCCGGACCTGTTCACCGGCCTGTTCTGGACCGGCAAGAAGGGACTGGAGCTCGGCCTTGTCGATGCGCTCGGCGATATGCGCAGCGTGCTGAGGGCTCGCTTCGGGCCGAAAACCCAGCTCAAGCTGATCACGGCGCCGCGCGGCCTGTTCGGCCGCTTCGGCTGGTTCGGCTCAAACAGAGGCGGCTTTTCGGCGCCCGAGATCGCCGCTGCTGCCGCAAGCGGCGTGATCGATGCGGCGGAAGAGCGCGCGCTGTGGGCGCGCTTCGGGCTTTGAAAAACCGGCGAAAGCGTTTAACTTAAAGCTTGATCGGCCCGACGGGCGCCGCAGTCGGCCTTGCGAGGGAGGAGTTTGACATGCCACAGATCATTTTCTTTATCGCAGTCGGCCTGCTCGCCTATTTCGGCTATCGCTCCTTCGTCAGGGAAGCCGAGCGGGTGACGGCCAAGATTCGGCGCACCGAAAAGCAGGCTACCAACGGCACAATGGGCACGCTGGTCAGGGACCCGAAGACCGGCGAATACCGCCTGGCCAAGGACTGACATCATCCCCCTCGTGACTGACACTGTGGCTTCCGGCAATAGGGTCCGCGCATTGCATGCGCATGCCAAGATAAATCTCGCGCTGCACGTCACCGGCAGGCGCGCCGACGGCTATCACACGATCGAGAGCCTGGCGGTGTTCACGCGCTTCGGCGACCGGGTTGACATCGAGCTCGCCGACAGCGACGGGTTTTTCGTGTCGGGCCGATATGCCTCCGCAGTCCCGCTCGACGACAGCAATCTGGTCGTGAAAGCGCGCGATGCGCTGCGAAAACAGGCTGGTGCGCGGTATACGCCGCCGGTCGCAATCAGGCTCGAAAAGAACCTGCCGGTCGCATCCGGCGTCGGCGGCGGGTCGAGCGACGCCGGAACGGCGCTGCGCGGGCTGGTTGAGATATGGAGGCTGGACCTCGACGACGCCGACCTGGCGCGGGTCGGCCTCTCGCTGGGCGCCGACGTTCCCATGTGCCTTATGGCAAAGCCGCTGATCGCGCGCGGCGTCGGTGACGAATTGTCGGCCGTGCCGGGCTTTCCCGCGCTCGGGCTGGTTCTCGTCAATCCCGGCACCGCCATCGCCACGGCCGAGGTGTTCAATGCGCTTTCCGATCGCGACAATGAGGGACTGCCACCGCTGCCGCGCAGCCTCGACTTCCACAGCATCCGCAATTGGCTGGAGATCACCCGCAACGATCTCGAGCCTGCGGCACGGGCGATCCAACCTGCCATCGGCAAGGCGCTTTCGGTGCTCAACAAGGCCGGAGCGGGGTTCGCGCGAATGTCCGGTTCCGGTGCGACCTGTTTTGGGCTGTTCGAGACCGGCAATGTCGCCAAGCGCGCCGCCGTCGATATCCGCAGCCGCCATCCCGACTGGTTCGTCGCCGCGACGCGAAGCATGACATCGGAGCCTGACGCATATGGCCAGGATTGACGAAAGCCGTTCCTTCATTCCCGTGCGCATTGCGGTGCTGACCGTTTCCGATACGCGCAGCCCTGCCGACGACAAATCCGGCCAGGTGCTGGCCGACCGCATCGTCGAGGCCGGCCATATTCTCGCCGGCCGCGACATCGTCACCGACGACCGCGAGAAAATCCGTGACAAGGTTCAGAATTGGTCGCGGGACGAAGCGATCGATGTCGTCATCACCACCGGCGGCACCGGTTTTACCGGCCGCGACGTAACGCCGGAGGCGCTGGAGCCGATCTTCGAAAAACGCATGGACGGCTTTTCCGAAGTGTTCCACCGCATTTCCTACGACAAGATCGGCACTTCGACGATCCAGAGCCGGGCGACTGGCGGCGTCGTCAACGCGACCTTCGTCTTCGTGCTGCCGGGTTCGCCTGGCGCCTGCAAGGACGCCTGGGACGGCATTTTGAAGCCGCAGCTCGACTACCGGCACATGCCCTGCAACTTCGTCGAGATCATGCCGCGCCTGGACGAGCATCTGCGGCGCGGCGGCACCAAGACAAGTTAGACCAGGTTCTCAAAAGGCTGTTTCGGGACCAGAATCAGCGCCGAAATCACCGAATGACCGGCTCGCCGTGGAACCGCCGGCGCGAGGGCGACGATACGCCGAAGCCGACTTCCATCATCAGCCGCGGCTTGCGCGTCGGCACGGTGCCCATGTGGAAGCCGAAGGGATCCTCGACGAAGCCCGATCCCGCCTCTCCGGTCAGCGTAATCGGACTCTGCGCGCCGTAGACATTCAGAACCTCTTCCGCGGGATGGCCGACGAGGAGCGTCAACTGGTGCTTGAGGGTGCGGCGGTTGTGGCTGCCGCGGACATAGACATGCGGGCCAGTCTCGGCATCGACCGGATTGAGATAGAAGAAGAATTTCAGCATCCGCCAATCGTCGAGATCGAAATGGTACTTGCCAAGCGACGCCAGGTTCTTCTCGGCGTCGGAGGCGGAGCTCGTCGGAAAGCTCCACCAGACGCGCGTGGTGATCAGCTTCGCTTGGCTGCCGAGATAATGGGCGGCGATGTCGAGAAGCAGCGGATCGCGCTGCACGGTAAGCGCAGCGTTACAGTCGAGGATCCGCTCGAAAAAGTGGCCGCTGAGCAAGGGACGGCCGAAGCGCTTCTCGGCCTCTGCGTGCTTTGCCGGCAGGAACTCCAGCCGACGGTCGAAATTACCGAAGCAAGGCGTGCGCTGCGCGAAGCTGGCGATCTCCTCGTGAATCGACTGCGGCAGCGCAAGTCCGGAAAAGAGCCCGTCCGAGCGGAGCGCGCCGACCACCGCATCACGGTCGATGCCAGTGAACACCGTTTCCTGGACTTCTTGTGCCGGTCGAACCGGTTTTGCGCCACGCCAATGCAACCGCCGCGCCGGCATGGTACGCGCCAGCATGAACATCGGCAGCCATGCCGGGTTCTCGCGAAGGTCCGACAGATAGGTCGGAATCCGCACGGCAATGCGGCGCAGCAGGCTGCCGTTTCGAGCGATCGACTCGAGGCTTGCAGCACCGGATTTGTCAGGGGTCATAAGGATCCTCAGCTGTGAGGGCGGCGCCGACGAAACGTCGGCCGCTCAACGCTCAGGCGTTACCCAAACCCGTCCGCCCGCATCACAGGAATGGTAATCCCCGGCCAGGCCTTGTGCAATGCACAATAAAAGGATCGCCCGGAATCCTTCTGGCAAGCTTGACGGAGCATTAACGCTCGTTGAGTTCGCGACAGCGCGTGATTTGAGCGAGGTGGAGTAGTGAGGCCGCGCACAGCGGAGAAGGCCGCGACGAAGCGGTCAAACCCCGTCGAGGATGATGATCGTCGGCCGGTCGGGCAGCGTCTTCAGTGAGACCGTCAGCGATCGGCCGGAGAGGAATTCCACCGCGAAATCATCGCCCATCCTGCCTGTGAACTCACTGATCGGGGTCGCATGGCGATGCATCGGCAGGATCATCGATGAATAGAGTCGCGCGGTGATTTCGGTCATCCGGTCGAGCGACAGCGTCATGCCGCCGTCGATCGGCACCATGAGGATATCGAGCCGGCCGATGGCGCCGTAATGCGCATCCTCCAGCCGGTGGTGCAGATGGCCGAGATGGCCGATGCAGAGGCCAGCCACTTCGAAAATGAAGATGGAATTGCCGTCCTTGCCGAGATCGCCGCCATTGCGGATATCCGTCGGCACGTTGCGGATATAGACATCATCGACGACAAGCGCGTGGCGCGCCGGACCGCCGTCCGGATTCCAGCCGCGCAACACATATTCGATGCCGGGATCGACATGGTCCGAATAATGGGTGCGGTGGGCCTTGTTCATAGTCACGACGCGCGGCAGAGGTTCAGCGCCATAGACTCCAGAAAAGTCAGTGGCGATCCTGACGCCGGCGGGTGTCTCGATGACGTAGGTCGAATGGCCGGCATAGGTGATCGTAACGTCACCGTCGACGAAAGCCTGGGCCAGCCGAGACGTCTGCGCGTTTGGCGCCGTGAAGCTGGCAAATGTGGCCGACGGCAGCGCTTCAGCGATCGCAACGCATCTCGACGGCGGCGGCTCTTCCTGGGCCGAAGCGGCGAACGGCCAGAAAGCCACAGTCAGCAAAACGGCGGCGGACAGGCGGAGCAAGGCTGTCTCCCGTGGCAGGATTGGCGCTCATGCCACGATAGCGCTAGCAATTGTGATGGCTATCATCGGGACAGTCACGTTTTAGCGAGCGCCGGAGGGCTGGTCGTCTGAACCTTTTGTCCCGACTTGCGCCACAAATCGCGTGGAATGGGACGTGCCACGGCCCTGCCGCCCCGATGATATCCTCTACTATCAGGGCGTCGGGCGGAAGACGCCGTTCTCGTCGCGCTTGAGCGGCGCGGTTTGCTGGGGGAGCGGCGCACCAGGCGCTTCGGTGACCGAGACGCCCTCCGTCCAGTCTGCGGGTGCAATCGCGATGTAACGCGCGTAGCCGCCTGACCCGCCGAGCGGCTTGGCAAAGCCGATTGTGACCAACGCACCGGCCTCTGGCACCTTGTCGAGATTTGCGACGCCTTCTGCCTGCGTGAAATCGTTGTGAAGCAGCCAGTGTTCGCCTTCGAGATTGGGCGTGGTGTCGGTGTCGAGCGGCTCATGACCATGGAACAGGATCTTCCGCTCCAGATGCAGGAATTTCAGTGCGTCCAAACTGACGCCTGGAAACGGTTTTTGGTTGAAGCGGGCGGCATCGGACCATTTCTTGTACCAATCCGAACGCACGAAGACGACTGAACCTTCCGGAATGCGGCCGTGCTGCTTTTCCCACTCCTCGATATCGGCGACCTGGAGGTGATAGCCTTCGTCAGTCCGCACCTTGCCGCTGATGTCGATGACGACGAGCGGCCGCACGGCATAGGTGGCCGGCAGGTCGCTGATCGTTGCGCCGAGCGGGTTCCAGTGGGAGGGCGGATCGAGCTGCGTGCCATATTGGTCCGTCGTCAACTCGTAGGCGCTCGCAACAAACCCATGCTTGTCGTAAGTGAACTCTTCGCCGGCCTTGACGTAGCCCTCGATGTCCTTCCCGGCGACAGCCGACTTGAACCTGGCGTTGGCGAAGCCCGGCCATACCGGCTGCACCGGCTCGAAGGCATGGGTCAGATCGATGTACTTGGCCGATTTGAGCGTGTTCTCATAAACCGACCAAAGCGACAACTCCTGCGCCACCGCGATCGTTGGCACTGAGCAAGCGGCTGCCAGCAAGGCGATACGAACGAATTTGGATACATTCATCTGCGATCTCCCCGAAATCTCGCCGAGTATCGCGAGTTTCCCGCAGGACGACAAGCATGTGCATCCCTCCCACGAATATCGCGCCAATGCGGCCCCTCGCGGTGTTGCCAATGCCAGAGATAAGAATAACGAAAGACGTGGCCGACTTTGATTTCAGCCGGCAGCATTTTTTGCTGTCAGGCTTTTTGTCCCGTTGAGTTCCTCATTGAGATGGTCGAGACCCGGATCCATTTCGGAGGCTTCGACCGCGGCGATTTCGTCCGCGCTGAGTTCTGCTGTCAACTCGACCCGCCGATCGCGCTTCGACAGCCGGACAAAATCTTCGTAAGCCAGCAACACGGTGCGCGGGCGGCCGTTCTTGGTGATGATGACCGGATCGCGGACCGCGGCATCTTGATAGGCTCCGAAGTTTTTCGAGACGGCGGCGGCGGTGACGGTGGTGGTCATCGGCGAGGCTCCTTTGTTCCGGAATATACGGGCTTTACGGGCTTTACGCAGTACACAGAGGTCGGCAACCCGATCCAAGCGTCACATCACCCCGCCTAGGCCCGGATAAACTGCGGTCTCGTAGAAGACGACCTCGGCGGAGAATTACCGCAGCGAACGACGCGACCGTCCCTCGCCCGCTTACCGGGAAAGAGACGACCGTCACTTCGCCGGCGCGACCCAGATTTCCGCGTCGAGCCTCTTGGTCGCAAGGCCGCGGGCGATGGCTTCGGCGCTGCCGGCGTTTTTCGATAGAGCCGCGGCCTGACGCTTGCTGATCACCAGCCCTTCGGCCAGTGCGCGGTTTCGCGAAAGCACCCGCGACAGAAACGGCACGCGGCTACCGCGCGCCCGCGAGAACCGCGCCGGCATGGTCTGCCTGGCGGTGTGGGCGACGACCTCGTCGATCCAGCCCTCGCCCAACCGCGCGCCCGGCTCCAGCAGCAGCAGCCAGTCGCCCTTGGCCTGCCTGATGCCGGCAGCAATGCCGCCGCTTGCCACATAAAGGCAGCCGGCATGTTCGGCAACGCGGTGCGTCTGGTCGGTCGAGCCGGTGTCGCAGACGATGACGTCGCGCACCACGCCCTCGACCGCGCCGCCGATCAGCGAAGCGAGCGTGCGGGCAAGTCTTTCCTCGTCATTCAGGGTCTGGATGAGAACGCTGAGCATTGTTAGCCGAATAGCTGAAAGCCGAGCGCAACGCCAGTTTTTGCGTCGCTCCATAAAAATGTTCTTGCTTTGTTCCAACGGATAAAATAGGATTATTTTCATGAACAGAGCGACTCGACAGCCAGCCGACAGTCCCTGGGAGAGGGCGAAGATGGAACAGATCGTACGTGCCGACATTGCTGCCTTCGGGGCTGGAAGAGCCGAGATGGCCAATGCAATGATCGAGCAGAGTGGCGTCCGTATCCGTCCGGAGCGCAATCGCGGCCGGTCCGCCGGCATCAACCCATCCGGCCGGTTCGAACCGGTCAGCCGGCATGTGTTCGACGATGGCTGGAATTCGCTTGAGGAGTTGCCGCCGTTCAAGACCGAGGTGCAGGTCGAGAAGCCGCGCATCATCGTCACCCGCAACGAATCGCCCGACATTTCCTTCGACCGCTCGATCAATCCGTATCGCGGCTGCGAACATGGCTGCGTCTATTGCTTCGCGCGGCCGACGCACAGCTTCATGGGCCTGTCGCCGGGACTGGATTTCGAATCGAAGCTGTTCGCCAAGCCGGATGCGGCGCGGCTGCTCGACAAGGAATTGTCGAAGGACGGCTACCAGCCACGCACCATTGCCATCGGCACCAACACCGATCCCTATCAGCCGATCGAGAAGCAGTACCGGATCATGCGCGAGATCCTCGAAGTGCTGGAGGCGCGCGGCCATCCGGTCGGCATCGTCACCAAATCCGCGCTGGTGACGCGCGACATCGACATTCTGTCGCGCATGGCAGAACGCGGGCTGGCCAAGGTGGCGCTGTCGGTGACGACGCTCGACCGTATGCTGGCCAGAACGATGGAGCCGCGCGCGTCGACGCCGACCAAGCGGCTGGAGGCGATCAGGCAGCTTTCGGATGCCGGCATTCCGGCCTCGGTCATGGTCGCTCCGATCATCCCCGGCCTGACCGATCAGGAGATGGAACGTATTCTCGATTCGGCACGTGCGGCAGGAGCGCGCGAGGCCGGCTACGTCCTGCTGCGCCTGCCGCTAGAGGTCGCGCCGATCTTCAAGGATTGGCTGCTGCGTCATTATCCGGACCGCTACCGTCACGTCATGTCGCTGATCCGCTCGATGCGCGACGGCAAGGATTACGATTCGGAATGGGGCAAGCGCATGAAAGGCTCCGGCCCCTATGCCTGGCAGATCGGCCGGCGCTTCGAGATCGCCGCCAAACGGCTTGGCCTCAATGCCGAGCGGCGGTCGCTCAGGACCGACCAGTTCGTCGCCGCAGCCAAGGCAACCGAGCAACTGATGCTGCTTTGAAGACATCGTCTGCCGCCGACGCCGGCGGCAGATGAAAAAATCCCGTCCGGCCTGTCCTGTCCCCGGGCTTGCAGACGGTGCCCTCCGGGTCCGGTGCTTCACCCGACCCGGAGGGGCTTGCGGAGAATCGGAGCCG
Source organism: Mesorhizobium sp. WSM4850 (assembly GCF_055811735.1). Lineage (NCBI taxonomy): Bacteria > Pseudomonadati > Pseudomonadota > Alphaproteobacteria > Hyphomicrobiales > Phyllobacteriaceae > Mesorhizobium > Mesorhizobium sp. WSM4850. The sequence goes on along the minus strand of NZ_JBVVPV010000001.1, from coordinate 323,430 downwards.
ATGCGAACCTCGCCGCAACATGGCTCGCGCGCGTTCTGATTCTCCGCTTCTCTTCGAAATCGTTGAGAGACCCGATTTCTCCTTCGAGACGAAGGCGATGGCCGAAGGCCTGTGGCCGGTGGCGGGAATGGACGAGGCCGGGCGCGGCCCACTGGCCGGGCCGGTCGTCGCGGCAGCGGTAGTGCTCGATCCCGCCAACATTCCCGACGGTCTCGACGATTCCAAGCGCCTCAGCCACCTGCAGCGCGAAGCGCTGTTCCTGATAATCCTTGGCTCCGCTCTTGCCGTGTCGATGGCCTCGGTCAGCGCGGAAGGCATCGATGGCAGCAATATTCTCAAGGCCAGCCTCGAGGCGATGCGCCGCGCCTTGGTCGGCCTCTCGGTGCAGCCAAAGCTGGCCCTGGCCGACGGCCGCGACGTGCCTCCCGGACTGCCATGCGAAGGCAGAGCGCTGATCAAGGGCGACCAGCGCTCGCAGTCGATCGCCGCCGCCTCGATCGTCGCCAAGGTGATGCGCGACCGCATGATGTGCGGCTGCGGCAGCCATCACGCGGATTACGGTTTCGAGCTCCATATGGGCTACGCCACGGTCCGCCATCGCACGGCGATCGAGGTGCATGGACCGGTGGCGCGGCTGCACCGCGCGTCCTTCGCGCCGTTCCGGCTTGGCGGAACCGAAGTGCTCGACGAAGAGAGTTTTTCGGGTCTGGATTGACCGCTTTCTCCCCCCTGAGGGGGAGATGGCCGGGAGGCCAGAGGGGGTAGCCGCGCGTGAAGCGCCGCGCCCCTCTTTCATTCGACATATTATCCGATAGGGCGCCGCGACGCCGAGGCGACCCCCTCTGTCGCCTTCGGCGACATCTCCCCCTCAAGGGGGGAGATTCTCTCCTTAATTCAGCCTGGACTTGACGTCCTGAAGCGAGGCCTGGAACAGGTCGGCGCCCGCCTTGGCGTCAATCTTGGCGGCGAGCAGCGTGCGGGCGGCTTCGACGGCGATATCGACGGCACTGGCGCGCACTTCGCCGATCGCCTCGCGCTCCGCCTGACCGATCTTCTGTTCGGCAAGCGCGGTGCGCCGGGTGACATAGTCCTCGGTCTTCTTGTGCGCCTCGGCAGCCAGCATGTCGGCCTCGCGCTTGGCGGCCGCGACGATGTCGGCGGCCTCCTGCTCGGCTTCCTTGCGCTTGCGCTGGTATTGGCCGAGCAGTTGCTGGGCCTCCTCGCGCAGCCGACGCGCTTCTTCAAGCTCGTTGCTGATCTTGTCGGCGCGGGCGTCGAGCGCCTTGGCGATCAGCTTAGGCACCTTGACGTAGACGGCAATGCCCAGAAAAATGACGAGGGCAACGGTGGCCCAAAGCGTCGCGAGTGATGTGGCGTCCATGATGCGCTCCTCACCGGGCCACGGATTTGACGGCTGCCGCGATCTCGGCCTTGCTGGCCTTGCCGCCGACAAGCGCCTCGACGATTGCCGAAGCCGTGTCCTCGGCGATCGTGCCGACTTCCTTCATGGCATTGGCCTTGATGGTCGAAATGCGAGCCTCGGCTTCGCCAAGCTTCTGGTCAAGCGCTGCCTCGACCTTCTTGCGGGCGGCTTCGGCTTCCGCCTTGGCGGCATCGTTGGCCTGCTGGCCGATCGCATTGGCCTTGGTCTTGGCCTCCGCCAGTTCCTGCTCATAGGCGGCAACGGCGGCATCGGCCTCGCCCTTCAGCCTGGCGGCATGGTCGAGGTCCTGGGTGATGCGGTCGTTGCGGACATCGATGATGCCGCCAACACGCGGCATCACCACCTTCTTCAGGAACAGGTAGAACAGCCCGAAGGTGATCGCCAGCCACAGAAGCTGCGACGGGAATGTCGCCGGATCGAATGGCGGGAACACGCCGTGCGCCTCGGCGGGCACACCGGTGCCGGAATGCGTATCGCCTTCCGTGCCGGTATGGCCGCCTTCGACGGCAGGCGCGGACTCTTGCGCAAAGGCAGATGTCACGAACATGGACTATCCCCTGATGTCAGGCCTGCCGCCGATTTGCGGCCGGCCCTTCCAATTCCCAATGTTAGCCGAACAGGGGCTCAGCCGAACAGGGCCAAAAGCGCGATGAGCAGGGAGAAGATGCCCAGCGCTTCAGTCACGGCGAAGCCGAAGATCAGGCGGCCGAACTGGCCATCCGCGGCCGACGGGTTGCGCAATGCGCCCGCCAGATAGCTGCCGAAGATGTTGCCAAGGCCAATACCGGCGCCACCCATGCCGAGGCATGCGATGCCGGCGCCGATGAACTTTGCTGCTTCTGCTTCCATGTGTTCAACTCCTTTGGATCTAAAAATTCCGTTGCGATTTCTATCCCGGCAGCAGGGCCGGAAACTCTTGGGTCAACCTGGGTCAGTGCCCGGGATGCAGGGCGTCGTTCAGATACATGCAGGTCAGCACGGCAAAGACGTAGGCCTGCAGGAAGGCGACCAGCAGTTCCAGCGCCGTCAGCGCCACGGCCATCGCCAGCGGCAGGACCGATCCGGCAATGCCGAGCGTGCCAAGCGCGCTCAAGCTCACCACGAAGCCCGAGAACACCTTCAGCGTGATGTGGCCGGCCAGCATGTTGGCGAACAGACGAACCGAGAGGCTGACCGGGCGCGAAACGAAGGAAATCACCTCGATCAGCACTACCAGCGGCAGCAGGTAAACCGGCACGCCATGCGGCACGAACAGTTTCAGGAAACCAAGGCCATGCTTCATGAAGCCGTAGACGACGACGGTTCCGATCACCAGCGCGGCAAGGCCGAAGGTGACGATGATGTGGCTTGTGACGGTGAAGAAATATGGAAAAAGACCGAGCAGATTGGCAACGAGCACGAACATGAACAGCGAAAATACCAAGGGAAAGAACTTCATGCCTTGGGTTCCGGCTGCGTCCCTCAGCATGTTGCCGACGAATTCGTAGGCCATTTCCGAGACCGACTGAAGACGGCTGGGAACGAGGCTACGGCTCGAGGTGCTGAGATAGAGGAACGCCGAGGCGACGGCGACGGTCGCGACCATGAAGAGCGCCGAATTGGTGAACGACAGGTCGTAGCCGCCGATCTCGATCGGAATCAGCTTGTTGATATGGAACTGGTGGATCGGATCGACCTTGTCAGCAGCCACTTTAAATCCCCATCAAAGCCGCGCGCGGCTTTAGTGTCCTGTTCACTGCGCCGGCAAGCGGCGCCTCAAGTCATTCTTTCGGATCGCGGGCTTTGTCGCCCTGTCCGAATTCCGCCATAAGTCCCGCGGAGCGCAGGACATTGAGCACGCCGGCGCCAAAACCGAGCAGCAAAAAAACGATCATACCCCATGGCGATGTCCCCGCCACACGGTCGATGATCCAGCCAAGACCGGCACCAACCACTATCCCGGCGATGAACTCGCTGGATAGCTTGAGCGCCTGGCCATATCCGGCCGCACTGCCCGCTTTCGCGTCGTCTTTCCCCTCGAGCCGGTCCGGCCGCCTTGTCGCAAGCGATGCTTCAAGTTCGCGCCGGCGGCGCTCAAGATCGTCGTCGCGGATGTCGGCTTGACGCTGTTTGCCGCGGCCGGTTTCTCCGGTTCCGTCTGGCCCATTCTTGTCGGCCATCGCAAACCCCCTTGCCCGGTCAGATCGTCACCGTCCGTCCGCTCTTAAGTCGCCGGCAACATAGTTAGAGGGTCCCCGCCCGTCAAGCCACGGGCAGGACTTCAGCGTCAAGTATTTTTCCCATGAAAATCAATAGCTTGCTAGGGTGCGACATCGTGCCCGCTACCGCCGCTGGCGTGCCGCGGCCGAATCCCTGCGGCAACGGGTCTTCGATCGGCCGCGCCCGGGGCCTTGCCGGAGCGCTCAGCTCCAGCCGCCGCCATAAGTGCGATAGAAAATGTGCAGGCCGATCCTGGTCATTTTTTTCATCGTCCGCGCCCAACCCGGGTTGACGTAATTGGCGTAGTAATGGGTCGACGATCCGACTTCCGGGATGAAGATCTTGCCGGCAGTGACCGCCATAGCGATGTCTTGCGCGGTCTTGTAGTGGGCGGGACTCTGGATGCGCTTCTTCCTGCCGTCGCAAGCGAAGGAAAACTGGCAACGGTTGAACCATTTGTCGTTCTGATAGACGACGCCGCAGATCGAGTTCGGATAGGCCGGATTGCGAACGCGATTGAGAATGACCTGGGCGACGGCGGCCTGGCCGCGCACCGATTCCCCGCGCGCCTCGAAATAGATGCCGTTGGCGAGGCAAGTCTGTTCCGGCTTCGAGAAGACGCTCGCCGGCAGCGGAGTTTGCATCCACGAATGGTCGCCCTTGGCCACCGGCGGAATGAAGCGGCCATCGTTCGGCTGCTCGTCCTGAAGCAAGGCCTCGAAGGGCGAAGCCTGGGCATAGTCAGGCGCGGCCGCTGCGTATGCGGTCGCCAGGACGTCGGGGCGGTCGTTGTTGACCAGCGAGGCCAGCATGGCCGGCACGCCGGGATCCGGCTTCTTGTCGACGCGCCTATGGAACGCGGCGGCAATCTGGATCTCCTTGCCTTTGATCTCGGGCTTGGCGAACGCCATCTTCAGCCCGCTGTCCATGCTCCGGCGAAGCAGCGAGGAGGTGCGCTCAAACACCGAGCCGGCATTGAAGTTCTTCGGCGGCGCGACCGGCGAGACGATGATGATGCGGCCCTTCTTGTCGGCGCGCATGATGCGGTCCTCGTCGGGCGTCGTGCTGGCCACGCTGCCCTTGCCGCGAAACGACACGGCGCCGATGCCGGGCAACCGGACGCCGGAACCCGAGATCGAGCCGGTGGTGTCGGAATCGAGGAAAGGCATTTCGGCGGCATGGACCGAGCCGGCGACGGATTTCTCGACATAGGCGTTCCAGCGGGCGTTCGGCGCCTTGAGGCCCGAAACCAGGCTCGTCATGTCCTGGTAGGCGATGACATTGGGAAAGCCGACCCAGATGCCAAGTCCAATGACCAGAGGAGACAGAAAGGAACGTCTTTTCTCACCGGCGAAAGCGACAAGCCGCTTCAAAACACGTCGATGCACGGAACTCTCCAGAAACGCAACGGACCCCACTGGAGAGGCACGATGATGCATTAACCTTGATGGGGCGTTAACGGAGGTCGACAGCGCCAATCATTTCAAAGGCTTTTGTTGGAAACGGCTCCAACGGTCGCAATCCCCGCTCCGCAGAGCGCTGTTCAGAGATGGAGGAGCCTCCTCTCTGCCACCAACATGCTTAACGGCTATGCCACGAACATGCTTAACGGCCCGCCATCGGCGAACGTCTCTTGCTTCAATGAGGTTTTTCGGTGGCGTGCTGGTCCGGTCAGGGGACAATTCCCCGAGGGCCCCGGCGCAGCTGGATCTGGCGGGTACCGCAGCATTTCTTGAACTTCATACCTGAACCGCAAGGACATTGATCGTTGCCGCCGCGTTGCAGCCGGCCGACCAGGGGCAGCAGCGCTGCGGAAGGCAGGAGCGATGCCGCAAGGGCAGCCAACTTGGCCGAGATTCCCGGCACGACGAGGCGACGACCGGATCTGAACCCTCGCCACGCACGTTCGGCCACATACTCCGCATCCACTTTGGGCAAGACATTGAAGAGCACCGTCTGATTGGCGCCTGACCTTGCGAGAAACTCCGTCGACACCGGGCCTGGTGCCACGCATGTGACCGTCACACCGGTTCGGCGCAATTCCTGGTGAAGCGCCTCTGAGAAGAAGCGCACGAAACCTTTGCTGGCGAAGTACAGAGCCATATAAGGTCCGGGAAGGAACCCGGCGACGGAACTGAGATTGAGCACCCCGCCCCGTCGGCGCGCCACCATTCCGGGCAGAAAATGGAGGGTCAGTTCTGTGAGGGAATGTATGTTGAGATCGATGATGCCGAGTTGACCATCAACAGGCAGCGCCGTCGTCGCACCCCGCAGGCCGTAGCCGGCGCTGTTGACCAGGACATCACAGACCAGGCCGTGTGCGGACAGAAAGCCCTCCAGGAGCATTGGCGCATCGCCTGCCACGAGATCCAGCTCGAGCGTGAATACCTCGCCACCCGCTTCCCGAACCTCGGACGCCGCGGCGGCCAAACCCTCGGGCGAGCGGGCAACCAGCACAACCGCGCCGTGCTCCCGTGCAGCGACGCCCGCAATTGCCCGGCCAATTCCACCCGAGCCGCCAATCACGACGACGGCCGGCCGCAATCCACTGTGCGAAATCACGTCGCGTTCCTCCGTCTTGCAGGAGCGGAAACACCCTGACCGAGCAGCATCACTTCATTGGCGACAGTGCCGTTCAGAATCTTTTCGAATCGCTCCAGTGCTCGTGCGACGTTCGCTCCATCCATCACCCGGTGATCGTAGTGGATGCGGACATTCACCGATCCGTCGTTGCCGATCGGACCGTAGTTCAGAAGCGTGGTCAATGGTGTCAGCGGGTTGAGTGATTCCGCACCGAGACCAGAATAGACGGACAGTTGGAAGGTACCGAAGTAATTTGCCCTTTGCCGGGCGATGTTCAACCCTAGCCACATAAGCAGCCACCTGACTGGCGCGGGCGCAGCTGCCATCCGCAACGCACGCCGGAACTCCGGGACCTCGAGGATCGGCCGTGATCGAGCCGCGTGGATGGACCCCTCAAGTTCCGTGATGGAGTAGCGCTCCGGGCACTTGATGCAGCTCAGCAGAACGGCCGGCTCGCCATCATATTCGCGCTCGTGGGCAATCGAGGCCACGCTTGCCGGATACTCGTAAAGCTGCGGCCAGGGCAATTTGACATAGGCGCGCCGCAGCTCCGGCATCTCCAGGGCGAGAAGCGCATATCCTTTCAGGAAGATCGCGGTCCACGAGGGCCTGGTCTGCTGCGCCATTCTAGCCCTTACCAATGGGCCGAGGTTCATCTGACGCTGCACCGCGACGCGTGGCACGCCGATCGAAAACCTCATCAGATCGCCAACAAGGCGCCGGGGCGCCGAAAGCTTGATGGCTCGGCCTCGCATCAAACGACCTCTAATAAAGATAAGGGACTATTCGCTTGGTCCTTTCCATATAGGCACGGTATTGCGGGCCTAAAGTCTCCAGCATCATACGCTCTTCCTTGTCCACTCTCAGCAGGAAAAGGACGGCGAAACCAATCAAACCGGATATGCCCGCAACCCAGTTCGGCAGCAGAAAGAGCTGGCCGAGCCCCATAAGCAGGAACGAGGTGTACATCGGGTGACGGACCAAGGCGTATGGCCCGGCGCTGACCAGTTCGTGCCGTTCGCGAATCTCGAGCGTGATCGACCAGTTACGGCCAAGTTCCTTGTGGGACATGCGAAAAATCCACAGCGCGGAGCAGAAGATAATGGTTCCGAGCGCCACCGACCACACGCTGGCCGGATGGTCAGCCGCTGCGGGGATGCCGGTGGCGACATAGAAGCCAGGCAGGATCGCCAGGCCAAGGAGAGCCGATGCAAGCCCGACGGTGTCGGAACGCGAGCGGCCGCCAGCTACAATTCGCACGCGCCTTGCCCGGCGCTCGAAGGGATACCGGATCACATACCAGGCAACGAGGCCGATCACCCATATGATCTCGCCAAGTGAAGCTACAGAAATGGTCACTTCAGGTCACCGGAGCCTTTTCTCGATCTGGGACCACGATAAACCGTCGCAACGATGTCAGCGTCCGAATTGTCGACCGAAGACATTCAGAGCGCGCTGCTTTCGGAGTTGACCGGGCGAATGAGGCGAAAGCGGGTTTGCAAATCGCATTTCAACCCCCGTTCATCTCCCGAAGCTTGGTTATGAATTGTTGCGGCCGGAGCCAGGTACCGGGGGTCTTATACCCCATCGATCTGGCGATGTCCGCTACGAATGCGTTGCAGTTGTAGAGTGAGGCGTGCCAAAGCGGAGAGCTGGCCTGCAGCTTTCGTATGCTCGCGACGACTTTCCTATATTCGGCTTCCGTAAGTAAAACGCGCCAGCTTGCCGACCGGTAGGCATCTTCCAGGTCGCCGTCCGTCCACCCGGTCGTGGCTGGCACGGGCGCCACATGGCCGAGAACATAGACATTGGGATCATCGGACTTCGGAGCGAGCCCCGCGACTTCGGGGTTGACCATCCGTCCCGCCTGGTTCAATCGTCCAAAAATCACGTAGGAATGGCCGTAGGTAAGGGCGTACCGGGAGCGGAACTCGATGAAATGCCGTTGGGCCGCGCGCGCCGGCATCGCCGCGGTACTCAGTGCCCGTTCATTGGACACAAAAGTCGGCTGGGGTTTGTTGTCCTGCGACTGACATGACGCCGCGACAAGCGCGAGCAGGGCCACAATTGTTGAACGGCCACTTACAAGCGTCATCTCATCCAGAACTCCGAGACAGACATGGTGCCAGCCTATGCCCGCCAACCGCATGTAGGCTGCGAATCCGGCCTTGGCCCCTGCATATCGATGGGGAAGGGCCTGGCGGCCCTTCCCCAAATCTCCGAAAGCCGGTGCTTATTTAATCACGGGCTCTTCTACGGCAACGGGTTCCGGCGGAGGAGCCTTCCCCTTTCCTTTACCGATCCCGTTCGCGCAGCCACTCAGACTGGTAACGGCGAGGGTAGCAACCATTACAATCAACATTCTGCTCATCAAGCAATCCTTTCCCCAGGGGCGGAACAGCCTATAGAATCGCCACAAATAAAAAGATATGCAGCCCCACCAAGTTAGCTGCGATCTACACCAAAGCCTAGTGCAGAAATGACACACTCGGCACCCGGTTGCAGGCGACACCTCTGCGGTGACGTGCCGGCAGGGCTCACCATGCAACGGAGATCAGGCCTGCCCACCATCAAACCACCACCACCGTCGTGCCCAAAGGAGTCCGTTCGTAGAGGTCGATGATGTCGTCATTTGTCAAACGGATGCACCCGTTCGATACCGCTGTGCCTATCGTCCATGGCTCGTTTGTACCATGTATCCGGAAGTAGGTGTCGCGCCCGTTGCGATAGAGATAAAGGGCACGCGCACCAAGCGGGTTGTTTGGTCCACCAGGGACCCCGCCTGCATATTTCACCAGGCGAGGCTTGCGCCTCATCATGTTGGTGGTGGGTGTCCACGACGGCCAGTCCGCCTTGCGGGCGACGGTCGCTGTACCCTTGAACGAAAGCCCCTGCTCGCCGACGCCGACGCCGTAGCGCGTCGCCCACCCGTCGCCCTCGACGGCATAGAGAAAACGTTGCGAAGTATCGACGACGATCGTTCCAGGCGGCTCGTTTCCGTCGTACCGCACTTGCTTCCGTCGGAAACGAGGATTGAGGCCATTCCTTGGTCCGAACGCGGATGAAATCGGCTCCGTCACCTGCTGTAACGTCGACGTACACCCGGAGAGCATCAGAGCCAGACTTCCCAGCACGAGCCCCCGGCGCGCAATGTTGTGTTCTTCCATTTCTACCTGCTAGGAAACTGGTCAATCTACCGCCCTTCCTCGTCTCTACCATTGCGAGGCGTGCGGGCCAAGTCTCGCTGTGGGGTGGCAAAATGAATTCACAGGATTGACGAGCGAATTGGAGCGAAACTTCTTGCGATAACCGTCCGCCTCTGTTCGGTTAGGCCACAATGGGCATAGGACAGAGACGATGAAGCCTGACTTCCATGGTAAAGTCGCGATTGTGACCGGCGCAGGCTCCGGAATAGGAGCGGCTGTGTCACGGCAACTCGCGCAAGAAGGAGCCGAAATTGTTGTCGCCGACCTTGATGCCGAGGCCGCGCGCTGCATGGCTGCCGAAATAAGCGCGCAAGGAGGCAAGGCCCACGACTTTGCGGTCGATGTCACGGATGCGGCAGCCGTCGAAAAGCTGATCGAGTTCACTGTCCAGAAATGCGGCGGACTGGATATGGCGGTAAACAACGCAGGTATCGACGGCGTTCGAAAAGCGACGGCAGACTATCCGCTCGACAACTGGCACCAGCTGATAAACGTCAATCTGAATGGCGTTTTCTACAGCATGAAGTACGAAATCGCCGCCATGCTGGATCGAGGCGGAGGCGCCATCGTGAACATGTCCTCGATTCTCGGTTCCGTCGGCTTGCCGACTGCGTCCGCATACACGGCAGCGAAACACGGGGTCGTTGGGCTGACCAAGGTTGCGGCGATTGAATATGCGAGGATGGGCATCCGCATCAATGTCGTCGGCCCCGGCTGGATCGAAACGCCTCTTCTATCGGAGCAAATGGAGACTTTAACCACCCGGCGCATGGCAGCCCTTCAGCCGATGGGCAGGCGCGGCAAACCGGAAGAGGTAGCGGCTCTTGTGTGCTTCCTGTTGTCCGATCAGGCCAGCTTTATCACCGGGAGCTACCATCTGGTGGACGGAGCCTACACCGCCCATTAAAGCGCGCCGCTGCCGGCGAGCCGGCTGCGGAGCGTAGCTGATGCTGGCGCCCAGAAGACGCACAGCTCAGCGGCGCTTCTTCGCCTTGCCGGCGAACGGATTTTCCGAGGTGCGCAAGGCGATGCGGATCGGCACGCCGGGCATGTCGAAGGCTTCGCGCAGACTGTTGGAGAGGTAACGAACATAGGATTGCGGCATCGCGTCCGGCCGTGAGCAGGACACGACGAAGCCCGGCGGCCGCGTCTTGGCCTGGGTGACATATTTGATCTTCAGCCGGCGACCGGCGACGGCAGGCGGCGGATGATGCGCCAGGATGCCTTCCAGCCAGCGGTTGAGCTTGCCGGTCGAGACGCGGCTGTTCCACACTCTGTGCGTCCTGATGACGGCATCCATCAGCTTGTCGAGGCCGCGCCCGGTCTCGGCCGAGACCGGCACCGCCTGCATGCCGCGCGCCTGCGGCAACAGCCGCTCGGTCTTCTCGCGCAGTTCCGCCAGGAGTTCCTGCGGGTGGTCGATCATATCCCATTTGTTGAAGGCGATCACCGGCGCGCGGCCCTCGCGGATGATCAGGTCGGCGATCTGCAGATCCTGCTTCTCGAAGGGAATGGTGGCGTCGAGCACGATGATGACGATCTCGGCAAAGCGGATGGCGCGCAGGCCGTCCTGCACCGACATGACTTCCAGCTTTTCGTGGATCCGGGCCTTGCGGCGCATGCCGGCGGTGTCGAATAGTTTGAGACGGCGGCCATGCCAGTCCCAGTCGACGGAGATGGAATCGCGGGTGATGCCGGCTTCCGGCCCGGTCAGGAGCCGCTCCTCGCCGATCAGCGCGTTGATCAGCGTCGATTTGCCGGCGTTCGGACGGCCGACGACGGCGATGCGCATCGGTTTGGTATCGTCATAGCTCGGCTCGGCATCCGGATCGGTGATGTCCTCGCCGATCAGCACCTCGCTGGCGGCGGCCTCCTCGTCGGCATCCTCTTCTTCGTCGAAGGCGCGTGCCTCGCCCAGTGCTGATATCACCGCATCGCGCAAATCGGGCAGGCCCTGGCCGTGTTCGGCCGAGACCGGGATCGGCTCGCCAAGGCCGAGTTCCCAAGCCTCCAGCATGCCGCCCTGGGCGCCGCGCGCTTCGGCCTTGTTGGCGACCACGACAACCGGCTTGCCGGACTTGCGCACGATCTCGGCGAAGGTCTTGTCGTCAGGCATCAGCCCGGACTTGGCGTCGATGGTGAAAAAGATCAGGTCGGCTTCGCGGATCGCGATCTCGGTCTGGGCGCGCATGCGGCCCGGCAGCGTCGAAGCAGCAGCATCCTCGAAGCCGGCGGTATCGATGACGTCGAAATGCAGATCGTAGAGCTTGGCGGCATGGACGCGACGGTCGCGGGTGACGCCCGGCGTGTCGTCGACAAGCGCCAGCTTCCTTCCCACCAGACGATTGAAAAGAGTCGATTTGCCGACGTTAGGCCGGCCGATGATGGCGACTTTGAACGTCATCCGTCACGACACATTGCCCGACCCACGGATCAACTCGGACATCAACGTCGCCCGCTCGCGCGCGTTGCGCGGGGCGCTGTCATCCGAGGCGATCTGGTCGAACAGTTTCAGTGCGTCCGTTGCCTTACCTTCCTTCCAGGCGGCAAGGCCGAGCGCCTCGCGCGCGGTATGGCGCAGCGGATTGGTGTCGGCGGTGAGCGTCTCGACTCGGCTCGAGACATCGGCGAACGAACCGTGGTCGACGAGCAGCAGCGCTGCCCTGAGGCGCGCCATATCGCGAAGGCCTGATGGAATGTCCGTATCGGCGGCGACCTCGTCGAAGTCCTTGACGGCGGCGGCGACGTCGCCCTTATCCGCCTTGACGGTTGCCGCCCGCATGCGGGCGAGCAGCGGATAAGCGCCGTAGCCATCTTTTTCCAGCGCATCGAGGGCCGCCAGCGCTTCGTCGCTCTTGCCCTCATTGGCAAGCTTCAGCGCCTGCGAGAAGGCATCGCCCGAGCGATTGGCGCGGGTCTCGTCCCAATAGCGATAGCCGACGAAGGCGGCGGTGCCGACCACCACCAGTATCGCGAGCGCAAGCAAGGCAGGACCAAAACGGTCCCACAGCGCATGCGCCTGATCGCGACGCATCTCTTCGTTGACTTCGCGGATAAAACTGTCGTCCGACATCTCAAAGCCATCCTGCCCGCCTCAGGGCGGTTTAGAGCGACGTGCGTCCATTGAAAGTACGCTCTAACACTTGAATTTGCGCATCGTGTTTCCTGAAAAAAATCAATTCTGCACTTCAGGCCGATGCGGTAGCCCGCGTTTTAGCGAAATTTTGCCGGCATGGAAGGGGTTCGACCGGAAAATCAGCTAATCGCCGGACGGCGATGTCAAGGATGACCGACAACGGCGACCGCACCCACGCCACATTTCGCCAATAGCCGGTGCGCGAACCCTCCTCAAAATCCAGATCAGACACTGATGCCTCGTTTGCCCCGCGCTGTTGCGTTTTCGATCGCGTCGCTTGCTGCGGCGGGCGCTGCTGTCGCCGACCCGCCAGCGCCGGTAAAGCCGAAGCAGGCTGTCCTCATCTCGTTCGACAGCGCCCGCGATATTTCGCAATGGAAGCGCAGCCGGGCGCTGGCCCAGCGCACCGGCGCCCATTTCACCTATTTCGTGTCCTGCGTCTTCCTGCTCTCGCCGGAGACGCGCAAGCAATACAAGGCGCCCGGCAAGACATCAGGCGAATCCAATATCGGCTTCGCCGCCTCGAAACAGGAAATCGCTGACCGGCTCGAGCAGATAAACCTCGCCGCCTCGGAAGGCCATGACATCGGCAGCCACGCTTGCGGCCATTTCGACGGCAAGGACTGGAACAAGGCCGACTGGCTGAGCGAGTTCGGTTCGTTCAAGCGCATTCTCGAAAACGCCTATTCGATCAATGCTATCACCTTCGAACCCGCAGGCTGGCGCGAAATTGCACGTAAGGCGGTTGGCTTTCGCGCACCCTATCTGTCGGCAAACAAGGCGCTCTACGAGGCGCTGCCAAAGGCGGGCTATTGGTTCGACGCGAGCGGTGTGTCGCGCGGCCCTGCCCGGCCGCCGATCCGCGACGGCATCACACGCTTCTCACTGCCGCAGATTCCGGAAGGTCCTGACACAAGGCGGGTGATCGCGATGGACTACAATCTCTATGTCAGGCATTCCGGCGGCTTCGAGCGGCCGAGCCAGGCGGACGAATTCGCCAACCGGACCCATGACGCCTTTCGCGCCGCCTTCGACGCGCAATATCAGGGCAAACGCATTCCGCTGGAACTCGGCTTCCATTTCACACTGATGAATGACGGCGCCTACTGGAAGGCGCTGGAGCGCTTTGCCGGCGAGGTCTGCACCAGGCCCGATGTCGAGTGCATCAGCTATCGCGACTATGTTTCGCGCCAACGCGCCGGGGAAAAGCAGGCGTCGGTGGGCGGCTGAGCCGAAAGCGCTCGCCGCCCCGTCACTCTCAACTTACCGGCTGATCCTCAGGGCGCAAGCCGGCTCGCTCTCGCTCCAGATAGGCCTGGTCGATTTCCGGCAGCGGCGCCCCTTCAAGTGTCGCCTCGAAGGCGCGCAGGCGCTTGTAGATGGATATCAGCTCGACGATGGTCGGCCAGGAATTCACGAGATATTGGAACGAAGTGGCGACTTGTGAAAAGGCGGTGACAATTTGCTGGAAAACGCCAAATGTTATCTTGCCGATTGCCAAGGTCGGAACAAGAATAAGCGTGGCGAATACGTTGTCGACTTGAAGGTATAGATAGCGGACCATGTCGAAATAGACATAGTGTGCATAGAGAGTGAAATAGTTCTTGCGAACATTTCTGAAAAGCTCGGCCAGAGTTGGTGGCTGCGCTCGTGCCGTGTCGTCCTCGCCGAGGACAAGTTCCTTGCGCAGCGCGGCTTCAACCCGCTGATTGCGAAATTCCAACCCGGGCAGCCTGACGCCGACGACTGCCAACAAGCCGGTGCCAAACAGCGACCAGGCGATCGCCGCAATGACCAGCGGATAAGGGATTGCTCCGACGATTGGGAGCGTTGAGACATGGAGAGAAAGGGAGGCCAGCAAGGGCAGGAATGCAATCAGGGTCATGATGGAGTCGATAAAGTTCACTCCGAGCCCCTGCATTGTGCCGGAGAAGCGCATCGTGTCGTCCTGAACGCGCTGCGACGCCCCTTCGATATGGCGCAGCCGCGGCCAGTAAGCGGTAAAATAATCGTTCATCGCGGTGCGCCAGCGAAACACATAGTGCCTGACGAAAAAGACGTTCAGGACGGCAATGCTCATATAGACCAGCGCCAAGGACAGAAACTGCCATACTCCGTAGTACAGCTCGGCAGGGGTAACGGAGCCCGGCGTGGTCAGCGCCTTCTGCACCATGTCGTAAAACATGCCGCGCCAGTCATTGAGCGCCACGCTGATCTGCACGATGAAATTGGTGACGAAAATAATCAAACCAGAGCCAAGGATCGACCAGTTTTGCCAGCGATGCGGGGAATACAGCGCCCAGAAAAGGTAGAATACGCCCATACCGGCGAAGAAATATCCGTAAAACCAGAGGAATGCCGGCGTCAGGAATCTTATCGGGCTGATGACTGGCGCTGCCTGCGGGTCGACCGGCGGCATGCCGAGCATCGTGCCAAGGTGCTCGCCGCCGAAAAACCACAGGAGGACGAGCAGAAGGCTCCAGGCGACGGCCGAAGTGAAAAACAACTTCGGCTGCGGGAAGAAGGATACGAACACTGTTAGGAAATCCTCGGTCGATGCGCAAATCAGCGGCGTTGCTGTTCAGCGGGCATAAGGTCACACATCGATCGGAATGAAAATGGCCGGTGCGTGATGCCCGGCACCGAGCAAGACCACAATCATGGCGATTTTGGCGCAGCCGACCAGATGACCGCGCCGGAGACAAGCAGCACGGCGGCGGCCACGATCGATGCGAGGAAGAAGTCGCCCGAGGCTTCGGCAAGCAGGCCGGCGACGATCGGACCGATGATCTGGCCGAGGCCGAAGGACGCCGTCATCGATGCCAGGATCCGGCGTGGCGCCTGCGGGGCAAGCTGCCTTCCGGTCTGAAGGCCGAGCGCGGTGATGGCGATGAAGGTGCCGCCAAGCAGAAACCCGCCGAGCAGCGGCCCAATGTGTCCGCCCATGGTGACGCTCGCGCTGACGCCGACCACCTCGACGAGGCACCCCCAGGCATAAGCCCGGTAGAGCCCGATCTTTGCCGCGATCTTCTGCCACAGCCAGACCGAGGGAATTCCGGCAAGGCCGGTGACCATCCACACCACGGCCTCGAAGACGCGGCCGCCGCCGCCCTGCCGGACGATGGCGACCAGGAACGTCGCCGTCACGATATAGCCGAAGCCGAACAGCCCGTAGGCGACTATGACCTTCACCAGTGACCGGCCCTTTGGTAGCGCCGGTTCGCGGCCATCGGCGCCGTTGGCGGTCGCAGTGCTGCCGAGCAGCAAGGCCACGACGGCAATGGCGCAGGCCGAGATCGCGGCGGACCAGAACCAGCCCGCCGGCCAGCCGGCCTGTTCGGTGACAAGTATTGCCATCAGCGCCGAGGACGCCGCTATGCCAAGGCCGACGCCGCCGAAATGCAGAGCCTGCAGGTCGTTTCGGCCGGCCGCGGCGAGATGGCCGAAAACGATGCTGGACATGAACACCAGGACGAAGGCGCTGGCCACACCGGCAAGAAAGCGGATGACGAGAAAGGCCGCCATCGTGTCGGCCAGGCCCATCAGCCCGGTGAGGACTGCGGTGGCGGCAAGACCGGCAAGCATCAGCAGGCGCTCGAGACCGTGCGCCCAGCCGCCGACGGCTGCGAGCGCGCCAACGAGATAGCCGAGATAGTTGGCGGACGCGATCCAGCCGGCATCGGCCGGCGTCAGGCCAAGTTCCTCCATCATGCCGGGCAGGATCGGCGTATAGACGAAGCGGCCGATGCCCATGGCAACGGCCAGGGCAATCATGCCGGCGAAGGCGAGGCGCAAAGGGGACGGCGAAGCGGCTTTCATTGCGGTGCACAATAGGTGCACGAGCGGGTGAAACAATCCGCTTCTTGTTGGGCCAGAACGGGTTGCAGCGGCGGACGAGCAGCTTCCAGCCGACCAATATCCGACGTTGCGATTGGCCGCAGACCACCATGGCTTCGTCATCCCTGGGTCTCCGCGACGTCGCTTCGCTCCTGCTCCGCCCTGGGATGACGAAGAGAGGGATGGTTCAGCCCATCTCCAAGGCTTGCGATTTGTCCCTGAAAGGAACTGAGCCCGCTCCGACCTTTGCTCGCATCTTCAGCCGCAGCCAGCCTGGCCGGTGCCGGTCTCGTAGGCCGTGCGCCGGGCCGTCAGCCGGAACGGCAGGTCGCCGAGTTCGCGCTCCGACATGGTGTCGAGCACAGGATGCGACAGCGGATCGGTGGCCCATCGGGTGGCCTCGCTTTCATGCGACCGGCTTTGCCGCGCGCCGGCAGCGGAAAAGACCCCGAGCAGTGACAAAATCTTCATCGTATTTTTCCTCCACAGGTCTGCTTGTTCCTTAAAATTTGCCGTTCATCCCCGCATTTCAATTGAGATTTCAACCGTGCCGGTTTAGAAAAACTGTATGGCCATGCTGAACCGCGTCCACCTCAACGGCCTGCGCGCCGTGGAAACCGTCGCCCGCCTGGGATCGCTTTCGGCTGCGGCGAGCGAACTCAACGTGTCCGCCAGCGCCGTCAGCCAGCAGGTCAAGCGGACGGAAGCGCAACTTGGCCAGGCGCTGTTCGAACGAACGGCAAGCGGTCTGGTGCCGACCGAATTCGGCACCGTCTTCACCGCCCGGCTCGGGGCAGGTTTCCGCGAGCTCGCCCAAGCCGTGGCGCTCGCCGACGAGGCCTCCGAATGCACGCTGGTGGTCTCGGTTGCGCCGGCCTTTGCCTCGAAGTGGCTGCTGCCTCGACTGTCACGCCACTTCGCCCGGCATCCGAATGTGCTTTTGCGCATCGACGCCTCGGTGCGGATTGCCGATCTCGATCGCTCGGACATCGACATCGCCATCCGGCTTGGCGACGGCAAATGGCCGGGCGTGCGCGCGCAACTGCTGCTGGCGCAGGAAGTCTTCCCGGTCTGCGCCCCGGTGATCGCCGACAAACTGAAATCGATCGATGATCTCGCCCTGACCTGCGCGATCACCGACGAAAAAGCGATGATCAGCTGGGAAAGCTGGTTCGAGGCGGCCGGGGTGAAGCCGGTCAGCTTCCTCAAGGGCGCGCGCTTCACCGACCCGATGCTTTGCCTGGAATCGGCGATCGCCGGCCACGGCGTCATGCTCGGCTGGCAATTGCTGACGGCTGACGCTCTCGCCGACGGCCGGCTGGTCGCGCCGTTCGGCGTCCGCGCTGAGAGCGGGCTGGGCTACTGGCTGGTGACCTCGGCCAGCAAGAGCGAGAGCCGCAAGGTGCGCGATTTCAAGATCTGGATCCGCGAGGAGATCGAGGCGACGATGGCGCAGTTCGGCGCGCTCGGCGGCGCGGCCTGAGCAGGCCCCGGTCGATCACGGTGGAAAGACCGATGGCACCGGTCTATGTAAGAACCAGACTCCCACATCGCGACAGGCAGGATCATGACCACACATTCGCGCGGCGTTGCCGCAACGATCGACCCGGTGAAGCTCGACAGGCTGGCAGAAGTCGCCATCAAGGTCGGGCTGCAATTGCAGCCGGGGCAGGATCTGGTGCTGACATCATCAATCGCAGCGCTGCCTTTGGCTCGGCGGATCGTCGAGCATGCCTACAAGGCCGGCGCCGGCCTGGTGACGCCGATCTTCAACGACGACGAGATGACGCTGGCTCGCTTCCGCTACGGCGCCGATGCCGGCTTCGACCACGCCGCCGGCTGGCTTTACGAGGGCATGGCCAAGGCCTTCGCCAACAATGCGGCGCGGCTGGCCGTGCGCGGCGAGGATCCGTCGCTGCTGTCGGCGCAGGATCCGGGACAAGTGGCGCGCGCCAACAAGGCGAACTCGATCGCCTACCAGCCGGCGCTGGAAAAGATCACCGGCTTCGACATCAACTGGAACATCGTCGCCTACCCCGACCTGGCCTGGGCCAGGCAGGTGTTTCCGGGCGATAGCGACGACGTCGCGGTGGCGAAGCTCGCCGACGCGATCTTTGCCGCCTCACGGGTCGATGTCGACGACCCGATCGGCAACTGGAAGGCGCACAATGCGGCGCTTCACAGCCGCACCGAATGGCTGAACGGCCATAATTTCCATGCGCTGCATTTCACCGGACCCGGCACCGACCTGACCGTCGGTCTGGCCGACGGCCATGAATGGATGGGCGGCGCCTCGACCGCCAGGAACGGCATCACCTGCAACCCGAACATCCCGACCGAGGAGGTTTTCACCACGCCGCATGCAAGGCGCGTCGAAGGCCATGTTACGAGCACCAAGCCGCTGTCGTATCAGGGCACGCTGATCGACGGCATTGCGGTGCGTTTCGAGGAGGGACGCATCGTCGGGGCCAGGGCCAGCCGCGGCGAGGGTGTGCTGAAGAAAGTGCTCGACACCGATGAAGGCTCGCGCCGGCTCGGCGAGGTCGCCCTGGTGCCGCATTCCTCGCCGATCGCGGCGAGCGGCCTGCTGTTCTTCAACACGCTGTTCGACGAGAATGCCGCCTGCCATATCGCGCTCGGCCAGTGCTATTCGAAGTGCTTTGTCGACGGCGCCTCGCTCACTCCCGACGAGATCGCGGCGCGCGGCGGCAACAAGAGCTTCATCCATATCGACTGGATGATCGGTTCGGACAAGGTCGACATCGACGGCGTCGGCAAGGACGGCAGCCGCGTGCCGGTGATGCGCAAGGGCGAGTGGGCTTAGGGGCGAGTGGGCGTAAGCAGCCGCCAGCAAGCCGTCATGGCCAGCAAGGCGACATGGCCAGCAAGACGACATGGCGGCCAACCCCGGAGTTGGCAATGAAACTCGATATCAGGGTCAAGCGCATCTACGAGCCGCCCTCGCCTGGCGATGGGCAGCGGGTGCTCATAGACCGCCTATGGCCGCGCGGCGTCCGCAAGGAAGACGCCGCGCTGACGCTATGGCTGAAGACCATCGCGCCAAGCGATGAATTGCGCAAATGGTTCGGCCACGAGCCGACGCGCTGGATGGAATTCCAGCAGCGCTATCGCGGCGAGCTCGACCGGAACAGCGAGGCGGTCGGCCAGTTGCGTGCCCTGCTCGACAACGGCCGGGTGACGTTGCTCTACGGCGCCCAGGACGAGTTGCACAACAACGCGGTCGCTTTGGCTGATTATCTCAGCCTGAAGGGCTGAGGCAGCGCTCTGCCGACGCCGTCATCGCTAGCTCAGGCGACACGCAGTTCCGTGGCCGCATCGAAGAGGTGCACCTTGCCCGGCAGCACCGAAAGATTGATCGCGGCGCCGGCGCTGCGGCGCTCGTCACGCGGCACCACGGCGACGGCATCGTATCCCGCCACGCGCAAATGAATCTGGACATCGGCGCCGGTCGTTTCGGACAGCACGACCTCGCCCTTGATCTCACCCGTATCCGAAATGCCGAGATCGTGTGGCCGCACGCCCATGATGACCTTTTGGCCTGGTGTTGCCTTGATTTGCGGCGACAGGCCGATCGACACGCCTTCGGCGACGAAGCGAGGACTGCCGCCTGCGGTCTCGACAGCGCCGGCGATGAAGTTCATCGACGGCGAGCCGATGAAATCAGCGACATATTTCGAGTTCGGGCGCTCGTAGACCTCGTCGGGCGTGCCGATCTGCATGATCCTGCCGGCGTGCATCAGCACGATCTTGTCGGCCATCGTCATCGCCTCGATCTGGTCGTGGGTGACGTAGATCGTGGTTGTGCCGAGACGATTGTGGAGTTGACGGATTTCCACGCGCATATGCGTGCGCAGCTTGGCGTCGAGATTGGAGAGCGGCTCGTCGAAAAGGAAGACGGCGGCATTGCGCACCATGGCGCGGCCCATGGCGACGCGCTGGCGCTGGCCACCCGACAGTTCCTTGGGATAGCGCCCGAGGTAGGGCGTAAGATTCAGGATTTCCGCCGCCCACTCGACCTTCTTCCTGATCTCCGCCTTTGGCACTTTCGCCACTTCGAGGCTGAAGCCGATATTGTCGAACACCTTCATTGTCGGATAGAGCGCGTAGTTCTGGAACACCATCGCGATGTCGCGATCGCGCGGGTGAACGTCATTGACCCGCCTGTCGCCGATCAAGAGGTCGCCGTTGGTCACGCGCTCTAGCCCGGCCGTCATGCGCAGGAGCGTGGTCTTGCCGCAGCCCGACGGGCCAAGAAGCACGACGAATTCGCGGTCGGCAATGCCGAAGGAGATGTCCTTCATCACCTCGACATGGCCGAAGTTCTTGGCGATGTTCTTGTATTCTACGGTGGCCATTCTCTGTCTCCAGACGCCCGGGTCAGGGTCGTCAGTATTTCTGCCTGGTCGGCGTGATGACAATTTCCTGCACGAGAGCGTCCTGCGGCATCTGGTAGGTGTGCAGCATGAGGTCAGCGACGTGCTCCGGCCCGATGCCGCCGCCGATCTTGAGCTTGTTGGCCTTGTAGTTGGCGAGTGTCTGCGGATCGAGGACACCGCTCAGAACCTCGGTTTCGATCACCCCGGGCGAAAGCACGACGACGCGGACGTCATAGTCGGAAAGATAGTCGCGCAGCGATTCCGACACGGCGTGAACGAAGAATTTCGTCCCGCAGTAGACCGTATGATCCGGATAGACTTTTCGGCCGGCGATCGAACTCATCATGAACAGCGTTCCATGACGGCGCTCCATCATGCCCGACATCACGGCGTGGACCGAATTCAGCACGCCTTTGGTGTTGATGTCGATCATCTCGTCCCATTCCTCGGGCGGCTGGCGGCCTATGTCGGCAAGCCGCGCAATGCCGGCATTGGCAAACAGCATGTCGACCGGTCCGTATTCGGCTTCCGCCTCCTTCACGGCAGCCGCGATCGCGGCGCGGTCGCGGACATCGACCTGCCGAGCCATGCTGTCGGGCAGGTTCAGCGCCTCCATGCGCTCCAGACGGCGGGCCATCATCAAAACAGGGTGGCCGGCGCGGGAAAACGCCTTGGCGACCGCCTCGCCGATACCAGAACTGGCTCCTGTCACTGCTACGAGCTGTTTTCCAGCCATGGCTTTCCTCAATCGAAATTGTCGATACCCCGGGCTGGCGGCCTTCGGGCAGCCAGCCCGGGGGAAGACTCAGCCCTTGGCGACGAGATCGTCGACCTGGGTTTTCAGGGCGTCGAGCGACTCCTTGGCCGAGCCCGACTGGCCGGCGAAGTATTTGCCCAGCGCAACCGGGATCATGTCGCTCGAGAGTTCTGCCCATGCCGGCAGGTCGGGCTCGGATCCCATGTAGTTGGCGATGGTGTCGCGCACGACCGGCAAGTGGCGGGTCGTGCCGGCGCCGACACGCGCATTGGCCAGCACTCGCGGATCGTCATAGACGCTGGTGCGCGTTGGCCCGGTACCGCCGCCCAGAACGGTAATCAGCGCCTGGGTGTCGGCAGAGGTCGCCCACTGCATGAAAATCCAGGCGGCGTCCGGGCTCTTCGAGTATTTCGATACCGCGAGCGAAGAGCCGCCCTGGTGACCAACGCCCGGAATTTCGCCGAACCCGGTCTGCTCGACAGTGCGTAGCGTCGCGGCAGGTTTCGGCGGAACCATCGCTTCCATCAGGCCCGAGACCTTGGAGGCCTTGGGATCGTCGAAGAACGGGAAGAACTCGCCCCAGGACAGCATCGAGGCGGCGACGCCCTGGCCGACCGACTGGCCCTCGCCATCCCAGGTCCAGCCGTCGACGCCGGGCGGCATCGTCGCCTTGAGCTTGTCCCAGTAGGCCATGGCGGCCAAGCCGGCGTCGTCATTGCCGGTGAACTTGCCGTCGGGGCCGAAAATCGAACCGCCATGGCCCCAAAGCCACGCCGTCCAATCGCATTCGAGGCTGTAATGGCCCGATTTCATCTGGCCGCTGGTGCCGTACATGTTGGGGCCCTTGGCGTCGGTGATCGCCGCAGACGCCTTCAGCAAATCGTCCAGCGTCGCCGGAGGCGGCAGCTTGAGCTCGTCCCAGACGTCCTTGCGGTACTGCATGATGAAGATCGGGATGTCGTAGGGCACGCCGACCATGCGGTCCTCGTACATGGCGATACCGTCGACGAGCGGCTTCAGGAAGTCGTCGATGTTGTAGTTCGGCATTGCCAGGTCGGCGTTCTTGAGCTGCTCGCGCGGATCGAAGACGTCCTGGCTGAAGCTCGCCGCCCAGCTCTGGTCGATATAGTAGAGGTCGTAAGTGCCGAGGCTCGAAGCCACGTCAAGGGTCAGCTTCTGCAGCACCTGCTCGAGCGGCAGCACTTCGATCTCGACCTTGATGCCGGTAGCCTCCTCGAAATACTGCTTGAGCTGCGTGGCGATGGCATTCGACGGCGGCGTCGATTCGGTGGCGAGACGAAGCGTCGTTCCGGCAAAGGGCTTGCCGACATCCGAGAGCCATTTGGTGATTTCGGCGCTGGGCTTCAGTTCCTGTTCCTGAGCCGATGCCTGGCTGATGCCGTAGAACGGACGTCGTCCCAAGCCCATGCCGAGCGCGCCGGCGCCGAGGCCGAGAATGCCTGCTGCGCGAAGAAACGAGCGGCGGTCCATCTGTCCGCGAACGAAGCGGTCGGTGACAGAGGCAAGATGCGTCTTTCTGATGCTGTCTTTCATTGTCTACTCCTCCGGGTTAATTCGCGATTTTCTCAAGGCTGCGAATTCGAGCCTCCCATCTATTGTTTCAACGATCCCATCGTGAGACCGCGCACGAGGTGCTTCTGAACCAACAGAATGAAGATGAAAGCGGGAATGATGGATGCGGCGCCAAGCGCGGCCATGTTGCCCCAGGCGGTGCCGATCGAGGTGACGAAGGTCGACGAGACGACAGGCACGGTCTTGAGCGACGTGGTGGTCAGGGTCAGCGCAAACAGGAATTCGGTCCAGCTGAAGATGAAGCAGAGCACCGCCGTGGCGGCGATGCCGCCCTTGGCCATCGGCAGCACGATCCTGCGAAAAATCATGAAGCGGCTGGCGCCATCGACAATGGCGCTCTCGTCGATCTCGGAGGGAATGTCGTCGAAGAAGCTCTTCATCAGAAGGACGGCGAGCGGCAGGTTCATCAGCGCGTGGATCAGCACCATGCCGGTATAGGTGTCGATGAGACCGAAATTCTTGTAGATGAAGAACATCGGCACCGCGACCGCGACGGGCGGCATCATGCGCGTCGACAACACCCAGCCGACGAAACTGTGCCGGCCGCGGAAGTTCATGCGCGACAGGGCATAGGCGGCAAGCGTGGCGATGGCGACAGCGAGCACGGTCGACAGCGTCGCGATCACAATCGAATCCCAGACGCGGGGCGCCATGTAGAAATTGCCGCCGCCCGGCGTCACGGTGATGCCGCCGCTGCCCAGCGAAATCCCGAACACCTTCTGGAAATTGTCGAAGGTCGGCGTGAAGGCGAACAGTTTCGGCGGCCGGTTGAAGATGTCGTTGCCGTGTTTGAACGCCACCGACGTCCAGTAGTAGATCGGAAAGAAGAAGATCGCGACCACAACCCAGGCGGCGATGGTGCGAAGCATGCGGGTCGAGAAGGAGCCGTTCATTCTACCACCTCACCTTGGCGATACGGATGAAGAGGTTGGCAATGACGAGGACGATCACCAGGGTGACGAGGCTGAGCGTGGCTCCATAGCCCCATTTTACGAAGCTGAACGTCTGCTGCCATGCATAGAGGGACAGCGAGTAGGTCGACGCTCCCGGCCCGCCGGAGGTCATGACGAAGACGTAGTCGAAAACCCGGAACAGATCGATGCCGCGGACCAGCACGGCGATGGCGATCACCTTCGACATCATCGGCAAGGTGATGCGCCGGAAAATCTGGAACGACGACGCGCCGTCGATCATCGCGGCCTCGTAAGGCTCCGGCGGCAGCGCCCTGAGACCGGCGAGGAAGATGAGCACCATGAACGGCGTCCACTGCCAGATTTCCGCGACGAGAACGCCGGCAAGCGCGGTCGACGCGGTGGCGAGGATGGGGTTGTTCGAATTGAGCAGTCCGATCGACTGCAGGAGATAGCTGATCACGCCGAACTGCGGATCCTCCATCAGCAGATACATCATGCCGACAATGGCTGGCGGGATGACGAGCGTCATCGTCAGTACGCCGCGCAGGAATCCGAAACCGAAGCCGTCGCTGTCGAGGAGCAGCGCGATCGCCATGCCGAGCACCAGCTCGAAGATCAGCGCGATGGCGAAATAGGTGAAGGTGATGACGAGCGACTGCCAGAACCGCGCGTCGTTCCACAGCTGCACCCAGTTTTCCGTTCCGACGAATTCGAGCGCCCGCCGGCGCGGGACGAACTCATGGAAGCTCAGCCAGATGTTGTAGACGAGAGGATACACGGTGAAGACAAGCAGGATCGCCACCAGCGGCAGCAGCCAAGGCAGCGGGTGATCCGAAATGACGAAACGTCTGGCTTGGGCAACCCGCACGCGTTCCTCCCGAACCGCTTCGTTTTGCGATGCACAAATGTTCATATCTTGTGCATTTGTTCAAATGCTATATCGTCGCCCTGTCTGTGGCAAGCACTTGTTGGCCGGCTACAGCGGCATTCGGATGGGTGCGCCACAAGCATCGGAGGACCCTCATGACGTCGATCGGTCTGCTGGCACGGGTTGCCCATCAGTATTTCGTGCTGGGCGAAACGCAGCAGGCCATCGCCGAGCGGCTGCAGATCAACCGCACCAAGATCCACAGGCTGCTGGCGGAGGCGAAGGAGCGCGGCATCGTCTCGATCCGCATCAATGCCGGGACGTCCCAGGCGCTCGAAATGGAAGAACAGCTCAGGCGGAAGTACCGGCTCGACATATGCAGCGTCACACCTGATGACACCGGGTCGGAACTCGGGCTCTCCGAAGTGATCGGCATCTATGCCGCGCAGACCGTCGAGACGCTGCTCAGGGACGACATGACGGTCGCCATGGCGTGGGGCCGAACCATGCGATGGCTCGCTTCCAACATCGAGCCGGTGGCGCTCAGAAACGTTACCGTCGTGCCGCTTCTCGGCTCGCTGTCGCGCCGGTCGTCGATCGACAAATACGACGCCGCCGCCGTCTTTGCCCAGCGCACCCAGGCCGAATCCTATTATCTCCCCGGACCCATCATCTGCGACAGCCGTGAAAGCCGTGAGACGATCCTGCAGCAACCGAGCGCGCGCGAGGTTATCCAGAAGGCGCTGAACGCCGACCTTGCGCTGATGAGCGTCGGCGGCACAACCAGTTCGACGCTGCGGAGCGTCGGTTACATGACCGACGAGGAATTCGACGATATCCTGAGACTGAAGCCGATCGGGAACTTTCTCGGCTATTTCTTCGACCGGGACGCCGAACTCATCGACCATCCCGTCAACGAGCGCATTGTCGGGGTCTATCCTCGCGACACGCTGAACATTCCCAAGCGCATCCTCGTTTCCGGCGGAAAGAACAAGGTCGGCATCATGACCAAGCTCCTGGAAAAGGGATTCTTCACCGGCCTCATCACCGACCAGGGGACGGGCAGTTCGCTGTGACCGGCCGGGGTTGCGGCGGCAGCCGAAGCTGCCGTGCGATGTTGCCTGGCGCATCGCGCCCGCTTGCCTAAGCCGTCCCTGGTTCGGTTCCATCGCCTGCAGAACATCCTTTTTTGCGTCTTTTGCAGTCCGCATTTTTCGCGCCCGCCGATCAGCCCAATCCCGACCTCCGGTTCGCCAGGATCATATCGGCAATCTCGACGAAGCCGCGGCCACCCCGCGACCTGGCGACGAAAGCGGGTTCGGCGTCGATCTGTCCCTCGAAATCCACCACATTCGCGACCCCGAACGCGTTCGGAAAGAACCCGAACATCGGGGCGTCGTTCGGGCTGTCTCCAACGAAAGCATAGGCCTGCCTTTCAGCATCGAGATCGGTTCCCAGCCTCTCGCTTGCAAAGCGGCGCGTCATCGCCAGCTTGTCGTATCGGCCAAACCAGCCGTTCACATGGATCGACGAAATCTTGGCGACAGCGCCGGCCTCCTCGAAAATCTGCTTGATGCGCCTGGCATCGGACAGCGGCAGCGCCGGAACATCCTCGCAAAAGTCGATGGCCAGGTCGGCTTCGCGATATTGCTGGTCGGCGGATACTGCCGAACCCGGCACCTCCTGGACAATGCGCTTTTCCAGTTCGGTGAGCCTGCGCCTGTTTTCCCGGCGTTCGTCAGCGCTTGCCGCGAAAACCCGGATCATCTTTCGCGTTGCCTGATCATAAGCGAAGTAAAAAGCGCCATTTTCGCCTACCACGCCGGTGACCGGCCAGAACCGGGCAATCATGTCGCACCAGCCTGCCGGTCTCCCGGTAATGGGAGCAACGACAAGGCCCGCCTCGTGCAAGCGTTCGAGCGCACGGTAGGCGTCGGCCGGAAGACGACCCTCAGTGGTCAAGGTGTCGTCGATATCGCAGAAGACGCCGCGAATGCGCGATGCAGTTTCGGGTCCGAATTCGGCGAGGTCGCGCATCCGGTCAGGCTTCCCCACGCGCAAAATCCTCCAG
Organism: Mesorhizobium sp. WSM4850; assembly: GCF_055811735.1. Classification (NCBI taxonomy): domain Bacteria; kingdom Pseudomonadati; phylum Pseudomonadota; class Alphaproteobacteria; order Hyphomicrobiales; family Phyllobacteriaceae; genus Mesorhizobium; species Mesorhizobium sp. WSM4850. Next base: position 296,425 of record NZ_JBVVPV010000001.1, on the reverse strand, counting down.
CATTCCTGCATCCGCAGCAATGTCGAGGAACGAGAAGCGATTGCGCATCTCCCGGCAATGAACGACGGCTTCGCGATAGAAATCGGCCGGCGTGCCCAATTCGCCCGCTGAAATCGGCCCGCCGGTCGATTTCAGCAGGCGCTGCATCTCATCGACAGGCACCATGAATTGCTTGAGCTCCTGCCTGAGTGTCGGCCAGAGCTCCTGCAGCCGCTCGTTGAATGCCGCGGCGGAAGTCTCGTCGAAGGCCTTCTTCTTCAGTTCGTCGAGACATTGTGCGGCGACAGCCGGGCCCATGCGACGGATCATGTCGTCAGGATCGATCTTCGTCGCCTTCACCAACGGCGGCTTGTCACTTGCAAGCATTGCCTGCTGCAATCGCGCCATGGTGAGCGAAGCGACGCCGACCTGGGTGCCGTGCAGCGTGCCGGGGTGACGCTCGCCGGCGAAACAGTCGATGTAGTGCGATATTTGATGCTCGCCCATGGAACCGTGATTGGAGACGCCGGTGAAGGAAATTCCGAGACCGCAGAGCGTCAGCACGCGATAGAGGTAGCCATTGGCCTCGATGTCGTGTTCGGCAAGCTTTGCCGCACGCTGGTTGAGCGCCGCCTCATCCTTTTCCTGGATGAGAAACGGGACCTGATGGTAGGCCGTGCCAAGCAGGCGGTGCGACATCCACCAGTCGATCTGGGCGACCGAGCGGCAAAGGCAGTCACCGAACCCCGCTGCCGACAGATAGGTCGGGGCGGCAGCGGAGACGCCAAGATCGACGAAAAAGCCTGATGGGGCGTGGGAAGGCAGCGATACCTTCAGGCCGCTTTCAAGTGTGATGGACGCAGTCGTCGATGTGTAGCCGTTCATCGAACCGGCCGTCCCGAACACGCAATAGCGCCGTCCATTCCTTCCGGTGACGAACTTGCAGAGATCGTTGATCGTCCCAGAACCGACCGCGACCACGGCGTCTGCATCGGCGAGTTTGACGGCCAGGCTTTCGACATTGGCCATGTCGGCATGTGGGTGATCCAGGATCACCACATCGACAGGGCCGAGCGTCTTCAGTTCGCGCGCAACGCGCTCGCCAAGCGCATCATAGGTGGCGCCATCCGCCACGACCGTGAACCGCTCGCCCAGATCGAGCTCCGAAACGAGATCGGCCGCCCGCCCTTCGAGGCTTTCTTCAATGACAATCCGGTCATACGGGACCACCGCCTTTTTCCCGGTCTCCGGGTTGGTCCAGCGCCCGTCCAAAATGTCCTCGATTAATGTCGTCCAGTATCCGGCTGCCGGATTCGTCATGGCGTCCTCATTCTGGGGCAACCCTCTAATCGAGGCGGAGGAGCGTTGCGTCATTGAACAATAGTCATCTATCTCTGTCTTTTGTCAAGCATTCGCCCGCGACGCTTGACTTCGTTCTGCAAACCTGCGGAAAAAGGGACATGAATGCCAACGCCGACATCGACATGGTCCGACCATCTGGGCTCTCGGCACTGCCGCCCGAATTCGACAGCGCGGTGGCGTGGGCTGCCTGGCTCTACTATGTCGACCAGCTCAACCAGAGCGATGTGGCCAAGGTCATGAACGTCTCCAGGGCGAGCGTGGTGCACTATCTGCAGGAGGCACGCGAAAGCGGACTTGTCGCCGTGCAGGTCGATCACGACGCTTTTGCCCGCACCTTGACCTCGCGGCGTCTCATGGAAAAATACGGGCTTCGCGGCGCCGCGGTTATCCCCGACCTTGATCCAAACGATGCCGACCGCCGCATCGGCGAAGCGGCAGGACGGCTGCTGGCGTCGATGGTCGATCCGGGCGACACGATCGGCGTTGCCTGGGGAAAAACGGTGCTCGCTGCCGCCCGCTCGATCCCACGACTACGGCATGATCGGAACCTCACCGTCGTCCAGCTCTCGGGAAGCTCGATCGGCACCAGCGATTTCTCGCCGGAATTCTGCACCTCGCTGATGGCCAACCGGCTCGGCGCCCGCTGCATAAACCTGCTTGCCCCGGCGATCGTCTCCACCGACGAACTGCACGACCAACTCATGCAGGAGCCGATGCTCGTCAACCAGTTCCGCATGATCCATGCCGCCGGCAAAGTCATCTTCGGGATCGGCGATATCGGGCCGGAGAGCACCTATGCCCGAGCCGGGATATCGGATGCCGCCGCACTTGCCGGCATGATCGAGCAGGGCGCGCTCGGCGTCATCATCGGGCGGTTCATCGACGCCCAAGGAGCCCCTTTCGCAACACCGCTCGACGGACGCACCGTCGGCATCACGCTCGATGAATTGAAAGCGGTGCCGGTCCGCATCTGCGCCGCCGGTGGCGCCCGCAAGATGGCGGCGATCAGGGCCGGGCTCGGCGGCGGATATGCGACACATTTTGTCACCGACATGGCCACCGCGAACAGTCTCTTGGAATAACCGGCACTTGGACCAACCAGCACCGGTGGAACTCATCGTCTCGGGAGGACAATCATGGGCAGCAGCGACGGACCTCTTGTCGTCGGCCTCGACAGTTCCACGCAATCCTGCAAGGCGATTGCCTGGAGCCGGGACGGACGAGCCGTGGCGGAAGGCCGGGCGCCGCTCGAACTGATGAAGCCGAGGCCGGACTATGTCGAGCAGGAGGTCACCGACTGGTGGCGGGCCGCAACAGCGGCGCTGCGACAGCTTGTCGACGCGGTCGACGCGACACGCATCGCCGGGATCGCGATCTCCAACCAGCGCGAGACCGTTGCCCTCATCGACGGCGCCGGCGCGCCGATCGGACCCGCCAGCCTGTGGCTCGATGAACGCGCCGCCGGGCTGGTCGACCGTTTCGCGGCGGAGATCGGCCGTGAGCGACTGCACCAGATCACCGGTAAGCCGATCGACGTGACGCCGGTCGTCTATCGCCTGAAATGGCTGCGCGAGAACGAGCCGGAACGGTTGGACCAGGCGAACAAAATCCTCGACGTGCATGGCTATCTGACGCTGAGACTGACGGGAACGCCAAGCGCGAGCTGGACCAGCGCCGATCCGTTCGGTCTCTTCGACATCTCGCGCAAGGCATGGTCGCAGCCGATCCTCGATCATCTCGGCATCAAACCGTCGCAACTTCCCAATGCGGTGCGGTCCGGCACGCGAGTCGGGACTGTTCATGCCGCAGCCGCCGCCGCAACCGGCCTTTCGGAAGGAACCCCGGTGATTGCCGCCGGCGGCGATGGGCAATGCGCCGGGCTCGGCGTCAATGCCATGCGCGACGGCGTCGTCTATCTCAATCTCGGAACCGCGATCATCGCGGGAATCTGGTCGCCAGAACCGGTGGTCGGCGCCTTCTGGCGCACCATGACCTCGCCAACCGGCGATGGCTATTTCCTCGAGGCCGTGCAGCGGGCGGGTGTCTATTTCGTCAACTGGTTCGTCGACATGTTTGCCGCCGGGCGCTCCGATCCGGCGATCTTCGACCGCCTCGAAAGGGAAGCGGCGGCCGTGCCGATCGGCGCGGACGGACTTCTCGCCGGCACCACCCTGGTCGGCTGCATGGACCCGCACTGGGATCCGAGCGCACGCGCCAGCTTCATCGGCATGCACCCCTCGCACACGCTCGGTCATTTTTATCGTGCAGGGCTCGAGGCAATGACGCTGCAAACCGCCCGGGCTCTCGAAGAGATGCGCAGCCATGGTCTTTCGCCGGCGCAAATGGTGGCGATCGGCGGCGGCGCCAACAGCAGGCTTTGGACAAAGATGATTGCGGACGCGACCGGGATCGCGATCCATAAGGGTCACAATGCCGAAGCCTCCTCGCTCGGCGCAGCGATCAGCGCGGCGGTCGGCATCGGATGGTTCGAAAGTTTTGCTGAGGCTGCGGATGCGATGACGAGCATTGCCGAGACAATCGAGCCCGACCCCAGCTGCCGCGCAGCGTGGGACGCGCTCTCGGCCAGGCAGGCCAAGGTCTTTTCCGCGACCCAATTCGCCTGGCGAACTGGAGCGTGAAAAGCGTCCGTCCGGCTACTTCAACCCACCTACCGCCTGCTGATAGACATCAGGCTTGAAGCCGACGAGGATACGATCGCCGAGATCGAGGACCGGCCGCTTGATCATCGTCGGTTTGGCCAGCATCAGCGCCTTGGCCTTCCTCTCGTCGAGGCTCAGCCTGTCCGTGTCCGACAGTTCGCGAAACGTCGTGCTCGACTTGTTGAGCAAGGTTTCCCAGCCGACCTTGCTGGACCAGCCGTCGAGCCTATCCGCCTCCAGCCCCTCGACCCTGTAGTCGTGAAAACGATAGGCGACATCGTGGCTTTCCAGCCAGATGCGCGCCTTTTTGATCGTGTCGCAATTGGTGATGCCGTACATGGTGATCGTCAATATTTTGGCCCTCGGGCTGGTCGCTCATCGAATCAGCCGCACCCTAAACCACCGTTCAAGCATTGCCAGCCCCGCAGGCATGTGACGCGAGGAGACGACATGACCGTGGCAACAAACCTGCACTCCACCAGCCAGCAGTCGATCGACCGTGTCTTCCGGGCGCTTGCCAATCCAACGCGGCCGCCGAGCTGTCGAGCGACTGAACAGAAGCCCCGCCTCGGTCAGCGAGCCAGCTCAGCCGTTCGATATGGCCTGCCCTCCTTGGTCGAGCATCTCAGGGTTCTGGAAATCCGGTTTCAGCCTCAATAATAGAAGCGCTCTTCGGCAATTTTGCCGTTCTTGACCGTGTACAGACCAACCTCATCCATGCTGACACGCTCGCCTGTAGCCTTGGGCGTTATGTCAAACTTGAAGCGCACTGCGAACTGGTCGCCGTTGACATATGGGCCGGCCCTCGACCGAGCCGTCATGAACTTCGTTGTTCTCCTCCCACCACTGGCCCTTCTGCTTCACGGCCTCCTTGCCATTGCAGACCGCCATCGGCCCTTCCATTGCTTCGTAGCTGACGATGTCGTCGGCATTGTACTTTTCAGCCGCAACATCGTTCTGACCTTGCTTGAGCAGATCTGTGAAATCCTTGGCAATTTCCGCGGTCGTCATATGATCCTCCTGTTCAGGCTAATTCCAAGTAGAGCGCTTGCTGGCCTGCAATTGTCGCCCGCTTTTTGATGCGACGAAGGCGTGAAACAAAACAGGAACCAACTGGAGCGTCAAGTGGAGATCGGGTCGGCCGGGTAAGGCCGGTGCTCGTATGTAATGCGCTTTTGCATTACGTTTGCTGCCAATCAGGAGATTCTGCCATGACGACACTGACCGTAACGGCACGGGGGCAGGTCACTTTTCGGAAAGAAGTGCTTCAACAGCTCGGCATCAAGCCAGGAGATAAAATCGAACTGGATTTGCTGCCGTATGGCCGCGCAGAGCTAAAGGGCTGGATACGAATGTTCCGCTCCGCGCCTATGTGGCTGACGACGCCAAGCAGGCGAGTGCCGCTGTCGAGTTGCTGGCAAGTGCTGAAATCGTGGCTGTAAGCTTACAGTCCCTTTGTGAATTCACTTGGGTCTTGGCGCGCCAAAACAAGACTGCCTGTGAAGACATTTCCGCCGCGATCCGTGCCCTGCTGAACACGGAAAATGTCGTGGTCAATCGACCCGCAGTTGAAGCTGGCCTATCGGTCCCTGATGCTGGCGGTGATTCTGCTGATGGTGTGATTGCCTATGATGGTAGCTGGCTAGGCGGGGAAGTCTTCGTTTCCTTTGACAAAAAGGCTGTGAAGCTTCTTTCTTCACAAGGGCGTTCCGCCCACCTCCTCACGCGAGCGCCTGATAAAAATGTCTCATACCAGATAGCAGCCGCGCTCGATGGCGAGGCGGCGCACCAGCGCCAGCACGCTGTCGATGGTCGGCGTCGGCTGGCCGGTCAGCCGGCCGAGTTCCTGGACCGCCGTCACCAGCGCGTCGATCTCCATCGGCCGGCCACGCTCCAGATCCTGCAGCATCGAGGTCTTGTGCTCGCCAACGTCGCCGGCACCCTTGATGCGGCGGTCGACCGAGATCGGGAAACGAACGCCGAGGCTTTCGCCGATCGCCTGCGCCTCCAGCATCATGGTGCGGGCAAGCGCGCGGGTGGCCTCGTCGGCAGCGATTGCCGCAAGCGTGCTGCCGGTCAGCGCGGAAATCGGGTTGAAGGAGAGATTGCCCCACAGCTTCACCCAGATCTCGCTGCGGATGTCGTCGCGAACCGGCGTCTGCAGCCCCGCCGCAACCATCTCCTCGGCAAGCCGCGTGACACGCTCGCTCTTCTCGCCCGAGGGCTCGCCGAGCGAGAACCGCTTTCCCTCGATATGGCGAACCAGGCCGGGCGCATCCACCTCGGCCGCGGGATAGACGACCGAGCCGATGACGCGATCCGGCCCAAGCCGGTCCCAGATCACCCCGCCGGGATCCACCGCTTGCAACCGCGTGCCTTCGAGCGGCCCGCCGATCCTGTGGAAATACCACCACGGCACGCCATTCTGCATGGTGACGACGGCCGTTCCCTCGCCCAGCAGCGGCGCGATCTGGTCGAGCGCTGGTGCGACCGAATGGGCCTTGAGCGCCAGCACGACATAGTCCTGGACGCCTAGCTCCTGCGCCTGCGCGGCGGCCCTGACCGAGGCGACGGCTTCATGACCGTCTTCGATCAGGCGAAGACCGGCCGTCCTGATCGCGTCGAGATGCGCGCCGCGCGCCACGATCGACAGATCGACGCGGCCGGCCACGGCAAGCTTGGCCGCGAGATAGCCGCCGATCGCGCCAGCGCCAAAAATGCTGATCCGCATTATCCCAGCCCAGGTTTGGCAAGACCGAGTTTGGTCGCGAGGCCGATGCGCTGCAGCTTTCCGGTCGCGCCCTTCGGGATTTCGTCCAGGATCAGGACAATGCGCGGCACCTTGAAGTCGGCAAGCCGTGTCGCGGCAAAGCTGCGGATGTCGCCTTCTGTGGCGGCCATGCCCTCGCGCAGCACGATCGCAGCCGCGACCTCCTCGCCGAGCTTGTCGTGCGGCGTGGCGAAGGTGACGACCTGCGCCACCGCCGGATGGTCCATCAGCACGTCGTCGACCTCTAGCGGTGAGATCTTCTCGCCGCCGCGGTTGATGATCTCCTTGAGCCGGCCGGTGACGCGCAGATAAAAGTCGTCGTCGAGCACGCCCTGGTCGCCGGTATGAAACCAGCCATGCGCGAAGGCGGTGGCATTGGCGTCAGGATTGTTCTCGTAGCCCGCGGTGACATTAGGCCCGCGAATGACGATCTCGCCGGTGTCACCGGGCTGCAGCAATTGCCCGTCCGGCGCCATCACCGCCACCTCCGGTCCGGCCGCGGCCCCGACGCTGCCCGGCTTGCGCAGGCCCGGCGGCAGCCGGTTCGAAGCCATCTGGTGCGCGGCCTCGGTCATGCCGTAGGATTCGATCACCGGGCAGCCGAAGGTCGCCTCAAGCTCGGCCATCACTTGCGGCGGCAGCGATGCCGAGGACGAGCGGATGAAGCGTAAGGGCGCCACCGCCAATGCCTCGGCATTGCGCGTTGCGCGCGGCAGTATCGCCTGATGCATGGTCGGCACGGCCGTGTACCAGCTCGGCCGCGCCTCGCCCAGCCAATGGAAGAAGCGCAGCGCGTTGAAACCCGGCGTGCAGAAGACGCTGCCGCCGGCGGCGAGCGAGGACAGCACCGCCGCGATCAGCCCATGAATGTGGAACAGCGGCATGATGTTGAGGCAGCGATCACCGGCCGTCAGGCCGAGCGTCGCGCCGATATGGGCGGCCGAGGCGGCGAGATTGGCGTGGCTGAGCGGCACCAGCTTGGGTCGTGACGTGGTGCCGGACGTGTGCAGCAACAGCGCGATGTCGCCGTCCGCAGCCAGGCCGGGCGAAACAGACGGACCAACCGGTTTGCCCTTGATCTCAAAACTGCCGGCTGGTGCGTCACGCAGTGCCGTGAGCCTGAGCACCGCTATGCCGAGGCGCTCGGCCACGGTCACCGCCGGGCCGCTTTCGTCTTCGGCGACGAGGATTGCCTTGGCGCCGATGTCGGTCAGATAGAAATCGAGCTCGTCGGCCCGGTAGGCCGGATTGAGCGGCGCCGTCGACGCCGCCGCCGCCACTGCGACAAAGGCCGTCGCCATCTCCGGCCCGTTCGGCAGCACGATGGCCACCCGGTCGCCACGGCCGAGGCCCAGTGCATGCAATTGCGCTGCCGTCTCGGAGATCAGGCGGCGCAGTCCGCCATGCGTGAGCGTGATCCTGTCGGGTGCCGAAATCGCCGGCGCATCGTCGGCTCCGGCGGCAAGCCGCTCAATGATCGAGGCCGCTTCAGACAACGCGAACCTCTAGGTCGCCGACGCCATCGATATGACCGCGAAGAACGTCACCGCGAACGACCGCGCCGACGCCCGCCGGCGTGCCGGAAAGAATGATGTCCCCCGGCTTCAGCGTGAACAGACCTGAGAGATAGCTGATCATTTCCGGAACCTTCCAAATCATCTGGTTGAGGTCGCCGGTCTGCTTTCGCTGACCATTGACGTCCAGCCAGATCGCGCCCTGGCTGGGATGGCCGGTCGAGCTTGCCGGAACCAATGGCGTGCATGGCGCCGATGCCTCGAAGGCCTTGCCGACCTCCCATGGACGGCCCATGTCCTTCGCCTTCCCTTGCAGGTCGCGCCGCGTCATATCGAGACCTACGCCATAACCGAACACGCAGTCCAGAGCCTTTTCGACCGGGATGTCGGTACCGCCGCTCTTCAGCGCCACGACCATTTCGATCTCGTGATGAACATCGTTAGAGGCCGGAGGGTACGGAAATTCTCCTGTCGTATCGAGGTTGTCGGGGTTCTTCTGGAAGAAGAATGGCGGCTCCTTGTTGGGGTCGTGTCCCATCTCGACGGCATGCGCGGCATAGTTCCGCCCGACGCAATAGACCCGGTGCACCGGAAACAACTTGTCGGTTCCCGCCACCGGGATGCTCGGGATTGCGGTCGGTTCGATGACGTAGCTTGAAGTCGTGCCGTGCATGTTCACTGTCTTGCTCCTGCGTAGTATTCGACTTTGGCTTCGGCCCGTTCGATCAGTTCGGCGATCAGCAGGGCGAAGGCAAAAAGGATGATGGTCAAGGCCCAGAATTCGGCCATGCGGAAATTTCGCGAGAAGGTTTCGAACAGCGCACCGTAGCCGACGATGGCGACGAGCAACTGGCCGATGACGACGCCCTTGACGCCGCGGATGAGGCCGAGGCGAATGCCGGCAAGGATTTCCGGAAGGGCTGCCCACAGGATGATCTTGCTATAGAGCGCCGGGCGCGAGGCGCCGTAGGAACGCGCCATCTCGATCAGCGACGGCGAGATATGACGGACCCCGGCGCGGGTGTCGAGAACGATGATCCAGATCGCAAACAGGAACACCGCCGCAACGATCGTCTTCTCGCCGAAGCCGAACAGGATCATCAGCACCGGGACGATCGCCGAGAGCGGTGCGCTTGAAAAGATGTTGACCCACATGCCGAGCAGGTCGTCGGCGATCTTGACGCGTCCCATCAGGATACCCAATGGCACGCCGACAACGATCGACAGGGCCATGCCCGTCGCGAAGGCGCGAAGGGTCGTGACTGTCGCGCTCTGCCAGGACGGCGTCTGCACCAGGCTGACCGCTGCAACCAGCACGTCGCTAAACGGCGGCAGCAGAAAGACAAGGTCGAGCCGGCCGACGATTTCCCATACGACGCACCAGACCAGCAGGGACGCCATCATTGGCACACGGTAGCCAAACAAGGTCACGGCCGCTCACTCCACATACTGCTTCAGCCCCTGCCAGATCTCCTCGACAGTATCGAGATAGTGCCTGTCGCGATGGATGCGCTCGGGGTCGCCGGAGCGATCGATTTCCGGTTCGATGATCTGCGAAACCCGGCCGGGTCTCGGCGACAGCAAGACGATGCGGTCGGAGATGTAGACCGCTTCCTCGATCGAGTGCGTCACGAAGATGAAGGTCTTGTTCTGGTTGGTGCGCAGCCGGATCAGGTCTTCCTGGAACTTCCGCCGGTTCTGCTCGTCGACCGCCGAAAACGGTTCATCGAGCAGCAGAACGTCGGCATCGACCGACAACGCCCGCGCCAGGCCAACACGCTGGCGCATGCCGCCCGACAACTGATGCGGATATTTGTCCTCGAAGCCGGCGAGCCCCACCTCGGCGATGTAGCGGCGGGCGATCGCCTCGCGCTCGGCCTTGTTGGTGCCGCGCAACTCCAGTCCGAAGGCGACGTTGCGCATCACGGTCGCCCACGGCATCAGCGCAAAATCCTGGAACACGAAGGCGCGTTCGGGGCCGGGTGCGGTGACGTGCTTGCCGTTGATCGCGACGGTGCCGCCATCGGCTCGTTTCAGCCCCGCTATGATCTTCAGCAGCGTCGTCTTTCCGCAGCCGCTGGGTCCGAGAAGGCTGGTCAGCTTGCCCCTGGGAAAGTCGAGGTCGATGCCGCGCAGCGCCTCGACATTGCCGTAGGTCTTGGAAATCCCTCTCACTTCCACGACTGAATCGATCGGTGCGGGAACCGGCGACGGTCCATTTCGCAATGCGGTCGCGCCCATCTTAAGCACCTCTGCTCTCGGGCCTGAAAACGCGGACTTCCACCCACTGCAGAAAGACGAGCGTCAGGGTGGAAAGCGCAATGATCGAGGCGATTGTTGCGTACATCTCGGCGTAGTCTGCGCGCGAGCGGTGAAAGGTGATGAGGTCGCCGATGCCGGTCGGGGTAATCAGCAGTTCGGCGAGCACCACGCCGACGAAGCCGGCTGCGACTCCAAGGCGCAAGCCGGCAAAAATCACCGGGCTTGCGTCCGGAAGGATGATCTTGGCGACGGTCTGCCAGCGGGTGCCGAGGAACGATCGGCACATGACGAGCAGCGACTCGTTGACGTTGCGCACGGCCTTGTAGGTATTGAGCACGATGACCGGCAGCGCCAGGATCATGACGGCGAGCGTCTTGGCGGTCATGCCTATTCCGTAGACAAAGGTGACCATCGGAATGAAGGCGGCGACCGGTGCTGCCTGAAGCACGATGAACACGGGGATCACCAGCCATTCGCCGGTGCGCCACAGGCCACAGATCGTGCCGAGGCCGACACCCAGGAACGCCGACAGGACAACGCCAAGCACCAGCGGCTGCAGCGTCGAAAGATAGGCGGTTGCCAGGCTGCCGTCGGCGAGCAGTCCGAAGAACGCGACGACCGTATCGGAAAAAGTCGGGAAGGCGAAGCTGACGGGAATACGCCCGGCCACCTCCCAAATTCCTGCGAACAGGGCGATCGACACCAGCCTGAGCAGGACCGGCTGGTCCCACGATGCGCCCGTTGCGCTGCGATTGGAAAGAGGAGCGAGGCCGGCAGCCTCGCCGTCGGTTCTGATGCTTACGGCCATCCGGCAGGCCGCCTATTTCTTGCCGAGCTTGGCGACGGCGCGGTCGATTGCGGAGACATCCCAGAAGTCCTCGACCTTGAGGCTGGCGGGATCGCCTTCGATCTGGCCGGCAAGGCTGAAGAAGGCAAAGTCGTCCTTGGCCGCATCGGCTCCGCCGCCGTTCAGCGCAAGACTGCCGGCTTCCGCGGTTTCCTTGTAGTATTCGGTGATTTCGCTGTCGGCTTCAGCGCCGAGATCCGGCAGCAGTTTATATTTGTTGCGAAGCTCGACGGCGACCGCGGGGTTCGCGGTGATCTCGCGCGCGGTCTTCATCAGTTCCTCGACCAGGATGTCGACGTCGGCGGCGTTGTTCTTCAGATAGTCCGCGGTCGCGAAAAGCGCTTCGTCAGAGGCGCCGAGATCCTCGACCGGCAGAACGATGAACTTGCCGGGGGCTTCGGCCTCGAGCGCACGCCGGTTGGCGGCATCGACGATCGACGCCTTGATGGTCCCTTGGAGCAGCGCATTGCGGCGAACCTCGGAACCCGGGACATAGCTGATGTTGCCGAGCTTGATGCCGTGGTTTTTCGCCATCAGCAGCATGACCGCCTCGGTGCCGGAGCCGCGCGCCTGGACGGCGACCTCCTGCCCGTCGAGATCCTTCCATTCCTTGTAGAATTCGCTGTTGACGACGGGAAAGAAGCGCAGCGTCGATATCTGCGCGAAAATGCGGATCGGCACGCCCACCTTCTGGATCAAGGTATAGGGCGCGCCGATGCCGACATCGGCCTGGCCGCCGACAATGGCTTGGGCAGCCAGATCCTCGTCATTGAGAACAATGAGCTCGACATTCACGCCGCGTTCCTTGGCGCGCTCTATCGCGGCGAGCGTCTGGATGGATTCGATGCCCGGAAGGTCGCCGAATGCGATGCGCATGTCGCCCGCATTTGCGGCCGACAAGGGCGCTGCACATGCCAGGACCGCGGCGAAAGCGGTGGCAAGGATGGTACGTCTGGACACGCCGGCCATTGTCATTCCTCCCGTTTTTTGTAACCATTTCCTTGATTGGTTAAGACTATGGGACGGATTGGTCAAGGAGAAACTGCACCGTATCGAACGGGTGTGTCCAGAAAACTCGGCAGTTGACGGTTTGAGCTAATCGTTTTAACACCGACAAGGGAAATCATATGCGGATTGGTTAAATTGATGGACGATCCCGGTAATGGCGGCCACGCCGCCCTGGTTCAGCTGCAGGCCTATCTTGCCCAGATGGATCATGCCGGTGAGACGCGGCTGCCTGCCGAGCGGGAACTGTCGGAGAGCCTCGGCGTATCGCGCGGCGATCTGCGCAAGGCGCTGGCGGTGCTCGAGAAGGACGGCCGCATCTGGCGTCACGTCGGCAGGGGCACCTTCGTCGGCAGCGGGCCGGTCGAGGAGACGATCGGCATTTCGGAAATCGCCGGGCGCACCAATCCGGCCGACGTGATGCGCGCGCGCCTCATCCTTGAGCCCGAAATTGCGCGCGAAGCGGCGCTGCACGCCACGCTTTCGGATATCGCCGCGATGCGGCAATCGCTGGTGCAGACGCGGGAGGCCGTCACGTGGCGGCAATATGAGAATGTCGACAATCTGCTCCACCGGCAGATTGCGCAGGCGAGCCGCAACAATGTGCTGCTCGGCCTGTTCGACGTGCTGAACGCCGTGCGCCGCACCGTGGTCTGGGGACGTCTCCGTTCAGAAGGCGCCCGCCCTCCGGCAGACCATCACAGCTTCGCCGACCATGAACGGATCGTCGAGGCGATCGCCGAGCGTGACCTCGGCGGCGCGGCGGCAGCGATGCGCCTGCATCTCCAGCAGGTCGAGCGGCGCCTGATCCCTGTCCGCGAAGCCGCCGAATAGCTCAGATGACCCGCTACAGCGACCTTCTTGGATGCGCGGCGCTGTTCGGGTTAAGCCCTACGCGCCGTAGCCGATGATGCCCTTGATCTCGAGGAAATCGTGGATCGCCCAATCGGCATATTCGCGGCCGTTGCCGGATTGCTTGTAGCCGCCGAACGGCGCGAAGGTGTCCCACTCCGGATAGTTGATCGAGACCTGCCCGGCGCGCAGCCGGCCGGCGACTTTTCGCGCGTGGTCGATATCCCCTGATTGCACGTAGGCGGCGAGGCCATAGACGGTGTCGTTGGCGATTTTCACCGCGTCATCGTCGTCATCATAGGAGATGACCGAAAGCACCGGCCCAAAAATTTCTTCCCGCTCGATGGTCATGCCCGGCGTGACGTGGCCGAAGACGGTCGGCCGCACGTAATAACCGCGATTAAGATGCTCCGGCCGGCCGGGACCGCCGGCGACCAGCGTTGCACCCTCGGCGATGCCGGCCTCGATCAGCCGCTGGATCTTGTCGAACTGGATGTTGCTGACCACCGGCCCGAGCCTGGTGTCTTCCGAGCGCGGATCGCCGACCTTGTGCGCCTCGGCCGCCTTCTTGGCGATCAGCAGCGCCTCATCGTGGCGGGCGGCCGGCACCAGCATGCGCGTCGGCGCATCGCAGGACTGGCCGCTGTTGCCGAAACAGGCATTGACGCCCTTGCGCACGGCCTTCTCGAAGTCGGCATCGGCAAGCACGATGTTGGGCGATTTGCCGCCGAGTTCCTGCGCCACGCGCTTGACCGTCTCGGCCGCCGTCTTGGCGACGATGATGCCGGCCCGGGTCGAGCCGGTGAAGGAAACCATGTCGACATCGGGATGTCCGGCCATGACCTGTCCGACATCCGGACCGGTGCCGTTGACCATGTTGTAGACCCCCTTCGGCGTGCCGGCCGCTTCCATCACTTCCGAAAAGACGATGCCGCTGATCGGCGCGATCTCGGAAGGCTTCAGCACGACCGTGCAGCCCGCGGCGATCGCCGGCGCCACCTTGCAGACGATCTGGTTGAGCGGCCAGTTCCATGGCGTGATCAGCGCGCAAACGCCGATCGGCTCCTTGACCACCATGGTGGTGCCGCGCTTCTCGCTGAATTCGTAATCCTCCAGCGCATGAATAGTGGCTTCCATATGTGCCCTGCCCGCCCAGGCCTGCGCCTGGCGCGCCCAGGTGATCGGCGCGCCCATCTCCTGGCTGACAGCCTGGGCGATATTCTCGTAGCGCTCGTTGTAGATTTCTAGGATGCGCTTCAGCAGCGTCAGGCGCTCGGCCTTGCTGGTCTGCGAAAAGGCCGGAAAGGCCGCCTTCGCCGCTGCCACGGCGCGGTCCACATCGGCCTTCGAGCCGACGGAGATTTTGGTGTAGGCCTCTTCGGTGGACGGATCGATCACATCCAGCGTCGCCGGCACCACGGGCGCGACCCATTTTCCGTCGATAAAGAAGTTCAGGTGATTGCTCATGGGTAGTGCCTCCGGTTTTCTGGAAGGATAGGGTTAGATGGGCAGCATAGGGCAGTTAGCGCCGCGGCGCAGGCTGATATGCGCCACGTCGCCGACGCTGAATTGAAAACCTTCCGCCCGGCGTGGCGCATCGATCACCACTGGTATCCCCTGCCCCAATTCGGCGTGCAGGCGCAAGGTGCGGCCGTGAAAGACGATGCTGCTCACCCGCACCGGCGCGGTGCCGGTCGCTGCTTCGGTCGCCGCCAAAAGATCCTCCGGACGCACTCCGATGGTTCGCACCGCGCCTTCTCCCGGCACTTCGCCGGTTTCCGACGTGGCTTCGAGCGGCAGGGCGCCGGCGGCGAAACGCAACCGATCGCCGTCACGGCCGACAAAGCGCGACTGCAGCAGGTTCATCGTGCCGATAAAACTGGCGACGAATTTGGTGGCGGGCCGGTCGTAGAGCGTGGCCGGCGGCGCAATCTGCTCGATGCGGCCCTTGTTCATGACGACGATACGGTCGGAGATCGACAGCGCCTCGGTCTGGTCGTGGGTGACCATGACGAAAGTGGTGCCGAGCCGCGACTGCAGCCGCTTCAATTCGACCTGCATCTGTTCGCGCAGATGCGCATCGAGCGCCGACAGCGGCTCGTCGAGCAGCAGCACACGTGGTTCGCAGACAATCGCACGGGCAAGCGCGACGCGCTGACGCTGGCCGCCAGACAATTCGGACACGCGGGCGCCGAGCTTCTCGGCAAGGCCAACCATGTCGAGCGCTTCGCCGACGCGCTTTGCCTGTTCTGCCCCGGAAAGCTTGCGCAGCGACAGGCCGAAGCCGACGTTTTCGGCGACGTCCATGTGCGGAAACAGCGCATAGTCCTGGAACACGGTGTTGACGGGACGGTCGAACGGCCGCAGCGAAGTAATGTCACGGCTGTCGAGCAGCACCCGTCCGCTCGACGGGCTTTCGAATCCTGCGATCACCCGCAGGCTAGTGGTCTTGCCGCAGCCAGATGGGCCGAGCAAGGTCAGGAACTCGCCGCGGGCAATGTTGAGATCGACGGCGTCGAGTCCGACAATGCCGCCGGGGAAAATCTTCGACACCGCCTCCAGCCGGACGAGAGGATCAGGCGCCATCGCGAACCTCGGACGGCTTGGTCGTGTTGACCCAGAGGATCTGGCAGCGCTCGGCGCCCGGATTGCGGAAGGCATGCAGCAAGGTGCTCTTGAAGGCGAAGCTGTCGCCGGTCTTCAGCCCGTAGGTGGTTGAATCGATCACGAGTTCGACCTCGCCCGACAGGACGAAACCGAATTCGTGGCCGGGATGGGCGTAGGCTTCGACGGTGCCGCCACCGGCTTCTACCGTCACCAGCATGCCGGTGAGCGTAGCGGCCGGCGGCGACAGCAGCGCCTTGGCGATGCCTTCCGACTTCACCGGGATCTGGCGCCGACTGTTGGCGCGCACGCAATAGAGATCGCTGACGGCATCGTTGCCGTCAGCAATCAGCGCCGACGGCTCGATGTCGAGAGCGGCGGCGAGCGGCCAGATCACCTTGACGCGAAGCGAGGACAAGCCGCGCTCGATCTGGCTGAGCGCACCGATCGAAACGCCGGCCTTGGCGGCAAGCTCGGCCAGCGAAAGACTGCGTTCCAGCCTGAGCGCCCGCACGCGCCGGCCGACCCGCACATCGGCGTCGTCTTTCGGCTTTTCAGCCGCTTGGTCCAGTATATCCATGCATACTTCCTCGTTCGCCAGCACTTTCCCTTCTCCCCCTGTGGGAGAAGGTGGCCGAGCCCACGGGTCTTGCCTCCGGCAAGCCCGAGGACAGGCTCCGCTCGGACGGATGAGGGGTGTTCCAGCTTGGCAAACCCCGCATTCTGTCCAGCACCCCTCTACCGTCTCGACGCTACGCGCCGATCCACCTTCTCCCACAAGGGAGAAGGAAGAGCGAACTCAGCCGCCTGCCTTGACCTTCTCGAACATCTTGGCGAGTTCGTCATTCTGTTTCATCGGCCCGGTGAAGACGGTAGTCTTCAGCATCACTTCCGGATCGGACGGCAGTTGCAGCTTTTCCAGTTCCTCCTTCGGCACCGCGGCGAAGGCCGAGCTGTTTGAGCTGCCGTAACCATAGGTCTGAATCAGGTATTTTCCCGAATCCGTCTCCAGCCGGCTGTTGATGAAATCATAGGCGAGGTCGACATTCTTTGCGTCCTTGAGCATGACGAAGCCGCACGACCAGGTCAGCATGCCTTCCCTAGGCTTCATGAACTCGACCGGCACGCCCTGCTTCTTCAGCGAGGTGGCCGACGCGTTCCAGGTCATGGCGGCGACCAACTGGCCACTCGCCAGCGCCTGTTCGACCGAGGTCATGTCGGTGGTGTAGTTGGAGAGCAGCGGGCGCTGCTCGCGCAGTTTTTCAGCCACCTTTTCCATCTGTTCCGGCGTCATGTCGAACGGATTGACACCGGCGAGAAGCGCCGCCACCACCGGCGTGTCGTGGACGGCATCGATCGTCGCCATGCGCCCGGCATATTGCTTGTCCCACAAAAGGTTCCAGCTCGGCTCCGGGTTCTTCACCAGATCGGTGCGGTAAAGGATCGAGGTGTTGCCCCAGTCCCACGGCACCATCCAGACTTTGCCGTCGCCGGCCTGCAGGTCGGGCAGGTTCTTGAAAACCGGAAAGATCGAATCCCAGTTCTTGATGCGCTTGGTGTCGATTGGCTGCAGCAGGCCTTCCCTGTTCCAGCGCGCCACCTTGTCGTAGCAGGGATGCGCGACGTCAGGACGGAAACCGGCCTTGACCTTGGTGAAGGCGTCATCGTCGTCGCCGAACATCGAGGCCTCGACGCCATCGGGGTGTGCGGCGAGGAAGCTCTTGTTGAAGTCGGGAAGTTCGTAGCCCGACCAGGTGAAATATTGCAGCTTGTCGGCCGCAAGCGCGACGGTCGACGAAAGCGCCAGCGCGAAGGCTGCCAATCCGGCTTGGACTGTCTTGCGATTTATCGATTTCAGGTCGAATGCCATTGCAGTTCTCCTCTTTCGGTTTCTTCTGGTTTGGGCAGGTTGGCGGGCACTGGCCGCTGAGCGGCGGCGAGCCCGCGATGGCGCAGGATTTCGGCAATTGCCGCGATGACGAAGGACACGGCCAGGATGGCCGTGCCCAGTGCCATGACGGTCGGCAGCGATTTCGGGAAACGCAGCTGGCTCCAGATATAAAGCGGCAAGGTCGGTTCGGTGCCGGCGAGGAAGAAGGCGACGATGAACTCGTCGAAGGAGATCAGGAAGGCCAGCATGAACGCTGATACAATGGCGGGCAGGCTGAGCGGCAGCATGACCCGCCTGAATGTCGTCCAGTCGGAGGCGCCGAGATCGAGTGCCGCCTCGTGGATGGTCTTGGGTATAGCGGCGAAGCGGCTTTTCATGATCACCACCGTCGTCGGCAGCGCCACCAATATGTGGCCGAGCACGATGGCGGTGCGTGACGGACCGAAGCCAATGAGGTTGACCAGGATCAGCAGCGAGATGCCGACGATGACGCCGGGGATCAGTATCGGCAGCCGCGCGATAGCGCTGATCGTGAAGGCAAGCGGCGAACGGCCAAAAAGATCCATGTAGGACACGGTGATGCCGCAGAGCGTGGCACCGGTGGCGGCAATTGCACCGATGACGAGGCTGTTGGCAAGCGCGCCGGACAGCGCCGAATTGCCGGACAGCGTCGTGTACCATTCAAACGTGAAGCCTTGCAGCGGAAACGCCGCCTGGATCGAATCGTTGAAGGAAAACAGCGGGATCAGCGAGATCGGCAAATAGAGGAATACCAGATAGACAAGCACGTAGGCGCCGAGCCAGCGGCCACCTTGCGTTGCGTCTATGCGCGCGGCGCTCATGTGCGGCTGCCAAACCTGCGGTCGGCGGAACGCACGACCAGCACCACGGCAAGGATGACCAGCATGACGGCAACGGCGAGTGCTGCGCCGAACGGCCAGTCATTTGCCTTGCCGAACTGGGCCTGGATCAGCGAGCCGATCATGGTGCTGGCAGGGCCGCCGACCAGCGCCGGGGTGACATAATCGCCGACCGTCGGCACGAAGACGACGAGAGCCGCCGCCAGCACCCCCGGCATCGAATTCGGCAGCACGACGCGGCGAAAGCTGGTGAACGGTCTGGCGCCGAGATCGGAAGCAGCTTCGAGCAGCGATTTCGGGATCGTGTCCAGCGCCACATAGATAGGCAGGATGGCGAACGGCGCATAGGCGTGAGCCAGCGTGACGACGACGGCGGCCGGCGTGTTGAGAAACGCCAGTGTCGGTTCGGACCAGATGCCGCTTTCGATGAGCGCCGAGTTCAGCACGCCATTGTAGGCAAGCACGATCTTCCAGGCGAAAACGCGCAAGAGATAGCTGGTCCAGAACGGCAGCGTCACCAGAAACAGCAGCAGCCCGCGCCGCCGTCCGGCATGGAAGGCAAGGTAGTAGGCGACGGGATAGGCGGTGACGACCGTCGCCAGCGTCACCAGGCCGGCAATGGCCAGCGAGCGCAGCGTTACCGTCCAGTAGAGCGGGTCGGATGCCACGGTGATGAAATTCGCAAAAGTGAAACCGGCGCCCAGCAGCGAACCGTCATTGCCGCGAAGGGCGAGGAAAACCACGAGGCCGAGGGCAAACAGGATCAGGAAGAAGGTGACCAGCCCGCCCGGCAGCAGCATGGCCAACCGGAAACCCGTCGAGGATCGGGACTCCGGCAGCGGCTGCCTTGCAACGATGGTCGACATCGGGGTTGCCCATCGAAATTTGAAATCACTCAAGAATTTTTCATAATCATGAAACTGTCAAGCTGATTCCTGCATCGGCATAAAATCAGCGCTCGAATGCATCCAGCATACGATACCAGGCGATCGTCGCGGCCACGCCGACCTGCCGAAAGACGTGGAATGGGATCGGCCGGATCTGCGAAACCGGGAACGGCAATTGCCTGGCGTCGCCGCTCGCCAGATAGCCAGCAATGCGCTCGCCAAGCGCGGTCATCAGGCCGACGCCACGGCCCTGGCAGCCGACCACTGCCATCAGGCCCTGCTCGGGCTCGTGGATATGCGGGAGGTGATCCGACGTCATCGCCACCCGGCCAAACCAGCGCTTTTCGATGGCGACTCCGGATAGCGCCGGATAGAGCCGGAGCAGCGCGCGCTCGAGATGCGCCCAATCACTTTCGCTGGTCGGCAGCGCCATTCGGCCGCGCCCGCCGAGCACCAGCCGCCCGTCGGCACTCTTGCGGTAATAAACGAGGATGCGACGTGAGTCCGATACTGCTTGCCCTTCCGGTAAAATCCCGGCCGCCAGATGGGACGGCAGCGGTGCTGTCGCGATCTGGAAGGAGTGCAGCGGAACGATCGTTTCGGCGAGACCAGGGAGCAGGTCGCCGGTATAGGCGTTCGTCGCCAGAATGACCACTTTGGCCTGCAATTCGGCGCCGCCCTCCGTCGAGATGCGCCAATTGCCGGCGTTGTTGTCGAGGCGTATCACCTTCTGGTGTTCGGCGATCTTCACGCCCGCGGCCGAGGCGATCCGTGCCAGTTCCGACGTGTAGGCAAGCGGATCAATCACGCAGGCGCGGCGGTCGAGCCAGCCACCGAGATAGCCCTGCGCGCCAGTCAACGCGGCGATCTCGGTCTGGCTCAGAAGCCGGACATCGGCGCCAAGGTTCCGCCACTGCCGGTCCCTGTTCGCCGCCGCCTTCAGCGCCGTCTCGGTGTGCGCTGCCTGAATCCAGCCATTGCGGACGAACGGCACCGCCAGTTTCTCGTCGCGGATCAATTCGAAGACGGCGTCCGCCGTCGAGGCGGCAAAATTGACGAGGATCTCGCCGCGTTCGGAGCCAAAATGCTCCAGCAGCCATTCCGGATCATATTTCAGGCCGGGGATGACCTGACCGCCATTCAGGCCCGATGCGCCTTGGCCGATTTCGCCGGCTTCCAGCACCTGCACGGCAAGGCCGAACCGGGCTGCATGCAAGGCTGTCGACAGACCGAGAATCCCCCCACCCACAATGACGACATCGGCACGCTGGCCGCCGGGAAAAAGCGACCGGAACGCAGAGGCCGCCGGCGGCTTCTGCCAGATCGGATCGGAAAACGGTAGGGGCAAGAGTCACCTGAATGTACTTCGTCAAATGAAAATCCTAGTGACGATTTCATGATTTTGAAAGAGCCTTTGATCTCGGCATCAGGGGATTGAAGAGGATGGCGTCCGCCGATGCGAAATGCAGCGCAGGGCTCGATCGCGAGGAACGGGATAGACCTTTGGCGGGAATTTGTTGAAAGTGCCGCCGCCGCGGCCAGGCTTTTGTTGAACCATTGGTCCGCAGCGACGACGCAGAACAAGACAGCAGAGGACCGCAAGCCATGACGAACGCCACCCTCCTGCCCGACGAGGGCCTCTTCATCGGCCGCGCCCGGACGAGCGAAGCATCGCATCCGCTGGTGGTCACGGTACGCGGCGGCACGGTCTTCGACATCACCTCCAGCATGGCACCAACCGTGCGCGACGTCTGCGAGATGCCGGACCCGGCAGGCTACGTCCACGCCGCCGCGGGCGAACCGATCGGGTCGCTCGATGCAATCGCCGCCAACAGTTTCCAGGCCGCGCGCGATCCGCAAAAACCGTACCTGCTCTCTCCGGTCGACCTGCAGGCGATCAAGGCATCGGGCGTCACCTTCGTCGTCAGTCTGCTCGAACGGGTCATCGAGGAGCAGGCGCGCGGCTCGGCCGAGAAGGCGGACGCCATTCGCGCCGACATTGCCGGGCTGATCGGCCACGATCTGTCGAAGCTCAAGCCAGGCTCGCCGGAGGCGATGGAGATCAAGGCCAAACTGATCCAGCGCGGCGCTTGGTCGCAATATCTGGAAGTGGGCATCGGCCCCGACGCCGAAATCTTCACCAAATGCCAGCCGATGGCGTCGGTCGGCTTCGGCGCCGATGTCGGCCTGCATCCGGTCTCCACCTGGAACAATCCCGAGCCGGAGATCGCCATGATCGCCGCCGGCAGCGGCAAGATCGTCGGCGCCACGCTCGGCAACGACGTCAATCTGCGCGACGTCGAAGGGCGCTCGGCGCTATTGCTCGGCAAGGCCAAGGACAACAACGCTTCGGCCGCGCTCGGCCCGTTCATCCGGCTGTTCGACGATACCTTTTCCATTGGTGACGTGAAGCAGGCCACCGTGCGGCTGAAGGTCGAGGGCGAGGATGGTTTCTCGCTGGAGGGCGCCAGTTCGATGGCCGAGATCAGCCGCTCGCCCGAAGAACTGGTCGCCGCCGCCATGGGCCCGCATCACCAGTACCCCGACGGGCTGGCGCTCTATCTCGGCACCATGTTCGTGCCGTCGAAGGATCGCGGCGAAAAGGGCAAGGGCTTCACGCACAAGGTCGGCGACATCGTCACCATCTCATCGGAGAAATTCGGCGCCCTGATCAACCGGGTACGGCTATCTCCCGACTGTCCCCACTGGACCTACGGCGCCAGCCATCTGATGCGCGACCTTGCCAGGGCCGACCTCATTTAGCTTCCGTCCCGCCTGCGCCTCGTCTTCGGCGCCGAGACCGCTTGCCGCAAAAGATATCAGCCAAACTGATGCGATCTGATGGGATGGCTGATGGCGCATTGTCGTGCGCCAACTACCACTGCAAATGGAGGCTTGCCATTGATCGAAAAAGCGGATGCTCTGATGCATCCAGATCGCCGCTGGCAAGAATACGGTCAGGCTTGCCGTGATCGTCGCCGGAGCTGGAGGACGTTTTCAAAATGGGAGGAAATCAAATGCTGACGAGGCTACGACTATTTGTATTCGGCTTGATCGTGGCGCTGGCGATTCCGGCGGCGGCACAGGCCAAGACCTTCTACTGGATTTCGCATGGCGGCCCGGCCGATCCGGTCTGGACCTACTTCCTCGCCGGCGCCAAGCAATGGGCGACGGACACCGGCAACACCGTCAACACCTCGTTCCACAATGGCGACGTGTCGTCCCAGCAGGAGGCTGTTCGCGCCGCCATCGCGGCGAAGGCCGACGGTATCACCACCACCAGCCCCGACCCGGGCAGCCTTATCGAGCTCGTCAAGGAGGCACGAGCGGCAAAAATCCCGATCATCAACTTCAACACGCCCGATCCGAAGGCGGACTTCAACGCCTATGTCGGCGGCGACAACGTCACCTTCGGCAAGAACTGGGCTCAGTATCTGGTCGACAAGGGCCTGGTGAAGAAGGGCGATTTTGTCTGGATGCCGGTTGAAATCCCCGGCGCCACCTATGGCGTCCAGGAAGAAGAGGGCATCAAGAGCGTCTTCGAGCCGCTCGGCATCACCTATGAAATCACCGAAGCCACGCTCGACCAGGCCGAAGCAATCAACCGCATGGTCGATTATCTCACCGCCAACAGGGCCAAGGTCAAGGCGATCATCGGTCTTGGCGACCTGGTGACCGGCTCGATCAAGCGGGTGTTCGACCAGGCCGGCATCAAGCCGGGCGAAATCCCGGTCGTCGGCTGGGGCAACTCGCTCGACACCACCCAGGAGGTGCTGACCGGCTACGTCAATGCCGCGCAGTGGCAGGATCCGCAGGCGACCAGCTATGTGGCGCTTTCGATCGCCAACATGGCCGCCAGCGGCATTCCGCCCGGCTTCGACGTGATCACCGGCGCGCTCTACGAAAAGGACACCGCGCAGGTCTACGACGACATCCTGTCCGGCAAATAAAACCGCGATCGGGATGGTCGCGGCGGCGCTTGCCGCAGCGATCATCCCCATCATCCCGCTGAGCCTCGAACCGCCTCATGCGGCGCCGGACTTGGCCAGTTCCAACCATGTCGCGGGTCCAACGTGGAAAACAGTTCCATCATCCAACGCTCGATTGCCAGGCCGGAATTCGGGCCCTTCGTGCTGCTCGTCGTCGAGCTTGTCGTGTTCTGGGGGTTCAACCACGACTTCCTGTCACCGCAGAACATCAGCAACATACTGGCCTTCACGGTCGAGCTCGGCCTGATCGCGCTGGCGATGACGCTGTTGATGACTTCAGGCGAATTCGACCTCTCCGTCGGATCGCTGTTCGGTTTCTCGCCCGTCTTGATGTGGACGCTCTTCAACAGCGGCCTCACCTCGCTGGAGGCCGGCTTTGTGTTGGCCTTGCTGGTTGCCGCCTTCATCGGGCTGGTCAATGGCTGGTTCGTGACGCAACTCAAGATTCCATCCTTCCTGGTGACGCTCGGCATGCTGCTGGTGGTGCGCGGCACCGCTCTGTTCGTCACCAGCGGATTTCCGCAACGGACCTGGAGCGCCAAAGGCAGCTGGCTCGCCGAGGCGCTGGTCGGTGATTTCTTCATCGGGCCGTTTCGTATCTACATGTCGCTGTTCTGGTTCATCGCAGCCGCGATCGCACTTGGCTACGTGCTGACGCAGAGCCGCACCGGCAACTGGATCCAGGCGGCCGGCGGCAACCCCAATGCGGCAAGGGCGCGCGGCGTCAATGTCAGCGGCGTCAAGATCGGCCTGTTCATCCTGTCGTCGATCATGGCTTCGCTTGCCGGCGTCATCAGCTCGCTGCGCACTTCGGCGGCCAACCCGAACAGCGGCACCGGCTACGAGCTGGAAGTCATCGCCATGGTGGTGATCGGCGGCACGGCGCTGACCGGCGGACGTGGCACCATCATTGGTACTGTGCTCGGCATCCTGATCCTGCGCGTGATGCGCAACGGCATCGTGCTGATCGGCGTGCCTGGGCTTGCCTACAACATCTTCATCGGCGCGATCATCCTCGGCATGATGGCGCTCCACTCATGGCTGGAACGCCGGCATCAGGCGGGGACTTGAACCATGGCTGAACCGCTTGTCCGCATGGAAAACATCCGCAAGTCCTACGGGCGCGTGCAAGCGCTGGTGGACGCCAATTTCCATGTCAACGAAAAGGAGATCGTCGGTCTGCTCGGCGACAATGGCGCCGGCAAGTCGACGCTGATCAAGGTCTTGTCGGGTGCGGTCCCGCTGACCAGCGGCGACATCTTCATCCGCGGCAAGAAGGTGGACTTCCGCAGCACCAGCGACGCCATCGCCCATGGCATCGAGACGATCTACCAAGACTCCGCGCTTGTCACGCAATTGTCGATCGCGCGCAACCTGTTCCTCGGGCGCGAGCCGATCAAGCCGCCGCGTTTCCTCAACCGTATGGACCAGGAGGCGATGAATGTGGTTGCCCGCGATCTGCTCAAGCAGGTCGGCATCTCGAAGGACATCCCGCCGACCACACCAATCGGCTCACTTTCAGGCGGCGAGCGGCAGGCCGTGGCGATCGCGCGCGCCATGCATTTCGACAGCGACCTCATCATCCTCGACGAGCCGACCAACAATCTCGGCGTCGCCGAGACGCAAGGTGTGCTGAGCTTCGTGCGCAGCGCCCGCGATTCGGGCCATTCCTGCATCTTCATCGCCCACAACATCCACCACGTCTTCCAGGTGGTCGACCGCATCGTCGTCATGCGCCGCGGCAAGGTGGTTGCCGACGATATCGATCCGAAGAACACCAACGTCGCGGAAGTCGAACGGATCATCACCGGCATGTCCGACAAGGAGATCCGTGACGCCATCGTGCAGGGGAAGCAACCACAAGGCTGAGTGGCCAGTTGGAAGCCGGGTTGGCCGTATCTCTGGTACAGGATCACATCGGCTCCTATGACTGCGACTATGAAAGCCACCGTTGCGGACATCGCCAGAAGCTGCGGGCTGTCGACCGCGACGGTCGACCGGGTGCTGAACAACCGGCCGGGCGCCAGCGCCGCCAACCGGCAGCGGGTGATGGAGGCGGCCAAGCAGCTTGGCTATTTGCCGGTCGTGGATCAGGTCACGCTGCCCTCGCGGCCGGCACATCTCGAGTTTTTCCTGCCGATCGGCTCGAACGCCTTCATGATGGATCTGGCAAATCATATCGAGGACTATGCCGCACGCTTGCCACTTGTCGCCTCCTGTCGGATCCACAAGCTCGCCGGCATCTCGCCGAACGCGTTGCAGGCGGCGGTCGAAAACCTCTCGCTTAGGGCGAACGGCGTCGGCGTCATTGCGATCGATCACCCGAGAACGCGCAACATCCTGCGCGAGATCGTCGAAGCCGGCATCCGCCTGGTCACGCTGGTGTCGGACGTTCCGGGCGCGCCGCGATCGGCCTATGTCGGCATCGACAACCGTGTCGCCGGGCGCACCGCAGCCCTTTTGATGGGACGTTTCCTGGGCGGCCGCACGGGCCATCTGGCAATGATCGTCGGCTCACGCTCCTATCGCGGGCATGAAGAACGCGAAATGGGCTTTCGCTCGGTGCTCAGCGAGGAGTTCCGCAATTTGACCGTAACCAGCGCCGTCGAGATCAACGACGAGCCTGATATCAGCTACACGGCGACGATGAAGGCGCTGCACAACGAGCCGAAACTGCTCGGCATCTATTGCGTCGGCGCCGGACGCTCTGGCGTGGCGAAAGCGCTGCTGGAAGCCAAGCCGCAAAGGAAGCCGGTGTTCATCTGTCACGACCTGACGAGGGCGACACGCGGCTATCTCGTCGACGATCTGCTCGATGTCGTCATCGACCAGAATGCACGACTGATCGCCGAGCAATCGGTCATTCGCCTGCTCGGCTCGATCGCTTCCTCGGCGCCTTATCTGACGCGGAAATTCATCGAACCGCGCCTTATCTTCAAGGAGAATGTTCCGGTCCAGTGATGCCACGCAAGCGCCACGGTTGGTCGCGGCGATGGCTAATATTCGGTTGATAGCGCGAATCTGCACATCTGCTATGCATCTTTTGCTATTGCCGAATCATTGGGCAACCGCTAATTTCGCAGGTGTCGGCCATCTACTCCTCCCAGATGCGATGCCGACGCTGAGTGCGGCGCACCTCCTCCCGCGTCGTATTCGAAATCGAGCCCGCTGCCACCTCCTCCCGGCAGCGGGCTTTTTTTGTTCTTGGGTGTCGGGCAAGGCGGCGGCAATCGCCAACGGCTGGTTCGGGCAGCGCCGCAGCCCCATCGGAATCCCGCCACACTTGTCACTCTCACCAATTCGCCATCGGACCTAGCCTGCTCACAACCAGCAGCGACCGCCGCGCGCAAGAGCGCGGCGACAGACCGGCAACGGAGACGTGAGATGACAGCACATGCCAAGGCAAAAGAGTACTCGCGGCGCGGCTTGCAATGAACACGCCAGCGATCGTTTCGCCGCTTGCGAGACTATCTGGCCCTGAACGAGGTGATCAGGCCTTCCGCCATGCGGACAAACTGCGCGCTGGGGCCTTCGGCTCCGACGCTTTGCAGGCTGACACGGGCGCCTTCAAGCAGCAGCGACAATGTATCGGCGAGAAGCTCTGCCTGGCCGATGCCGGCATCCCGACACAGGCCGACGAGACGGTCGCGCTGAGCCTGCTTGAGTTCCTTGATGACCCGACGGGCCGGATGGTCGGTCTCGCTCAACTCGATGGCGGCGTTGGCCATGTCGCAACCGCGGCCGTCCATCATCAGGCAATCGGCTGCCATCCGAACCCAGGCATGCAGTTGCGCAAGCTTGTCGCCCGGATGCTCCGCCTCGAACTTTTGCCACATCGCGTTGGCGCTGCATGCGGTCGCCCGCAGGCACTCGATGACCAGATCGTCCTTGGACTCGAAATGACGGTAGAGCGTCATCTTGTTGGTACCGGCGGCCTCAGTGATCGCGTCGACGCCGACGCCCTTGATGCCATGCTTGTGGAACATATCCCGTGCCGTCTCCAAGATGCGATCCCGGGGGCGGATGCGTTCCGCCGTGCCGTCTTCCATCAAAACCTCCTTGGTTTCCGGGATTTCCGAAAAATCCCTCGGTACACCTCTTGACTAGGGTGTTACCGGTCTGTAACTTCTAGATGTTACTTACTGGTAACACCCCCATTGCCTCGTGTCAATCTCGCAGGCGCCTGTGAACAGCCTCCGCCAAATCGGCCCAGGCATGAAACTGCGCCCCAGGCGACTTTGGCCGCGAAAAGGAAGACCACCCGATCTGCGGCGGCGTACGCCACAGATCGCCAAAGCCAGGAGCCGCTACGATGTCGCAGCGCAAAGATTTGACGATCGACGAAGTTGTGAAGGATCCGATGATCCGGATGCTGATGCAGGCCGACCGTGTCGACCCGCGCTCTTTCGAGACGATGCTGCGTAGCCTTGCGGATGCGCAAGGCCGCAGCCGCAAGGCGCCGCCTCGTTTCCTGGAAGATTCCGGGCAAAGCCGCAGCCGGCGGCTGTCAAGGGTGGCCAAGGCCTTTGGCCAGGCAAGAGCATCGGGCGAGGCGTGCGTGTCATGGTAAATTTCTTCATCCACCGTCCGATCTTCGCATCGTCGATCGCCATCATCATGGTGCTCGCCGGGACGATCTGCTATTTCCTGCTGCCTGTCTCGCAGTTTCCCGATATCACGCCGCCTCAGGTGGTGGTCAGCGCCAACTATCCTGGCGCCAGTGCGCAAGTCGTGGCCGACACCGTCACGACGCCGCTCGAACAGCAGATCAACGGCGTTCAAGGCATGACCTACATGTCGTCGTCGAGCTCCAATGACGGCTCGTCGACGATCACCGTTACCTTCGAGGTCGGCTATCCCCTGAGCACCGCCGCCGTCGATGTCCAGAACCGCGTCTCACAGGCGGCGTCCTCGCTGCCGGCCATTGTCAACCAGGGCGGCGTGACGATCAAGAAGCAGAACCCGAACTTCGTCCTGATCGTCAATCTCACCTCGCCCGACGGCTCCGTCGATCCGGTCGCGCTCAGCAACCTCGCCTACCTGCAAGTGGTCGACCCGCTGAAGCGCCTGCCCGGCGTCGGCGACGTGCAGATCTTCGGCGAGCGGCGCTATTCGATGCGCGTATGGCTCGATCCCGACAAGCTCGCCAATCTCGGCATCACCGCCGTCGATGTCCAAAACGCCATTGCCGAGCAGAATGTCCAGGTTGCGGCCGGCAAGATCGGGCAGTCGCCGGCGCCGGCCGGCACCGCTTTCGAAATGCAGGTCAATGCCGTCGGCCGACTGAGCGATCCCAAGGAATTCGGCGATATCATCGTGCGCGCCGATGCCGCAAACGGTTCGCTGGTGCGGTTGCGCGACGTCGCGCGCATCGAACTCGGCGCCCTGCAATATTCGTCTTCGGCCTTCTTCGGCGAGGACCCGACCGTGGTGCTCGCGGTCTACCAGATGCCGGGCTCGAACGCCCTCGATCTGCAGCAGCGCGTCAAGGACAAGATGCAGGAACTGTCGGCCCGTTTCCCCAAGGGCGTCAGCTACGCCATGCATTACGATACGACACGTTTCGTTTCGGCGTCGATGCACGACGTGCTGGTCACGCTCGGCGAGGCGCTGGTCCTGGTTGTCGCGGTGGTGTTCATCTTCCTGCAGAGCTGGCGCACCACGATCATCCCGACGATCGCGATTCCCGTGTCGCTGGTGGCCACGCTCGTCGTCATGTACATGTTCGGCTTCTCGCTGAACATGCTCAGCCTGCTCGGCATGGTGCTGGCGATCGGCCTCGTCGTCGACGACGCGATCGTCGTCGTCGAGAATGTCGAACGGCAGTTGGAGGCCGGCCTCAAACCGCTGGCTGCGACGCGCGCGGCGATGGCCGAGGTCACCGGCCCGATCATCGCCACGACCGCCGTGCTGATGGCCGTGTTCGTGCCGGTCGCCTTCATACCTGGCGTTTCCGGCCGGCTCTACAACCAGTTTGCCCTGACGGTGGCGATCTCCTTCGGCATCTCCGCCTTCGTCTCGCTGACGCTCACCCCGGCGCTAAGCGCCGCTTTCCTGCGCCACCGCCCGGCAACGCAATTCGTGCTGTTCCGCTGGTTCAACACGGGCTTCGATCGGCTGTCGCATGCCTATGCCAATGGTGTGCGCTTCCTCATCCGCCTGCGCTGGATCATGCTCGGCATATTCGCGGCTGGGCTTGTCGCGACCTATTTCGTCTGGCAGCGCCTGCCCTCGACCTTCCTTCCGGTCGAGGACCAGGGCTATTTCTTCGTGGTCATCCAATTGCCGGATGGGGCGTCGCTGGAACGCACCGACGCGGTGGCGCGGAAGGCACGCGAGATCCTGCAGAACACGCCTGGTGTCGATATCGTCGGCTCGATCAGCGGCTTGAACTTCCTCACCAGTGCCGCCCAGTCGAACTCGGCGGTGGAATTCGCCATCCTGAAGCCATGGGACGAACGCGGCCCTGACCAGAGCGCCTCGAAGCTCGTCGCCGACGTGCGCTCGAAGCTCATGGAACTTCCGGAAGCCTTCGCGCTAAGCTTCGATCCGCCTTCGATCCCGGGCATCGGCACGACCGGCGGCTTTGAATTCCAGGTGGAGGACCTGACCGGTCGCGGCAGCGCTGCGCTCAACGATGCGACGCAAGCCGTGCTGGCCGAAGCGCGCAAACAGCCCGAGCTCAACCCGCAGCAATTGTTCTCGTCGTTCTCGACCTCGACGCCGCAGTTCAACTACGACCTCGATCGCAACAAGGCGAAGCTGCTCGGCCTCAGCCTGCCCGACGTGTTCAACACACTGCAGATCTATCTCGGCTCGCTCTATGTGAACGACTTCAACCTGTTCGGCCGCACCTTCCGGGTGACGATCCAGGCCGACAAGGATGCGCGTGCGGGTGCCGCCGACATTTCGCGGCTCTATGTCCGCAATGCCTCCGGCGGCATGGTGCCGTTGAGCACGCTCGGCAAGCTGGTGCCTATCGTCGGCCCGGAAACCGTCCCGCATTACAACAACAATGCGTCGGCCCTGATCAATGGCGGTGCCGCACCCGGCTTCTCCTCGGGCCAGGCGGTCGCTGCGATGGAACGTGCCGCCGCCACGGCGCTGCCGAAGGATTTCGGCTACGAATGGACGGGCATCACCTATCAGGAGCTCAAGGCCGGATCGATCGCCTCGATCGTCTTCGGTCTCGCCATGGTCTTCGTCTTCCTGATCCTTGCCGCCCAATATGAGAGCTGGGCCATGCCCTTCATGGTCCTGCTCGCGGTGCCGCTTGCCCTGTTCGGCGCCTTTGTCGCCTTGCTTATGCGCGGCATGCAGATCGACGTCTATTCGCAGATCGGTTTCGTCATGCTGATCGGGCTGGCGGCGAAGAACGCCATTCTGATCGTGGAGTTTGCGCGGCGCCGGCGCGAGGAAGGTCTCAGCATCGTCGACGCCGCAATGGAAGCGGCGCGCCTGCGGCTGCGGCCCATCCTGATGACCGCCTTCGCGTTCATCCTCGGTGTGCTGCCGCTGATGTTCTCGACAGGTGCCGGTGCAGCCAGCCGCCAGTCGATCGGCACCACCGTCTTTGGCGGCATGGTCGCAGCGACGATCCTGTCGCTGGTGTTCGTGCCGGTCTTCTACGCGGTGATCGAGCAGCTGCGCGAGCGCGGCAGCAAGAGCGAGCCTGTCGCCGAACCGACTGAACCAACTGCCGAACCCGCTTTCGCGCGATTGGCCGAAGCGGCCGAATAGAATTGGAGAATGATCATGCGTAAATGGAAAATTGCGTTGGGAGCGGCTGTTGCCGTGGGGGCGGTCTCGATGGCCAGCGTCCACTTGCTCGACATGGGTAATTTCGGCCTCAACGCCGGCACGGCAGGGGCGGCAACGCCTGAGCCCGCGGCGCCCGAGCCCGCGGCTTTTGTCATGCCGGTGCCAGTGGTGAGCGTCGTCAAGAAGACGATCCCGATCTATCTCGACTATGCCGCTCGCACCGAGCCGATCCGCAGCATCACGCTGCAGGCGCGCGTGCCGGGGTATCTGCAGGAGCAGGTCGCGCCCGACGGCAGCGATGTCAAGAAGGGCGACCTTCTCTACAAGATCGCTCCAGAAGATTTCCAGGCTGCCCTTGAACAGGCGAAGGCTCAGGTCCAGCGCGACGAGGCAACGCTCGACTATGCACGATCCAACCTTGGTCGCGGCACCGAACTGGCCAAGAGCGGATACATCGCCAAGGATGCGTTCGACCAGCGCACCAGCAGCTTGCGCGAGGCCCAAGCATCGCTCGCCGTCAACCAGGCGGCTGTGCGGACCGCCGAGCTCAATCTGAGCTATTCGGAAATCAAGGCGCCGTTCGCCGGGCGCGTCGGCCGCAACCAGGCCTCGGTCGGAACGCTGGTCAGCGTCGCCGGCACAGTGCTCAACACGCTGGTGCAGCTCGACCCGATCTATGTCACCTTCAATCCGAGCGAAACGGATCTGGCGCAGATCGAGGAAGCCCGCGCGACGGGACCCATCGATGTCGACGTCCTGCTTCCCGGCGATACGGAACCGCGCCAGAGAGGTCAGCTCACCTTCATCGACAACACGGTCGATCGCTCGACCGGCACCATCACCGCACGCGCGACGATCGGCAATGCCAAGTTCACGCTGCTGCCGGGCCAATATGTTCGCGTCAGGCTGCATATCAAGCAGCAGCCAGATGCACTGATGGTGCCGCAGACGGCATTGGGATCGAGCCAGCTCGGCAAGTATCTCTACGTCGTCGGCAAGGACAATACTGTCGACCAGCGCATTGTTTCGCTGGGGCCGACCAACGGCGACCTGGTGGCGATCTCGAGCGGCGTAGCGGAAGGCGACCAGGTGATAACAGGCAATCTGCAGAAGATCGGCCCGGGAATGCCTGTCTCGCCGCTGCCACAGAAACCTGCCACCTGATACCCCCCATCAGGCCCGGTCCAGCGGCGCCCCCGGCTAGGCCGAGGGCGCCGTTTTGCTGAGCAGTTCGACAAGGCCGGCGACATCGGCACAGCTTCGAAGAATTGCTTGCCTATGCGCGCTGCCTCGAACAGTGTGTTTCCAGAGGCGTCAAGGCCGATCGCGCCGGCCTGACGCGCAACCGGCCTGACGGCAGTTGAGCCCAGCGGACGATGCAGGTTGGCGGCTTCGTCAGGGCGTCACAGCGACGGACAGAAAAATTGCGGATCAAAACCATCAAGGCCTACCATGTCGTGCAGCCCTTTGTGGACGGGCCCTACCGCATGTCCAAGGGGCGTGTCGCCGCCGCGTTCGACGCGGTGATCGTCGCAATCACCTCCGACAGCGGGCTGACCGGCTGGGGCGAGATGGCGCCGCTCGGCAATTTCTACTCGCCGGCATTCTCGGCCGGCACTCGCGCCGGCGTCATCGAAATTGCGCCGCATCTGCTCGGCCACGATCCTCGCGCCTTGGCCAGTATCGGCAGGCTGATGGACACGGTGTTCAAGGGCCATCCCTACATCAAATCGGCGCTCGACATGGCCTGCTCGGATCTCGCTGCACGCGCCGCCGACATACCGCTGGTGACGCTGCTCGGCGGGCGCGAGAGCGAGACGGCGGAACTCTACAAGGTCGTCACCCATGGCACCGTCGACGCGATGGCCGCACTGGCCAAGCGCATCGTCAGGGACGGGTTTCACCGGCTGCAGGTCAAGGTCGGCGGCAACGTCCATGACGACATCGAGCGCGTCACCGCGGTCGCCGCTTCGGTGCCGAAGGGCACCGTCATCTTCTGCGACGCCAATGCGGGCTGGACGCCCTATCAGGCGCGCCAGTTCGCTGACGCGACGCGCGCAATCGACTACACGTTCGAGCAGCCCTGCACCACGATCGACGAATGCATGTCGGTGCGCCGCTCGCTCGACAAGCCGATGGTGCTCGACGAATCCGTCACCTCGCTGGACGACATGCTCGACATCCACCGCAAGGGGGCGGCTGACGGGCTGACGCTGAAAATCTCGCGGCTCGGCGGCGTGACCAAGACGCGCCAGATCCGCGACCTTGCCGTCGACCTGGGCTTCATGATCACCGTCGAGGACACCGGCGGCGCCGAGATCGACACATCTGCCATGGCGCATCTGTCGCTGTCGACGCCGGAGGAGCGCCGGCTGCACGCCATCGCCTTCCACGAATGGGTGACGGTGCGCACTGCATCGAACAAGCCGCCGGTTTCGGGCAGCCGCATGGGCATTCCGGACGGGCCGGGCCTCGGCATCGACGTTGTTCCCGACCTGCTTGGCGCGCCCTTCTTCGAGGTCGGCAGCTGACTGATACGCTGGCATGCGCCGACTGAGCATGCCGGCCAGCGCCCTCTGTTGCGCGGCTTCGTCGCTGGCGATAGGCGCAGCGGCAGCTGAGCAGCCATGAAATCAGTTTTTTCGTCGCACTCGCTTGCTTGCGAGAAGGGATGTCACGGTCGTCGCCGCCTGCATCCCAAGAGATCACCGCTTTCTGCGCCCCTCGCTGACCGCGCTGCCAAGCCGCAAGCCAAGGCTTGCACAAATTAAATCACAGAATGTTTGCGGGGACGGCTGCCGAATTGCCGGTTGAAATATTTTTTATTTGGAAATAGGAATGTTCAAAATGAAACTTCGACGCTGCGGCGCGTCAGGAACTGGAGGAAGCGACATGGCCCATCCGCAATTTGCAGCGGAACTTTTGCAGCGCGCTGAACAGCAGGGACCGATCACCATCGGGCTTGCCGGCGCCGGGCAGATGGGCACCGACATCGTCGTCCAGGTCGCGCTGATGCCGGGCATGCGGATCGGCGCCATTTCCGAGGTCAGGCCGCAGGCGGCGATCGATGCGGCGCTGCTCGCCGGCCACGACCGCTCGGATATCGTGCAGGCCGGCAATGCGGCGGCGATCGACCGCGCCATCGAGGCCGGCAAGATCGCGGTGACCGAAGATTTGCATGCGCTGGCGTCCGCCGGCCGCATCGACGTCATCATCGACGCGACAGGCAATCCCAACATCGGCACGCTGTTCGCGCTTGAAGTGATGAAGAACGGCAAGCATATCGTCATGCTCAACGTCGAGGCCGACATCACCATCGGCCGCTTCCTCAAGGAGGAGGCGCGCAAGGCCGGCGTCGTCTATACCGGTGCGGCCGGGGACGAGCCGGCCTGCACGCTGGAGATCATCGGCTTTGCCAGGAGCCTCGGCTTCAACATCATCGCCGCCGGCAAGGGCAAGAACAATCCGCTGAAGATCGACGCCATGCCGGCCGACTACGAGAAGGAGGCGGCCGAGCGCAACATGAATGCGCGCATGCTGGTCGAGTTCGTCGACGGCTCGAAGACGGCGATCGAGATGGTGGCGATCGCCAACGCCACCGGCCTGGTGCCCGACGTGCCGGGCATGCACGGCCCGACCGCGACGCTGGAGGAACTCGCCGGCGTGCTTTGCCCGCGCGAGGATGGCGGCGTGCTGCACCGCAAGGGCGTGGTCGACTATTCGATCGGCAAGGGCGTGGCGCCCGGCGTGTTCTGTATCATCGAGACCAGGCATCCGCGCGTGCTGGAGCGCATGATCGACCTCAAGGTCGGCAAGGGCCCGTATTTCACGATCTTCCGCCCCTATCATTTGACCAGCCTGGAAGTGCCGCTGTCGGCGGCGCGCGCCGTGGTCTACAAGCGCGCCGACATGGAGCC
The DNA here is from genome assembly GCF_055811735.1 of Mesorhizobium sp. WSM4850. Taxonomy (NCBI): domain Bacteria; kingdom Pseudomonadati; phylum Pseudomonadota; class Alphaproteobacteria; order Hyphomicrobiales; family Phyllobacteriaceae; genus Mesorhizobium; species Mesorhizobium sp. WSM4850. Next base: position 261,265 of record NZ_JBVVPV010000001.1, on the reverse strand, counting down.
GCTCGACCATCCGGTCGCCGAGGCGGTGGCGGTTGCCAAGAGCGAGCTTGCCCCTGGCCAGTCGCTCGGCATGATCGGCGAGAACGACTATCGCGGCTTCGCCATGACCTGGGAGGACGCGCGCGCCCGAGGCGCCCTGCCGCTCGGCCTCGCCGAACGCGCCAAGGTGGTCAAGCCGGTCAAGACAGGCGATTTCCTCACCTATGAAAATTGTGTACCCGACGATTCGATGGTGATAACCCAGATCCGCCGTCGTCTCGACCAGTCGGACGGACGGTTCGTTACTAACGCTGCCTGATCCGCTGGATTCACGCCTGATGGACGATGTCGTAATCGGGATCGACGCCTCGACCACGGCCGTGAAAGCGATTGCCTTCACGCGCGACGGCAAGGAGCTGTTCCAGGCGCGCGAAGCCTATCCGCTTTCAAATCCCAGGCCTGGCCATTTCGAGCAGGATGCCGAACATTGGTGGACCGCGCTGCTCGGCGCCTTGACGCAAGTCACCGAGGCGGTTGGCGCTGCCCGGGTGGCGGCGATCGCCATCGCCCACCAGCGCGAGACATTTACGCTGATCGATCATGCCGGCAAGCCGCTTATTCCGGCGATCCTGTGGCTGGACGAGCGGGCGCGCCCGCAAGTCATCAGGCTTTCGGCGGAGCTCGGCCGCGAGACGATCCGCGACTGGAGCGGCAAACCGCCGGACCCGACGCCCGCGCTCTATGCGATCGCCTGGCTTGCCGAGCACCAGCCGCAAACGCTTGATGACGCAGCCGCACTCGTCGACGTGCATGGCTTCTTCGTCCACCGGCTGACCGGACGTCTGGTCACCAGCACGGCAAGTGCGGATCCGCTCGGGCTGCTCGACGTCAAGAATGGCACTTGGCACCCTCAGCTCGTCGAGGCCGCGGGGCTGCGCCCGGACCAGTTGCCGCGACTGGTCGCGCCCGGCGCGATCTGCGGCGGGCTTGGCGAAAGCGTGGCCCGGCTGATCGGGTTGAAGGCCGGCACGCCTGTTGTCGCCGGCGCCGGCGACGGCCAGGCGATGGGTCTTGGCATGGGCGTCTATGGGGACGGCAAAAACTATCTTTCGCTCGGCTCGGGCATCGTCAGCGGCTGTTACTCCCATGGGATCACGACTTCGGACGCGTTTCGAACGCTGGTCTCGCCGACCGGCTCGGGCTTCATGCTGGAGACCGTGCTGCGCTCGGGCATGCAACTGGTCGACTGGATCGTTCGCACCACCGGCTCGCCGTCGGCTGCAGCCCTGGAGAAAGCAGCGGTCGACGTTGCCGCCGGCAGCGAGGGCCTGCTTGTCATGCCGTATTGGGCCGGTGTGATGAGCCCCTATTGGGACGGCGCGGCGCGCGGCGCCATTGTCGGCCTGTCGCTCGACCATGAGCCGAAGCACCTTTTTCGAGCGGTTCTGGAAGGCATCGCCTTCGAGCAGGCGATCGCCAGCGAGGCAATGGAAACTCAAGCGGCGGAAACCCAAGCGGCGCAAACGCAGGCGGCGGAAACTCTGGCCGGCGGCAAACCGGCGGCGATGATCGCCGCCGGCGGCGGCACCAACTGCGCCCTGCTGATGCGGATCATGGCAAGCGTGCTCGAGCGGCCGCTCTCCGTCTCGCCAGTCAACGAAGCCGCAGCGCTCGGCGCCGCCATGCTGGCGGCTTCCGCTATCGGATGGTTTGCCTCGCCTGAAACGGCGGCTGAGGCGATGGCCGCGCCGCCGACCAGGCATGTCGACCCCGTCGGCGGGCTGGTCTCCGGTTACCGCGCGCGCAAGGCAATCTACCGCGACCTCTATCAGGCGACGCGCGAGACCCATGTGCGGCTCGGTGAAGTCGGGCAGGTTTAGCGGTTGAGCAGGCCCTTGGCGGCGTCCTCGTCGGTGATCAGAACCGATATCCTGGTGTTGGCAAGCGCCGCCCGCATGATGGCGATTTTTTCCTGCCCTCCCGAGACCAGGATGATGGCCGGGATGTCCGACAGGTCCTGCAGCGGATAGGCGCAGACCCGGCGGTTGACCTCATGGTCGACGAGCCGGCCGTCGGCGTCGATGAAATGGCATAAAATATCGCCAACTGCGCCGGCCGCCTGAAGCTCTTCGAGTTCGCTGGGCTTGATGAAGCCGTAATTGGCGATCGGGCTGTCATTGGAAAACGATCCGACGCTGAGCACGGCGATGTTTGCCCGGCGTGCACGGAAGACGACGTCCTGAACGCTGCGCTGGCTCATGAAGGCTTCGCGCTGCTCCGGCCTGTCGGCATAGACCGGCACCGGCAGCAGAAAGCACTCGGCGCCGATCTTTTCGGCGAATTCCCAGGCGCTTTCGGTCGGGTTGAGCGGCTGGGCATGGGTGAGGCCGCCCAGCATGGAAACCACCGTCGTCCTGGCGATCGGCCGCCGCGGCAATTCATTGATGGCGAACTTCAGCGTGCGCCCCCAGCCCAGCGCGATGACATCGCCGGCATTCACATTGTCGGCCAGATAGGCGCCCGCGGCATAGCCGATCATCAGCGGCGCGTTGCTTCGGTCGGCGGCCGACGGCACCACAACGGCCTGGCTGAGCCCAAAACGCTGTTTTAGAGCCTCTTCCAGCACCAGGCATTCGACGACGCTGTCACGGATGCGGAACTGGACGATGCCCTCCTCACGCGCGGCGGACAGGATGCGATGCACCTTGATGCGGCCGATGCCGAGGATCTCCGAAATCCTCTCCTGCGTCAGACCCTCGACATAATAGTGCCACGCGGCACGCGCCTTCAGCTCGGCATCCGGGAAGCGCGAGGCCTTGTCATTGTCTGTCATCGCCATCTTTTTGCCCTCCCGCGGTCGTCCGAATCCTTAAATGCCATTCAAATGGCGTTATCCGACCAAGCGACGCGAAATTTTCTGCGTGCCCGGGATTCGAGATTCAGGACATCGACAGGATACCTCTACAACGTGAGTGAAAGCCAAAATGGTCAACATTTACTTCGTCTTGGCCGTCCTGCCCTGCTCAAGCAGCCGACATGAATCCGCAGGATGAGACCGGACCTGAAAACGCGGCATTTCATGCCCTTTCGTACGGCAAACCGGCTGGCGGCGCAAACCGGCGTGGAATGATGCGGCGGGCCTTGACAATTTTCCGACGAACAGTTTAGCTGAACAAAATTGCATATCAAAGATAAATTGTTCACAGAGAGGTGCCTAGTGAACAAGAGTGAGCCGACGACGCATCGCCGGAGCGCTGATGGAGGAGAAAAAATGGCTGTGAGCAACGGTGCAAGCGAGTTGAAGGCCGGCCCAAATGCACAGGCCGCGGCGGGCGCGAAGCTTTCGGCCCTGTTCGCCGGAACCATGGGACCGCTAATCGGGCTGGTGCTGCTGTGCCTTGCGCTGTCGCTGACCACCGACACGTTTCTGACTGTCCGCAACATCCTCAACGTGCTCGACCAGGTCACCGTGCTCGGCATCATGGCGATCGGCATGACGCTGGTCATCCTGATCGGTGGCATCGACCTGTCCGTCGGTTCCGTGCTGGCGCTCGCCGCCATGGTGATGGGCTTCGTCGCCCATCCCGACCACCTCAATCTCGGCATGCCTGCCGGCATCGTCACAGCGCTTGTCGTTGCTGGGCTTTGCGGGCTGGTTTCCGGCCTGCTCGTGACCGTCACCAAGCTGCCACCCTTCATCGCCACGCTGGCGATGATGTCGGTGGCGCGCGGTCTTGCCAACATGATCACCGACGGCTCGCAGATCATCGGCTTCCCCGACTGGTTCACCAGCCTGTCGATCATCCGCCATTTCGGCTTCCTGTCGGTCACCGTCGGCTTGATGATCGTTCTGGCCATCATCTTCGCGATCTTCCTGAACTATCGCGCGACCGGCCGCAGCCTCTACGCGATCGGCGGCAGCGCCGAGGTCGCCAGGCTGTCCGGCATACCGGTCAAGTCGCTGACCAACTGGGTCTACGCCGTCTGCGGCGTTCTGGCGGGGCTCGCCGGCATCGTGCTTGCGGCACGGCTTGATTCCGTCCAGCCGAGTTCCGGCTTCGGCTACGAGCTGGACACGATCGCAGCGGTGGTGATCGGCGGCGCCAGCCTGTCGGGCGGCGTCGGCTCGATCGGCGGCACCGCCATCGGCGTGCTCATCATCGGCGTGCTGCGCAACGGGCTGAACCTGCTTGGCGTGTCGCCCTTCATCCAGCAGGTGGTGATCGGCGTGGTGATCGCGCTGGCGGTGGCCACGGATACGTGGCGGCGCAGAGCCCAATGAAGAGTGGGGCGCAATGAGGAATTCGCCCGGATGTCCGGGCGAAAACGGATCGGTGATCCGAACCGGGAGTGTTCGGCCAAGGGCGCGGTGATGCGCCGGCAGAACAGATTTGAACATCAACGGAGGAAACACATGCTGACCAAACGTTCATTGCTGCTAACTGCCGCGGCCGTCATTCCGCTGCTCGGACTGTCCGAGATGGCCTCGGCCAAGGAGGCCAAGAAGCTTGGTCTCGCAGTCGCCAACCTGCAGGCCGATTTCTTCAACCAGATCAAGCAGTCCGTCGAGGCATATGGCAAGGAAAAGGGCATCGAGATCGTCACCGTCGACGCCAAGGGCGATTCGGCGACCCAGGTCAGCCAGGTGCAGGACCTGATCACGCAGAACATCGATGCGCTGATCTACATCCCGGCCGGCGCCACCGCCGCCACCGTGCCGACCAAGACGGCTAAGGCCGCCGGCATCCCGGTCATCAATGTCGACCGCAACGCCGAGGGCGCACCCGGCGACACCTTCATCGCCACCAACAGCGTGGCATCGGCCAAGGCGGTTTGCGACTACATCGCCAAGCAGGCCGGCGGCAAGGGCGAGCTGATCATAATCCATGGCCAGAAAGGCACGACACCCGAGGTCGACCGGTCGAAGGGCTGCGGCGAAGCGCTGAGCGCCTATCCCGACATCAAGGTGGTCGGCGAGCTGTGGAGCGAAGGCTGGCACCAGGACGAGGGCTTCAAGCTGACGCAGGACCTGTTGCAGTCGCATCCCGACGTGTCGATCGTCATCGGCCAGGCCGACGCGCTGGCCCTCGGTGCGGCGCAGGCGGTCAAGGTCGCCAATCCCGGCCACAAGGTCTGGATCGCCGGTTTCGACGGCGACGTGGCAGCGCTCAAGGCACTGAAAGGCGGCGTCTTCGACGTGACTGCGACGCAGCAGACGCAAGGCATGGGTCGGCTTGCCGTCGATGCGGCGATCAAGCTGGTGGCCGGCGAAACCGTTCCCGCAGAACAGCTGCAGGATGCGACGCTGACCACCAAGGACAATGTCGATCAGTTCATCGCCAAACATCCTTAATATCAGGCATCCCTGATCCCAAAAGAGTTCGGCAGTTGATGAGCGGAACGATGTCCCTGGATCCCAGCCATACGCAGACCCCGCATCTGGGGCTCTTCGTCAGCGGCCTCTGCAAGAGCTACGGACCGGTGCAGGTCCTGGCCGATGCGAGCTTCGAGGTGCGGCCGGGAGAGGTCGTGGCGCTGCTTGGAGAAAATGGCGCCGGCAAGTCCACCGTTTCGAACATCATCGCCGGGTCGACCAAACCCGATGCCGGCAGCATCACATGGCGGGGGAAGCCGTATTCCCCCGCCTCTCCCGCCGCGGCCATCGACGCCGGCGTCGGCATGATCCACCAGGAACTGAAGCTGCTGCCGGACCTGTCGGTCGCCGAGAACGTCTATGTCGGACGCCTGCTGATGCGCGGCGGCCGCATCGACCGCGCGGCCATGAATGCGCGGGCATCGGCGCAGTTGAAGCGGCTCGGCCTCGATGTCTCGCCGGAACGCAAGGTGGGCACGCTGCGCATCGCCGCCCAGCAGCAGGTCGAGATCGCCAAGGCGCTGACGCTCAATGCCGAGCTTCTGATCTTCGACGAACCGACAGCGGCACTTGGCAGCGAGGAAACGGAGCTGTTGTTCAAGCAGATCCGCAAGCTCAAGGCGGAAGGCATGTCCTTCATCTATATCAGCCACCGGCTGGACGAGATCGCTGAGATCGCCGACCGCGTCGTGGTGATGCGCGACGGGCGCATTGTCGCCCGCCACGAGCGCGCCGACGTTCCGGTACGCGCGATAGTCGAGCAGATGGTCGGCCGCAGCGTCGAGCGGATGTTCCCGCCGCTGTCGGAGCCGGGCAGCGAGGCATTGCTCGAGGTCGACAACCTGTCCTCGCCGGAACGCAGTTTTCAGAATGTCAGCTTCTCGGTAAAGGCCGGCGAAATCCTTGGCATCGCCGGGCTGATCGGCGCCGGCCGCACCGAACTGGTGCGGGCAATCGCCGGCGCCGATCCGATTTCATCGGGGTCGGTGCGCGTTGCCGGCAAACCGGTGCACCTCACTGGCCCGGCGGCGGCGATCAAGGCCGGCGTCGTGCTGGTGCCGGAAGACCGCAAGGCGCAAGGCGTGGTGCTCGACCAGACCATCGGCGAGAATCTGGCGATCGGCAATTTCGACCATGTCGCGCCGAATGGCTGGGTATTTCCCAAGGCGGTGCAGAAATTCGCCGAGGCCGGCATTGGCCGGCTCGGCGTCAAGGGCCGGCCTAACCAGGCGATCAGCAAGCTTTCCGGCGGCAATCAGCAGAAGGTGATTATCGCCAAATGGATCTCACGGCCGCCCAAGGTGTTCATCCTGGACGAGCCGACACGCGGCATCGACGTCGGCGCGCGCGCCGCGATCTACGATGTCATCGCCGAACTCGCCCGCTCCGGCATGGCGGTGGTGGTGGTGAGCTCCGACCTCGAGGAAGTGCTCGGCCTGTCGCATCGCGTGCTGGTGCTGAGCCGTGGCCGCCAGCGTGGCATTCTAGACCGCAGCGAAGCGAGCAACGTCGCCGTCATGGAGCTCGCCACAAGCTGAGGGCGGCATAAAGGATCGGAATAGAGCGCAGCAGGTGGTATCCTCCCAGGCACCGGACCGCGCGGGGCGCCAGCCAGGACTGGCGCCCCTTCCTTCCCAGGGCAGCACCGGCGGCTCAACAGGAAAACATTTCGATGAAACTATTCGATCTTCATGGCGACGTTGCTCTCGTCACCGGCGCCGGCAGCGGCATCGGGCAAGCAATCGCCATCGGCCTGGCCGAGGCCGGCGCCGATATCGCCTGTTTCGGCCATGCCTCGAAGGGCGGGCTAGACGAGACCGCGCACAGGATCTCGGCGCTCGGCCGCAAGGCACTGGTGCTGACCGGCACGGTGACGTCAGAGGCCGATTTGGCAGCGGCGATCGAACGCACGGAGAAGGAACTCGGCGCGCTGACCATCGCCGTCAACAATGCCGGCGTCGTCGCGGCCGAGCCGGCCGAGACGCTGTCGCTGGAGAAATGGCAGAAGCTCTACGACGTCAATGTCAGCGGCGTGTTCCTGTCCTGCCAGGCCGAAGCGCGCGTAATGCTGACGCGGCGCAGGGGCTCGATCATCAACATCGCCTCGATGTCGGGCTCGATCGTCAACCGCGGCCTGACCCAGGCGCACTATAATTCGTCGAAGGCCGCCGTCATCCACATGTCCAGGAGTCTCGCCATGGAATGGGCTGATCGCGGCCTGCGCGTCAACGTCGTCAGCCCCGGCTACACGCTGACGCCGATGAACAAGCGGCCGGAGGTCGCCGACCAGGTCAGGATCTTCGAGCGCGACACGCCGATGGGGCGGATGGCGGCGCCGGAAGAGATGGTCGGCCCGACCGTGTTCCTGGCCAGCCGCGCCTCGAGTTTCGTCACCGGCATCGACCTGATCGTCGATGGCGGCTTCGTCTGCTGGTAGGAGAACAGGAACGTGCAGAAGCGGTTCGAGGGAAAGACGGCGGTCATCACCGGCGCCAGCGGTGGCATTGGCGCGGCCATAGCCAGGCGCTTCGCGGCTGAGGGTGCTGCGGTCGTCGTCAGCGCCATCGACGCGCGCGTCGACGAGATCGCCGCCGGACTAGAGGCGGAGGGCGCCAAGGTCGCATCGCTGCGTATGGACGTGACCAGGAAGGACGAGGTCGCCGCCCTCTACGATCTGGCCGAACAGCAGTTCGGCCGCGTCGACATCTCCGTGCAGAATGCCGGCGTCATCACCATCGCCAGGATCGAGGCGATGACCGAGGCCGAATGGGACAAGGTGATGGCGGTCAACACCAAGGGCGTGTTCCTGTGCTGCCAGGAGGCGATCGCGCGCATCCGCAAGCATGGCGAAGGCGGCCGGCTGATCAACACCGCATCCGGCCAGGCGCGCCAGGGCTTCATCTACACACCGCACTATGCCGCCTCGAAATTCGGCGTCGTCGGCATCACCCAGAGCCTCGCCAAGGAAGTGGCCAAGGAGAAGATCACCGTCAACGCGATCTGCCCCGGCATCATCGACACCGACATGTGGGCCTACAACGACGCCGCATGGGGCAGACTGATGGGCGACTACAAGCCCGGCGAGTTGATGGCAGAATGGGTGAAGAACATCCCGATGGGCCGCGCCGGCAGCGGCGAGGATGTTTCGGGTCTGGTCAGCTTCCTGGCCAGCAGCGACGCCGCCTACATCACCGGCCAGACGATCAATGTCGATGGCGGCCTGATCATGTCGTGAGGCGCCACCGCTTCTTGCCTTCTCCCTTTGTGGGACAAGGTGGATCGGCGCGCAGCGCCGAGACGGATGAGGGGTGTTGGCCGGAGTGCTGTTAGTGCCAAGCTGGAGAACCCCTCATCCGACCTCGCGGAGACTGTCCTCGGGCTTGCCGGAGGCAAGACCCGTGGGCGAGGCCACCTTCTCCCACAAGGGGAGAAGGAAGAGGCGCATTAGTCGTTGCGCGACATGAATGTTGGTATATATAATTTCATCTCATGAAAATGGCTTCGGCGACTGCCGAGAGCCGACAGCATGGGACCTTGATGGCTCGCAAGCTTGAGGGCGCCGCAAGAGCGGCGATCGATCTGCGGATCACTGCTTCGGCAGCACGGCAGCCATGACGCGGTCGCACGACCTCTTCATCGAATTGGGCATCATTTCCGTCTGCGCCGACTTCAGTGCCGACAGCAATTTGCTGCCAATGGACTTGCGCAACGACCAGCTTTTCCAACACAATCAAAAAGACGCAAGAAGGGAACGAACGATAACTTCCACCAGAGCTTGACAGGAGCACAGGCATGTCACTTCGGAGTTTGATTTCGAGATTATCAATGGGAGCCTTAACACTTGCCGCGGCAAGTGCACTGACGCCTTCGGCCCAAGCGGCGGCGCCAGAATCGAACGACCCTATCAAGATCGCGCTGTTCGACTGGACCAGCGTCAATCTGAACGCAAAGATCCTCGGCGGCATTCTTGAAAAGCTGGGATACACGGTCGAGTACCCGACCGCCGACTATCTCTCCAGCCTGACCACCGGCCTAACCAATGGCGATCTCGCTGTCGCCATGGAATTCTGGGACACGACGGCCGGCGAAGCCATGAAGGCCTCGGATGCGACCGGGCAGACCGAACGCCTCGGCCCGCTCGGGCCCAAGGCCAAGGAAGAATGGTGGTATCCCGAATACATGAAGGAAAAATGCCCGGGCCTGCCGAACTGGGAGGCGCTGAAGGACCCGAAATGCGCCGAAGCCTTCTCGACCGCCGAAACGGCGCCGAACGGCCGCTATCTCGGCGGCCCGGTGACATGGGAAGGTTTTGACGACGAGCGTGCCGCGGCGCTGAAGCTGCCCTTCACCGTCATCCATGCCGGCACCGACGCGGCGATGTTCGCCGAGCTGGATTCGGCCTATCAGCGCAAGGCGCCGATCATGCTGTGGGTCTATTCGCCGCATTGGGCGCCGGCCAAGTACAAGGGCGAATGGGTCGAATTCCCCGACTATACGCCGGAATGCTACACCGATCCGAAATGGGGTGTGAACCCCGAGGCAAAGTATGACTGCGGCAAGCCGCATGGCGAGATCTGGAAATATTCCTGGGCCGGCATGAAGGACAAATGGCCGGTCGCCTACAAGGTCGCGAAGAACTACACGATCGACACCGACGAGCTCAACAAGATGAGCGGCCAGATCGATCTTGAAGGCAAGACGCCGGAAGACGTCGCCGCCGCCTGGATCGCCGCCCACGAAGCCGACTGGAAAGCCTGGGCCGAGTGATCGTTCCAACTGGAAACTGCGAGACCCGGTCATTCATGGCCGGGTCTCTATCCCATATTCCAGAAGGACGACTGCATGGCCGATACGACTGAACAAGTGCCGCAACCGGCAGGCACGCCGAAGGATGCCCGCCCGATAAAACTTGCCTGCCGCAACGTCTGGAAGCTGTTCGGCGCGAACGCGGCCAATTTCATCCGCCAGCGCGACGGCAAGGCCAGCATGGCGGAGGTCGCCGCGGCCGGGCTGGTCGGCGCGGTGCGCGCCGTCGACCTCGAAATCCGCCAGGGCGAGATCTTCATCATCATGGGGCTTTCGGGGTCGGGCAAGTCGACGCTGGTGCGCTGCATGTCGCGGCTGGTCGAGCCGACGCATGGCAAGGTCGAGTTCGAGGGCAAGGATCTCCTCAAAATCTCCGACGCCGCGCTGATCGAGCTGCGGCGCCACCGCATGGGCATGGTGTTCCAGAATTTCGCCCTGCTGCCGCATCTGAATGTGCTGGAGAACATCGCCTTTCCACTCGGCATCCAAGGGCAGGACCGGCCGACGCGCGAGAAGCGCGCGCGCGAAGTGATCGAGCTTGTCGGCCTGCGCGGCCGCGAGCATTTCTATCCGCGTGAGCTTTCCGGCGGCCAGCAGCAGCGTGTCGGCATCGCCCGCAGCCTCGCCACCAAGCCGGAAATCTGGTTTCTCGACGAGCCGTTCTCGGCGCTCGATCCGCTGATCCGCCGCGAGATGCAGGACGAATTGATGCGGCTGCAGACGATGCTGCACAAGACCATCGTCTTCATCACCCATGATTTCGACGAGGCCATCCGGCTGGCCGACCGCATCGCCATCATGAAGGACGGCGAGGTCATCCAGATCGGCACCCCGGAACAGCTGGTGGTCAATCCGGCGACCGACTATGTCGCCGAGTTCACCCGCGACGTCGACCGCGCTAAGGTGATCTCGGCGCGAAGCCTGATGCGCGCCTGCGCCGGCGCAGAGCATGGCGGCGTGGTCGCGCCGGATGCCAAGATATCGAGTTTTTCGGCTGATATCGTTTCGGCCGGCAAGCCGTTCGCCGTCGTCAACGGCACCGGCAAGCCGATCGGCGAAGTCACGCCGCAAGCGGTGATCGATCTTCTGGCCGGCATCGAGCGTTCCGGGGCCAACGCATGACGGTGACGGCAAGCGCCAGCGAGGCGAGATCGCGGCCGGTTCAGCGCTGGCTGGTGGTCTGGGCCGGCGCCCTTGCCGCCGTGCTTGCCGTGTTCCTGCTGCAGGACAGACTGCCCTGGGCGGTCAATTATCCGGCCAGCGCAATCATTCCGGTCGCCGACTGGGTCGGCGCGCTGATGAGCCTGATAAAGTCGAACTTCTCCTGGCTGACGCGCTCGATCACCGCGGCGCTCGGCGTGCCGCTGGATTTTGCGCTCGGTCTGCTCGCCAAGAATTTCAAGATCGGCCATGGTGCCGACATGCTCGTCTTGCCGCGCCTGTCCTGGGTCGGTGTCTGCATCGCCGCATTCCTGGCCGGACGTGCCGCCGGTGGCTGGAAGCTCGGCGCGCTGGTCGGCGGCTGTTTCCTCTACATCGCGCTGTTCGGCCAGTGGACCAGCGCCATGCTGACGCTGGGACTGATCTCCATCGCCGTGCCGTTCTGCATCGTCACCGGATTGTTCGTCGGCATCTGGGCCTGGCGCAAGCCATGGGCGGAGAGGCTGCTGATCTCCCCTGCCCTCGACCTGATGCAGACCATCCCGACCTTCGCCTATCTGATCCCGATGCTTCTTTTGTTCGGCAACAGTCCGGTTTCGGCGATGATCGCGACGGCCATTTTCGCGACGCCGCCGATGGTGCGCGCGACGATGCTGGGGCTGTCGCGGGTGCCGTCCGAGATCGACGATTTCAGCGAGATGGCCGGCTGCACGGCGCGCCAGAAACTGTGGCGCGTGCTGCTGCCTTCGGCGCGTCCGACATTGATGGTCGGTGTCAACCAGGTCATCATGCTGGCGCTCAACATGGTGATCATCGCTTCGATGATCGGCGCCGGCGGCCTCGGCTACGACGTGCTTCTGGCGCTCAGGGCGCTGAAGGTCGGCGAGGCGATGGAAGCCGGCCTTGCCATCGTGGCGCTGGCCATCGCCCTCGACCGGCTGAGCCAGGCGATCGCGCGCAATCATGCGAAGGGCCATGTCTATCAGGTGGTCAGCCCGAGCTTCTGGCGGCGCTACCCCAATCTGACGCTGGCCGTCGCCATCCTTGCCGCCACGACGCTGCTTGGCCTGTTCGTGCCGGCCTTCGCCGCGGTGCCGAAGGCGATCACCTTCACCACTGCACCGCTGTGGAAGACAGCGGTGAGCTGGATCACGATCAACTTCTTCGACACGATCGAAGCGTTCCGCGTGGCGCTGATCCTCAATGTGCTCAACCCGGTGCGCGCCTTCTGCGAGGGTTTTCCGTGGCTCGGCGCGGTGTTCCTGCTCGGCCTTGCCGGCTACCAGCTCGGCGGCCTGCGCCTCGCCGCCCTGGTCGCGGCGCTGACCGTCTTCTGCGCGGTGACCGGCCTCTGGGAAAAGACCATGGCGACGGTCTACCTGTGCGGCATCTCCGCCTTCATCGCCTGCCTGATCGGCATTCCGATCGGACTGATGGCATCGCGCAGCGACCGTGTCGAGAAGATCGTCACCCCGATCATCGACACGCTGCAGGTGCTGCCGTCGTTCTGTTTCATCATCCCGGTGGTGATGCTATTCAGAGTCGGCGACGTGACGGCGATGATCGCGACCGTCGCCTTCGCCGTGGTGCCGGCCATCCGCTACACCAATCACGGCCTTCGGCAGGTGCCTCCGGCGCTGATCGAGGCGGCAAAGGTGTCGGGCTGCACCAAGCGCCAGACGTTCCTGCGCGTGCAGCTGCCGCTGGCGCTCCCCGAGATCATGCTCGGCGTCAACCAGACGATCCTGATGGCGCTGGCGATGATCATCATCTGCGCCATGGTCGGCACCCGCGATCTCGGCCAGGAGGTGTTCATCGCGCTGTCCAAGGCCGATTCCGGCCGCGGCATCGTCGCCGGACTGGCCATCGCCTTCATCGGCATCGTCGCCGACCGGCTGTTCAACGCCTGGACGGCCAAGGCGCGGGCAAGGCTGGGATAGCCGGAAATAGAGGGGCCGCGCGTCCGACCTTCGTCTTGCCCAAAATGCATCCCAAGCTGGCTTCATGCTGAAGCGCCCCACCGTGATTCTCGCCTTTCTGCTCATCCTTTCCGTCGCCGCTCACGCTGCGGATGGCCTGGAGCAGCGGCTTGGAAAGCTCCTCGACGAGGCCGAGCGCCTGACGCCGCTGCGCACGGTTGCCATCGCGCATGAGGGCGCGGTCGTGGCGGAGCGCGGCTATCGCGGCCACTCTCCGGCACGTCCTGCCAACATAAAATCCGCCTCCAAGTCGATCATCTCGGCGCTTGTCGGCATCGCCATCGACAAGCGCGTGCTCAAAGGCACTGACCAGAAGATCGCTCCGCTTCTTCAGGCCGACCTGCCGGCGAACGCCGATCCGCGGCTCCAGCAGGTGACGATCGGTCATCTGCTTTCCATGCAGGCAGGGCTCGGACGGACCTCCGGCCCAAACTACGGGCGCTGGGTGGCAAGCGACAACTGGGTGCGGGCAGCGCTCGCCATGCCCTTCGACGACGATCCGGGCGGCACCATGCTATATTCCACCGGCTCGACCCATCTCCTTTCGGCGATCCTGACGCGGCGGACCGGCCGCTCGACCCTGGAACTGGCGCGCGAATGGCTCGGGCGGCAGCAGGGCTTTTCCATCACCGCCTGGGACCGCGACCCACAGGGCATCTATCTCGGCGGCAACCAGATGGCCATGAGCCCGCGCTCGCTGCTGGCCTTTGGCGAGCTCTACCGCAGCGGCGGGATGAGCCGCGGCGGACGGCAACTCGTGCCGGCCGATTGGATCAAGCTCTCCTGGCAGCCACGCACCGCCTCGCGTTTCACCGGTGACGGTTACGGCTATGGTTGGTTCATCCGCCAGATCGCGGGCGAAGCGGTCTTCTACGGGTGGGGGTATGGCGGGCAGATGGTCTATGTTGTGCCCGGGCGCGCGTTGACCGTGGTCATGACTTCGGACGAAAACGGCCCCGCCGGCCGCAGCGGCCACCGCGACGATCTCCATGCCCTGCTCGGCCGGATCATTGAAGCGACGAAAGAGATGCGCGAGGCGCGCAGCAACTGACGCATGTCGCGCAAAGCTGTGTGGTGAAGAAGCCGCTACTCCGCCGCGACGCCTTTCACCTCGAGATAGGATTCCATTGAATCGTCCATCGCCTGCAGCCAGGGCGTATGGTGCAGCGGCGCCATCGTGCCGGTCATCAGCGAGCGGTAGGCGTGGTCGCGGAAACCCATGATGTCTTGCGCCTTGTGGTGCTCCCATTCCATGAAGGTCTGATTGACGGCCTCGACGTCGAAGCCCGGATAATCGGTCTGCTCCATCAACTCCCTGGTGTAGTCGCCCTGGAACCAGATCATCTGCTCGGCGTCTTCCAGCGTTTCCTCACGCGCCCGCCAGTTCCTGCCGTGTTCGGCCATCGCCTCGGCCGAAGGCAGTTTTATGCGGCCCATGATGACGTCGCGCGCGAACCAGGCCTGCGCGTCGAACATGTTGAACGTGTAGAACTGGTCCTGCATGCCGATATAGAACAGCTGCGGGTTCCTCTCCCAGACGACGCCCTCATAGAGCCCGTCCGGCCACATGCGGTTGGCGGTCTTGAGCTTCAGATCTTCGGTCAGGAATGGGAACGAGTGGAGATAGCCGGTGCACAGGATGATGGCGTCGACATCGCTGGTGCTGCCGTCCTTGAAATGCGCGGTCTTGCCGACGACCTTCTGCAGCAGCGGCACTTCCTTCCAGTTGTCGGGCCATTTGAAGCCCATCGGCTTCGAGCGGTAGCTGGAGGTGATCGATTTGGCGCCGTATTTGTAGCATTGCGAGCCGATGTCCTCGGCCGAATAGGAGCGGCCGATGATCAGGATGTCCTTGTCCTTGAATTCCATGGCGTCGCGGAAATCATGGCTGTGCAGGATGCGGCCGTTGAAGGTCGAAAAACCTTCGAAGTAGGGAACGTTGGGCACGGAGAAGTGCCCCGAGGCGACGACGACGTTGTCGAACTCCTCCGAATAGGTGACGTCCTTGCTGCGGTCATGCGCGGTGACGGTGAACTTTTTCGTCGCGTCGGAGAAGGTCACCATGCGCACCGGACTGTTGAAGCGCACCCATTGGCGCACACCCGATTTTTCGACGCGGCCCTTGATGTAGTCCCACAGCACGGCGCGCGGCGGATAGGAGCCGATCGGCCGTCCGAAATGCTCCTCGAACGTATAGTCGGCGAATTCGAGGCATTCCTTCGGCCCGTTCGACCAGAGATAGCGGTACATCGAGCCATGCACCGGGTCGCCATGCTCGTCGAGGCCGGTGCGCCAGGTGTAATTCCACAGGCCGCCCCAGTCGGACTGCTTTTCGAAGCAGACGATTTCCGGAATGTCCGCACCCTTGTCGGCAGCCGACTTGAAGGCTCGAAGCTGGGCCATGCCGGAGGGTCCGGCTCCAATGACGGCAACACGACTTTTCATTGCGGGCCTCCCGGTCTCATTTCCCTAACGAAACAAATTTCACTGACAGGACAGTAATTGCCCCTTCGATGCTGTCAACAGGCCTTCTGCTGAAACCACGTTCACCAGATCGGGTTCTGGGCAAAACCGCTGACGGCGGAAGAATCGGAGAGCACGCTGTTCGACAAAGTGCCTTCGCAGTTGCGCTCAGGTACCCGCACCGAATATGTTCACCCCGAGTGAAATAAATCCGCAGAACCCGGGGTGGCGACATGGCGAAAAAAGCTTTCAATTCCAGGAATGGGGCAGCCCCTTCCAACGCCAAGCCATCGCCGAAGGGCGTGGCAACGATCCGGACGCCACTAAGCCAGGACCCGCACGCCGTTCGCGACACACGCGAAAAAGTCCTCGAGGTCGCGATCGGTCGCGAGGTGCGGGCGTTTCGCAAAAAACTCGGCATCACCGTCGCCGATCTTGCAGCTGCCACCGATATTTCGCTTGGTATGCTGTCGAAGATCGAAAACGGCATCACCTCGCCGTCGCTGACCACTTTGCAGGCGTTGTCGCGGGCGCTCGGCGTTCCGGTCACCGCTTTCTTCCGCCGTTTCGAGGAAGAACGCAGCGCTGTCTTCGTCAAGGCCGGCCAAGGCCTCGATGTCGAGCGGCGGGGTACGCGCGCCGGCCATCAGTACAACCTGCTCGGGCATATCGGGTCGAACACCAGCGGGGTCGTCGTCGAGCCCTATCTGATCACGCTGACCGAGGATTCCGACGTGTTTCCGACCTTCCAGCACGAGGGCATGGAGTTCCTCTACATGCTCGAAGGCGAGGTGGTTTACCGGCACGGCAGCAATCTCTATCCGATGAAACCCGGCGACAGCCTGTTCTTCGACGCCGACGCGCCGCACGGCCCGGAACAGCTGACGCAACTGCCGATGCGCTATCTCTCGATCATCTGCTATCCGCAGAGTAGCGCGGTTTGAGCGGGTTCGGACGCAAGCGAAGTCCCCTCATTGAGCGCCGTGGCCGCGAAGCGGCCGGATGGAATGTTACAGGTCCAGGCTAGAACCGCTCTATCTCTTTGTTTATGCGCAATTCCCTCGGGAAAGCGCTATGCGCTTTCCCGGGAAAGCCGTTTCACGCTTTTCCTGGAATTGCTCTAATGCATGTCGCGCAAAAGTGTGCAGCGGTTTTGCGATATCGACATGCATGAAACAACAACCTAAAGCGCGTCGCATGGGGCCGGTCAAATGCGACGCGCTTTAGGATGGCGGCAGGCCGAAGGCCGCAAACAAGCTGGGGCCGAGCGGCGGCACATAGATCGTCAGAGCGGCGATACCGCCCTCGGCGGGCTCGATCACGTGCAGCGAATGGGCTCGCCACGCAGGGTCATTCTGGCTGCGGGAATAGACCCCGACTGCCGGCTGGGCATTGGCTCCAGTGGCTACGGTGCGGAAGCTCGAAAAATTGCCCCAGATGGTCTCGAGGAAACTGCGGATCGCCGCGCGTCCACGATACCATTCCTGCCAGGGCGGCATGCGATAGGTGGCGTCCTCCCGCAGGAGTTCGATCAGGCTGTCGAGATTGGCGGCCTCCCAGGCTCGCATGTAACGTTCGAGCAGCAGGCCTTCGTCGGGGTTGGGCTTCGATCGATGGATGGGACGTCCTTGGGGATATCGCGCCGCAAGGGTTATGCGGGCCCGCTGCAATGCGCTGTTGATCGAAACCGTCGACCCGCCCAGCAATCCCGCCGTTTCGACAGCCGACCAGCCCAGCACGTCGGAAAGCAGTAGAGCGGCGCGCTGCCTGGGCGGCAGATCCTGGATCGCGGCGACGAAAGCGAGTTGGACGGCTTCGCGGGTCTCGTAGCGCGCTTCCGGACCCGGCTCACCATCAGCGCGGCCCGGTAGCTCTGCGTCCGGGTAAGGCTCCAACCAGGTGACCTCGGCTGCAGGGCCGCCTGTGGCCATCCCGTGGGAAGCCGGCCGTTCGGGCTGCTGGAGAATGCGATTCGCCCTCGACCTGGCCTTGAGCGCGCTGAGGCAAGAGTTGGTCGCGATCGTGTAGAGCCAACCGCGAACCGAACCCCGCCCATCGAACTCCGATCTTGCGCGCCAGGCGCGCAGAAGCGTGTCCTGGACAAGGTCGTCCGCCTCGTGCAGCGAGCCCATCATGCGATAGCAATGGAGCTTGAGCTCCCGGCGATGGGCAGCCGTGAACTGTTCGAAGGCCAGCCGATCGAGGATCGGCTGGCCCGGCTCACGTACCGGCTTGAGAGGTGCCTGCGAGTCTGTCATGCGGATCCGGCAATTTTGAGTTTGCATTACGCGCGTCTCAGGCGGCCGGCGCAAGTCCGCTCGCGCTCACTGCGAAGGAACATCCTTGCGATTGTTGGGTGGCGAGTGCCACCACCGCCCGTCCGACGTCGGCCGGCGTCTGCATGTCGAAGATGCCCGCGATGAACTCCATGGGCCGGATGCCCCTATAGGCCGAAATGCTCTCGATGCCGGCGTCGCCCACGCCGGTCCCTGGCATGATGCGCATAGGCGCAAGCGCCATGAAGCGCAGGTCGAGGCCGCGCCGATCCGATTCCTTCTGGCTATGACCGGCCAGGAACATCTGCATGCGTTTTGCGCCGGCATAGCCGCCGGAATTCGGTGGCCCCCCGGTCAGAGCCGCGCCGCTGGAGATCAGAACAACCCGGGCGCCCGGTTTGAGCGGACGCCGAAGCGCGGCCTTGCAAAACAGAAACGACGCCTTGACGTCCGTTTCCCAGTTTGCGGAGAACGCCTCCCAGTTCTGTTCATGTAGGGGCGCGGAGGGGGCAAGAGCACCTGCGCATATCACTAGGACGTCCGGTTCCAGCGCGGCGAAGACCTGATCGGGAGCGATGTCCACAGTTGCATCGACCGCGAACGTCTTCACGCCCGAAGTCTCCCGGGCAATTTCCGCCAGGGTCTGTTCGCTGCGGGCGACTGCGAGGACGGTCGCTCCCTCGCTGACAGCGGCTTCTACGATCGAGCGGCCGACACCACGGCTTCCTCCAACGACGACGACATTCTGACCTTGTAACAATCTCATGGACCCACCCTGCTATCCGGGCAGCTGGACCATCCAGGCACGCCCATTGATAAGGACAGCGCAGGCGGTCTGAAATCATCGGTGCGGGTTAAAAATCTTCTCAGGTGATCGGAAGCGCCGGTGCAAGCCTCCTTAATCCGGCCCGAAGCCGGGCGATGTCGGGCTGCCGTCGTCCAGCTTCGACAGCCATTCGACCAGCGTCGCGCGGTAGCGTGTCAGGCCTTTGTAATTGGCGAGCTCTTCGGGAAGGTCGCGGATGACGCGGTGCAGGCGCCGCGCCCATTTCGGCTGGGTCACCAACTCGTCCATTTTGATGAGATAACAGCGGATCGGGAAGACGATGCCGTTCGAGCGCGGCAGCCGCCAGAAGCTCTGCAATTCGACACGCAGATGGACCTTGTCGCCGACGTTTTCGGGCGTCACCGTCGCCCGGTCCGGACCCCATTTGTGGTAATTTTCCGGGCTGGTGTCGAGGCGCGGATTGATCGTCATCGTCCAGTTCAGCCGCCGCGCCGGCTTGCCTTGCTGGATGTTGGTGAGGAATTTCAGCGCCCGGACGAATATGCCCTTCTCATGCGCCAGCGGCACCGGCGCGTGCCACTCGAAGAAGTTCATGCCGATGTCGAAATCGAGCGACCAATCGGCCTGGGTGGTGACCATGCCGGCATCCATCCACAGATTGCCGTCACGCTGGTCGAGGATGCAGAAATCGCCTTGCGATTGCCGCGTGATGTATTCCATCGGCCCATAGGGCAGTGTCGACACGTCGCCGAAGGTGAAGCTGTCGTCGATGCCGAGCGGCCGATTGATCCAGCGCCATCTGTCGCCGTCGCGCGTCAGCGTGAAATGCTCGGGATAGCCCAGCGTCTGCTGTTCCATCAGGAGTTCGAGTACGTCCCAGCCGGCCAGCGTCATATGCGGCAGCGACTGGCAGCGCAGCGGGTCTTCCGCCAACACCAGCGCACGGTCCTGCATCTCGGCGACATAGTGCTCGTCGACGTCGATCAGGTTTTCGAGCACGCTGCCCTTCGGCCCCAGAACATGCGGCTCGATATTGACCGCATACATGTAGCTGTCTTCGTGGAACGGGAACGGAAACCGCCTGATGTGCTCCGGGCTGTTCCTGAAGGTGAAGTCGTTACGGAACGTTTCGTTACGAAAGGTGATGCCCAGGCTCGCCTCCTATCTTTCCAGAACCAGCGATCTGCCGTCGAAGCGCGAGACGCAAGGCATGATCTTCTTGCCGCAACGGTGCTCTTCCTCGCTCAGCCAGTGGTCGTTGTGGATGAAGTTGCCGTCATGCGCGATGACATTGGTTTCGCACTGACCGCAGACGCCGCCGCGGCAGAGATAGGGCGGATCTACGCCGGCCGCCTCGATCGCCTCGAGCAGGCTCTGCTGCTCGCCGACGCGGATGGTCTTGCCACTGACCGCCAGCGTCACCTCGAACGGGGCGCCGGGCTGCGGGGCGGCAAAATGCTCGAAATGCACGGTTTCCGCCGGCCAGCCCAGCGCAGCGGCGCGATCGCGCACCCAGCCGATCATGCCCGACGGGCCGCAGACGTAGAGATGCGTGCCGAGCGGCTGCGACGACAGCAACCGGTCGAGCTCGATGCGCTCCTCGCGATCGTCGTGATAGAGCCTGACCCGGCGGTCGTAGCGCTCCCTGAGCACATCGGCATAGGTGCCGAGCGAGGCGGTGCGGCAGGTGTAATGCAGCTCGAAATTGCCGCCATCCGCCGCCAGCTGCGCGGTCTGCGCCATGAACGGCGTGATGCCGATGCCGCCGGCCAGCATCAGATGCTTCCTGGCGCGCAGGTCGAGCGAGAACAAATTGACCGGGTAGCTGATCACCATCTCCATGCCGGGCCTGACATGCCTGTGCATGAACAGCGAGCCGCCGCGGCCGACATCGTCGCGGCGCACAGAGATCGTGTACTCGCGCGTGTCGAGCGGCGAGCCCATCAGCGAATAGGGGTTGAGCCTGGTCCGCTCGCCGTCGCGCATTTCGACGACGACATGAGCGCCGCCGGAAAATGTCGGCAAAAGCTGCCCGTCGCGCCGGCGGAAATGGAAGCGCGTGACCAATTCGTTGACCGGGACGACATCGCTCACCACGACGTCGAGCTTGGTGGTGCCGGTGCTCATCGAAAGATCTCCTCCGTCGGAGGAATTTCGCTGCGGTCTTCCGCATTGATGCAGACGCCCTGGAACGCCGCGAGGCGCCTGGAATAGTGATCGCGTACCAGGAGAAGCAGGCCGCAATGCGAACAGGTCGCCGGCTGCGTCGTCACGTTCTCGGTGATGCCCTTGCAATGGACGCACTGGATGCGGCGCGCCAGCGAGCCGCGATGCTCGGTCTGGATCGAGGTGTGGTCGATGCCGGCTTCGAGCGCCGCCTGCATGGCCTGGCCGATCAGCCCCTCGGTACCGGCGAGATAGAGGCGCAGGCCCATATGCGCGTTGGCCAAGGTCTGCTTCAGCCGCGGCAAGGCGCTGGCGAAAGAAGGGCCCTGGTAGAGCTGCGCCGGGTTCAGCGCTTCGAGCGCGGCGACATGTCTGCCATCCTGACCGGCGATGAAGATGATGTGGGCATCGGCAAAGAAGCCGGCGGGCGCCTTGGCGGCCAGTTCCGATATCGCCAGCGCACCTTCTGCATCCGCCACGAAAAGATGGTGCTTGCCAGGCTGCGGCGACAGGGTTCCGTAGACCGGCCGGCTGATGATGCTTTTCGCTGCCATCCTCCCAGTATGCCTCAGCCTTTCGCCGTGCGCTTGGTCTTCTTCGGATCATCGAACGGAAGCGGCTCCGCCGTCGCGCTGATGGCGCCGCTCTGGTTGCGGATCTCGAGCCTGGTGTCCTGGATGGCGCAGTCGACATCGAGCCGGGCAATGCCCATCGATTTCTGGACCAGCGGCGAATACATGGCGCAGGTCACCACGCCGACCTTTTTGCCGTCGCGATAGACCGGCGCGCCCTCGTCGGCCGGCTCCTTGCCTTCGAGCAGCACGCCGAAGATCTTGAACCGCTCCTTGCCCTTGAGGCGGTAGTGCTCCTCGGCACCGCGAAAGCCTGTCTTGCCGGGGCTGACGGTGAAGTCGAGGCCGAGTTCCCACAGCGTGTCGCCGGGGCCTTCGTTCTCGAACGGATATTTCTGCGAATTGTCGTAGGGGTAGAACAAGAGGTAGCTCTCGACGCGCAGCATATCGAGCGTGGTGAACCGGCACGGGATGATGCCGGCGCTCTTGCCCTCGTCGAGGATGGTGTCCCAGATCGTGCCAGCATCCTGGCCACGGCAGAAGATCTCGTAGCCGCGTTCGCCGGTGTAGCCGGTGCGCGAGATCATCACCGGAAAACCGAACAGCCGCGTCTGCATGTGATGGAAATAGGCGAGGTCGCGAATGCCGGGCACATGCTTTGCCAGATAGTCGACGGCTATCGGCCCCTGCAGCGAGAGGTCATGCAGATTGTCATCGAAACGCAGCGATACATCGCGGCCCATGGCGGCCCGCTGCAACTCCTCGTGGCCGGTGCCAGAACCGTGCACGACCATCCAGGCATTCGGGCCGGTGCGGTAGAGGATGCAGTCGTCGGTGAACTTCCCGGCCTCGTTGAGCATGCAGGCATAAGCCGACTTGCCGGGATATATTTTCTCGACGTCGCGCGTCGTGGCGAGGTCGATCAGGTGCGAGGCATGCGGCCCGGTGATGTGGACCTTCTTCAGGCCCGACACGTCCATCAGCCCGGCCTTGGTGCGGATGGCGATGTACTCCTCGTCGGCGTCCTTGTCGTAGGTCCAGGCGGTGCCCATCCCGCTCCAGTCTTCGAGCTTCGAACCGAGCGCACGATGGCGATCCGCCAAGTTCGAAAATCTCCAGGATGCGGTCATGGACTTGCTTCTCCTCACAAGATTGCCGGCGTTCGCCGCTCAAGGGCACGGAGGCCATGCGACGGTCCGCGCCATATTGACTCAAAACTCCAAAAGCGCGCAATACTAAGATGCAAAAAGTTTTACTGAGAGGCAAAGAACGCAACTGAACGGAGGGGACATGCGATGGAAGGGAATCTCAACGCTCTAACGACCATTTTCACGGAGTTCTACTACTGGGTGACCATCGTCATGATGTTCCTGATCCATGTCGGGTTCTGCATGTACGAGGTCGGCGTGTCGCGTCGGCGCAATCATCTGAAAACGCTGATGAAGAACGCGATGGCGATTCCGCTCGTCACGATCACCTTCTATTTTTTCGGCTGGTGGATCTATTTCGGCTTCCCCAACGGGCCGGGCATCGCTGGCGGACTTGTCACCGCACCGTTTGCCGAACCATGGAATCCGCTGATGGGCACCCACCTCTCCGGTGTCAATCCGGGCGAGACGGGGGTCACGCCGACCGACGCCGCGCTGTGGCATCGCCTCAACGGCGTGTTCTGGGGCGCCTTTCTGCTGTTTTCCATCACGACGGCGTCGATCATCTCGGGCTCGATCATAGAGCGCGCGCGCTCTGGCGCGTTCTGGATCGTCGCGGTGCTGATCGGCTCGGTCCTGTGGATCCTCGACGCGTCCTGGGGCTGGCATCCGCAAGGCTGGATGGTGAAACTCTGGGGCTATCATGATGCCTATGCGTCGGGCGTGGTGCACGCAATCGCGGGCGGAGCGGCGCTCGCCTTTCTCATCGTGCTTGGTCCGCGCATCGGCAAGTTCAGGCCCGACGGCACGGCGCGCGATATCCCGCCCCACAATGTTTGGCTGGTCACGATCGGCCTGTTCCTGATCTTCACCGGCTTCTGGGGCTTCTATGCCGCGTGCAACATTCCGCTGATCAGCCCGGCCACGATTGCCGGCCAGATCACCGGCGAAACCTGGACGGCGACCAACATCTATCTCGCGCCGACCACGCTTTCGGCGATCACCTTCAACTTCCTGATGTCGCTGTCGGGCGGTATGCTCGCCGGCTACATCGTCTCGAAAGGCGACCCTTTCTGGACGTTCTCGATGGGGCTTTGCGGCATTATCTCGGCCTCGGCCGGCAATGACCTCTATCACCCGATCCAGGCACTGCTGATCGGCGCGATCGTCCCGACCATCTGCTACAAGCTGCACTATTTCGTCGAACGCCGCTTCAAGATCGATGATGCGGTGGGCGCCGTTGCCGTGCACGGTTACGGCGGCTTCCTCGGGGTCGTGGTGGCCGGCTTCATGCTGTGGGGACAGCCGTCCTCGCCCTATGAAGGCTTCGCGCACATCAACCCGCTCGGCAATTTCGCGGGTGCGGTGCTGATGTTCGTGCTCGGTTTCGTCCCCACCTTCGTGGTCTGCACGATCCTCAACAGCATGAACCTCCTGCGCGTACCGGCGAAGGTGGAACTCGAGGGCGTCGATTTTGCCCTCAACCATGCGTTCGACGCGTCTGTCCGCGAAGTGGGAACCGCCGAAAAGGCCATGATCAAATAGTCAACGGGCAAGGAGAAACCGCAATGTCTACCAATGGAATGGAAAGCTGGGCCGTGGACCTCAAGGACATCGGCGCGATCTACCCGTTTCAGGGTTCTGAAGTCGTGATGGTCATCATCGGTCTCGTCTTCTGGATCGGGTGGCACGTCCTCCAGACGCGCCACGAGAACGCTGAAATCGAAGCCGATATGGCTGCGGATCGCACCGGAGAGGAAACCAGAAAGGCGATCGATCGCCATTAAGTCGCCGCCGGTCGCCTGGCGCGTATTTTGCGCCTGGCGACTTGTCCAAGATGAAAAAAACTTTCATACGAGTTGAATTCGCTTGATGAAGCTGGTAGCACCTAAATCATACCTCAGCTCGGGAGCCTGACATGTGCGGAATCGTCGGACTGTTTTTGAAGGACAAGTCGCTCGAGCCCCAGCTTGGCTCGATGCTTTCGGAGATGCTGATCTCGCTCAGCGATCGCGGTCCCGACAGCGCCGGCATCGCCATCTATGGAGCGCCATCCGGCAATGAGGCCAAGATCACCATCCAATCGGCAAAGCCGGAGCACGATTTCCGCAACCTCGACGCCGAACTCGCCAAGGCGATCGGAACGCCGGTGAACATCGCGGTGAAATCGACGCATGCGGTCGTCAGGACGACGTCCGACAAGATCGATGAAGTGCGCGAGGCGATCCAGGCGCTGCGCCCCGACATCCGCATCATGGGCGCCGGCGACGTCGTCGAAATCTACAAGGAGGTCGGCTTGCCCGAAGCGGTCGTCGATCGCTTCGACGTGCGCAGCATGACCGGTACGCACGGCATCGGCCACACGCGCATGGCGACGGAATCGGCGGTGACGACGATGGGCGCGCATCCGTTCTCGACCGGCGCCGACCAGTGTCTGGTGCATAATGGCTCGCTGTCCAATCACAACAATGTCCGCCGCGAGCTGATTCGCGAAGGCATGAAATTCGAGACCGAGAACGACACCGAAGTCGCGGCCGCCTATCTCTCCTCGCAGATGGCGCATGGCAAGAATCTCGGCGAAGCGCTGGAGGGCACACTGAGCGACCTCGACGGCTTCTTCACCTTCGTCGTCGGCACCAAAAACGGCTTCGGCGTGGTGCGCGATCCGATCGCCTGCAAGCCTGCCGTCATGGCCGAGACCGACCAGTATGTCGCCTTCGGCTCGGAATATCGTGCGCTGACCAAACTGCCCGGCATCGACAATGCGAGGGTCTGGGAACCCGAGCCTGCAACCGTCTATTTCTGGGAGCATTGAGCTCATGCCGGCAATCAACGTGTCCAAGTCACTCGACCAGAGCCATGCATCCAGGGTCTTCGACCTGGCCGAGATGCCGCTGCGCGAACTCAACCAGGCGCTTCACGATTTGACTCCCGGTTCGAACCAGACCGCCTGGGAAGTGCTCAATCCGAAAGGCAGCCATTCGGTCGCCGTCGGCGTCGATCAGCCGGTCACCATCGATGTCCGCGGCAGCGTCGGCTACTATTGCGGCGGCATGAACGACGGCAGCGCCATCACAGTGCATGGCTCGGCCGGACCCGGCGTCGGCGAAAACATGATGTCGGGCTCGATAGCGGTCAAAGGCGACGCCAGCCAATATGCCGGCGCCACCGGCCGGGGCGGGCTGCTGGTCATCGAAGGCAATGCGTCGTCGCGCTGCGGCATCTCGATGAAGGGCATCGACATCGTCGTCCACGGCAATATCGGCCATATGTCGGCCTTCATGGCGCAGTCCGGCAATCTGGTGGTGCTGGGCGATGGCGGCGATGCGCTCGGCGATTCCATCTACGAGGCGCGGCTGTTCGTGCGCGGCAAGGTCGGCAGCCTCGGCGCCGACTGCATCGCCAAGGAGATGCGGCCCGAGCATCTGGCATTGCTGCAGGACCTGCTCGACCGCGCCGGGGTGACCGGCGTCAAGGCGGCGGAGTTCACGCGTTACGGCTCGGCGCGCACTCTCTACAATTTCAACATCGACAACGCCGACGCGTATTGAGGCTCAATGACCTATCGCAACCCGCCGACGACGCCGCGCAAATCCGCGACCTTCGACGACTACACGCTTTCCGAGATCCGCCGCGCCGCTGCGACCGGCATCTATGATATCCGCGGCGCCGGCGCCAAGCGCAAGCTGCCGCATTTCGACGACCTGCTTGTCCTCGGCGCCTCGATCTCGCGCTATCCGCTCGAAGGCTATCGCGAGCGCTGCGACACCAGCGTCGTGCTGGGCTCGCGCCATGCGAAAAAGCCGATCGAGCTGAAAATCCCGATCACCATCGCCGGCATGAGTTTTGGCTCGCTGTCCGGCCCGGCGAAGGAAGCGCTCGGCCGCGGCGCGACGCTGTCTGGCACCTCGACGACCACCGGCGACGGCGGCATGACCGAGGAAGAGCGCGGCCATTCCAAGACGCTGGTCTACCAGTACCTGCCGTCGCGCTACGGCATGAACCCGCGCGACTTGCGCCGGGCGGATGCGATCGAGATCGTCGTCGGCCAGGGCGCCAAGCCTGGCGGCGGCGGCATGCTGCTTGGCCAGAAGATCTCCGACCGTGTCGCCGACATGCGCACGCTGCCCAAGGGTATCGACCAGCGCTCAGCCTCGCGCCATCCCGACTGGACCGGGCCTGACGATCTCGAAATCAAGATCCTGGAACTGCGTGAAATCACCGACTGGGAAAAGCCGATCTACGTCAAGGTCGGCGGCGCGCGGCCCTATTACGACACAGCCCTTGCGGTGAAATCAGGCGCCGATGTCGTCGTCATCGACGGCATGCAGGGCGGCACCGCCGCAACCCAGGAAGTGTTCATCGAGAATGTCGGCCAGCCGACGCTTGCCTGCATCCGGCCGGCGGTGCAGGCACTGCAGGATCTCGGCATGCACCGCAAGGTGCAGCTGATCATTTCGGGCGGTATCCGCAACGGCGCCGATGTCGCCAAGGCGCTGGCGCTCGGCGTCGACGCGGTGTCGATCGGCACCGCCGCACTTGTCGCGCTCGGCGACAACGATCCGCGCTGGGAAGCGGATTACAACGAGCTCGGCACCACCGCCGGCGCCTATGACGATTGGCACGAGGGCCGCGATCCGGCCGGCATCACCACGCAGGACCCCGAGCTGATGAAACGGCTCGATCCGATAGCGGCAGGAAGACGGCTGGCGAATTACCTCAAGGTGATGACGCTGGAGGCGCAGACGATCGCCCGCGCCTGCGGCAAGAACAGCCTGCACAATCTCGAGCCCGAGGATCTCGTCGCGCTGACGATCGAAGCCGCCGCCATGGCCGGCGTGCCGCTGGCCGGCACCAACTGGATACCGGGGAAGAACGGCTTCTGATACCAAACTACCAAATACCAATAAGCGAGGAACTATAATGGGGAACGATCTCGCCGCCTTCGCCAAAGGGAACGGCGTCAAATATTTCATGATTTCCTACACCGACCTGTTCGGTGGACAGCGCGCCAAGCTGGTGCCGGCGCAGGCCATCGCCGACATGCAGAAGGACGGCGCCGGCTTTGCCGGCTTTGCCACCTGGCTCGACCTGACGCCGGCGCATCCAGACATGCTGGCCGTGCCGGATCCGGATTCGGTCATCCAGCTGCCGTGGAAGCCGGAAGTCGCCTGGATTGCCGCCAATTGCATGATGGACGAAAAAACGGTCGCCCAGGCGCCGCGCAACACGCTGAAGCGGCTGATTGACGAGGCGGCGGGCGACGGCATGCATGTCAAGACCGGCGTCGAGGCCGAATTCTTCCTGATCTCGCCGGACGGCAACACGATTTCCGACGAATACGACACGGCGTCAAAGCCCTGCTACGACCAGCAGGCGGTGATGCGGCGCTATGATGTCATCGCCGAGATCTGCGACCACATGCTGGCGCTCGGCTGGGGCGCCTACCAGAACGACCATGAGGACGCCAACGGCCAGTTCGAGATGAACTGGGCCTTCGACGATGCGCTGGCGACCGCCGACAAGCATTCCTTCTTCAAGTTCATGGTGAGGTCCGTTGCGGAAAAGCACGGCCTGCGCGCCACCTTCATGCCAAAACCATTCCCGGGCCTGACCGGCAATGGCTGCCACGCCCATATCTCGGTGTGGGACAAGGACGGCAAGACCAATGTCTTTGCCGACAACGCCATGGAGCTCGGCCTGTCGGCGAAGGGCAGGAATTTTCTCGGCGGCATCATGAAGCATGCCTCGGCGCTTGCCGCGATCACCAACCCGACCGTCAATTCCTACAAGCGCATCAATGCGCCGCGCACCATTTCGGGCGCCACCTGGGCGCCGAACTCGGTGACCTGGACCGGCAACAACCGCACCCATATGGTGCGCGTGCCCGGCCCCGGACGCTTCGAGCTGCGCCTGCCCGACGGCGCGGCAAACCCTTATCTGCTGCAGGCGGTCATCATCGCCGCCGGCCTCGACGGCATCCGCTCGAAGGCCGATCCCGGCAAGCGCTACGACATCGACATGTACCAGTTCGGGCATACGGTGGAGGGCGCGCCGAAGCTGCCGCTCAACCTGCTCGATGCATTGCGCGAGTTCGACAACGACAAATCGCTCAAGGCGGCGCTGGGTGAGGAATTCTCGTCGGCTTATCTAAAGCTGAAGCATCAGGAATGGAATTCCTATGCTTCCCACTTCACCCAGTGGGAGCGCGACCACACGCTGGATATCTAGAGCATCGGACCGAAAAGTGTGAAGCGGTTTTCGGACGATTCCGATGCGTCAAGAATGGTCCTGCGCGGCGCGAGCGACCTCGGAATAGAGTCATGAAATACTCGATCTTCTCCCTCGCCCGTGCGGCATTTTCCGGTCACAAGAATTGGCAGCGCACCTGGCGCGACGCCAGCCCGAAGGACCGCTACGACGTGGTGATCATCGGCGGCGGCGGCCACGGCCTGGCGACGGCATGGTTCCTCGCCAGCGAATACGGCATCAGGAATGTCGCCGTGCTCGAAAAGGGCTGGATCGGCTCCGGCAATGCCGGCCGCAACACCACCATCATCCGCTCCAATTACGGGCTGCCCGGCAATACCGGCTTCTACGAGCTGTCGATGAAGCTCTGGGAGCGGATGGAGCAGGACCTCAACTACAACACGATGGTCAGCCAGCGCGGCGTCATCAACCTTTACCATTCCGATGCGCAGCGCGACGCCTATGCGCGGCGCGGCAACACGATGCGCATCAACGGCATCGATGCCGAACTGCTCGACCTTGCCGCGGTCAAGAAGATGATGCCGTTCCTGAACTTCGACAATGCCCGCTTTCCCGTGCAAGGCGGCCTGCTGCAGCGGCGCGGCGGCACGGCACGCCACGACGCCGTGGTCTGGGGCTACGCCCATGCGGCGAGCGCGATCGGCGTCGACATCATCCAGAACTGCGAGGTGACCGGCTTTGGGCGCGACGCCAACGGCAAGGTGACCGGCGTCGAGACATCGCGCGGCGCAATCGGCGCCGGCAAGGTCGGCATGGCCGTCGCCGGCAGTTCGTCGCGCGTCGCGGCGTTGGCTGGCCTGCGGCTGCCGATCGAGAGCCATGTGCTGCAGGCCTTCGTTTCCGAGGCGATCAAGCCGCTGATCCCCAATGTCATGACCTTCGGCGCCGGCCATTTCTATGTCAGCCAGTCGGACAAGGGCGGGCTGGTCTTCGGCGGCGATATAGACGGCTACAATTCCTATGCCCAGCGCGGCAACATGCCTGTGATGGAAGACGTCTGCGAGGGCGGCATGGCGCTGATGCCGATGATCGGTCGCGTGCGCCTGTTGCGCCAATGGGGCGGCATCATGGACATGTCGATGGACGGCTCGCCGATCATCGACAAGACGCCGGTGGACGGGCTCTATCTCAATGCCGGCTGGTGCTATGGCGGCTTCAAGGCGACGCCCGGCTCCGGCCTTGTCTTTGCCCATCTTCTGGCCCGCGACGAACTGCACAAGGAGGCGGCGCGCTTCCGCCTCGACCGGTTCCGGCGGGGCGCGATGATCGATGAAAAGGGCGTCGGCGCCCAACCGAACCTGCACTGAGGACGGTCCGAAAAGCATGCGTATTGTCTGTCCCTTCTGCGGCGAACGCGAACTCGGCGAGTTCACCTGTCTCGGCGACGCCAAGCCGCTGCGGCCGGCTGCCGGCGCCTCGGAAGACGAGGTCTTCGACTATGTCTATTTACGCGACAACATTGCCGGCGAGACCAGCGAACATTGGTACCATGGCGGCGGCTGCCGGGCCTGGCTGAAGATCACCCGCAACACGCTGACGCACGAGATCTCCTCGGTCGAGCCGGCGGCGGGCGTGGGTGCAAGGCAGGTGGCAAAATGAGTATTCTTAGCCAGCTCAGCGCTGCCGCGAAGAACGCGAGGCTCCTACCTCCCCCTTGTGGGGAGGTCGGACCGCAGGTCCGGGTGGGGGTCGGCGCCAAGGCCCCCCCCCCCCCCGGGGGGGGGGCGCCCCCCCCCCCCCGGGGGGGGGGGGGGGCCGCGGCGCCAAACCCCCACCCCGCTGCTTCGCAGCGACCCTCCCCACAAGGGGGAGGGTTAGGGGCAGCGCGACGCTCCTGCATGAAGGCCGGCAACCGTGATCACCAGCCAGCCCCATCGTCTCACATCGGGCGGTCTCATCGACCGCTCGGCGCCGCTGAACTTTCGCTTCGACAGCAAAACCTTTGCCGGCTTCCAGGGCGACACGCTTGCCTCGGCGCTGATCGCCAATGGCGTCAAGCTGGTCGGCCGCTCGTTCAAATACCACCGGCCGCGCGGCATCCTGACCGCGGGCTCGGAAGAACCCAACGCACTGGTCGAGCTGCGCACCGGAGCCCGGCGCGAGCCCAACACCAAGGCGACCACCGCCGAGCTTTATGACGGTCTGGAAGCCGCCAGCCAGAACCGCTGGCCGTCGCTGCGCCACGATCTGATGGCGATCAACCAGCTGTTCTCACCGATCTTCGTCGCCGGCTTCTACTACAAGACCTTCATGTGGCCGGCAAAATTCTGGGAAGCGGTCTACGAGCCGGCGATCCGCCGCGCCGCGGGTCTCGGCCGCGCCGCGGGCGTTGCCGATCCTGATCATTACGACAAGACGTGGGCGCATTGCGACGTGCTGATCGCCGGTTCCGGCCCAGCCGGGCTGGCGGCAGCACTTGCCGCCGGCCGATCTGGTGCCCGCGTCATCCTGTGCGAGGAAGATTTTGCGCTTGGCGGCCGCCTGCTTGCCGACGGCGGCACGATCGACGGGGTGCCCGCAGCCGAATGGATTTCGCGCACGCTGGCCGAGCTCGCCTCGCTGCCGGACGTCCGCATCATGACCCGCACGACGCTGTTCGGCGTCTATGATGGCGGCACCTATGGCGCGATCGAGCGGGTCAACGACCACCTGCCCTCCCCGCCAGAGCATCAGGTGCGCCAGCGGCTGTGGCGGATCGTGGCAAAGCGCTCGATTGTTGCCGCCGGCGCCATCGAACGGCCGATCGTTTTTGCCGGCAACGACACGCCCGGCGTGATGATGGCTTCGGCGATGCGGACCTATATCGCGCGCTATGCGGCAACCCCGGCGAAGAGGATTGCGCTGTTCACCAACAATGAGGATGGCTGGCGCACGGTCGAGGCGGCACTCGACGCCGGATTGCAGATCGCTGCCGTTGTCGATGCGCGTCCGGACGTATCGGCCGCGCATCGCGCGCTTGCCGCCAAGGCCGGCTTTGCCGTTTTGAACGGTTTCGTCAGCGGGGTGGACGGCGGCAAGGACGGTGTCAGGAAAATCTCGGTGGCGCTCGCCGGCGGCGCACGCGCCGAGGTCGAAGCCGACGGGCTTGCCGTTTCCGGCGGCTGGAACCCGGCGGTCGGGCTGACTTCCTACCATCGCGGCCGGCCGAAATGGCAGGACGACATATCCGCCTTCGTGCCGGACGGCGCGCCTCCCGGCATGGTGGCCGCCGGTGCCGCCAACGGCGCTTTTGGGCTCGGCGCCTGCCTGCGCCAGGGATTCGCCGCCGGTGCGGCGGCAGCGCAGAGTGCCGGACACAGCGGCAATGCCGGCGCTCCGCCAGTCGCCGAAGACGAAGCTTTTTCGCTGACCCCGCTCTGGCATGTTGCCGGCAAAGGCAAAGCCTTTGTCGACTACCAGCATGACGTCACCGCTGCGGACATCGAACTGGCGCAGCGCGAAGGCTTTGAGTCGGTCGAGCACCTCAAGCGCTATACGACGCTCGGCATGGCGACCGACCAGGGCAAGACCTCGAATGTCGCCGGCCTCGCGATAATGGCGGCGCTGTCAGGAAAATCCCTTCCCGAGACCGGCACGACGATCTACCGTCCGCCCTATGTGCCGGTCGCCATCGGCGCGTTTGCCGGCCATCATCGCGACGAAAACTTCCATGCGACAAGGCTGACGCCGTCGCATCACTGGGCAGCCGAACAGGGCGCGGTGTTCGTCGACACCGGCTTGTGGAAGCGCGCGCAATGGTATCCGCGCGCCGGCGAGAAGGACTGGCTGGAAACGGTCACCCGCGAGGTCAAGGCGGTGCGCGGCGGTGTCGGTTTTTGCGACGTCTCGACGCTCGGCAAAATCGACGTGCACGGACCGGATGCCGGCGCCTTCCTCGACCGCGTCTACATCAACACTTTCTCCAACCTTGCTGTGGGAAAAGCCCGCTACGGGCTGATGCTGCGCGAGGACGGCATGGTCTACGACGACGGCACCACGTCGCGGTTGGCCGAGGACCACTATTTCCTGACCACCACGACCGCCAAGGCCGGGCCGGTGATGCAGCATCTCGAATTCTGCCGGCAGGTGCTGTTTCCTCAATTCGACGTGCAACTTACGTCAGTCTCCGACCAGTGGGCGCAATTCTCGATCGCCGGGCCGAGCGCACGGGAGTTGCTGAAACAGATCGTTGATGATTCAGAGGACCTTTCGAACGAGGGCTTTCCATTCATGGGCGCGCGGGAGGTATCCCTTCGCGGCGGCATCGGGGCGCGGCTGTTCCGCATTTCGTTCTCCGGCGATATGGCGTTCGAGATCTCCGTTCCGACCCGCTACGGCGACGCGCTGGTGCGCAACCTGATGATAGCCGGCAAACAATTCGGCGCCACACCCTATGGCACCGAGGCGCTTGGCGTCATGCGCATCGAAAAGGGCCATGTCGCCGGGCCCGAGCTGAACGGCACGACGACCGCGGCCGATCTCGGCTTGGGCAAGATGATGTCGACCAAAAAGGATTTTATCGGCCGCGTCATGGCCGGACGCGAGGCGCTGGTCGCACCGGACCGGCAGGTCGTGGTCGGCATCAAGCCGACGGACAGAGCGCGCCGCCTGCGCTCCGGCGCGCATATCATTCCGAAAGCCGAGGTACCGGGTTCCGCCAACGACCAGGGCTATGTCACCTCGGTCTGTTTCTCGCCGACGCTTGACCAGTGGATCGGGCTGGCGCTTGTCGAGCGCGGCCGCGAGCGCATCGGCGAGATCGTCCATGCGCATGACCCGCTGCGCGGTGAAGACTATGATGTCGAGCTGTGCAATCCCGTCTTCTACGATCCGGATGGAGGGCGCCAGCGTGGCTGAGTTTTCGTGGCTTTCTCGCAGTCCGCTGGAGCACGCACTTGTCGTGGGCGCCCATGGCGCGCGCGACGTCGCGTCGGGCATTTCCCTCGGTGAAGTTCGCAATTTCGACCTGATCCAGGTGATGGCGCGGCGCGGCAAAGGGGCGGAACTGGCAAACGCCGCCAAAGCCCGCTTCGGCATGGCGGCTCCGGACGCGCCCAAGGCGGTGCAAGCTGCGGACGCTGCGCTCATCTGGTCGGGACCGGACCAGTTCCTCGTCCTGTCCAAAGGCGGCAAGCACGTGATGGACATTTTGAGACAGGCGTTCTCGCAATCCGCCTCGCTGTCGGACCAATCGCATGCGCGCGCCCTGATCAGCGTCTCGGGAGCCAAGGCGCGCGCCATGCTGGCGAAATTGTCATCGATCGATCTGCACCCGACGGCATTTCCGATCGACGCCGCTGCCACCACATCGATCGACCACACCGGCGTCAATCTCTGGCGTGGCAATGATCGGCCGGACGGGCAGCCGGTGTTCAATCTTCTGGTGTTTGCAAGTTTCGCCGAAAGCCTGTGGCACACGATGCTCGACGCAGCCGCCGAGTATGGCGTCGACATCGGGTATTCCGAGGAGTTGGGGTAGCGGTTGCCTCTTCCCTTCTCCCCTTGTGGGAGAAGGTGGATTGGCGCGCAGCGCCAAGACGGTTGAGGGGTGTTGGACGGAGTGCGGCCGATGCCAAGCTGGAGCACCCCTCATCCGACCGAGCTTCGCTCGGCCACCTTCTCCCACAAGGGGAGAAGGGGGAGCCCCACCACCTTCGCCTTGCCAAGCCGACAAGCACTGCTATTCTTGCCGCGAAAATAATTTTACGTACAGGCAAACTTGTTTCTTGAGACCCGGGTCGAGATGAGCCAGTCGCCCTACCCCGCCATCGCCGCCGGACCGCCACGACCGAGCCTGATCCTGCGGCCCGGCCAGATGGCGCTACCCGCCGGCATGGAGCGCTATTCCGTCCACGGCAATGGTGCGGTGCTCATCGACGTCGAGGCCGGCGACATCGTCACCGTGTGCAACGTCGAAGGCGGCCAAGCCTGCGAACTGCTGGCATGGGATAAAAGCGGCGTGACT
Organism: Mesorhizobium sp. WSM4850; assembly: GCF_055811735.1. NCBI lineage: Bacteria > Pseudomonadati > Pseudomonadota > Alphaproteobacteria > Hyphomicrobiales > Phyllobacteriaceae > Mesorhizobium > Mesorhizobium sp. WSM4850. Next base: position 226,340 of record NZ_JBVVPV010000001.1, on the reverse strand, counting down.
GATGCCGGCATTTTCGGCGAGAACTCGAACAGCAATGCCGCCGGCATCAAGGCGCTGCTGGCCGATGGCGACGACACTCTCGCTTCGTTGCGCCGGGGGTTCGAGCGACGCCAGGTGCAGCTCGATCAGGCAAAGGCGGTTCGCATCTTCGGCGGCGCCACCCCTGCCGGCACCGAACAGGGTTTTGCCGTCGCCCGCGCCGGCTCGATGCTGATCGCCGCCCCGGGCGGACCGATGCCGGTCGACGGCCACGACACGGCAACGCCGCTCAGCGTCATCGTGCGCCGTGCCACAATCCATCCGGCGGCGAAGGCCAGGCTTGGCGACCCGCTGGCCGACCCGGTGCTCGATTTGCGCGTCCATTCGGCGACCGCGGAAGCCTACTTCGTCAAGGCGGGTGACTATCTGCAGATCATCGATGTCGACGGGCGCCAATGCACCGACTTCCAGTGCTTTTCGGCGCGCAAGCTCGACAAGGGACGCGACCATCCGCTCGACGTGACGACGACCCGCACGCTGATGGGTTCGAGCTATCCGATGCCCGGCCTGCATTCGAAATATTACGACCAGGACATGGAGCCGCTGGTCGAGGTGGTGCAGGACACCTGCGGCCGGCACGATGCGTTCGCGCTCGCTTGCGCCGCCAAATATTACGACGACATCGGCTATCCCGGTCATCCCAACTGCTCGGAGAATTTCAACCGCGCGCTCGCCGACAGGGGTGTTGGCCCGCGCGCGGGCTGGATGGCGATCAATTTCTTCTTCAACACGGCGATCGACGCGCATGGCGTCATGGTGTCGGACGAGCCATGGTCGCGGCCGGGCGACTATGTGCTGCTGCGGGCGCTTACCGACATCGTTTGCGTGTCGTCCGCCTGTCCCGACGACACGACGCCGGCCAATGGCTGGAACCTGACCGACATCCATGTGCGGACCTATTCCGGCCAGCACAAATTCTCGCGAGCGATCGCCAGACGCATGACGCCCGATTCGGAACCGAAAATGACCCGCGAGACATCATTTCATTCGAGCTTTGCCAAGCACACCCGCAACTTCGTCGAGTACAGGGGTTATTGGCTGGCCAATTCCTTCGCAAAAGAGGGCCCTATCGACGAATACTGGGCCTGCCGGCAGGCCGCCGTCATCATGGACCTGTCGCCGCTGCGCAAGTTCGAGGTCACCGGCCCGGATTCGGAAGCGCTGCTGCAATACACGCTGACCCGCGACGTGAAAAAACTCGGCGTCGGCCAGGTCGTCTATTCCGCCATGTGCTACGAGCATGGCGGCATGATCGACGACGGCACGCTGCTCAGGCTCGGCAAGGACAATTTCCGCTGGGTCGGCGGCGACGATCTGTCCGGCGAATGGCTGCGCGACACCGCGACGAGCCTCGGCCTCAACGTGCTGGTGCGCTCGTCGACCGACCAGATGCACAATGTCGCCGTGCAGGGACCGAAGAGCCGCGACATCCTGAAGGAGATCATCTGGACTTCGCCGCTGCAGCCGTCGATCGAGGAGCTCGAATGGTTCCGTTTCGCCGTCGCCCGCATCGGCGGCGGCAACGGCATTCCAATCGTCGTCTCGCGCACCGGCTACACCGGCGAACTCGGCTACGAGATCTGGTGCCACCCGCGCGACGCCGAAAAGGTGTTCGACGCCATCTGGGCGGCCGGCCAGCCGCATGGCTTGAAGCCGATGGGGCTGCAGGCGCTCGACATGGTGCGCATCGAGGCCGGGCTGATCTTTGCCGGCTATGAATTTTCCGACCAGACCGATCCGTTCGAGGCCGGCATCGGCTTCACCGTGCCGCTGAAGAGCAAGACCGACGATTTCATCGGCCGCGAGGCGCTGATCCGGCGCAAGGAAAACCCGCAGAGGAAACTGGTCGGCCTCGACATCGACGCCAATGTCGCGGTCGGGCATGGCGATTGCGTCCATGTCGGCCGCGCCCAGATCGGCGAGGTCACTTCCGCCACGCGCTCGCCGCTGCTCAACAAGACCATCGCGCTGGCCAGGCTCGACGTCAGCCATGCCGCGATCGGCACCGCGGTCGAGATCGGCAAGCTCGACGGCCACAGCAAGCGGCTGCCGGCGCGCGTCGTCGCCTTCGCGCACTACGACCCGCAAAAGACCAGACCGCGCTCCTGACGGCAGCATCCCTTGCCTTCTCCCCCCTGTGGAAGAGGGTGGATCGGCGCGCAGCGCCGAGACGGAAGAGTGGTGTTGGACGGAATGCTGTCGGTGCCAAGCTGGATCACCCCTCATCCGACCTCGCTTCGCGAGGCCACCTTCTCCCACAAGGGGAGAAGGCAAGAGCGTGTCCCACATCTGCGATGTGCACAGCTTCACAAAAACGCTTGACGTCAAAGCGTGACGCGTCGATCTTCACTCCCAAGAAAAAAATACTACTGAGCGGAAAACGCCTGAGGTCGTTCAACGCGTGCGTCGGTGACGCATCGCGAAATGTCGACTGTCGCCGATGGGGAACATCAAAATGGGAATTCACGCAAATGAGCACGATAGTCTCTGCCCTGGTGCCGGCTGCCGAAGGGAAGCTGCACCGGAACATCGATTGGCGCGGTGCCTTCTGGGTGGCAAGCGGCGTTCCCGCCCTTGTGCTGTTTTCGATCGGCGGCATTGCCGGCACGACCGGGAAGCTGGCCTTCCTGATCTGGACCGTGTCCATGATCATGGGCTTCCTGCAATCCTTCACCTATGCGGAAATCGCTGGCCTGTTCCCGAACAAGTCCGGCGGCGCCTCGATCTATGGCGCCACCGCCTGGCTGCGTTATTCCAAGTTCATCGCGCCGCTTTCAGTGTGGTGCAACTGGTTCGACTGGTCGCCGGTGCTGTCGCTCGGCTGCTCTATCGCCGCCGCCTATATCCTCAACGCGCTGGCGCCGGTGCCGCTGTTTACCGACACCTCGCCGGAAGTCCTTGCCTATATCGCGGCTAATGCCGGAACGAGTGCCGCCGACGCCATCACGGCGGTGAGCGCGGCCGCGACGCCGGCGATCCGCAACTGGACGCTCTACAGTCACACGTTGGGGCCGGTCTCTTTCACCTTCAACGCCACCTTCTTCATCGGCGCGGTGCTGATGCTGATCATCTTCTCCATCCAGCATCGCGGCATCCTTGGCACCGCCAATGTGCAGAAATATATCGGCCTGTTCGTCCTCATTCCGATGCTGATCGTCGGCGTCGTGCCGATCATCACCGGCCAGATCGACTGGGCGAATTTCTCGCCGCTGGTGCCGCTCGCGGCCGCCTATGCGCCCGAGCCCGGGGCGTGGAACATCGCCGGCTGGACGCTAGTTCTCGGCGGCATGTTCATCGCCGCCTGGTCGACCTACGGTTTCGAGACCGCCGTCTGTTACACCTCCGAGTTCAAGACTCCCGGCACCGACACCTTCAAGGCGATCTTCTATCCCGGCCTGCTGTGCATGCTGCTGTTCATCCTGGTGCCGTTCACCTTCCAGGGCGTGCTCGGCTTGAACGGCATGCTGGCGACCCCGATCGTCGACGGCTCCGGCGTTGCCGACGCACTGGCCGGCATGGTCGGTGGCGGCCAGCTGATCCATAGCCTCCTGGTGATGCTGATGATCCTGGCCCTGGTGCTGTGCATCATGACGGCGATGGCGGGGTCCTCGCACACGCTTTACCAAGGTTCCGTCGACGGCTGGCTGCCGCGCTTTCTCAGCCACGTCAACGAGCATGGCGCCCCGACCCGCGCCATGTGGACCGACCTGATCTTCAATCTGTTCGTGCTGGCCATCGCTTCGGCCGACGCGACGAGTTTCTTCTTCATCCTCGCCGTGTCGAATTGCGGCTACATCATCTTCAACTTCCTAAACCTCAACGCCGGCTGGATCCATATCGCGCGGCCATGGCGCGCGCCGAGCTGGCTGCTCGGCATCGGCGCCATCTTTTCCTACGTCAACATGATCTTCATGGGCGCCGGCGCCAAGGTCTGGAATCCGATGGCGCTGTGGGCAGGGCTGATCACGGCTGCCCTCATCATCCCGGTGTTCTGCTTCCGGCATTACATCCAGGACAAGGGCAAATTCCCCAACCACATGCTGACTGATCTCGGCATGAATTCGTCCGATCTCGCCGTCAGAAAGGCGGGAATCCTGCCCTACCTGACGCTGATCGCCGGCGTCGTGGTGATGCTGCTCGCCAACTGGCTGTTCGTCATCTGACCCCGCCTGAAGGGATCAAGCGCGCGATGCGCGCTTGATCCCCGCATGTTCGTGCCGATGATTACCCGCCGCCGAGGCGGGTTTTTCGTTTCAGGGCCTATTCGGCGGATCGCTCAATCGATCTTGATGAACACGCCCTTGGTGTTGAGATACTCGTCGAGGTGCTCGGCACCGCCCTCGCGGCCGTAGCCGCTCATCTTGTAGCCGCCGAAGGGCACGGCCGGATCGATGGCGTGATAGGTGTTCACCCAGACTGAGCCGGCACGGATTTTTCGCGATAGCTGATGGGCGGTGGCGATGTTGCGGGTGAAGACCCCGGCAGCAAGACCGTAGGGCGTGTTGTTGGCGCGCTCGACCGCCTCATCGAGCGTATCGAACGGCAGCGCCGAAATCACCGGCCCGAAGATCTCCTCGCGCGCGATCCTCATGTCGTCCGAAACGCCGGCAAAGACGGTCGGCGCGACGAAATTGCCGGCGGCCAGCGCACCTTCCATGAGGCGTTCACCGCCGGTGACGAGGGTCGCCCCCTCCGCCGTGCCGGCCTCAAGATACGAGGCGACCCGTTGCAGCTGCTTTTCGGAGACGAGTGGGCCGATCTCGGTCGCCGGATCGATGCCGTCGCCGATCCTGAGACCCTTGGCATAGGTCGCCAGCCGCTCGACGAATTCATCATGGATGGAGCGTTCGACGAACAGGCGCGAGCCGGCGATGCAGATCTGGCCGGAATTGGCGAACACCGACATCGCCGCCACCGGCACCGCCTTGTCGAGATCGGCGTCGGCGCAGACGATGACCGGCGACTTGCCGCCAAGCTCCAGCGAGACGCGCTTGAGGTTGCCGGCCGAGGCGCGGACGATCGACTGGCCGGTTGCCGTCGAGCCGGTGAAGACGATCTTGTCGACGCCCATATGCTCGGCAAGGGCGGCGCCTGCCTCGGCGCCGGTGCCGGTCACGATGTTGACGACGCCTGGGGGAACGCCGGCCTCGTTCATGATGTCGGCGATCAGAAGCGGCGTCAGCGGCGCCTCTTCCGATGGTTTCAGCACCACCGTGCAGCCGGTCGCCAGCGCCGGTCCGATCTTCCAGATCGAAGCCGCCGTCGGTGCGTTCCACGGGATGATGGCGCCGACGACGCCGACCGGCTCCTTTCGCGTGAAGGAGACGATTTCGCCCGGCAGCGAGTTCTCGATCGTCTCGCCGTGCAGGGACGTCGCCATGCCGGCGTAATAGCGCAGCATGCCGATGACGCGGTTGCGGTTGGCCAGGGTGCGCACGATCGGCATGCCCATGTCGGTGGTGTCCGAGCGGCTGATCTCCTCCCAGTGCTTTTCGAAGAGATCGGCGATCCTGAGCAGCAGCACCTGCCGCTCATAGGGCTTGCACCGGCTCCACGGCCCGTCGAAGGCCCTGCGCGCTGCGGCCACCGCCAGCTCGACATCCTGGCGGTCGCCGCGCGGCACCGTGGCAATGACCGCGCCGGTGGCCGGATTGCGGGTCTCCATGGTCCTGCCCGAGCGGGCGTCGACCCAGGCCCCATCGACGAACATTTTGCGGTGGCGTCCGTCGATCGGCCGGCGCAGCGCCACCGGTGCCTGAGCTATGGTCATGACGTCCTCCTCCGGCGCGCAGTAGCCTCACTTGAGATTAATTATCGATCTCGGCGCCGCTCCTCATCAGCCTGCCGGGCACTTCTCCCCGTATAGTGACGGGGAGAAGGGGCTGGCCGCACGCTCGGCGCTTTTTTTGCAGCGCTGGATATTGGCGAAATCCTTTGCGAAGGCGTCCTTCTCCCCGTCACTATACGGGGAGAAGATGGCGGCAGCCAGATGAGGGGCGGCGCCAACCTGCGCGATTGCCTCGACCCTATTCGGCCGCCAGGGGCAGTTGCGGCTGGTCATCGTTTTCCGCCAGTTTCGGCTCGGCGGCCGGCTCGGCGGCCGGCGCCGCGTCCTCGACCTTCTTGCGCTCCCGGCCGAAGAACAAGGCATAGCCTGCCGGAAGGACGAGGATGGTCAGCACCGTGGCAACGAGGATGCCGCCCATCATGGCATAGGCGAGCGGACCCCAGAAGACGCCGCGCGAGATCGGGATCAGTGCCAGGACCGCCGTCAGCGCCGTCAGCATGATCGGCCGGAAACGGCGGACTGCCGAGCCGATGATGGCCTCCGAGCGTTCCATGCCGGCTGCGATGTCCTGGTCGATCTGGTCGACCAAGATGATCGAGTTGCGCATGATGATGCCAAGCAGCGCGATGACGCCGAGAATGGCGACGAAGCCGAACGGCGCGCCACTGATCAAAAGTGCCGCCGCAGCACCGATAATGCCGAGCGGACCGGTCGCCAGCACCAGCATCGCCTTGCCGAAATGCTGCAGCTGGATCATCAGCAGCACGACGATGACGGCCAGCATGATTGGCGCTTTCGCAGCAATCGAGGCCTGGCTTTCGGCCGAATCCTCGGCGCCGCCCTGGATCTCGACGGCGTAGCCGGGCGCGAGGCCGTCGCGCAGGCCCTGCATCTCGCTGTACATCTTCATGACGACGTCGTTCGACTGCACGCCGTCCGGCAGCGTGGCGCGCACGCTGATGGTCGGCAGGCGGTCGCGCCGCCATTCGACGCCTTGCTCCAGCACCGGGACGACCTTGGCGACCTGCGACAGCGGCACAAAGCCACCAAAATCCGTCGGGACAGAGATCGAGTCGACCGCCGACAGCAGGTGACGGCTTGCCGCCGGCTCGCGGGCGACGATCGAGACCGTCTCCTCGCCGTCGCGGAAATCATCGAGCGGCGCGCCCGACATGGTCGCCTGCAGCATCTGGCGGATGCGCTGCGAGGTGACGCCAAGCGCACGGGCGCGATCCTGGTCGATCACCAGCTTCATCTCCGGCACCGGCTCCAGCCAATCGTCGTGGACGGCGCCGAGCAGCGGATTTGCCTGGAACCCCGCCTTGACCTCGTCGGCGATGCGGCGCACCTCCTGGCGATCCGGGCCCATGACGCGCATCTGCACCGGCCAGCCGGTGGGCGGCCCAAGGAACAGGCGGTCGACCTTGGCGCGCACCGATGGGAAATCCTCGGCCAGAATGGTGCGCAGCTTGGCGATCAGCCGCTCGCGGGCCGGTTCGTCATTGGCCATCACCAGAAGCTGGGCAAAGTTCGGATTGCGAAGCTGCTGGTCGAGCGGCAGGAAGAAGCGCGGCGCGCCCTCGCCGATATAGGTGGCGATGAAGCGCTTGTCCTTGTCGTCCATCATCCTGGTTTCGAGCGCCTTGGCCTGGGTCTCGACTTCATTGATGCTGGTGCCTTCCGGCAGCCAGAGGTCGACAAGGATTTCCGGACGCGACGACTGCGGGAAGAAGTTCTGCGGGATGAACTGGAACGCCCACAGCGAGGTGACGAAGGTCACCAGCGTCATGACCAGCACGATGATGCGGTGGCGCACGGACCAGCTGACGGTGGCGCGAAGCCGGCGATAAAAGCGGGTGTCGAAGACATCGTGATGGCTGCCGGCGTGTTTTCGCTGCTTGAGAATCATATGACCAAGCCACGGCGTGAAGTAGACCGCCACGAACCAGGAGACGACCAGCGCGATGCCGACGACGTAGAACAGCGTGCGCACATATTCACCGGCTGTCGAGGCCGCGAAGCCGACCGGGATGAAGCCGGCGGTGGTGATCAGCGTGCCGGTCAGCATCGGGAAGGCCGTCGAGGTGTAAGCGAAGCTCGCCGCCTCGATCTTGACCATCCCTTCCTCGAGCTTGCGTTCCATCATTTCGACGACGATCATCGCATCGTCGACAAGCAGGCCGAGCGCGATGATCAGCGCGCCAAGCGAAATGCGCTGCAGATCGATGCCGATCTCGTACATGATGGCGAAGGTCGCGGCCAGAACGAGCGGAATGGTGATCGCGATCACCAGGCCCGAACGCCAGCCGATCGTCAGGAACGAAACGACAAGCACGATCAGCAGCGCCTCGCCGAGCGCCGTCATGAACTCGCCCACCGCGTCCCGCACGACTTCTGGCTGGTCGGCGATCTGATCGACCGAAACCCCGTAAGGCAAGGCCTCTTCGAAGCGGTGATAGGTAGCCTCGACCTCCTTGCCGACATCGGTGACGTTAAAACCCTTGGCCATGACGACGCCGACCTGGACGCTGTCGTGGCCGTTGAAGCGGTATTTGCGCTGATAGGGATCCTCGAGACCTTGGCTCACGGTTGCGATGTCGCCGAGGCGCGTCACCTGATTGCCGGCGCGCAGGCGAAGCTCGCGGATGTCGGCCGCCTCGGTCACGCTGCCCTCGACCGAGATGCGCACCGAGCGCTGGCCGGTATCGACCGAGCCTGCCGGATCGACATTGTTCTGGCCCTTGATCGCGTTCTGCAGATCGGTGAGTGTCAGGCCGCGCTCGGCAAGCACCTTGGACGAAACGTCGATATAGAGCTTTTCCGGCTGGTCGCCGATGATCACCGCCTTCTCGACGCCGGGCGTCGTCAGCAGCATGTCACGCGCCTGGATGGCCAGTTTCTTCAGTTCGGGATAGCTGTAGCCATCGCCGCTGATCGAATGCAGAGTGATGAAAGTGTCGCCGAATTCGTCGTTGAAGTAAGGCCCAAGCAGCCCCTGGGGCAGCTCATTGGCGATATCGCCGACCTTCTTGCGCACCTGGTAAAAGGCATCCGCGACCTCAGTCGGATTGGTGTCGCCTTCCACCTGCAGGGTGATGATGGCGCTGCCGGCGCGCGTGTAGGAGCGGACGAAATCGAGATGCGGCGTTTCCTGCAGCTTGCGCTCGATCTTATTGACGACCTGGTCCTCCATCTCCTGGATCGAGGCACCGGGCCAGACCGCCTGGACAACCATGACGCGGAAGGTGAAATCCGGGTCTTCCTTCTGGCCCATGCGCATCAGGCCGAGCGCGCCGGCAACAATGATCAGGCCGAACAGGAACCGCGCAATGCTCGGGTGCCCGATCGCCCAGCGCGAAAGATTGAAGGGCCTTTTTTCATGGGTGTCGGTGGTGTCGGTGGTCATAGCGCCAGTCCATCTGTCTGATCGTCAGCGCACGCACATGGCATGCCCACGGAGCTTCTTATGGTGGCTTCCGGGCGGCGAGGCTTTCCGAGCGGAGAGACACTCATCGCGGTGGGGCGCCAGGACCGATGTCGGGGGGGTACATCCACCTGACGTCTCGACAATCGGGCACCTGCCGCCCGGAAACCGTGAACCGCTTGACCTCGCGGCTTGCGCCGATGCGAGGAAAAGCCGTTTTATGCCTGGCCGTCAGCGCACGCGCTTCATGGCCCCGCCATCATCGTCCGCCGATGCGGACTGCTGCACCGCATCGCCGGCCAGCTTGACTTTCAGATTTTCGGTCATGAATTGCGTGCCCGCCGCAACGACGACATCGCCGGGTTTTAACCCTTCGGCAACATGCACGCCGTCGGCGGTGAACTCGGCGACCTTGATCGGACGCGCATGGACGGTCTCGCCGCTGCGGTCCACGGTCCAGACGATCTGCTGGCCGTCCTTTTGCGCCAGCGCGCTCAACGGGATCGATACGCTTTGCAGGCTGTTGTTGGCGGCCGAAGCCTCGATATTCGCGGTCATGCCGAGAAGCACGCGCGGATCGTTGGGCAGGCTGACGCGAACGGCAAAGGTACGCGACTGCTGATCGGCGCTGCCGGCGACTTCACGGACCTTGCCGTCGAGCGTCAGCGCTTCGTCGGCCCAGAAGCTTGCCTTGACGTCCTTGCCCGGCTTGAACTGGGCGATATCGGTTTCGGGCACGGCGATCAGCACTTCCTTTTCGCCGTCGACGGCAACGGTCACAACCGGCGTGCCTGAGCCGACCACCTGACCGACATCGGCGGTGACTGAGGTGACGATGCCGCTCCTGTCCGCCTTGAGGTCGGTGTAGCGGACCTGGTTCTTCGCCTGGTCAAGCGCTGAGCGGGCGGAATTGCGGGTGGCGACCGCCTGATCATGGCTGAGCGTCGCCTGTTCGAGCTGCGATTTCGAGGCGAACTTCTTGGCAAACAGCTGTTCGGCACGACGGCGGGCAAGGCCCGTCGTCTCGACCTGCCGCTCGGCGGCCTCGAGGCTGGCCTCGGCGCTCTTGACCGAAAGGTCGTAGTCGGCGGGATCGATGCGGGCCAGAACGTCGCCCGGCTTGACGCGCTGGCCGATGTCGACCAGGCGCTCGGTGATCTTGCCGTTGATGCGGAACCCGAGATTCATCTCGGTGCGGGCGCGCACCGATCCGGAGTAGGAGAGCTCACGAGTATCGTTCGCCTTGGCGATCTCGATGACCTTGACCGGCCGGACGATGTCCTTGACTTCCACTTTTTCTTGCGAGCAACCGGCGAGCCCAAGTGCAGCGACGACGACCAGAGCCGGACCAATGGCCGGCAGCCTGTTCATGATGGATTTGGACAAAGACACTTGCGTACTCCCGAAATGGAGATGGATTGTCGACGCCCGGCGGACGCCGCCGGTCATTTCTTCAAAGCCCTGAGGGCAAACTCGATAAGCTCGTCCGGCATCGCCCGGTTGTTCTTGGCAAGGCACTGGGCGACCATCTGAGGGTGACAAAGGGTGATGATAGCGGCGCCGAAACACCGCGAAGCGACTTCCGCGTCCTGGTCGGCAAACTCGCCGGCGGCAATTCCCTCGCGGATCACCTCCTCGACCAAGCCGCGGATCCTGTCGATATGCTTCTCGATGACATGCCAATCGCGCTCGATGGCGACGACGACCATTTCGTGCACCTTCTCCTGGTCGAGCATGGTGTCGCGGGTCCACTGATAATGCGTTTGCACGTAGCGGCGCAGCCTTTCGCTGGCCGTTCCGGAACTATGGCAGGCGTCGTAGGTCAGTTGATAGCAGGTAGCGAGCATGCGGCCGCAAACGGCCTGGTGGATTTCGACCTTGGAGGCGAAGAAACGGTAGATGTTGGCCGTCGACATGCCGAGTTCACGGGCTATGTCGGCGACATTGGTCTTGCCGTAGCCGTAGTGGCGGAACAGTCGCTCTGCGCAATCGAGGATGCGCGCAACATTCTCCTGCCGGACCAGGTCAGCCGTCGTGTCGAGGGTGTCATGCATCATTTATCATTAGCTCATTACGAGTGACGAATTTTGAATTTCGTCACTCGTAATTCGAAATCGCCCGCAAGTCAACAGGTGAATGTTACTCGTCTGGGCGACCGGTGACACCTGCTTATACAACCTAGGCGTGAACAGCGTTAACGAAGCCTGCTGGGCATCCCGCCGGTCCTTCAAGGTCCTCCGGCGGCACTCTGCGGCTCAGGTGATCAGCGTATTTTATTCGAGACGTGCTCCGCAGCGCGCAGCCATGCGTTACCATGCAAGCTGTGGAGAATATGGCAAGCTGTGGAGGAGATATGGAATGACCGTGCTGCGCATCGTCTCGAATATCGCAACAGACAGCATTCCGGATGTTCGGGAGTTCTATACCGATCTGTTCGGGCTCGATGCCGTGATGGATCACGGGTGGCTCGTCACGCTGGCGTCCAGCGAAACCACCGTCCCCCAGATCAGCATCGCCAGCGAGGGCGGCTCAGGCACCCCGGTGCCTGATCTGTCGATCGAGGTCGACAATGTCGATGCGGTTTATCTTCGCGCAAACGAGATCGGTTGCAGAGTGGTCTATGATTTGACCGACGAACCGTGGGGCGTAAGACGCTTCTTCATTGCCGACCCGACCGGCAAGCTGGTCAACGTGCTCTCGCATCTTCGGTAGAGATTGTTCTGCAAACTGAACGGGCCCAATTGCGGTTCTCGGAGGAAAAACCATGAGCAGAACAATTCCATTTCATTTCGTCGATGTCTTCGCGGTAGAGCCGCTGGCCGGCAATTCCCTTGCGGTGGTCGATTGCGATGCCGAGTTGGCGCTCGAGCTGATGCAGAACATTGCCCGTGAGTTCAACCAGTCCGAGACCACTTTTGTCCTACCGGCGACCCGGGCGGACGCCGATTGGAAATTGCGCTCATTCACGCCGAAAGGCGTGGAGGTTTTCGGCGCAGGCGGCCACAACACGCTAGGGGCCTGGTGGTGGCTCGCTGCAGCGGGGCGGCTCGAGTTGGGCGATGGCCCGACATGGTTTCACCAACAGATCGGCGACTTGGTATATCCATTGGCCATCTGGCAAAGCCAGGGAAAACTCGAAAAGATCATTATGCAACAGGAAGCCCCAGTGGCCGGCGGGCAGATCTCAAATCTTGGGGCTCTTGCCGCGGCGCTTGGCCTAAATACTGAAGAAATAACGGACGTCGTGCCTTGCCAGGTGGTCTCGACCGGCGCTGCCCATCTCCTGGTGCCAATCCGCGATCGCCAAGCCGTCGACCGGATTTCGCCTGACGCCAAACAGCTTTTCGACCTGCTCAACGAGGTCGGCGGGGAAGGCTGCTACGTCTTCTCACTTGATCCGCTACAGCGGGGAACCACAGGGTATGCACGTTTTTTCAACCCGACCGTCGGCATTGCCGAGGATCCGGCGACCGGTACGGCGGCTGGTCCGCTCGCCGCACATCTTGTTGCACACGGTGTTGCGCAGCCCGGCGTAATCAAGGTCGAACAAGGCACGGCGCTCGGACGTACCAGCATCATCGAGGTCGCTGTCGATGCCGGCTCGGTGAGCGTGTGTGGACGTGGCATCGTGGTGGCGAGCGGGGCGTTTTCGATCTAGTTTCCCCGCACGGAGGATTTGGTTCCGAGCCCTGTGGACGGTCGATGCCGGCCGGTCGGCAGCCAAATCTCCAAAGTTGGCGATTGCATAGGCTACTACACCTTCGTCATCCTAGGGCAAGTAAGGCGCGGCGCAGAGGATCCATGCCGTGACATCCGCCGAAGAATGCAGCGGCTCAGAACGGCGCTTGCATCGGCAACGGCGCTGGTTACCTTCCACCATGACCGGCTATGCCACCATGACCGCGAGCCAGAAGTGTGGCGAACATTTCGACATTTGCGACGCCATCCAGCGCGAGAAGTCGCTGAAGCGCTGGCCGTGGAAGATTGAACTGACCGAGAAGACCAATCCAGAATGGTTCGAGTTTTCGCGGAACGGGGTAGCAGCGTTCGGCTCTGGGCCGCTGCATTCTTCGGCTTGGGTAACGGCATGGATCCCAGGGTCTGCGCCGCGTCGCTTCGCTCCTTGCTCCGCCCTAGAATGACGAAGTGAAGGGGTGTCTCAGCTAATCCTAGAGGTTTGCGATTTGCCGCTGAAGGGGGGGCCCTGCTGGATCTTCTACCGAGTTGGCTCTGTAGCGAGGACGATCGGAAGGGCCTTCGATCCGATGCGATCTCTTTGCTCCGTTCAAGTTGGGCTTAGCTGGGGCAATAGTGATCTGCCACCTACCCCTTGGCCATCTCCCTCAGCCGGAACTTCTGGATCTTGCCGGTCGAGGTCTTCGGGATTTCGGCGAAGATCACCGCTTTCGGCATTTTGAAGCGGGCGAGCAGCGCGCGGCAGTGATCGATGATCTCGGCCTCGGTCGCCGTCCTGCCCGGCTTCAGCTCGACATAGGCGATCGGCACCTCGCCCCATTTGTCGTCGGGCCTCGCGACGACGCCGCAGGAGGCGACGGCGGTATGCTTGTAGAGCGCCTCCTCGACTTCGATCGAGGAGATGTTCTCGCCGCCGGAAATGATGATGTCCTTGGAGCGGTCCTTGAGCTGGATGTAGCCGTCGGGATGCATGACGCCGAGGTCGCCCGAGTGGAACCAGCCGCCGGCGAAGGCCTCGTCGCTCGCCTTGCGGTTCTTCAGATAGCCCTTCATGACGATGTTGCCGCGGAACATGACCTCGCCGATCGTCTCGCCGTCGGCCGGCGTCTCCTCCATCGTCTCGGGGTCCATCACCGTCAGATCCTCGAGCGCGGCATAGCGCACACCTTGCCTGGCCTTCCTCGCCGCCTTCTGTCCCTTCTCCAGCCCATCCCACTCGCCCTGCCATTCGTTGACGACCGCCGGGCCATAGGTCTCGGTCAGGCCATAGAGGTGGGTGACGGCAAAACCCGCATCGGCCATGCCCGACAGCACCGCTTCCGGCGGCGGTGCCGCGGCGGTGTTCAAGGTGACCGTCTGCGGAAATTGCCGCTTGTCCTCGTCGCTGGCGTTGATCAGCACTGACATCACCACCGGCGCACCGCACAGATGGGTGACGCCGTGGTCGGCGATGGCGTCGTAGACCGGCTTCGGCCGCACCCAGCGCAGGCAGACATGGGTGCCGGCCTGCACGGCCAGCGTCCACGGAAAGCACCAGCCGTTGCAGTGGAACATCGGCAGCGTCCACAGATAGACAGCATGCTTGCCCATGCCGGCATGGATGGTGTTGGCATAGGCCATCAGCGCTGCACCGCGATGGTGATAGACGACGCCCTTGGGATTGCCTGTCGTGCCGGAGGTGTAGTTGAGCGAGATCGCGTCCCATTCGTCGTCCGGCATCGACCAGGCGAAATCCTCGTCGCCGCCCGCGACGAAGGTCTCGTAATCGAGCGAGCCGATCCGCTCGCCCTTGGGATAGGGGGCGTCAGTGGCGTATTCGGGATCGTCATAGTCGATGACCAGCGGTTTTACCCTGGCCAGCGCCAGCGCCTCGCTGACGACATTTGCAAATTCGCGATCGACGACCAGCACCTTGGTTTCGGCATGGTCGAGTTGGAAAGCGATGACGGCGGCATCGAGACGGGTGTTGAGCGAATGCAGCACCGCCTTGGTCATCGGCACGCCGAAATGCGCTTCCAGCATCGGCGGGGTGTTGGACAGCATGACGGTTACGGTGTCGCCCTTGCCGATGCCGCGCCTGGAGAGCGCCGAAGCAAGCTTCAGCGACCGCCGCCAGAAATCGCGATAGGTCGTGCGCTGGCGACCATGGATGATCGCGACATGGGCGGGAAAGGTCCTTGCCGCCCGCTCCAGATAGCTGAGCGGCGTCAGCGGCTGGTGGTTGGCTGGATTCCTGCCGAGATCCTGTTCGTAGGGATTGCCCATCCCGTCCTCCCATGGCGCATGTCCCCAAAATCGGAATCGATTTTCGGGGCATGCGCAAGATCTAAAGTGTTACAGCGTCCTTTGCGCGTCCGAAAGGACGCGCGGCGCTGTAATGTCTGATCGAGACCTTCTACCCCACAGGCTTCCGGCCCGTCACCATGCCACGATAGAGCGCATTTGGCACAAGGTATGAGGTAGATTCAGCGGGCGAAAGGCATCGTTTGCCTTTGCCCAGTTTGACTTTTGTCGACAGCCGTGAATAATGTCAGCAAGGAGATGGCATGGCGATCCGACCGGCAGAACAGCTTATCCATAAGGCCGCCTGGCTCTACTATGCCCACGGCTTGCGCCAGGACCAGGTCGCCAGCCAGCTCAAGATTTCCCGAGCCTCGGTCGCCATGTATCTGCGCAAGGCGCGCGAGACCGGCATCGTCAACATCTCGACCTCGACCCAGCTTTTCACCGACGACGTCATGGCGCGCAAACTCGAAGACGCATTGAAGCTCGATGCCGTCTGGATAGCGCCGGAAAACGGCCATGTCGCCGATCCGTCGACCGACATCGCGGTGCTGGCGGCCAGCGTCTTTCTCGAACTGATCAAGAAGGGCGATCGCATCGGCGTCGCCTGGGGAAGGACCATCTATACGATCGCCGACATCATGTCCTATGCCGATCTGCAGGATGTCACGGTGGTGCAGCTCTGCGGCAATCTGGGAGCCCCCTATTCCTACCGCCCCGACCAATGCACCATGGAAATCGCCCGCCGGCTCAATGCCAAGGGACTCAATTTCTATGCGCCGCTGGTGCTGACGACAGAGGAACTGGCGCGCGGCCTGCGCGACGAGCCGGTGATCCGCGAGCAGTTGTCGGGCATCAGTGCGTGCAATCTGGCGCTTTACTCAGTCGGCACCGTCGACGCCGATAGCCATGTCGTCAAATGCGGCGCGCTGACTGCCAGCGAAATGGAGGTGCTGCGTCGTGCCGGGGCTGCCGGCGTCATCGCCGGTCAGATCATCGACGCGCAAGGCAAGGCGCTCGACTGCAGCTACAACAGGCGGATCATTTCGGCGGAGCTGTCATCGCTGCGCAAGATCGAGAAGCGTCTCGTTGTGGTGCAGGAGGACAGCAAGTTCGGACCGCTGGTGGCGGCGATCGCGGGTGGGCTATGCACGCATCTGGTGGTCGGCGCCCGGATGGCGCGACGGCTGCTCGACGATGTCGGACCGGCAGCAGAAAAGGTCGCCTAGAGAACACAAGCCGCGGACGCATTGTCATCAAGGCGTCCGCGGCATTCCTGTTTCACAACAAAACAACCGGACGAAGCGAACATGAAGAACCTGTGGAATGACGGCGACGCGGAGAAGCTGGTTGCCGACTATGCAACAAAGGGTGTGGCCCGCGACCTGGCGCTGCGCGTCTACACGACCAGGCTTCTGGGCGGCGAACCGCGGCTTGTCCTGCATGGCGGCGGCAACACATCGTGCAAGACAAAGGCCATCGATCTCGTCGGCGACGAATGGGACGTGCTCTGCGTCAAGGGCAGCGGCTGGGACATGGGCGTCATCGAGCCGCAGGGCCTGCCGGCGGTCAAGCTCGGCGCGCTGCTCAAGGCGCGGTCGCTCAAAAAACTCTCCGACGAAGACATGGTGGCGCTGCAGCGGGTGAACCTGATCGATCCGTCTTCGCCCAACCCTTCAGTCGAGACACTGCTGCACGCCTTCCTGCCGCATAAATTCGTCGACCATACGCACTCGACCGCCATCCTCGCCATTGTCGACCAGGACGATAGCGAGGCGCTGAGCAAGAAGGTCTTCGGCAACAAGATGGGGTTCGTGCCCTACATCATGCCGGGCTTCGACCTGGCGAAGGCGGCTGCCGATGTCTTTGACGCCGACCCGACGGTCGAAGGCCTGATCCTCGACAAGCATGGCATTTTCGCCTTCGGCGACGATGCCAAGCAGGCTTACGACCGGATGATCCATCATGTGAACCTCGCCGAGGATTTCATCGCCAGTCACGGCAAGCCGCGCAGCGAAAAAACCGCCTTGCCGGCCAGGCTGGCGAAGCCTGCGGAGATTGCGCCGATGCTGCGCGGCGCGGTGGCGGTGACGCGCGGCGAAGGCCGCTTCGACCGTATGATCAGCGATTTCCGCACCTCGGACGCGATCGTCGATTTCATCAATTCGGATGACATTGCCGACTATGCCGGGCGCGGTGTGTCGACGCCCGACCTGTCGATTCGCATCAAGACCGGACCGATGGCGTTGCCGGCGCCCGACGCGGACAAGATCGGCGACTACAAATCCGTCATTCGCCAGCATGTCGAAAAATTCGCCAGGGACTATCGCGCCTACTTCGAGACCAACGACGCGCTCGACGATGTGAAGCGCACTATGCTCGACCAGATGCCGCGCCTGACGCTGGTGCCGGGGCTCGGCATGTTCGGCCATGGCCGCACGCTGAAGGATGCGAAGATTGCATCCGACGTCGGTGAAATGTGGATCGAGGCGGTGCGCGGCGCCGAAGCAATCGGCGATTTCCATCCACTGTCCAAGGCCGACCTTTTTCCGCTCGAATACTGGTCGCTGGAACAGGCCAAGCTCGCCGCCAACAAGTCGAAGCCGCTGACCGGCCAAATTGTGCTGGTCACCGGCGGTGCCGGCGCGATCGGTGCCGCCACGGCAAAGCTGTTCGCCGACAATGGCGCTCATGCGGTCGTCGTCGATCTCGACGCGGCGAGGGCGACGGAGGCGGCAAAAAAAGCTGGCAACGGTGCGATCGGCGTCGGCGCCGACATCACCGACCCGGCGCAGATGCGCGCTGCCTTCGACAAGGCCATTGCCGTCTACGGTGGCCTCGACATCCTCGTCTCGAATGCCGGTGCGGCTTGGGAAGGCAGGATCGGCGAACTCGACGACGCCACTTTACGCAAGAGCTTCGAACTCAATTTCTTCGCCCACCAGTCGGCGGCGCAGAACGCAGTGCGCATCATGCTCGAGCAGGGCACCGGCGGCGTGCTTTTGTTCAACACCTCCAAGCAGGCGATCAATCCGGGTCCGAAGTTCGGCGCCTATGGCATGCCAAAGGCGGCGACGCTTTTCCTGTCCAGGCAATATGCTGTCGACTACGGCGCCCACGGCATCCGCTCCAATGCCGTCAACGCCGACCGCATCCGTTCCGGGCTGTTGACCGACGCGATGATCGCCAGCCGTTCGAGCGCCCGCGGGGTCTCGGAAAAGGAATATATGGCGGGCAATCTGCTCGGGCAGGAAGTGACGGCCGAAGACGTCGCCCAGGCCTTCCTGCATCAGGCGCTGGCAGAGCGCACCACCGCCAATGTGACGACGGTGGACGGCGGCAACATCGCGGCGGCGCTGCGGTAATGCATGTCGCTCAAAAGCCGCACATTTTCGAACGGTACGAACTGGACCGGACGGCTTGCGAATTCGGTCTTTCGTAGCTACATTGTAGCTCTCTTCAAGGAGCAGTAATATGGCAACGGAAACTGTGGTCCGCGCTCGGATCGATGCGGCGACAAAGGCACAGGCGACGGAAGCCTTGGCGGCAATGGGATTGTCCGTTTCCGACGCCATTCGCCTGCTGCTGGTCCGCGTCGCCGCCGACAAGGAGTTCCCCTTTCCGGTGAAGGTGCCGAACGCAACCACTCGAAAGGCCATGTTCGAATTGGAGCAGGGCAAGGGCAAGCGTTTCGCCTCGGCCGACGAGTTGTTCAAGGACTTGGAAATCTGATGTGCTGGCGCCTGTTCGATCCGGACAATTCCGCCGTGATGTGAAACGTGCCGAGAAGCGTGGCAAAGATCTTGGCAAGCTGCGCGAGCTGTTGGGCCTCCTGCTCGCCGGCGATGAACTCCCAGCGAGTTATAAGGATCATCCACTGAAGGGCGACTGGAAAGGCTATCGTGACGCTCACATCGAACCGGACTGGCTCTTGATCTATCGTGTCGCCGGCGATGAGCTACAGCTTGCTCGCACCGGGTCCCATTCCGATCTGTTCAATGAGTAGCCGAGGCGGGCACGCAACTTAGGATTTTTTGCGCTGCGGGCTGGAAACTTGCCATCCTCACCGCGGGACTATTGGACTGCAGGCTAAGCATGAAAACCCAACCCATGCGCACCCTTACCATATCCCTCACCCCGCAGCAGGCTGCCCGCCTGCAAAGCGCTGTCGAAGGCGGGGGATATGCCTCTAACAGCGAGATTGTCCGCGACGCCCTGCGCCTGTGGGAACAGCGCGAGGAATTGCGCGCATTGGAGTTGGAACATTTGAAACGGAGCCTATGCCGACGGCATGACCAGCGGCAAGCCGGTGAACGTCGAACCCGCCGAGTTCATACGCGGTCTGAAGGCAGAATGCCGCGCCCGTGGCTAGATATCGGCTCACGCCGACGAAGCAGGCATTCAGACCTGGAAAAGAGCGGCCCGAAAGCCGCTCGTCCCTTACGCCTGCGGAACGCTATTTCGCGTTGGGGTTCGGCATCCAGGCCGGCATCGCGACATCGGCATGGGCGAACTGCGGCAGCTTGGCCGAGAGGTCTTCCATGTTCTTGATGTCCTTGTCGATCAGGTCCTTCTGGGTGATCAGCGTCGGCGGCACGATGACGTTTTGGCCGGGGTCTTCGCCGGCCAAAAGCTGAGCCAGCGCGCGCACCGAAACCTGGCCGACGACGGCCGGGTTGGTGGCAGCGGTTGCCGCCCAGGCGCTGTCGGGCTCGCGCATCGCGGCGATGTCGGAGGTCGAGATGTCGGCCGAATAGATCTTGATGTCCTGCGACAGGCCGGCCTCGTCGACGGCGATCTTCACGCCCTTGGCGAATTCGTCATAGGGCGCGAACATCACCTTGATGTCGGGATTGGCCGACAGCACCGAACGGGCCTGGTTGGCGACGGAATTGGCGATCGGATTGTCGAGCGTGCCGAACATCGCCGCCTCGTTGATGCCCGGATATTTCTTCTTGAACTCGACCCAGGTCTCGTTGCGGCGGTCGAGCGGCGCAATGCCGGCGACATAGACGTAGCCGGCCTTCCAGCTCTCGCCATTGTCCTTGATTGCCTGCTCGAGCGCGAGGCGTGCAAGGTCGCGGTCGGACTGCTCGATCTGCGGTATCTTGGGGTTTTCGACATTGACGTCGAAGGCGACGACCTTGATGCCGGCGTCGACCGCGCGCTGGGCGGCGTCCTTCATCGATTCCGTCAAGCCATGCTGGATGATGATGCCCTGGACGCCAAGCGCGATGGCCTGGTCGACCATGTCCGCCTGAAGGGCGGCGTCCTGGCGGCTGTCGAGGACGCGCAGATCAACGCCAAGCGCCTTGGCCTGCGCTTCGACGCCGGACAGATAGGCCTGGAAGAAGTCGCCGGTCGAGAGATAGCGGACCAGCGCGATCTTGACCGCGCCGGGCTTGTCGAACGGCGCCGGCCTGTCCTGCGCCATTGCCGGGACCTGCATCAGCAGCGCAGCACCGGCAAGCCCGAGTGCTGCCTTCGTCAAAAGTCTTCTTGTGATCTTCATGGTGTCTCCTCCTCTTGTTGAATTCAAATTTCAGCCGGTCGAAAATCCTATCCGTCGAAATCCTACCTGTTGCCCCTGCCGGAAAGGGCGAAGGTGAAGACCAGGGCAACCACGAGAACCACGCCCTTGATGAAATCCTGCGTGTAATAGGGCGCGTTCATCATCGTCAGGCCCTGCAGCAGCACGCCGACAAACACCGCGCCGACAGCCGTGCCGAAGGCGTTCGGCTTGGCGGCGCCAAGAACCGCGTAGCCGATGAGCGCCGCAGCCACTGCGTCGAGCAGGAGATTATTACCCGAGGCGATATCGCCACGTCCAAGCCGGGCAGCGAGCAAAATGCCGCCGATCGAGGCAAAAACCCCCGAAATAACGTAGGCCCAGATCTTGTATGCCTTGACAGGCGCGCCGGCGAGCTCGGCAGCCCGTTGGTTGCTGCCGACCGCATACATCATGCGGCCGAAACGGGTGTATTCGAGAAAGAACCAGATCAGCACCGCAAGCACGAGCAGGACGACGACCGAAACCGGGATGAGGTTGGGGATGAAGAAATCGAAGCGGTGGCGGCCGAGCGCCAGGAAGGCGCGGCCGAACGTGCCGTTGGCGACCGAGCCGTCGGGCATCGTCATGCCGGTGGCGATCGAGCGGCCCTCGGTCGGGATGCGCTGCAAGCCGACGAGCAGGAACATCATGCCGAGCGTCGCCAGCAGATCCGGCACGCGCATATAGACGATCAGCCAGCCATTGATGAGGCCGACGACGACGCCGATCAGGAGACAGGCGACGACCGCAACGATGGCGTTCTGCTCCAGCACCACCATGACATAGGCGGCTGCCATCATGGCGCTGGTAGCGACCGAGCCGATCGACAGGTCGAAGCCGCCGACGACCAGGGTGGCGGTGACGCCGAGCGCCAGCACGCCGGTGATGGCGACCGACTGGAAGATGAAGACGGCGCTCTGCGGCGAGACGAAGCCATCGGCGGCGATGGCGAAATAGGCGATCAACCCGAACAGCAGAACGATGAAGCCATAGCGGATGGCATGGTCGCGCGCGGCTGCCATCCTTACCCAACCCGAACTCATGCCCTCTCCATTCCACGTCCCATTACTGCCCGCCTCACGCTGCACTGTGCAGCGGCCCGCCCGCCACTTCGGCCAGCAGCCGCTCGAGGTCGATGTCGGCATTGCGATGTTCGCCGACGATTGTCTGCTCCGACATCACCAGGATGCGGTCGGCGGTCTCCAGCGCCTCATCGAGCTCGGTGACGAACAGCAGCGTCGCACGGCCGTTGGCGCTCGCCCGCAGCTTGGCCGCGATATCGCGCCTGGCTGAAATGTCGACGCCCTGAAACGGCTCGTCCAGGATGAACAGTCTTGCCGCCTGCGACATCCAGCGGGCGACCATCACCTTCTGCTGGTTGCCGCCCGAAAGCGCCGACATTTCGTCCTTCTCCGAGCGGCAGACGATGCCCAATTCCTGGATTTGCCGGCGGGCGATGGCGCGCTCGACGCGGCGCTTGAGGACGCCCAAACGCGACATCCGCCTGTGGAACGGCAGGCTGATATTTCCCTGGATGTTGAAGTCGCCGACGATCCCGTTTTCGCTCCGGTCCTTGGCGACGAGAAAGACGCCGGCGGCGATCGCCTCGCCTGTCGACCCCGGTGCATAGGCTTTGCCGTTCAGCACCATGGTGCCGGACAGCGGCTTGCGGACGCCAAACAGCGTCTCGGCGAGCGCTGTCTTGCCGACGCCGACGAGGCCGGTGATGGCAACGACCTCGCCGTCGCCGAGCGTCAACGAGATCGGCCTGGAACCTTCGGCAATGCGCAACCCGTCGATCGTCAGGACTGGCCTGGCCGAATTCCTGGCGACGATCCGCTCGAGGTGGATCTTGCGGCCGAGCATGGCGTTGACCGCGCCTTCATAATCGAGCGGCTTGCCGTCGAAGACGCCTGAGACGACGCCGTCGCGCATCGAGACGATCCGGTCGGCAAGCCGCCTGATGTCGGACATGCGGTGCGAGATGTAGAGGATGGCGACGCCCTGCTCGCGCAGCCTGTCGAGCAGCGCGAAAAGCCGGTCGGCCTCGGCGCTGGACAAGGACGAGGTCGGCTCGTCGAGGATCAGCACCTTCGGCTGATGCGCCATGGCGCGGGCAATCGCCACCATCTGGCGATCGGCCAGCGAGAGATCGCTGATCCGGGCCTTCAGGTCGATCATCAGCCCCATGCGGTCGGCAACCGCCTTTGCCTCGCGGCGCACCCGGCCCGGATTGAACAGGGTCGGCGCGCCGCTGCCGCTCAGCCTGTCGAGCGTCAAATTGGTGGCGACGTCGAGATCGGTGACGACACCGTCATTGATGTTCTGATGGACGGTGACGACGCCGGCGCGGATCGCCGCCGCCGGCGTGTTTGGCGCGAAGTCGTGCGGCGCGAAGTTTTGGCCGGCAAGGCTCATCGTGCCGCCGTCGCGCGGGTAGACGCCGCTGATGATCTTGACCAGGGTGGACTTGCCGGCGCCGTTGGCGCCCATCAGCACGGTCACTTCACCGGCATGCAAATCGAGCGAGACGCCGCCAAGCACCTCGATAGGGCCGAAGGATTTCCTCAGGCCGTGCACGCGGAACACGGCATCATTGCCCATTCGTTCCTCCCTGGCGACGACGCTATGGGCTGTTCCGGCAATTGTCAACACGATTGACAATTGCCAGAGGGCTTCCTAGCTTGGACCAACCGTGATGGCTCCACTAAGATGAGAGCACGTAAACGGGAGGTGAGGATGACTGGGAAATTGCCGTTCGAAGCACTGTCGGTCGAAACACTGGCGGCACGCCTCGGCGCCAACGCGGCGCTGTGCTCGCATATCGGCAAGGACACGAGCCGCTGGAAGGTTCGCGAGGTCGGCGACGGCAATCTGAACCTGGTGTTCATCGTCGAGGGTGCGCAGGGTGCGGCCGTCGTCAAGCAGGCCCTGCCCTATGTCCGCCTGGTCGGCGACAGCTGGCCGCTGCCGCTAAAACGCTCCTTCTTTGAATATCACGCGCTGACCCGGCAGCAGGCGAGAGCGCCCGGTTCGGTGCCGGCGATCCATCACTTCGACGAAGGCCAGGCGCTGATCATCATGGAGTACCTGTCGCCGCACATCATCCTGCGGCGGGCGCTGATCGAGGGCCGGCAACTGCCCAACATCGCCAGGGACATCGGCCTGTTCATGGCCCGCACCCTGTTTCGCGGCTCCGACCTGCATATGGCGACCAGGGATCGCAAGGCCGATCTGGCGCTGTTCGCCGACAATGTCGAGCTTTGCGACATCACCGAGAACCTGGTGTTCTCGGACCCGTATTTCGATGCCAAGATGAACCGGCATACGAGCCCGCAGCTCGACAGCATCGTTGCAGAATTGCGCGCCGACCGCGACCTCAAGGTCGAGGCGCAGCGGCTGAAGCACATTTTTGCGGCAAATGCAGAGACGCTGCTGCACGGCGACCTGCATTCCGGCTCGATCATGGTCACCGAGACAGAAACGCGGATGATCGATCCCGAATTCGCCTTCTACGGCCCGATCGCCTTCGACGTCGGCATGCTGCTCGCCAATTTCTGGATGGCGTTCTTCTCGCAGCGTGGCCACGAGCAGAACGGGAAGCGCGACACCATGCGCGCCTATCTGCTCGACGTCACGGTCGACACATGGTCGGTGTTCCGCAGCGAGTTCTCGCATCTGTGGCGAACCGAGCGCACCGGCATGCTCTACCAGAAGAGCCTCTTCGAGGATCAAGGCGACAGGCTTGGCGCCGAACAGGCGCTCGACCACATGCTGCACCAGGTGTGGACCGACATGCTGGGCTTTGCCGGCGTCGAGGTGCACAGGCGCATTCTGGGCCTCGCGCACAACGCCGATTTCGAGACCATTGCCGACGCCGATCTGCGCGCCACATGTGAGGCAAAGGCGCTGAAATTCGGCCGTCACATCGCCGTCAACCGGCGCCAGATCCACAGCATCGACGAGGTCAACAAATTGGCCGCACTGATCGAACGGGAGAACAGGATTTGAACGTCGGCGACCGCCACTATCGCACCATCTGGCTGAGCGGCGACGGCCGTTCGGTGGAGATCATCGACCAGCGCTGGCTGCCGCATGATTTCCGCGTCGAAAAAGTCGGCACCGTTGCCGGCATTGCCACGGCGATCCGCGACATGTGGGTGCGCGGCGCGCCGCTGATCGGCGTCACCGCGGCCTATGGCGTCGCCATGCAGATGGCCGACGACCCATCCGATGCGGCACTCGACGGCGTCTGGGAGGTCTTGCACGAAACCCGCCCGACCGCGATCAATCTGCGCTGGGCGCTCGATGAGATGCGCAATTTCTTGCGGCCGCTTCCATCTGGACAGCGCGCCGAGGCGGCTTACCGGCGCGCAGGCGAAATCGCCGACGAGGATGTCGGCCTCAACCGCGCCATCGGCGTCAACGGGCTTGAAATCATCAGGGAAATCGCAGCGCGAAAAAAACCGGGCGAGCCGGTCAACATCCTGACCCACTGCAATGCCGGCTGGCTGGCCACCGTCGACTACGGCACCGCCACGGCGCCGATCTATCTGGCAACGGAAGCCGGCATTCCCGTTCATGTCTATGTCGATGAAACCCGCCCGCGCAACCAGGGCGCCCAGTTGACCGCATGGGAGATGGCCGGCCACGGCGTGCCGCATACGCTGATCGTCGACAATGCCGGCGGCCATCTGATGCAGCGCGGCCAGATCGACATGGTCATCGTCGGCACCGACCGCACCACCGCCGACGGCGATGTCTGCAACAAGATCGGCACCTATCTGAAGGCGCTGGCCGCCGCCGACAACGACGTGCCGTTCTATGTCGCGCTGCCGTCGCCAACCATCGACTGGACGGTGGGTGACGGGCTGGCCGAAATCCCGATCGAACAGCGTTCCAGCGACGAGGTCTCACTGGTCTGGGGCAAGACCGCGAGTGGCGAGATTGCGCAGGTCCGCATCTCGCCGGAGACGACGCCCGCGGCAAACCCGGCCTTCGACGTGACGCCGGCGCGACTGGTCACCGGATTGATCACCGAACGCGGCGTCGCCAGGGCTTCGCGGGAGGGCTTGAAGGCGATGTTTCCCGGACGGGGATAATCCTGCTCCCGAATACTGCTGAAACGGTTGGCAGCGGACCCTAAACATCAAGACTGACGGCTCGCCGGGCCGCCACCAGCTAGCGCAGCCGACGGCGCGGGACTACGGAATTGGCTCTCGTGAACGCGTTCGTCCCAAACGGGTTGCCAAGCCATGGTAGTGTGATTATACCAGTTACTAAGGTGACGATCGGCAGGGCCATCGTTGGAGATCAGGAGCACGGCTGGATGACAACGATTGCGCTGTTTGGTGCCGGCGGCAAAATGGGTTACCGCCTGTCGACCAATTTTCGCGGCTCTCCTTACATCCTACGCCATGTCGAGGTCAGCGACGCCGGCCGCGAGCGGCTAAAGACCGGGCTGGGCATCGACGCGGTCAGCGCCGATGAAGCCCTGAACGGCGCCGAGGTGGTTATCCTGGCGGTTCCCGACACCCATATCGGCAAGGTCGCGGCCAGCATCGAGGGCAAGCTTGCGTCCGGCACCATGGTGGTCGTGCTCGACGCCGCAGCGCCTTTCGCCGGTCATTTGCCGAAGCGGCCGGACCTGACCTATTTCGTCACCCATCCCTGCCATCCGCCTATCTTCAACGACGAGACCGACATGGCGGCCAAGAAGGACTATTTCGGCGGCGTCAAGGCCAAGCAGCATATGGTCAGCGCGCTGATGCAGGGACCGGAGGAGGATTTCGCCAAGGGCGAAGCGATCGCCAAGATCATCTGGGCACCGGTGATGCGGTCGCATCGAGTCACGGTCGACCAGATGGCGCTGCTCGAGCCGGGCCTTTCGGAGACCGTCTGCGCTTCGCTGCTGGTCGTGATGAAGGAAGCGGTCGACGAGGTCGTCGCGCGCGGAGTCGACCAGCAGGCCGCGCTCGACTTCCTGCTTGGCCACATGAATGTGCTCGGCGCCGTCATCTTCGGCGAGACCAAGGGCGTGTTCTCCGACGCCTGCAACAAGGCAATCGAGTTCGGCAAGCCGGTGCTGATGCGCGACGACTGGAAGCGGGTCTTCGAGCCGGAAGAGATTGCAGCGAGCATCCAGCGCATCACCTGAAGGCGGAAGCCGCCTTTCCTTCTCCTCTCGTAGAAGAAGGTACAGGCGCGTCCTATGTCACCGCGGTGACCCTGCCCGCCTCATCGAGGCGACAGCCGACTCGCGCCTGCCGAACCTCGACGCCGCCTTGTCTTGCATAGTGTATGCGCACCTCGATCGGCGCCGTGAGCGCGCCCCGACGTTGCTGCAACGGGCCCGCGCTTACCGCGTGAACAAGCACGGCGCCAAGCGGCGTCGCGGCCGACGCGATCGCCGTGCGGCAGGCGCGCACCACAGCTGGTGGGATACCGGGTTTGGCTTTCAGTGGCGCCATAAACGGATAGCCATAGGTGATCCGCGCCGACGCGTTGCGACCAGTTCCGGAAGGCCTGAGCTTGCGGGGCAGGATGGCGAATTGACTCGCAGCCTTGGCCTTGGTGGTGGCTGGCGTGATGCCGGCATTGCTGCTCGCGGCTTGCCCAGCGCCCAGCGCCGGGTTGCCTGGCTTACCTCCTGGGGCGGTGCCCGATGCGGACGAACGGTCGCCCACCCCGACACCTGTTGACAGGCCGCCGCTTGCGCCGCCGAGGTTGCCGCTGACGCCAAGTCCGGCACCGAACGATCCCTTGCCCGCGCCGAGCGATCCGCCAAGGCTTGCTCCCCCTACTCCATCGACGCTCGAGCCGCCCGCCACCGAGGCGCCTTTCGGGCCGGCGCTAAGGCCAGCACCGACCCCGACACCGCCAAGTTTGCCGCCAAGCCCCGCCTCAAGAGCCGAGGCAGGGCAAATTGCGATCGCGACGGTCAATGCGGCTGCGACGTATTTGTTCATCACCATATTCCTCCTGCGGCATGTATTCGGCCCACGGAAATGCCCTTCACGATCACCCCTCGCTAGGGAGCGCCGAGCTTCGGCGGTCGCGTCGGGAGCAACGCGTCGGGAAGCGCGATGGTCGCCACCAGAATAGGTCGCGATGGTTTTTTGGCCTTCACTTTGTGGTTTTCCCGCAACCCCGATTGACGGGCTGGTCGCGAGCGCACGGACACATCTGCACGCGAAGTTGCGACGGCACGCGCTTTCGGAACGCGGTTGATACGCTCGCTGCGACGCTCTTCCCGGGCCTTTTCAACGTCAACCGCCTTTCGAGCGGCGCTGAGCTCGCGGGCCAGGCCGATGGCCTTGTTGCGCTCCTGCTCCAACGCCACGCTCAGCTCCATCGAGACGCGGCTCGCTTCCTGCCTTGCCGCGTCGCGTTCCCGCCGGGCGCTGTCGCGATCACGAGCAGCTGAATCTGCCCGTTCGCGCTCCACTTCGAGTGCGTCGCCAGCTCGCTTCAAAGCCGCCTCGGCCACCTGTCGTTCCCTGATGGCGTCGGTGCGCGCAGCCGCAGCCAGATCCGCGCTTGTCTTAAGCGCGTCGATGGTCTGGCGCGCCGCGGTGAGTTCGCGTTCGAAGCGCTCAGCCTTGTGCCGCTCCTCATCCAGCGCTCGCTGCGCCTCTGCCACAGAGGCCGCCATGGAGTGACGCGCTTCAAGCATAGCGGCCTTCTCGTGATCGGCGAGAGTGGCTTTGGCCTTCAAGCCTTTCACTTGGCTTTGCGCCACTTCCAGATCGAGCGCCAGCTCTTCGGCCCATCGCCGCTGCTGTTTTAGCGCCTGTGCTTGTTCAGCCATCATGTCGGCTACCGCACGCGCCTGCGCACTGGCATCGCGGGCGCCGCGCTGCATCACGGCCAGTTCGGCTCGCGCCGCCGCCAAATCGCGGCCGTCATGGTCAGCGCGAGCCGGGTCACCGCGAGCCGGCTGCACGCTCTTCCTGAGCGCGTCGACTTCCCTTAGCGCCGCAAAGAGCTTTTGTTCCAGCGTACCGCGGTCAGTCCGCATCGCATCGAGTTCCCGCACCAAGGCGTCAGCCCGTTGACGCGCCGTCGCAAGGTTCTGATTGTGTCGCGCGGCATCGTTGCGACCAGTCTGGCGAGCCGCAAGTGCTTCCGCGCGCGCTGCCGCAATTTCCATGCGAGCGGCGGCTAGCTCATTCAGCAATGCCCCTTGCAGAGTTTGCTGCTGCTCCGCAGCAGGCTGCCGAGATGTGTGGGAACCGTGCACGCCCGGTTGCGCCTCGGCCTGGCCGTTCTCGACACTGGCGCGTTGCGAAGCCACGGCCGAAGAGCCGTCGCTGGCTGCGTCAGCCGGCGGTTCGGGCGCTTCTTGTTTGACCTCCACCGAAGCTGTGAGGTCCGAAGGCGATCTTTGTATCAGTTTGACGGTTATGTCAGCCCGTTCCTGACGGCCGCTCCTGGCTTGCAAGCGATCGGAAATCAGCTTTGCCAGCTCCTCCTCACGCAGACCTGCGGCGGCAATGCTGCCGATCAAGGGAAGGTCAAGCGTGCCAGTCGAGTCGATGATGAAACTATGGTTGAGCTGCAACGCTTCCAGAACGCCGTCGCGCAAGGCAGTCCACTGCCAAACGTGCAGTTCGATCGTGTCTCGCGGAGCAAGTCTGTCGTCAGCCTTCGGCCGACCGTGTGCCGCAGATCCCAGCAGCAGGATGATACACAACGAAATGAGGCACAGCATGGCGCTGCAGCTCCTGCCGCGCATGCCACGCAATGAAGCTGAATGCCGTCGGTCAGCAAAGCTTGGCGCGGGGCTGCAGGATGGCGGCCTGAAACGCTGCACAAAAGACATAGCTGAACCTCACCGGCAACGCGACCCTTGCCGCGAACGGATTTCATTAGAAAAACAGTGCGCAGGCTGGGGTAGGGAGAAATTCCACAACCACGACGCGACACTAGCAAAGCCTGCTCGTACCCGCTGAGCACCGAATAAGGCTTAGGAGTGTCTACTCCTTACTTAAATTATTGCGCCCTCACCCGCGTATCATACTCCTTAAGGTGGTGGTTCTCCGACCTGGCCAGATGCAGGCGCATCGTAGGGAACGAAGTATCGCTCTTGGTGGGATGACTCTCCGGTGGCGCTTGCTGCTCATCAGATACATATCATCTGAATTTGTGGTTGACTCATTATACCAGTTGGCTTAGCTGTTGGATTGGCTTTGGCCAGCCGAGGCCGGGCTGAATATTCGGCAGGCGGCAGGTGGAGGGGCAGGCTGAAGACGGAACCGAGCCGGATGATCCGCCCGGGTGAGCCGGCAAATGACCCGATCCGCGACACCGGACGCGATCCGCCTGACAAACTGGAATGCATTTCAGCCTGGGCCGCGGAAGCACAGGCTTTTTCAAATGGGAGGAAATCATGAAACTCACTCGCAGAATGACATTTGCGGCTTTTGCCGGCATGCTGGCGCTGGGCACTGCGGCACCCGCCTATGCGGCGGATCTCATTGCCATCATCACGCCCTCGCACGACAACCCATTCTTCAAGGCAGAAGCCGTCGGCGCGGAAGCCAAGGCCAAGGAACTCGGCTATGAAACGCTGGTGCTAGTCCATGACGACGACGCCAACAAGCAGTCCGAGCTGATCGACACGGCGATCGGCCGCGGCGCCAAGGCGATCATCCTCGACAATGCCGGCGCCGACGCCTCGGTCGCCGCCGTGCAGAAGGCCAAGGACGCGGGCGTTCCGTCGTTCCTGATCGATCGCGAGATCAACGCCACCGGCGTCGCCGTCGCGCAGATCGTCTCCAACAACTACCAGGGCGCCCAGCTTGGCGCGCAGGAGTTCGTCAAGCTGATGGGCGAGAAAGGCAATTACGTCGAGCTGGTCGGCAAGGAATCCGACACCAATGCCGGCATCCGCTCCAAGGGCTATCACGACGTCATCGACGACTATCCGGACCTGAAGATGGTGGCGCAGCAATCGGCCAACTGGAGCCAGACCGAGGCCTATGCCAAGATGGAATCGATCCTCCAGGCCAACCCGGACATCAAGGGCGTGATCTCCGGCAACGATACGATGGCGATGGGCGCCCATGCCGCCCTTGCCGCCGCCGGCCGCAAGGACGTCATCGTCGTCGGCTTCGACGGATCGAATGACGTGCGCGACTCGATCGCCTCTGGCGGCATCAAGGCCACGGTCCTGCAACCGGCCTATGCGCAGGCGCAGATGGCGGTCGAGCAGGCCAACGACTTCATCAAGAACAAGAAGTCTCCGGCCGAGGAAAAGCAGCTGATGGACTGCGTCCTGATCAATGGCGACAATGCCGCCAAGCTGGAAACCTTCGCGCTGACCAACTGAGCCGGTGTGACATCAATCGCAAGGGACGAGCTTCCGGCTCGTCCCTTGCTTCCATTTCCCGGGTGCCCTGACCGCCATGCCGAACAAGCCGACATGTTGAACAAGCTGACTTGGGCGACCGTTGCCGCGATATTTGGCATCAGCCTGACTGCCTGCAAGATCCTGCCGACACCGTCCGCGGAAGATGGCGGCAATGCACCGGCCTTCAATGCGGACAAGATGGTCGGCGATATCTGGGCTGCCAAAATGCTGCCCTATCTCCAGCAGAAGGCCGGATCGTTTCCCGAGGTTCACGCCCTGGCGAAAGCCGATCCTGCGGCTGCCGGCGCCAAGTATGGCAATCCGAAGAAGCAGGCGAATTCGCCGTGGACCTTCGCGGTTCGCCTCCAAGGCAAGATTGTTGCGGCGAACACACAGTCACGCGCGGCAACCATGGATGTCGATGCCGACGGTGACGGCAAGGCGGATGCACGGGTGCAGATCGGACCCGCGATGCGTGGCACCGCGCTGCGCGACAGCCTCGACTTCATCCAGTTCAACGATTTCACCAATCAGATCGACTTCGCCCAGTTCGGCAAGGCGTTCAACATCCATGCCGACAAGACGGTGCTCTCGAAGCTGCCGCGCGAAGCGCTGGAGGGCCGCAGCGCCAGGGTTGTCGGCGCTTATGTCATGGGCAGCGGCCAGGACTTGCCGCTGGTGACCCCGGCGGAGGCAGAGGTGGGGCCGAAGCCATGACTGCCGCCGGCGATCATGATGTCATCCTGAAGCTGGAAGACGTCTCCAAGGTCTATTCGGGGACAGTCGCGGTCAAGCGCGCGAATTTCGAAGTGCGCAAGGGCGCGGTCAACGTGCTGGTCGGCGAAAACGGCGCCGGCAAATCGACGCTGATGAAGATCATCGCCGGCGTCGAACAGCCGACGCTCGGCCGCATCCTCCTGGAGGGCGAAGAGGTCTCCTTCTCCTCATCCGGCGACGCGGTGAACCGCGGCATCGGCATGGTGTTCCAGGAGTTGAACCTGTTCGGCAACCTGACGGTGGCCGAGAATATTTTCGCCACCCGCGAGATCACCAACCGGTTCCGCAAGATCGACAGCCGGGAACAGGAGCGCCGCGCGGCGGAATTTCTCGAGCGCCTGCAAGCCGGCATCCGGCCGGACATGCTGGTCGAGGATTTGCGCATCGGCCAGCAGCAACTGGTCGAGATCGCCAAGGCGGTTTCGCTCGATGCGCGCATCCTGATCATGGACGAACCGACCTCGGCGCTGAGTGCGGCGGAAGTCGAGATTCTGTTCAAGGTGATCGCCGACCTCAAGGCGCGCGGCGTGGCGATCGTCTACATCTCGCACCGACTCGAGGAACTGATCCGCATCGGCGACTACATCACCGTGCTGCGCGACGGCCGCATCACCGGCCAGGAGAAGATGAAAAACGTCGACACGCAATGGATCGTGCGGCAGATGATCGGCTCCGACGCCAAGGACTTCGCCAAGGCCGACGGCCATGTTCCGGGCGATGAGATCTTCCGCGCCGAGGACATCTGCCTGCCGCGCGTGACCGGCGGGCTTGCGGTCGATCATGTCTCGCTGTCGCTGCGTGCCGGCGAGATCCTCGGCATATACGGCCTGATGGGCGCCGGTCGCAGCGAGCTGTTCGACTGCATCATGGGGCGCCACGGCCATGCCACCGGAACGATTTTCATAGCCGGCAAGAAGGTCAGAGAACGCGACACCACGCGGCGCATCCGACGCGGGCTGGCGCTGATCCCCGAGGACCGCCAGCGCGAAGGTCTGGTGTCGATCCTCTCGGTCGCCAGCAATCTGACGCTGGCCAGCCTGTCGCGGTTTGTGCGCCTGTTCCATATCAGCGGCGCCAAGGAAAACCAGGCGGTGACGCAGATGGTGCGGGAACTGGCGATCAAGGTCGCCGATCCGGCGCAGGAGGTCTCGTCGCTGTCGGGCGGCAACCAGCAGAAGGTGGTGATCGGTAAGGCGCTGCTCACCGGACCGAAGGTGCTGTTGATGGACGAACCAAGCCGCGGCATCGATGTCGGCGCCAAGGCCGACGTCTTTCGCACCATGCGCAAACTGTCCCGCGACGGGCTGGGCATTCTGTTCGCCACCTCCGATCTCGACGAGGTGATGGCGCTGTCCGACCGCATCGCGGTGATGAGCAATGGAAAACTGACCGGCATGTTCGATCGCGCCGAGGCGACGGAGGCGGCACTTGTCGCCGCATCGGCGCTTGGCCACGGGCCGGTCCCGCACTTGGAGAGCCACGCCCATGACTGACATCCCGGCCAAGGCTTCGGTTGCCTCCGCCTCGAGCGGCTCCGTGCTGCTGACGCTGATGAAGGCGAGGACGTTCATTGCGTTGATCGCCGTCCTGATCTTCTTCTCGATCGCGGCGCCGAATTTCCTGTCGGCCGCCAACCTGATCCTGATGTCGAAGCACGTCGCGCTGAACGCCTTCCTCGCCATGGGCATGACCTTCGTCATCATCACCGGCGGCATCGACCTCTCGGTCGGCTCGATTGTCGGCCTGTGCGGCATGGTCGCCGGCTATCTCGTGCTCAACGGCATCGACCTGCAGGTCGGCTACACGATCTATTTCAACGTCTTCGAGATCGCACTGATCACGCTGGCGGTCGGTATATTGATCGGCGCCGTCAACGGATTGCTGATCACCAGGCTGAATGTCGCGCCGTTCATCGCCACGCTCGGCGTGCTCTATGTCGCACGCGGCCTGGCGCTGCTGTCGTCGGATGGCCGCACCTTTCCGAACCTCGTCGGCAAGCCCGATCTGGGCACGACGGGGTTCGGCTTCCTCGGCGCCGGCCGGCTGCTCGGCCTGCCGGTCTCGATATGGATTCTTGTCGTCGTAGCAGTTGGGGCGGCCTATCTGGCCAAATACACCCCGCTCGGCCGCCACATCTTCGCCGTCGGCGGCAACGAACGGGCGGCGCGGATTTCGGGCGTCAGGGTCAATATGGTGAAGATGTTCGTCTACATGTTCTCCGGCTTCTGCGCGGCGGTCGTCGGGCTGATCATCTCGTCCGAACTGATGGCCTCGCATCCGGCGACCGGCGAAAGCTTCGAGCTCAACGCCATCGCCGCGGCGGTGCTCGGCGGCACCTCGATGTCGGGTGGCCGCGGCACGATCGGCGGCACCATCGTCGGCGCCTTCGTCATCGGCATCCTTTCCGACGGGCTGGTGATGATGGGGGTGAGCTCGTTCTGGCAGATGGTGATCAAGGGCTTGGTCATCATCGTCGCCGTCGTCGTCGACCAGGCGCAGCGCCGGCTGCAGAGCCGGGTGACGCTGATGCAGATGGCAAAGGCGGGCTGACCCGTGGCGGAACTGCGAGGAGCGCTGATCGGCTGCGGCTTCTTTGCCGTCAACCAGATGCATGCCTGGCGCGACATCGACAGCGCCTCGATCGTCGCCATCTGCGACCGCGACCCGGAACGGCTCAAGGTGGTCGGCGACCAGTTCGGCATTGAGCGACGCTACACAGACGCGGCGGCACTGTTTGCCGGCGAAAGCCTGGATTTCGTCGATATCGCCACCACCGCGCCGAGCCATCGTTCGCTTGTCGAGATGGCTGCACAGAACCGCGTTCCGGCGATCTGCCAAAAACCATTCGCGCCGTCGCTTGCCGACGCCAAGGCCATGGTGAAGGCATGCAGCGATGCCGGCGTGGCGTTGATGGTGCATGAGAATTTTCGCTGGCAGTCGCCTATCCAGGCGGTGCGCGCCGTGCTCGACAGCGGCGACATCGGCACGCCCTTCTTCGGCCGGATCTCGTTCCGCTCGGCCTATGATGTGTTTTCCGGGCAGCCCTATCTGGCAACGGGAAAGCGCTTCATCATCGAAGACCTCGGCATCCACAGTCTCGACATAGCCCGCTTCCTGCTGGGCGACGTTTCGACGATCACGACCCGAACCGCTCGCATCAACCCCAACATTGCCGGCGAGGACGTCGCTACCATGCTGATGGACCACAAGAGCGGTGCAACGTCCGTGGTCGACTGCAGCTATGCGACCAAGCTCGCCATCGAGCCGTTTCCGCAGACGCTGGTCGAGATCGACGGCAGCGACGGCACGATCCGGCTCGAGCAGGATTACCGGCTCACCGTCACCGGCAGGAACGGAACGGCGGTCAGCGACGTCTCGCCGCCGCTGCTGCCCTGGGCATCGCGGCCGTGGCACAACATCCAGGAAAGCGTCGTCGCCATCCAAAAGCACTGGGTCGCTTGCTTGGCGAGCAAAACCGAGCCGGCAACCTCGGGCGCCGACAATCTCAAGACCTTGGCGCTTGTCGAGGCCGCCTATGCGAGTGCTGCGAGCCGTGAGCCGGTGCAGATCGACACGCTGCTGAGATGACCGCCGACGCCTTCCTCCTCTATGGCACGCGCGCGGTCGAGGCCGAGCCGGTCAGGCTGCGCGCCGGCGCACTCAGCGCCGACTTCGTCAACGGCAATCTGCGCACCATCCGCCATGGCGGCATCGAAGTGCTGCGCGCCATAGCCTATATCGTCAGGGATCGCGACTGGGGCACTTACGAGCCGACGCTTGCGGACCTGACTATCGACCAAGATGCCGACACTTTCTTCGTCAGCTATTCGGCAAGCTGTGTCGGGCCGGGAGGAAGCCGGCTCGACTTTCGCGCGACGATCAAAGGTTCCGCCGACGGCCAGCTGATTTTCGACGTGAGCGCGCTTCCCGAAAACGCTTTCGAGACCAATCGCTGCGGCTTCTGCATCCTGCATCCGATCGCCGGCCTGGCCGGCAGCCCGGTCACTGTCGAGCACACCGACGGCAGCGTCGTCGCAACGAAACTTCCTGAGCTGATCGACCCCTGGCAGCCTTTCAAGGATCTGCGGGCGATCACGCATGAGGTCCGGCCCGGCGTCACCGCGGAATGCCGGATGGAAGGCGATGCGTTCGAGATGGAGGACCAGCGCAATTGGTCGGACGCGTCCTACAAGACCTATGTCCGGCCGCTGGCGCTGCCTTGGCCCTACATGCTGCCCGCCGGCCAGACTGTGCGCCAGACGAAGGCTGCGTGTGACCGGCGGCGGCAGGGTGCCGGCTGCCGCAGCAACCGCCGAGCCGGTCCGAGTCGAACTCGGCGAAACCGGACCGCTGCTGCCGGATATCGGCGTGATCATCTATCCGGACGAGGTCGAGACGGCGCTGGCAAACCTGCCGACACTGTCCGCGCTCGGCCCGCAGCAGCTGATGTTCCATTACGATCCAACGCGGGGCCATGGCCTCGACGCCTTGCAGTCCTTTGCCCGGCTCGCCGCAGACTACCCGGTCGAGACGACGCTCGAATGCGTCGTTTCCTGCGTTGGCGATCTCGATGCCGAGCTCTCAGGCGTCGCCGGCATGGTGCGTCAGGCCGGGCTGAAACTCTCGGCTATTGCCGTCTCGCCTTCGGTCGACCGGCAGTCGACGCCGCCGGGCAGCGCATGGCCTGAATGTCCGCCGCTTGAAGATGTCTATGCCGCGGCGCGCCGCGCCTTTCCCGACATCCGCCTC
The DNA here is from genome assembly GCF_055811735.1 of Mesorhizobium sp. WSM4850. Classification (NCBI taxonomy): domain Bacteria; kingdom Pseudomonadati; phylum Pseudomonadota; class Alphaproteobacteria; order Hyphomicrobiales; family Phyllobacteriaceae; genus Mesorhizobium; species Mesorhizobium sp. WSM4850. The sequence continues at coordinate 189,679 of NZ_JBVVPV010000001.1, read as the reverse complement.
GGCGGCGGCATGTTCAGCTATTTCACCGAACTCAACCGCAAGCGCGTTCCCGCCGATCTGCTCGATTTCGTCAGCCACTGCACCTGCCCGATCGTGCACGCCGCCGACGATCTCAGCGTCATGCAATCGCTGGAGGCACTGCCTTTCATCACCCAATCGGCGCGGGCGATCTTCGGAGCAAAACCCTACCGGATCGGCCCATCGACCATCGCCATGCGGCAGAACCCCTATGGCGGCGCAACCAAGGCCAATCCGCACAATCAGCGCATCGCCATGGCCGACCGGGATCCGCGCAATGCCGGGCTGTTCGCGGCAGCATGGACGATCGGCTATGGCGCGCGGGTCGCGCCGGCCGGGCTGGAGATGCTCACGCTGTCCAGCTTCAGCGGACCGTTCGGCGTGCTGGCGGCATCCGGGGAACCTGTCGGCGAAGGTGAACCCCGGCCGATCTTCCAGGCCGTGCAGGGGCTTTGCGAACTGGCCGGCTTCAGACAAGTGGCGGCGAGGACGAGCGATGAGACGCGGGTGCTCACGCTGGCCGGCCGTTCTGCCGCGGGCCAGACCATCATGTGGCTGGCGAACCTGACGGCGAGCGAAGTGACGGTTGATATTTTCGGGTTCGAACGAGGCCGCCTTGTGATGACGCCTTACGCGATCACCCGGATCGGGTGAATCAGCTGCCGGAATTCATCACATAGAGCGCGCGCGAGCGCTCGAGGTGCTTGATCATCGCCTTCTCGGCGCCGTCCGCATCCTTCTGCTCGATGCGGCCGATGATCTCTTCGTGCTCGGTCAGCGTAAAATTTTCCTTGCCGGTCCAGATCAGCATCTCGGTGTGATACTCCTTCAGCCAGCCAAGCATCGCTTCGCTGACTGCGACATAGATCGGGTTGCCGGATATCGCCGCGATCTGGGTATGAAACTTCATATCGGCGGATATGAAGGCTTCGGAATCGCCGCGAAAGCTCCGCTGTTCGGCAACGGTTGCCCGCAACCGCTGCACGTCCTCGGCGGTGGCCTTTTCGGCGGCTTCCCTGACCATGCCGCGTTCGAAGAAGATGCGCGCATTCTTGAGGTGCTCCAGCGTGTCCTTCGACGACGACAGGATGATCTTGGCGGCGCCGTCGACCTGCTTGATGATCGACTTGGCGGTCAGCTGAAGCACCTTCGCCCGCTCGCCATGCGAGATCGCGACAAGGCCCATATTGCTCAACGCCTGCATCGCCTCGCGGATCGCCGGCCTGCCGACCGCGAAGCGCTCCATCAGCTCGCGCTCCGACGGCATGTCGTCGCCCGGCTGCAATTCGCCGCTGGTGATCAAGCGCTTCAGTCGCAAAAACACTTCGTCGGAAAGTTTGCGCCGGACGATCGGCTCCGAACGGTTCATCGTCGCGAATCACTCCCTTGACCGGTTCTGTTTAGCATCGTCATCACGAATCTCGGAATGCTCGGCCGAGCAGGATATCGCTTGCAATACTTATGTACTCATTATACCAGATTTCGAAGATCAGGGAACTTTTTTCGGACTATGATCACCCTCACCTATCGCATCGAAACCCCAGGCAGCATCGAGGCGCTGGCGGCCAAGATCGCCAGCGACCAGTCGACCGGAACCTTCGTCGCGCTGGCCGGCGAGACCGAGGAGCTCAAGGCCCGGGTGGCGGCGCGCGTATTGGCGATACGGCCTCTGCCGGACTCCGATCGCCCGTCCCTTCCCGAAGCCGGCGACGGGCCCTTCAAGCGGGCGGATGTCGACATCGCATTTCCGCTTGATGCCATCGGCACCGATCTTTCGGCATTGATGACCATCGCCATTGGCGGCGCCTTTTCGATCAAGGGCCTGTCCGGCATTCGCGTCGTCGATATGAAGCTGCCGGAGGAATACCGGGGTGCGCATCCGGGTCCGCAATTCGGTGTCGCCGGCAGTCGCAGGCTGACCGGCGTCAGGGATCGCCCGATCATCGGAACGATCGTCAAGCCGGCGCTTGGGCTGCGCCCGCACGAGACGGCCGAAATGGTCGGTGAGCTGATCGACGCCGGCGTCGATTTCATCAAGGACGACGAGAAGCTGATGAGCCCGGCCTATTCGCCGCTGTCGGAACGGGTGAAGGCGATCATGCCGCTCGTCCTCGACCATGAGCAGAAGACCGGCAAAAAGGTGATGTATGCCTTTGGCATCTCGCACGCCGACCCGGACGAGATGATGCGCAACCATGATCTGGTGGCGAAGGCCGGCGGCAATTGCGCCGTGGTCAACATCAATTCCGTCGGCTTCGGCGGCATGGCTTACCTGAGAATGCGCTCCAGCCTGGTGCTCCATGCCCACCGCAACGGCTGGGATATCCTCACCCGCCACCCCGGTCTGGGCATGGACTTCAAGGTCTGGCAGCAGTTCTGGCGGCTGCTCGGCGTCGACCAGTTCCAGATCAACGGCATCGCCTCGAAATACTGGGAGCCGGACTGGTCCTTCATCAGTTCCTTCGAGGCGGTGACCACGCCGATCTTTTCGCCGGAGGATTGCGCGCTGCCGGTCGCCGGCTCCGGCCAATGGGGTGGACAAGCCCCCGAAACCTACCGGCGAACCGGCCGAACGGTCGATCTTCTCTATCTCTGCGGCGGCGGCATCGTCAGCCATCCTGACGGACCGGGCGCCGGCGTACGCGCCGTGCAGCAAGCTTGGCAAGCGGCCGTCGATGGCATACCGTTGGCGGACTTCGCCCTGAGCCACCCGGAACTGGCGCGGTCGATCGAGAAATTCGGCGACGGCAAAGCGGCCTGACGCCATGCAAAGCCTGCTTCTGAGCTATTATGGCGATGATCTCACCGGCTCGACCGACGTCATGGAGGCGCTCGAGCTCGGCGGCGTGCCGACCGTGCTGTTCATGCGTCAGCCGGACGAGGCCATGCTTTCGCAGTTCGGGCATTGCCGTGCCATCGGCCTGGCCGGCACCAGCCGAAGCGAGACGCCGCAGTGGATGGACATGCACCTCAACCGCGCCTTCGCCTGGCTGAAGACCCTGAACGCCGAGATCTGCCACTACAAGGTCTGCTCGACCTTCGATTCCAGCCCGGCGATCGGCAGCATCGGCCGGGCTATCGAGATCGGCCGCTCGGTTTTTAGCCAGGACAACGTGCCGCTGGTGGTCGGCGCGCCGCAGCTCAAGCGCTACACCGCCTTCGGCCATCTGTTTGCTGCTTACCGCGACAAATATTTCCGTATCGACCGCCACCCGGTGATGAGCCGACACCCGACCACGCCAATGGATGAATCCGACCTGCTGATCCATCTGTCGCGCCAGACCGACCTCACCTCGGGGCTGGTCGACTTGGCGACGCTGCAGTCGGCATCGCGCTCGGAAGCGTTCGATCGCTTGCTCGCCGATGGCACCAACATCGTGCTTTTGGATGTCGCCAGCCTGGAAAGTCAGGCGCTTGCCGGCAAGGAGATATGGCGCGTTCGCCGGCCGGGCGCATTCGTCGTCGGCTCTTCGGGCATCGAATATGCGCTGCTGGCCGAATGGGCCGCCAACCGGACCGTCCGTGCCGAGCCCAGTTTTTCGCCGCCGGGTGCGGCTGACCGGATCGCAGTGGTCTCGGGCAGCTGCTCGCCGACGACGGAACGACAGATCCGGCATGCTTTGACGGACGGTTTCGACGGCGTCGCGGTGGACCCTGTCGAACTGGTTTCCGAGGCCTCCAGCGATGCGATTGCGCGCGCGGCAGCAAGCGGACGTGCCAGCCTCGAAGCCGGTCGCAGCGTCGTCCTCTACACCGCCCTCGGTCCCGCAGCCGACCGGGGCGCCGAAATCGATCGGCAGGAAGGCGCCCGCCACAAGCTTGGCCGCGGCCTCGGCGAACTTCTTCGCGAGCTGACGATCGAACAGAAATTGCAGCGCGTGGTCATTGCCGGCGGCGATACGTCAAGCCATGCGCTCGGCCAGATGGGCGTCGATGCGCTGACGGTCAGGATGCCGCTGCCCGCCTCGCCGGGCTCGCCGCTTTGCGTCGCCCACTCGCGCGTCAAGGCGATCGACGGACTGGAGATTGCGCTCAAGGGCGGGCAAGTCGGTACCGATCGCTATTTCTGCGCCATCCGCGATGGGCTCGGCGGCTGACAGCAGGCGCGCTGGATTTGCCTGATCTCACGACGGCGCGGTTACCAACACACGATAGCTGCCCCACATAAGGCGCCGTACGCGCAGCGGCGGGGCGGCGTAAACGCTCAAGCGGAGCTGGATCACGGCTCCGCGAATGAACCAGCGGGATGCCGCGATGTCATTCAGACCATTGCTTGGTGACGGACGGGTTCGGAGCCAGGAGGAGAAGTCGGAGCCCCTGCAAACCGCGTCATGGGCCAGCTCTTCGATCGTTTTCGACAACCGGCGGTGGGCGTGCCGCGAGGCGGAACTGCGCTGGACAGCCCCTCATCATCTGATCGTGCTGACCGAAGAAGGCGGAACTTCCCATACATCTATCCGGCACGAGGCAAAATCGCTGTACGACGGAATGGACCGTCCCGGAGCCCTCACCTTCGTCCCCGCAGGCGCCGAGCGGCACGGCTTCTATCGCGATGTAGACCTCTCCTACTCAGCCCTGTGGATCGATCCCGATATCAGGCTTCCTGGCTGCGAACGCCTGAGAGAGCTGCCGATCCTGGTGAACAGGAAAGACGTGGTGATCGCCACGCTGCTGAGTTCGCTTCGCGACGAGATGGCACTCGGCCACCAGCCGGACACTGCCTATATCGAGCATCTGGTCGCCCTGGTCAGCCTCCGCGTGGCCGCCCTGAACCGGGAGCAACACCCGTCGGTGCGCCACGGCTGTCTCAGCCGTCGCGCGCTTGGTCGAGTTCGGGCTTACATCGACGCCCATATGAATGCAGACATTTCGCTAAGCGAGTTGGCAGCCGTCGCTGATATGGCCGTCGACAGTTTTGCGCGCCGATTCAAGGCGACGACCGGGCTTGCACCCTATGCCTATGTGATCGAGGAACGCGTGGGGCGAGCCGAGGTACTGCTGCGCGAAACGGGCTTGTCGATCGGCAGCATTGCCTTTCGGCTCGGCTTTTCAAGCCAGAGCCACTTCACCACGACATTCCGGCGTCTCAGGGGCATGACGCCTCGGGCCTATCGGGTGAATTCTTCTCCGGAATCCTGATATTGCTGCCGGTTTCTTGAAAGAAAACCACCGCGCGCCTCCCCACCTCCAAGGTCGATGGGTGACAGAACTGCGACAGGGAGATCATGCATGGCCAAAACAGACACAAGGAGCGGGCCGACTCGTCGAACGGTTCTGGAGGGCGGCGTGGCGACCGGCGTGCTCCTGGCTACCGGTATACCGGTATACGTGGAGCCGGCCGGCGCCGTTGCGGCGGCCGCATCGCCTGCGCCGACGATGCCGATATCCCTGCGGATCAACGCGAAGGATTTTGCCGTCGAACTCGATCCGCGGACGACGCTGCTCGACGCGCTGCGCAATCATCTCGGCCTCACCGGCTCGAAGAAAGGCTGCGACCACGGCCAGTGCGGCGCATGCACGGTGCTGGTCGATGGGCGCCGGATCAATTCCTGCCTGACGCTTGCGGCAATGCATGAAGGCGACGAGATCACCACGGTCGAGGGTCTGGCCGAGGGCGACCGGCTGCATCCGGTGCAGGCCGCCTTCGTCGCCCGCGACGGCTTCCAGTGCGGCTACTGCACGCCGGGCCAGATCTGCTCGGCGGTCGCTATGCTTGGCGAGGCCAAGGCCGGCTGGCCGAGCCATGCGAGCGCCGACGTGGCTGCGGTTTCCGTCGCTCTCACCGATGCCGAGATCCGCGAGCGGATGAGCGGCAACATCTGCCGTTGTGCCGCTTATTCGAACATCGTCGCAGCAATCCGCGACGCGGCAGAGGGGGCGTGAGCAATGCAGTCCTTCACTTATGAACGTGCGGCAAGTGCCGAGCAGGCAGCCGCCGCGGTCGCGGCGCGGCCGGACGCCAAGTTCATCAGCGGCGGCACCAACCTGCTCGACCTGATGAAGCTCGAGATCGAGCGCCCAGCCCATCTCGTCGACATCAGCCGGCTGCCGCTCGATCGGATCGAGGAGACGGCGGCGGGCGGGCTTCGGGTCGGCGCCCAGGTCCGCAACAGCGATCTTGCCGCCGATCCGCGGGTGAGATCGCGCTATCCGATGCTCACGCAAGCGCTGCTGGCGGGAGCATCCGGCCAGATACGCAACAAGGCCTCGACCAGCGGCAATCTCCTGCAGCGCACGCGCTGCCCCTATTTCTACGACCGCAGCATGCCTTGCAACAAGCGCGAGCCGGGTTCGGGCTGCGCGGCGCTGCAGGGCTTCAATCGCATGCACGCCGTGCTCGGCGCCAGCCAGGCCTGCATCGCGGTCCATCCCTCCGACATGGCGGTCGCCATGGCGGGGCTCGACGCCAGGATCGAGACCATATCGCCCGGCGGCGGGACCCGCACGATCCCGATCGGCGATCTCCATCGATTGCCCGAGGCGACGCCGCATGTGGAGACCGTGCTCGACCACGGCGAGATGATCGCCGCGGTCACCCTGCCGCCGCCACCGCCCGGCCGGCAGGTTTACCGCAAGGTGCGCGACCGTGCCTCCTACGCCTTCGCGCTGGTATCGGTGGCGGCAGTCGTCGAGAAAAGCGGCGATCGTATCCAAAGCGCTCGGATCGCCATGGGCGGCGTGGCCGCCAAACCCTGGCGCGCGACGGAGGCAGAGCGCATGCTCGCTGGAGCGGCGGCGTCCGACGGCGCCTTTACCGACGCGGCCGAAGCCACGCTCGCCGGAGCCGTCGGATATGGCGGCAATGATTTCAAGATCCCGCTGGCGAAACGGACGATGCGCCACACGCTCGCTGCTGCCGCCGAGAGTGCATGAGGTGACATGATGACAGAGACGAAGATCTCAAACCGTCCTCGCGAAACACGCAGCGGCATCATCGGGCGTCCATTCGATCGCATCGATGGTCCGCTCAAGGTGAGAGGCGATGCCACCTACGCCTACGAGAATACGCTGGAGGGTACATCCTTTGGCTATATTCTCGGCGCTGCCGTCGCCAAGGGGCGCATTGCCGAGATCGACACGGCCGAAGCCGAACGGGCGCCGGCAGTGCTGCTCGTCATGACGCACCGGAATGCGCCGGCCCAGCCGGATTTCGGCCCGGCGGTCACGCCGACGGTGCCGGAGGTCTTCACGCGCGCCCGGCCCGCGCTCAACAGCGAGCGGGTGCGCTATTACGACGAGCCCGTCGCGCTGGTCGTTGCGGAGACGTTCGAGGCGGCACGTGCTGCCGCCGGCCTCATCAAAGTGCGCTACGACGAGGAGGCGGGCCTCTACAATCTGTCGGGACATGTGGCCGACGCCTACGCACCAAAGCGGACCAATGCCGGCTTCGAGACCGACAGCGTGATCGGCGACTTCGAGAGCGCCTTTGCCGCGGCTCCGGTCAAGGTCGATGCCACTTACCGGACGCCCTTCGAACATCACAATCCGATGGAGCCCCATGCGACGCTCGCCGCCTGGTCAGGCAACGAGCTGACGATCCATACATCGGCGCAGACCTTGGCGAATTTCCGGGCAGGGGTCGCCAGCACGCTTCGCATCCCGCCCGAGCGTGTGCGCATCATCAGCCCGTTCATCGGCGGCGGCTTCGGCTCCAAGCTGATTGCCCATGCCGATACGATCCTGGCCGCGCTTGCTGCAAAGGTCCTGCAGCGTCCCGTCAAGATCGCGCTGACGCGACAACAGATGTTCGCCAATGCCGGTCATCGCGCAGAGATGATCCAACAGGTACGTCTCAGCACGGGCACCGACGGGCGGCTCACCGGGATCGCGCACGACGTCTGGTCGGCAACGTCCGGCTTCGAGGAGTACTGCGAGCAAACGGCAGTTTTTGCCCGCTCGCTCTATGCGGCGCCGAACCGTGTCACCCGCCATCGCCTGGTCCCGCTGGATATCAACCGCGGCGAATGGATGCGCTCGCCCGGCGAAGCCCCCGGCATGCTGGCCTTCGAATGCGCCATGGATGAACTCGCCGAGCAGCTCGACTGGACCCGATCGAACTCAGAATCCGCAATGAACCGGCCCAGGATCCCGAGCGCGGCGTGCCGTTCTCCACCCGCAACCTCGTCGCCTGCATGGAGGAAGGCGCCCGCCGTTTCGGTTGGCAGCGAAGAAACCCGACGCCGGGCCGCGCCCGAGAGGGCCGCAAGCTCATCGGCTACGGCATGGCGGCGGCGATCCGTCCGAACTACATCGGCGCGGCGACGGCGCGGGTTGCGATCGACGGCGACGGTCGGGTGACGGCGCGGCTCGACATGACCGATATCGGGACCGGCACCTATACGATCCTGACCCAGATCGCCGCGGACAGCCTCGGCGTGCCGATCTCGTCCGTCAAAGTGGAGCTTGGCGACAGCCGCTTCCCGCGTACTGCCGGCTCCGGCGGGTCCTGGGGCGCGGCAAGTGCAGGGTCGGCGCTGCACGACGCCTGCAACGCCCTTAGGGAACGGATATTGCAGGCGGCGCGGTCGAGCGAAGCCTCGCCGTTGCGCGGCGCTGGCGCCACCGAAGCGAGCTTTGCCGACGGCGAGGTCAGGCTCGGCCAGCGTTCGGCAAGCCTGGCCGACCTCGTCCGACGGATCGCTCCCGACGGGTTCGAGGCCGAGGGTTCCGTGGCCGCCGGCGCTGCCACCCCGTCATACAAGGCTTACTCGCAGCATTCCTATGGCGCGCATTTCGCCGAGGTCGCCGTCGATTGCGACACCGGTGAGATCCGCATGCGCCGGATGCTGGCGGTGATGGGCGCCGGCCGTATCCTCAACCCCAAGACCGCGCGCTCGCAAATCATCGGCGGCATGACCTGGGGAATCGGTGCGGCGCTGATGGAACAGACGGTGCTCGACCGGCGCTACGGCCACTTCGTCAATCACGATCTTGCCGAGTATCACGTCCCGATCAACGGCGACGTCCCGGAGATGGAGGTCGTCTTCCTCGAGGAACATGATGACAAGGCCAATCCATTCGGCGCGAAGGGGATCGGCGAACTCGGCGTCTGCGGTGCGGGGGCAGCTGTTGCCAACGCCATCTACAACGCGACCGGCGTGCGGGTGCGTGACTTTCCCATCACCCTGGACAAGCTGCTGCCTGCCTTGCCGGTGATCGCCATTTGACGCGGCAAGTCTTCTTCGGGCATTTCAAGCTCAAGGACAAAGCGGCTGCCAATCCCTGCGTGCAGATACTGGCCGCGCCGGAACATATTGCCGCGTGAAATCTCCCTCCCCGGGTGGAAATTCCGGTAACACGCTGTACTATCTGCGAAATTACCGAAATCGGGAGGCTGCCGGTGCAGACCAAGAAGATCATCAACGACGGCAACCGCACTGTCGACGAGATGCTGGAAGGCATTCTGGCCGCGCATCCCCGCCATCTCAAAAGCATGGAGGGCAGCCCACGCTCGATCATCGCCCGCGATGGACCTCGCCAGGGCAAGGTCGGCCTCGTCATCGGCGGCGGCTCCGGCCACGAGCCGACCTTCCTCGGTTTCGTCGGCAAGGGGCTGGCCGACGCGGCGGCGATCGGCAATGTCTTTGCCTCGCCGCCGCCGGACCCGATCCTTGAATGCGCCAAGGCGGCCAGCGGCGGCGCCGGCGTGCTGTTCATGTATGGCAACTATGCCGGCGACGTGATGAACTTCGACATGGCCGCAGAGATGGCGGCGATGGATGACATCGAAGTGCGCACCGTGTTGACCACCGACGACGTGGCATCGGCGCCGCGCGACCAGAGGCAAAAGCGCCGTGGTGTCGCCGGCAATTTCTTCATCTTCAAGGCCGCTGGTGCCGCCTGCGAGCGGATGCTGTCATTCGACGAATGCGAGCGTATCGCCAGGAAGGCCAATGATCACACCTTCACCATGGGCGTGGCGCTGTCGCCCTGTTCGCTGCCGCAGACCCGCCGGCCGAATTTTGAGATCGGACCGGATGAGATGGAGATCGGCATGGGCATCCATGGCGAGCCGGGCATCGCCCGCGGAAAATTGAAAACCGCCGACGAGATCACCGACGAGATGCTGGACAAGATCGTCGACGAGATGGCGCCGGCACGCGGCGACAAGGTCGCCGTGCTCATCAATTCGCTCGGCTCGACGCCGCTGATGGAGCTCTACATCATGAACCGGCGCGTCAAGCAGCGGCTCGATGACATCGGCGTGTCAGTTCACGCGACCTGGGTCGGCAATTATTGCACCTCACTCGAAATGGCCGGCGCCTCGGTGACGCTGATGCATCTCGACGCCGAATTGCAGACGATGCTCGACCATCCTTGCGACTGCGCCATGTTCCGCGCCGGCTGAAAGGGTGCATCCATGACATCCATCGATGCAGCCGATCTGAAAAGAATGTTCGATGCGATCGCGGTGGCGATCGAAGCCGACAAGGACAGGCTCTGTCAGCTCGACGGGGTCATCGGCGACGCCGATCATGGCATCGCCATGGCGCTCGGCTTTGGGGCGGTGCGCGATGCGCTGGCGCCGCTGGAGCTCACGGCAACCGAGCCGACTGTTCTCCTCAACACTGCGGCGAAGTCGTTCCTCAACGCCGTCGGCGCCTCGTCGGGGCCGCTCTACGCGACGGCCTTCATGCGTGGTGCGGCTGCCGTCAAGGGCAAGGCGACCTTGGCGGGCGCCGATGTCGTCGCCCTGTTCCAGGCGATGGCGCAAGGCATCCAGGATCGCGGCAAGGCGGAGATCGGCGAGAAGACGATGGTCGACGCCTGGCTGCCGGCGGCGCAAGCCGCGGCCGCTGCCCATGCCGCCGGCAAGACCCTGTCCGAAAGCCTGGCAGCCGCCCTCGAAGCAGCCGAACGGGGCGCCGAGGCGACCAAGGATATGATCGCCGCGAAGGGCCGCTCGTCGCGGCTCGGCGAGCGGTCGCTCGGACACGTCGACCCCGGCGCGGCGTCGGCGGTCACCGTTATCGGCGCGATGCGAAAAAGCCTGGCTTAAGCGCATCGCATCAATGCGACGCGCTTAAGCTCCTGTTTTATACATGTCGTTATCTCAAAACCGCTGCGCACCCTCGGTTCACGCCCGAGGGCATGCTTTTGGGCGACATGCATTAGCCCAGCTTCGCCGCGTCGAGCCTGTCGATCGCCTGGACATTGCCGGCCGATGGCCCGTTTTCGTCGAACTCCGATGCGAGCCAGGCATCGACGATCGACTTGGCCAGTTCCGGGCCGATGACGCGGGCGCCCATGGTGATGATCTGGGCATTGTTGGATTTCGCCGCGCGCTCCGCCGAATAGGTGTCATGGGTGAGTGCGGCGCGAATGCCGGGCACCTTGTTGGCCGAGATGGAAACGCCGATGCCGGTGCCGCAAAACAAGATGCCGCGATCGTTTTCGCCGTCGAGGATGGTCTGGGCGAGCTTCTGCGACAGGTCGGCATAGTAGCCGGCCTGGCTGACGTCGCTGACGGAGAGGCCGGGCTTGGTGGCCAGGTGAGCGGCAATGACGTCGAGCAGCGGCTTGCCGGCGCTGTCGGCCCCAATGGCTATTTTCATTTTTTCTGTCCTTTCCTGTTCGATTGCTCTGGAGCCTGTTCCATCCCGATGGCATCGGGATGGGGCTCTAACTTTTGTTGGGCATGATCTTTTCCGAAAAACCGGATTCCACTTTTCGGGATCATGCTATCTTTTTGTTTGAGCATGATCTTTTCCGAAAAACCGGATTCCACTTTTCGGGATCATGCTCTAGATCGCCGCCGAGGCGCGTTCGAGGATGTCGATATAGCCTTCCGCCTGCCAGGCGGAGCGGCCGATGAACAGCCCGTCGATATGAGGCTGGCCGATCAGCTCGGCGGCATTTTGCGGATTGACGCTGCCGCCATAAAGCACCGCCGGCATGGCCGGCAGAAGATCGCCGGCGATCTTCTTGATCAGCGCCTGCTGCCTGTCGGCGTAGTCGGCACTTGCCGGAATGCCCTTGTCGCCGATCGCCCAGACCGGTTCGTAAGCAAACAGGATCGTCGCCGCCTTGGCCTGGCCTTCGAGGTATTGCAGCGCGCCGTGCACCTGCAAGGCCAGCACCGCATCGGCCTGGCCGCTGTTGCGTTGCGCCAATGTCTCGCCGACGCAAATGAGCGGCACCAACCCGTGCTTCACCGCCGCTGCGGTCTTGAGACCAACCGTATTGTCGGTCTCGCCGAAATGCTCGCGCCGTTCGCTATGGCCGAGCTCGACGAGATCGAGCCCGCAGTCCGTCAGCATCACCGGCGAGATCTCGCCGGTCCAGGCGCCGGCGTGGGCCCAGTGCATGTTCTGGGCACCGACCTTGATCCGCGTCGATGCCAGCGCTTTCTTGACCTCGCGGACCGCCGTGAAGGGCGGGATGACGAAGGGCTGGATACGGTCGTCGAAACCGGGGACGAACCCCGCCAGCGCCCTGGCAAAGTCAGTCGCTTCTGCAAGCGTCTTGTTCATTTTCCAGCTTGTGCCGACCCAGTAAGCCACGCGTCCTCCTTCTAGAGCCTGTTCCATCCCGCGAGGCGGGATGGGGCTCTATCTTCTTTGACCATGATCTTTTCCGAAAACCGGTTCCCACTTTTCGGGATCATGGTCTAGTCCTTCTCGACCAGTGTCAGCGAAACGCCGGCGCCATCCAGCGCCTCGCGCATCTGCGGTCCCAGTTCTCGACCGGTGAAGACGGCGTCGAACGCCTTGAGATCGGTCAGGAAATGCAGGGCGGTGCGGCCGAACTTGCCGTGATCGACCAGCAGATATTTGCGGGCGGCCGCGGCCATCATCAACCGCTTGGTATGGACCACTTCCTGGTCCTGGTGGAAGGCGGAAACGCCGTGGATGGCGGACGACGACAGGAAGGCGACATCGGCGCGCAACGATCTCAGCGTGTCCTCGGCAAGCAGGCCGAAGAAACCGTGGAATTTCTTGCTGTACTGGCCGCCGAGCGCGATCAGGGTGATACCGGCAACGCCGGCCAGATCCTGTATCACGGCCAGATTGTTGGAGATCACGGTCAGCGGGCGCAGATCCGCAAGGTGGCGCGCAATGCCGCCCGCCGTCGAGCCGTCGTCGATGATCACCGTCTGGCCCGGTTCGATGACAGCCACGGCGGCAACCGCCAGGCGCTGCTTCTCCTCTGCGGCCTGATTCTGACGGTAGCGGAAATCACTTTCGAACAGGCCGCTCGGCTGAATCGAGGCGCCGCCGCGTATCTTGCGCAGGAAGCCGCTTTCCTCGAGCTCGTCGAGGTCGCGATGGACGGTCATCTTCGACACGCCGAAGCGCGAGGCAAGGTCATCGACACTGGCCGTGCCGGTGTCCATCAGAAAATCCATGATGCCTTGCCGCCGGCCGTCGCTCTTCATCGTCCAGCCTGTTTCCTTTAATTCGCATCGCCGCGTCCGCCGTGGCAGAACGGCGCGTTAGAACCATTATAACAGATAAAATCGCATGCATGCCAAATTTTTTGTGATGGTGTTATGTTTCCTTGGGATATTCCTTGCTTCTGATCGCTGCCTTGTAACAAGAATTGCTCTCGGCGGCATGGCCAAAGGTTGCGGTTCTCCGGAAATCCGGCCAGAAGCATCAATGGGCTGAACGACGAACGGACAGCTCGCAAACCATAGCTTGAAACCAAATACGGGAGACCATTGGGTGGCTCGCATCACATTGAGACAATTGCTCGACCATGCCGCCGAACACGGCTATGGCGTGCCTGCCTTCAACATGAACAATATGGAACAGGGCCTTGCCATCATGGAGGCGGCCGAGGAGACCAAATCGCCTGTCATCCTGCAGGCGAGCCGCGGCGCCCGCGCCTATGCCAACGACGTCGTGCTGGCCAAGCTGATCGACGCGCTGGTCGAGATCCATCCCGATATCCCGGTCTGCATGCATCTCGACCATGGCAACAACGAAGCCACCTGCGTGACCGCGATCCAGCACGGCTTCACCTCGGTGATGATGGACGGATCGCTGAAGGAGGACGGCAAGTCGCCGGCCGATTACGACTATAATTCCGGCATCACGCGGCGCGTCGTCGACATGGCGCATTGGGGCGGCGTGTCGGTGGAAGGCGAGATCGGCGTTCTCGGATCCCTGGAGATGGGGGGCGGCGAACAGGAAGACGGCCACGGCGTCGAGGGCACCGTCAGCCACGACCAACTGCTGACCGATCCGGAGCAGGCGGTGCAGTTCGTCAAGGACACGCATGTCGATGCGCTGGCCGTCGCAATGGGCACCAGCCACGGCGCCTACAAGTTCTCGCGCAAGCCGGACGGCGCGGTGCTCGCCATGAACGTGATCGAGGAGATCCACCGCCGCCTGCCGAACATGCACCTGGTCATGCACGGCTCATCCTCGGTGCCGGAAGAGCTGCAGGAGATCATCAACAAGTATGGCGGCCAGATGAAGCCGACATGGGGCGTGCCGGTCGAGGAGATCCAGCGCGGCATCAAGCACGGCGTGCGCAAGATCAACATCGACACCGACAACCGCATGGCGCTGACCGGCGCGATCCGCAAGGTGCTGACCGAGAACCCGAGCGAGTTCGACCCGCGCAAATATCTGACGCCGGCAATGGCCGCCATGAGGAGGCTGTGCAAAGAGCGCTTCGAGCAGTTCGGCACCGCCGGCAACGCCCCCAAGATCAAGCCGCTGCCGGTCTCGGAAATGGCCAAGCGCTACAAGTCGGGCAGTCTCGACCCGAAATTCGGCTGACGTATTCTGGTTCGGAACAGGAGCCGCATCGGCTCCTGTTCATCTATCCTGTTCGCGGCAAAATCGCCGCCCTGCCGGTCTCGATAAACGGCGCCCAGTAGTCGACCGACTCGCGGATCATGGCGACGACCTGGTGGTCGACCGGCTCGCGTTCGCGAAACGACAGTTCGAGGCAGATCTCGTTGTCGACGCCGCCGCCGCGCCGAACCGTCTCCAGAAGCTTTTCCGGCGTGATGCGGCCGTCCTTGTTGTAGGCGACGATGAACGGCCAATGGCCGCCCTTGTTCATCGACGACTGTTTGATGTGGATGATCGGCGATACCGTGGGAAAGGCTTCGGCCCAGGCATAGGGATCGATGTCGGCCGGGTTGCTCGAGGTGACGTCGCCATGGTCGATATCGACCATCATCTTCAACGGAATGGCCATGCTGGCCGCTTTGATCTCGTTGTGCAGGGCCCGGCAGCACTCGATCGTATGGCCGAATTCGCGGCCGACCGACATCGGCTCCCAGAAAAGGTAGGTCAAACCCGCCGCCCTGGCATGCTCGGCGACGTCGCGCCAGCATTCCAGCGCGATCTCGAAAAGCCGCGCGCGACGCTCGGGATCGTCAAAATCCCGGTGCGTGAAGATCGCGAACTGCGTGCCCATGCCGCTGGCGCCGAGCTCGGCCGAAATGTCGGCAAAGGTCTTGAACCAATCGACGTAGTAGCGGCGCACGTCGGCGTCGGGATGGCCGAAATGGTTGAGCCGCCCGTAAGGGCCGGTCATCCCGGACGTCACGCGCACGCCGGTGCGGTCGAGCGCCGTGCGGAACAGGCGGACGAATTTCGAGATCGTCGCCGCCGGCCAGCCGGGATTGACGAATTCATGCGTGAGCTGCACGTCGCGGATGCCGATGTCGTAGGCGATCGCGTCGATCAGATCGTCCGGTTCGGCAAAACGGTTGACCAGCGGATTGGTGTTGAGGGAAAGCGTAAAAGTCATCAGCCGGCCCTCACCAGTCGGCCAACGCACCAGTCCTCGAAGGCGGCTCTTTCCGCGGCGGACAGATGCAGGCCGTGCTTGGTGCGCCGTTCGAGAATATCGGCAGCGGTCAGCGCCCATTCATGCTCGAACAAATAACTGGCTTCGCGTTCGAAAAAATCCTTGCCGAAGCACCGGCCCAGTTCGGTGAGCGACCTGGACGCACCGACCAGAACGCGCGTCCTGGTGCCGTAGAGCCGGCCATACTGCTTGACCAGCGATGCCGGCATCCAGGGATATTCGCGGCCGAGGTCGCCGAGAAACTGCTCGAAGTCGGCGTTGGCGATATCGCCGCCCGGCAGATGTCCTTTCGACGTCCACGGCTTGCCCATTTTCGGAAAGAACGGCGCGATCCGGTCCAGCGCATGCTCGGCCAGCTTGCGGAAGGTGGTGATCTTACCGCCGAAGACGGAGAGCAGCGGCGCCTGCCCGGATGACGCGTCGAGTTCGAAAATATAGTCGCGCGTCACCGCGCTCGGATTGTCGGCGTTGTCGTCATAGAGCGGCCTGACGCCCGAGAACGAGTAGATGACATCGTCGCGGGCAAGTTCGCGCTTGAAGTAGCGGTTGACCACCTTGATCAGGTAGTCGACCTCGCTGGCATCCGCCGCCACGTCTTCCGGCCGCCCCTCGTAGGGAATATCGGTGGTGCCGATCAGGGCCAGATCGTTCTGGTAGGGATTGATGAAGATCACGCGCTTGTCGCTGTTCTGGACCAGATAGGCCTGCCGCCCTTCCCAGAATTTCGGCACGACGATGTGGCTGCCCTTGACCAGCCGGACATTCCGCTTGGAGTTCTGGCCAGCCACGCGGTTGATGATGTCGTTGACCCAGGGACCGGCGGCGTTGATCAGCGCACGCGCCCGAACCATGGTCCTGACGCCGGTTCGGCTGTCGCGCATCTCGACCGACCACAGGCCGTTTTCACGGCGGGCGGCGGTGCAGGCGGTCCGGGTAAAGATCCTGGCTCCCCGTTCCGCAGCGTCGAGCGCATTGATGACGACGAGACGGGCGTCGTCGACCCAGCAATCGGAATATTCGAAACCGCGCTTGAACGCATCCTTGATCGGCGCGCCTTCGGGCGCGGTGCGCAGGTTGAGCGTGCGGGTGCCCGGCAGCCGCTTGCGGCCGCCAAGATGATCGTAGAGGAACAGGCCGAGCCGGACCAGCCAGGCCGGCCGGTCGTCCGGGCTGTGCGGCAGCACGAAGCGCATCGGCCAGATGATATGCGGCGCCGATTCAAGCAGCACTTCGCGTTCGATCAGCGCCTCGCGCACCAGCCGGAATTCGTAGTATTCGAGATAGCGCAGGCCGCCATGGACGAGCTTTCCCGATCGCGAACTGGTGCCTTCGGCAAGATCGTCTTTTTCGCACAGGATGACGGAAAGCCCGCGGCCGACTGCGTCGCGCGCGATGCCGGCGCCATTGACGCCACCGCCGATGACGAACAGATCGACGATTTCAGTGGCGCCACTCATCTCGCCGGATCCTCTATGCCTGGATTGCGTTTCATGGCTGCCGCGACCTTCAGCACGGGTTGACCGGCGGGAGCCCGACGATGAAGCGGCGCACCTCTTCGGCCGCTTGCTCGGCCGCATAGGTCACCGTGCGCACGGACGCGCCGGCGATATGCGGCGTCAAGGTGACATTCGGAAGCTGCAGCAGCGGCCAGTCGGCAGGCACCGGCTCGACCGCAAACGTCTCCAGCATGGCGCTGCCGATATGGCCAGAGACCAGCGCATCGTAGAGCGCGTCGTAGTCGACCAGCGGCCCGCGCGCGGTGTTGACGAAAATCACCCCCGGCTTCATCCGGGCGATGGTGTCCTTGTTGATCAGGCTGCGGGTCTCTTCGGTCACCCGGGGATGAAGCGTCACCACGTCGGAGCGGGACAGGAGATCGTCGAGTGCGACCAGTTCGGCGCCGGCATTGCGGTCTTCGGCGCTCAATTGCACATAGGGATCGGTGACCAGGATGCGGCAGCCGAAGGCGCGCAGCAGGCGGACAACCTTGGTGCCGATATTGCCGTAGCCGATGACGCCGACGGTCATTTCGTTGAGCTCGCGGCCGGTACGGTCGGCCCGGTAGAGATCGCCGCGCCATTCCCCTTTGCGCAAGGCCTCGTGCCCGACCCGGATCAGCCGCGTCTCGGCAAGGATCGCGCCGATGGTGAACTCGGCCACAGCACTTGCATTGCGGCCGGGCACATTGACGACGGTGATGCCGTGGGCCCTGGCGGCAACCATGTCGATGTTGATCGGGCCGCCGCGCGAGACCGCAACCAGCTTCAGCGCAGGCAGACGCTGCATCATGGTCTCGGACAGCGGCGCAAGCTGGGTGACGAAGATCTCGGCGTCGCCAATGAAATCGACCACCTCGTCCGGATCGCCAAAATACTCCTTCACCTTGTCGAGGCCGAGCGCCGCATTGCCGAATTCCATCGGCTCGTCGGGCCAGGCCGCCTCAAGGGTGCGGATGTCGAGATTGTCGCCGCAGGCCTTCTCGATTTTCTCGCGAAAGACCTCGGGAAGCATGAAGCGGTCGCCAATGATTGCAATCTTCTTACGCATGCTCGACTTCTCAGTTTGCCCTGGATGCGGCCATCGACCGCCAGACCGGCCGCAGCGCCTCATGCGCCAATGTGTAGGACGGAACCGCCCGCTCATAGATCGCGGCAAGTTTTCGGTCGCTCGGTTCCGCCGCGCCCAGCAGCGGCGTGACCCATTCGCCGACGCATTCGTCCATCGAATTGTATTGGCCGACGCAGACCGCAGCGATCATCGCGGCGCCCGCCGCACCGGCTTCCTCGCGTTGGCTGGCGCGAATGTCGGCGCCGACGACAGCGCCGAGGATCTTGCGCAGAGCCGGGCTTCTGGCGGCGCCGCCGGTCAGCCGGATTTCGCTCGGCAGCGGCCCCATGGCGGCGTAGCAATCGCGCGACGCGAATGCCAGCCCCTCAAAAACAGCGCGAACCATATCGGCATAACCGTGCCGCGACGAAATGCCGACGAAACCGGCCCTGGCATTGGCATCGACGAACGGCCCGCGCTCGCCGGCCTCCGACACATAGGGCTGATAGAGCAGCGAGGCCGGCTCCGATGACGATATCCATTCGTCGACCAGCGCGATCATCTCGCCATTGCTGCGGGTGATGCCTTGCGAGGCGAGTATGCCGGAGGCGAGGCTAAGGATCCAATCGATGTTGAGCGTCGCTGCCATGTTCGACTGCATCTGCGCAAAGACGCCGGGCGCCGGCATCGTCATCGTGTAGCCGGTCCTGGCCTCGTTGAGCAGCACCTCGTCCGGCGTCTGAGCAAGCCGCATATGCATGCCGGTGGAGCCGATGATCGAGCAGCCAGGCTTGCGCTCGCGGTCGAGCAGGCCGGCGCCGAGCGCGGTGCAGGCCACGTCGACATAGGCCAGTACCGCCGGCGTACCGGAAAGCAGCCCGGTCGCTTTGGCAGCCGCCGCCGACAGGCCGGCGCTATGCCTGGTGCCGTCGACGATCGGCGGCAGCAGATGCCTGAGGTCGGCGACGCCGAGCACCTCAAGCACCTCGTCGCAATAGCCGCGGGTGCGAAAGTCGCCAAAGGTGAAGGTGCCCTCGGAAGGATCGGTGGCGCGTTCGCCGGTCAGGTTGAAATAGAGCCAGTCCTTGCAATGGAACGCTGTCGCGGCGCCGGCAAGCCTGTCAGGCGCGTTGCGCTTCATGAAGGCAAGCTGCGGCCCCTGCTGGCAGGCGGCGAGCCCGCTGCCGGTCTTTTCGAAACGAAGCCGGTCATCGGGGCGCGCGCGGATCTCCTCGACGATGGCGGCAGCGCGCGCGTCGAGCCACAGCCAGCCCTTGGCGACCGGCTCACCGTCCTTGTCGATCAGCCAGGTGCCGTCGCCCTGCCCGGTCACGGCGATCGCAATGATGCGGCTGGCGAGGTCCGGCACCTTGTCGGCAAGCTGGCGCAATGTGGTCGCGGTATCGGTCCAGGTGCGTGCCAGATCCTGCTCGGCGCCGCCGCCCGGCAAGGTCTCGTACCGGTTCGGCACTGCCGCGGCCGCGAGCTGCCGGCCCGCCGTGTCGAAGGCGACGGATTTGATGACAGACGTGCCGGCGTCGATGCCGATCAGCACATCCCGCATCAGGCAAGCTCCATGCCGTGCGAAATGGCCATGCCGCTGGACTGATCGAAGACGTGCAGATTTTTCGGATCGATGCTGATGTTGATCGGCGCGCCAAGCTCCAGCCGGGTCCGGTCGTGTTCGACCAGGACCAGCGAGCTGCCGGCGAAATCCGCGGCGATATGGGTCTGGTCGCCGAGCCATTGGTTGGCCGAAACCGTCGCCGGCACGCCGTCCTTCGAACGGCGAACCGCATAGGGCCTGACACCGATGACGACCCGCTGCCGTTTGAGCAATTCGTCGCGAACCGAGCCGCTGAACGCGTCCTTGTCATAGTCGAGTGAAAGCCCGTCGGGCAGCCGCAGATTGATCTTGTCGGCGGCCGTGCCGACATAGGCCTCGAAGACATTCATCGGGGGCTCGCCGACGAACGTGCCGGTGAACAGGTTGGCCGGCCGCTGCTTGAGCATATCGGGCGTATCGAACTGCTGCAGCACGCCGCCTTCCATCACCGCGATCCGGTCGGCCAACGCGTTGGCCTCGGTCTGGTCGTGGGTGACCAGGATCGCGGTCAAGCCGCGCTCCTTGATGAAGTGCTTGATGCGGCCGCGCAGCACCGCGCGAAGCTGCGGCTCGAGCTGGCCCATCGGTTCGTCCAGCAGATGCAGGTCGGCCTCGCGGATCAGCGCCCGGCCGAGGCTGGCGCGCTGCTGCTGGCCGCCGGAGATGGAACTCGGATAGCGCTCAAGAATGTCCTCGATCTCGAGCAGCTTGGCGATGCTGGCAACTTTCGCGTCGACCTGACTTTTCGGCAGCCTGGCCGCCTTCAGCGCGAACGCCATGTTCTCGCGCACGGTCAGCGGCGGATACAGCGAATAGCCCTCGAACGCCATCGCCACATTGCGCTTGACCGGCGGCAGCGTGTGCACCTTGCGGCCGGCAACCGAAATGCTACCGCGCGAGACCTCTTCGAAGCCGGCGATCATGCGCAATGTCGAAGTTTTGCCGCAGCCGGACGAGCCGAGCAGTGCGACGATCTCGCCCTTGTCGATTTCCATCGTCAGATTCTGAACGGCGTGCACACCTCGGTCGATCGGGCCGTAGAATTTGTCGACGCCGGAAATGGTGAGTGCGCTCTGGCTCATGCCGCTTCTCCGCTGCGCAAATTGACGACGTTTTTCGAGCCGATACGGTCGCCACTGGCACGATCGAACAGCAGGGCGCTTTTGCCGTCGACGGCGATATGGGCCCTGCCCTCGGTTTGACCCGCTGTTCCGGCCGGCCGGGAGACCAGGATTTCGCGACCGCGCGCGGTGCGCACCAGCGTGACGACCTTTTCGTTGAGCGGCGTCTCCGCCTCGACGGTCACCGGAATGGCCGCGGGTGTTCCTTCGTCGACGAAGCGCAGCGCTTCGGGCCGCAAGCCGATCACGCAATCGCGGCCGACCGTGGCGTCATAGGCGCCGGTCAAATGGACCTGGACATTCGACAGACCGACATAGATGCCCTTGGCATCGCGCGACGGCTTGACGTCGAGCAGGTTGATTGTCGGATCGCCGAACAGCCGCGCGATCTCGATGTTGGCCGGCTCGCGATAGATCTGCTCGGGCGTGCCGAGCTGCTTGATGACGCCTTGCGACATCACCGCGATGCGATCGCCGAGCGCCATGGCCTCCTTGTAGTCCTGGGTGACGTAGACGACGGTCGCACCGCGATCTGCCAGCAGCCTCGGCAGTTCGAGCCGCATCTCGAAGCGCAGTTTGGCATCGACGTTGCGCAGCGGATCGTCGAGCAGCAGCACCGGCGGCGAGCCGACCAGAGCGCGGGCGAGCGCGGTGCGCTGCTTCTGGCCGTTGGACAGCGCCCGTGGCTTGTGGCTGAGCACGTGGCCGATCTTCAGCAGCTTGGCGACGCTCTCGACACCCGCCTTCATCGCGCTTTGCGACGATCGCTTGGCCTGAAGCGGCGTGGCGATGTTGTCGAAGGCGGTCATGTGCGGAAACAGCGCGAAATTCTGGAATGCCATGCCGACGCCGCGGAACTCGGCGTCAAGATCGGTCATGTCCTCGCCGCCGATGAAGATTTTTCCCTCATCAGGGTCGATGACGCCGGCGACGAGCCGCAGCAGCACCGTCTTGCCGGCGCCGGACGGTCCGAACAGGACCAGGGTTTCGCCGTCGGCGACGCTCAACGACAGATTGTCGAGCACAGTCTGGCTCTTGTAGCGCTTGACGACATTTCGCAATTCGAGGCTGGCCATCGGGAGCTATCCTTTCACCGCACCGAGCGACAGGCCTTCGACGAGATAGCGCTGCGCGTAAAGGGCGAGCGCCAGCGTCGGGGTGATCGACAGCACGATCGCTGCCGAGATCTGGCCGTACTGGATGCCGGAGGAGGTGATGAAGGCGAGCGCGCCGACCGTCACCGGCTGCTTGTCGGCCGAAGCGAGCACGAGCGCGAAGATGAAATTGTTCCAGGCGAAGATGAAGGCGAG
Organism: Mesorhizobium sp. WSM4850; assembly: GCF_055811735.1. Lineage (NCBI taxonomy): Bacteria > Pseudomonadati > Pseudomonadota > Alphaproteobacteria > Hyphomicrobiales > Phyllobacteriaceae > Mesorhizobium > Mesorhizobium sp. WSM4850. The sequence continues at coordinate 167,300 of NZ_JBVVPV010000001.1, read as the reverse complement.
CAGGCCGGCAGCCGCGATGCCGGGGCCGGCGAGCGGCAGCGCGATCTTGCGGAAGGTGGCGAACCAGGAATGGCCGGCAATGCGATAGGCGTATTCGATATCGGCCGGGATGTCCTCGAAATAGCCGCGCACGATCCACAGGATCAGCGGCAGGCAGATCAGCTGATAGACCCAGATCAGCCCGATATAGGTGTTGGCCAGTCCAAGCTTCTGGAAATAGAGGGTGAGCGGCAGCAGCACCAGCAGCGCCGGCGCGAACCGGAACGACAGCAGCGTGAAGGCGATGTCCTCCGAGCCGCGGAATTTGTGCCGGGCAAAGGCGTAAGCGGCGGGGACGCCGAGCAGCAGCGCGACGGCGACCGAGGTGACCGACAGGAATACCGAATTCCACAGGTTGCGCATGAAGGCGATGTCGAGTGTGCCGGCCGCCGTGGTCAGCTTGCCGGTGATCAGCGCGGTGTAGTTGGCCAGAGTCGGCTTGAAGACAAGCTGCGGCGGAATCCGCAGGATGGTCTCGTTGGTCTGGAAGGACATCATGAGGATCCAGACGATCGGGAACATGAAGAAGATCACGACCAACGTCAGGGCTATGCCACGCAGGATGCGTTCGAGAAGCGAGGTGTGTTCCATCCCGGCCTCCTATGCCAGGCCGCGGGCGCGTTCGCGCAGCCGCAGCCAGTTCTTGATGAAGATGTTGGAGAGGAAATAGGTGATCGCCCACAGGATGATCATCAGCGCCGCCGAGCGGCCGACATTGGTCGACTGGAAGAAATTGAGATAGGCCTCGACCTGGAAGACGGTCAGCGTGTCGCCCGGACCGCCCTGGGTCATGGCATAGATGATGTCGAACTGCTGGATGGAATCCAGCAGGCGAAACAGCGTCGCCGTCAGGATGTAGGGCGTCAGCATCGGCAAGGTGATGCGGAAGAACACAAAACTCCGCGGCACGCCGTCAAGTGCCGCCGCCTCGAAGGGCTGCGTCGGCAGGCTGCGCAGGCCGGCAAGCAGCAGGATCATGATGAAGGGCGTGTAGACCCAGATATCGACAAGCACCACCGTGAAAAGCGCGGTCGACGGCGACGAAGCCCAGCGGAAATCCTGCAATCCGATCAGGCTGGCGAGGTAGCTCAGCACGCCAAAGCCGGGATTGGTCATCAGCTTCCACATCAGCGCGGCAAGCGCCGGCGCCGTCATCAGCGGCATCAACAGCATGATCGAGATGAAGTTGTTCAGCGTCGAGCGCTTCTGCAGCAGCATGGCGATGCCGAGACCGAGAAGCAGTTCAAGCAGCACGGTGATGCCGGCATAGAGCAGCGATATCTCCAGCGTGTTCCAGAATCTCGGGTCGGTGAAAAACGAGATGTAGTTGTCGCCCCAGTTGAACTGCCGCGCCCAGGGCTGGCTCAGCCGGTAGCGCTGGAACGAGTAGACGACCGACGTGAAGAACGGGATCAGGATGCCGATGCAGACGAGCAAGGCCGGCAGGCTGAGCACATAGGGCAGCACTTTCTTGCTGATCCTGAAGCCGGAAGGCCTGTTTCTTTGCATTGTCGCCGTAGTCATCGTGGCTCACCCGTCATCTCTGTTGCTTCGCCCTGCCGGCCGCCCAGGGAGCTAGGCGGCCGGTTGGGCGAGTGGCGGCACCGCCGTTGTTTGAACATCGGAATTTGGGTCCGATGCTCCAGGCGCCGCTTCGCAGTGGAATGGCCGGCTGGCCCGCAGCAGCGGGCCGGCCGGCCGCCAGGACTCAGCCGAGCCCGGCTTCCTTGAGCTGGCCGTCGACGCTGCTGGCCAGCATGTCGAGGCCTTCGTCGACCGGCACTTCCTTGGCCACCATCTTCTGCAGCGTCGCCGCCCATTCGGTGGTCAGATCGAAGAACAGCGGCTGCGGGGTGAACTTGATGCTGGCGCCGGGCGCCGAAACGTCGAACATCTCGACATAACCCGGATAGCTCTTGTTCAGCTTCTCGCGGAACATCTGGTCGTTCCAGACCGACTGACGCACCGGATTGACGAAGTCCATCTCAGTCGCACCGAACAGTGCATGCTCGGGCCCTGATGCCCATTGCATGAAGTACCAAGTGGCGTCCTTGTCCTTCGAGAAATTGGACATCGACAGCGACCAGATCCAGATGTTGGGCGTCGGAGCCTTGGCGGCGGGATTGGCCTTGAAGGCAGAGAAGGCGAGCTTGCCGGCCATCTTGTTGTCGCCGCCGTTCATGAAGTAGCCGAGGATGTCGGCGTCGAAGATCATCGCCGAGGCGCCGGCGCCAAGGTCGGTGCCGACCTGATACCAGGTGTAGGTCGACCAGTCCTTGGGGCCGCTCTCCTGGATCATCTGGACCCACTGCTTGTGGAAGGCCTTGGATTCGGCGGTGTTCATCGCGGCCGACAATTTGCCGTCAGCCGAGACGTTCAGGTCCTTCTGGTCAAAGTTGGCATAGGCCGACAGGAAGCCGGGATGGATCGTCGCCCAGGAGCGCGAGCCGCGCACGCCGATGCCGTAGACGCCGCCGCCGACATCCTTGGTGAGCTTGGCCGCCGTAGCGACCATCTCGTCCATATTGCCGGGAACGCTGACCCCGACCTTGTCGAACATGCCCTTGTTGTAGGTGATGTTGTTCTGTTCGAAGCCCCACGGAATGCACCACTGCTTGGCGTCGTCGGAACCGAGCACGCCGCCGGGCTGACCGTTCCAGGCACAGGACTTCCTGACACCGGGCAGGAAGTCGTCCCAGGCATAGTTCACGTTGGTCTTGGTCGGATCCTTGATCCACTCGTTAAGGTCGGTGATCCAGCCGGCCGGGCCATAGGTCCAGGTCATGTAGGCGCCGGTCATGAAGGCATCGTATTCAGGCGAGCTGGCCGACAGCGCAGCGGTGACCTTGTCGAAATAGACATCCTCCGGGAAGACGTCGTAGACGACTTCCATGCCGGTCAACTTCTTGAAGTTTTCAAGGTTGGCGATCATCGCATCCGCGTAAGGATGCTTGTTGAGCAAGAGCTTGATGGTCTTGCCCTTGTGCGCCTGCCAGTCGAAATCCGCCGCCAGCGCACGGGTCTGCCCCAGGTTGAGCAGCGTTCCGGCGGTGCCGGCGGCAAGGCCCATCGCGCCAAGGCCCTTGATCAGCCCACGACGATCGACTTGTCCGCGCAGGAACGCGTCGATCAGGTCTTTTTCTTTCTCATGCATTTGTCTTCTCCTCCACAGGGTAGTTTCAATCGAATGGCTGCCGGCTACCCGACCGGCGTCTGCTCCACGAGTTTTCGCGCCGTCCGCTCATCGGTGACCAGGCCCTTGAGATAGCGGCCCTCCAACACCGATTTGATGGCACGAACCTTCACCTTGCCGCCGGCAACGGCGACAATCCTGCGATTGCTGATGTCTTCGCGCGCCAGCGCCAGCGCGCGGTTGGAAAGCGTCGTCTCGACCGCCTTTCCAGCATCGTCGAAGAAATGGCCGAGCAGTTCGCCGACACCGCCGTTGCGTCGGATCTCCTCCATTTCGCCCTTCTCGATCATTCCGGTAGCGACCAGCGACGCCTCGCGCTCGGCAGTGCCGATGCCGGCGATGAGCAGGTCGGCGGCCTTGCCGAGATCAAAAACCTCGCTGATGCCCTTCTGCCCAAGCAGCACGGTTCGATCCTCGACCGTGTTGGCGAACATCGGCACCGGCATCACATAGGCTTCGGCGCCGGTCCGTTCGGCCAGGCGGTGAATGACGTCGTGCGGATTGGCCGAGAACTTGCGCGTCAGGCCGCCGAGCAATGAGACGAATCGGGTCTTTTCGGCCGATATGCGCGGCAGATATTCGACGCAGGCGGCGAGCGTGCGGCCATGGCCGACGCCGATCAGCGTATCCTCGCCGCGTTCGATCTCACGCTTGAGGAACTGCGCGCCGGCGATGCCGAGCGCCTTGAGCGGCAAGTCCTCGCCATCGAAGTCGGGAACGACCTCGCAATAATCGAGGCCGTAGCGGCTGGACAAATCGTCTTCAAGCGCGACGCATTCCGACACTTCGCCGTCGATATAGACTTTGACCAGCCCTTCCTGATTGGCCTTGGTGATAAGGCGATGCGCCTTGAGGCTGGTCAGGCCAAGCCGCTTGGCAACCTCCGACTGGGTCAGCCCGCCAGCATAATGGAGCCAGGCGGCGCGCGTCGCCATACTGGTTTCATCGTCGCGCAGGAGGCCGTTTCCAAAACCAACCATTTCCGCCCTAAGATATTTTTATCAGGTGATGCAAAATTTTTCACAAGGTGTCGCAGGAGTCAAGCGTCGCAGCGTTCAAATCACCTTGAGAGGGCAAAAAAGGCCTGCTGAAGCAGCCATCGTGCAGGGCGGTGCCAGTCTGAAATGCCATGCCTGTCGACCTGAAGGGCTGAACGGCTCGCTCCAAGCGAACCAGTTGCATGGCCGCAAAGGCCTGCTCCCGTTCAATGAGCGCATAACTGGGCTGACCGACGCCAACCGCCGATTTGCTGAAAATGCTCTGCCCGCCGAATGGCGGTGGAGCTCGCTTGCGGATCAGGCGAATTCGGGCAAGGAGGACAGGGGCCGAGAAGTATCGATCTTCACATTGCGAGAGCTACAATAATTCTTCACGAACGGCTATCTATCCTTCCGACAGGTGTTTGGTTCGAGTCACGAGGGGCGCGGCTTGGAATTCGATTTGAAGACCATTGAGGCGCTTGCTCCCGATCAGGCGTCGCTGAGCGCCGCCTCCAAGCTGACCAAACGATCGAACTGGCCGCGGCTCGAAAAGCATGAGCCCCAGGCGCTCATCTGGGGTGAATGCCAGGGCTCCGGCTCCAATCCATATCGGGTGGTGGTCGACACCGGCGATCACGGCTACAAATGCACCTGCCCGTCGCGAAAATTCCCGTGCAAGCACACGCTGGCGCTGATGTGGATTGCCGCCACCGCGCCAGCCAGTTTTGCAGCCGCTGAATCCTCGCCTGAATGGGTGAATGACTGGCTTGGCCGGCGCAGGAAGACGACGCCACCGCCAGCGCAACCGATAGAAGGTGTGGCAGCCAAAAGCATTGATGAGGCTGCACGGACGGACGACAGCGCCGCCGTCGAAGACGGTGCGGCGGTGGAGCGTCGTGAGGCTGCGCAGCGCAAGCGGGCGGAAGACACACGACAAGCAGTGTCGGCGGCGCTCGATGAACTCGATCAATGGATCGCCGACCAGTTGCGGCTTGGTCTTTCCGGGTTTGTCGACGGCAGCAGCGACCGTTGCCGCCGGATTGCCGCGCGGCTGGTCGACATGAAGGCAACCGCGCTTGCCGGTCGCATCGACGAGATCCCTTCGCGGCTGATGGCGCTGCGCAGCGAAGAAAAACCGGATGCGGCGATCCGTGAGCTTGGCAAGCTTGTGCTGCTGGCCAAGGCATGGCGGGCGTCGCCCGACGACCCAGAGCTGAAGCGCCTCGTATCGACCTCTGAAACCCGCGAACAGGTTCTGGCCAATCCGGATGCAAGACAGGTCGAAAGCTTCTGGGAGGTTCTGGGCGAGAAGATCGAGAGCCGCCGTGACGGTCTCGTCAGCCATTCGACCTGGCTGCTCGATCTGAAGTGCGCTACCCCGCAATTTGCCGTGCTGCTTGATTATTTTCCGGCTTCTGCCGGACGCCGGTCCAACGCTTTTGCGCCGGGCGATCGTTTCGATGCCCGGCTGGTCTTCTATCCATCACGCAAGCCGCTGCGCGCACTGGTGGCAGAACGCATGGGTGAAGTGACGTCCGGCGCGTGGCCTGATTTCAGCTTTGGCGCTGCAAAGGACCCACTCGCCACGCATGCTTCCTATCAGGATGCTGCGCCTTGGATTACCGATTGTCCTCTCATACTGCCGCCTGGTGCGATCCTGGTCGATGACCGCGGCACAGGCTGGTGGCAGGCCGCGGATGATCCGCAAGGGATCGCCTTGCCGATCGCAGGCGCTGTCAATCAAACATTGCTCGGCCTCGACCTTGCGGCCACGGCAGCGCTCTGGGATGGCGCCCGGCTTGACCTTCTGGCGGCTCAAAGCGGATTCGGGAGGCTTGACCTGTCGTGAACGAGGGCGAGCAAACAGGCCTGGCGACAATGCGCGATTGCTGGATCACCGGCGGAGCCACCTTCGATCTGGCTCCGACCGCCTGGAAGACGATCGCCGGCGGTGCAAGTCCCGACGAGCAGGAGCGCCGGCTCCTAGCAATCGCAGCACAAGCGCTCGACGTCGCCCTGCGGCCGGCGGCGCCGAAGACGCTCAAGCGCCGGCCGCCGCTGCCCAGGCTTGCGCTCCCGATGCTGCCGGAGCGGTTGCGGCCGCTGTTGAGAGCCGCTCTGAAACATGCCGTCGACGCGCGACGCAAGACGCGCGTGGTGACGCTTGTCGCCAGCCGCGGCTTTGTGCTCCATCCGATGGACTGGATGCCCGTCGCGTCGGATCAGAACAGTCCGGACGTCTACGCCCCCTGGATCGACTGGCAAGCAAGCGTGGACGGGGAGAGACATGCCCCGCAAGAGAAACTGACGTCGGAAAATTGGGATGAGTTCTATCCCGCCGCGCGACGCATCGCGCTGGCAGACATGCGCCGCAGTGAACCGGCTTCGGCTCGACTGCTGATCGAGACCAAGGCGTCGGGCGAGCCCGCCGAGGTCAGGCTTGCGCTCGTCGAACTCATGCGCTTCGGCCTGAATCCTGAGGACGCGCCGTTCCTTAAAAGCCTCTCCGCCGACAGGTCCGGCAAGGTGCGCGAACTGGCTGGCCGGCTGCTGGCAAGGTTGGGAGAGCACGGCCGTTCAGACGATGGCGGACCGGGTGATCCCGCAGCTGAACTCGCCGCTTTCATCAGCGAAGGCAAATCCGGCTTCATCCGCCGCCGCAGCATCTACACGCCGGCGAAGTTGAAATCGCCGGCGCAGGAAACGCGTCGCGCCGAATTGTTCGAGACCTGCAATCTCGTCGACCTGGCCGCGCGGTTCAGTGCTACCGAACCTGAGTTCATAGGCGCCTGGCAATTCGGCGCCGACAACAATGCCGACATCCTGATCGCACGAATGGTCGCCGCTTCGGGGAGCGACGCCGCGGTGACGCATATGGCCGACGCACTTGTCGCCGATGGCGGCAAGCCAGCGCTGTTCGTACTGCACCTCACGCCGCGCCTGGACAGTCGCAGAAAACGAGCCCTCGTCCGGCTGATCCTCAAGCAAGCGAATTACCTCAACGCGATCAATCTGGCGGAAGGCATTGATGCTGGCTGGCTGGAATGGGACGATCTTTCGAATGGGTCGGCTGTTGCGGCGCTGCGTTCCGCCGTTGCGGGAACCGACGACGCCATGCGCCGAGGCGCCGACGATATACTGGAAACGATCTGCTTCCTTGCCACGGCGACCACGGCAGCAAAATTGATCGACGAGGTCGTCGCAGCCGGCATGCCGCCCGCAGCCCCATCACTCAGTGTCCTGCGTCTCAACGCGGCGCTGGCCGAACATCAGTCTAGAACCGACACATGATCAATCCGGAGAATTCATATGAACGCTGCCATCCGTCTCCCGGTCGAGCAGGCCTATGCCTCTGAATTGCAGGCGCTGGCGCGCGGTGACGACAGGCAAAAGCCTGCCGGCTGGAGCCTCTCGCCACAAGCTGTGCTGACTTATCTGCTGGGCGGGAAGGCCGGTGACGGCACGCCGGTAACGCCAAAATATGTCGGTCGCCGCCGACTGATGGAGACCGCGGTGGCAACGCTCGCCACCGACCGCGCACTGCTGCTGCTCGGCGTTCCCGGAACGGCCAAGTCCTGGGTGTCGGAACATCTGGCCGCCGCCATCATGGGCGACTCGACGCTTATCGTGCAGTGCACGGCCGGTACCGACGAGAACCAGATCCGCTATGGCTGGAACTATGCGCAACTTCTGGCAAAGGGCCCGAGCCAGGAAGCATTGGTGCCGACGCCGCTGTACCGCGCCATGCAGACCGGCAAGCTCTGCCGGCTCGAGGAACTGACGCGCATGGGCTCGGATGTGCAGGACACGCTGATCACCGTACTTTCCGAAAAGATGATGCCGATCCCGGAATTGAACACATCGATCTATGCCCAGCGCGGCTTCAACATCATTGCCACGGCAAACAATCGGGACAAGGGTGTGAATGAACTCTCCTCGGCACTCAAGCGTCGCTTCAATGTCGTGGTGCTGCCATTGCCGGAAGACATGGCTGAAGAGGTGGCGATCGTCTCCAAGCGGGTCGACGAGATGGCCGGCGGGCTCGACCTGCCGGTGCCGAAAAATGTCGGCGAGGAGATAGCCCGGGTATTGACCATCTTCCGTGAATTGCGGTCCGGTGCGACCGCCGACGGCAAGGTGACGCTGAAGACGCCCTCGGGCTCGCTGTCGACCGCCGAGGCGATCGCGACGATGGTTGGCGGTCTGAGCCAGGCGGCGTGGTTCGACAGCGGCAAGCTCGGCGCCGAAGGTCTCGCCGCCAGCCTTGTCGGGGCGATCGTGAAAGACCCGGTCCAGGACAAGGCAGTGCTGGAAGAATATCTGGAAACAGTGCTCAAGAAGCGGCCTGACTACGCCGGCTACTATGCGGCCTTGAACGCAGCGATCTGACGCGCCATGGGGCACAGCGAGGTCGCCTATTTCGGCATACGCCATCACGGGCCGGGTTCCGCCGACAGCCTTGTGCAGGCATTGCAGGATTTGCAGCCGGTCGCCGTGCTGATCGAGGGGCCTATCGATGCCTCCGCGCTGCTGCCGTTGCTGGCCCGCCCGGAGATGCAGCCGCCGGTAGCACTGCTTTGTTATCCGGAGGAGGATCCGGCTTCGACAAGCTTCTGGCCATTCGCCGAGTTCTCGCCGGAATATCAGGCGGTCCTTTGGGCCGTGGACAACAAGGCGGCCTTGCGCTTCATCGACCTGCCGTCGTCGGCGCGCTTCTCGGAAGCGGCGGTCGACGGCGCGGAAAAAGTTGATGCTGACGATGCGAAGGAGTCAAGCAAGCGTGATGATGTGGCTCCGCATCGGCGTGATCCGATAGGCACGCTGGCCCGCGCCGCCGGCTATGAGGATGGCGAAAGCTGGTGGTCGGACATCATCGAGCAGAATCCGGAACCAGGCCCCATATTCGCCGCCATCTCCGACGCGATGATAACGCTGAGGGATGGTGAAGGCTCGATCGCGCAGTTCGAGGCCCAGCGCGAAGCGCATATGCGGCTCGAAATCGCTGCGGCGCGCAAGGAATTCGACGGACCTATCGCCGTCGTCTGCGGGGCGTGGCATGTGCCGGCACTGCAGGCGACACACATGCAGAAAAACGATCAAGCCCTGCTTAAGGGGATTGCAAGGCGCAAGAGCACGATGACATGGGCGCCGTGGACGGGACCGCGTCTGGCGCTGGGCTACGGCTATGGCGCGGGCGTCGTCGCACCCGGCTGGTGCAAGCATCTCTGGCGCACGCGCGGCCGGCGCGATGCAGCAACCTTGTGGCTTGCAATGATTGCAGCGGTGCTGCGGGTGAAGGGTCACCTGGTCTCGACCGCTTCGCTGATCGAAGCGGAGCGGCTCGCCCGCACGCTCGCCGCGATTCGCGAGCGGCCGAAACCCGGGTTTGAGGAATTGCGCGACGCCGCAATTGCGGCTCTGTTCAACGGCGAAGCGTTGCTGTGGGCCGTGGTCGAGGCCGAGCTGCTTCTAGGTGCGGACGTCGGCCAAATTCCACCCGACACGCCGTTGGCGCCGTTGATCGAGGATCTGCAGCGCAACCAGAAGGCGGCGCGGCTGAAACCTGAAGCGCTGGAGCGGGAACTATCCGTCGACCTGCGAAGCGACAGCGGGCTGTTTCGTTCGACATTGCTGCATCGGCTGAACGTGCTTGGTGTGCATTGGGGCAAGTTGACGGACGCCGGTCGCAGCCGTGGCACGTTCCGCGAGCGGTGGACCCTGGCCTGGGAGCCGGAATATGCCGTTCGCCTGGTGGAGAACCTGATCTACGGGCCGACCATCGAAAAGGCTGCCAACGGCCGCCTGATACAGATGATCGAAGCCGCAGCAACCCTCGATACGCTTGCGGCACTGGTCCAGGGCGCCATCACGGCAGGCCTGTCGGAAGCATCGACCGCCGGTCTCACGGCCCTGGAGGCGCGCGCGGCGCGCAGCAGCGAATGCCTGGAGATTCTGGCCTCGGTGCCGCCGCTCGCCGACATCATCCGCTACGGCGAGGCGCGCAAAACCGAGACGAACCGGCTTTCCGGCCTCATGGAGCGGCTGATCGTCGAAGGTGCGATCGCGCTTCCCTATGCGGCACGCGACCTGGATGAGCAGGCCGCCGCGACGCTGGTAAGAGCGATGCGCAAGGCCGATGAGGCGATCAGGCTGGTGGAGCCGGGGGAAGACGTGCTGAACGGATGGCGCAACGGGCTGGCTGCCGTTCTCGAGGGGTCGCGGGCGACGGCGCTATTGGCCGGATGCGCCGCGCACCTGCTCTACGAGGCCGGCCGCCTGTCCGCCGAAGCCGCAGCCGAGCTGCTCGGGCGACGCCTGTCGCCGGGCACGCCAGTCGCCGAGGCGGCGGGGTTCTTCGAGGGCTTCTTCAGCACAGCGGGTCAACGGCTGATCTATGACGAAGGTCTCCGCAGCGCGGTCGATTCCTGGCTCAAATCTCTCGACGAAGATGCTTTCATCGCGCACCTGCCGTTGCTGCGCCGCGTCTTTTCCAATCTGGACAGCATGGAGCGCCGGCGACTGATCGAAGCGGTTCTCGGCCGTGCCGCGCGCTTGCCGGCTGGCCTGACGCCGACGCCGGATGGCGGCGAGGCATGGCGCCGACACCTGGAACGGCTTGGACCATTGCTGAGGGGAGGAAGCGGCAATGGATGACGAGGGCGAAATGAACGGGCCCGGCCGACTCACTGCAGATGCCGGAGGGGAGCGCCGCTGGCGCCTGGCGATCGGCGCCGATGACGAGGCGTCGGCGGCACTTTCCAGCGACGACAAACGACTTTCGGCGGCACTCGATGCTCTCTACGGCGATGGTGCCAGCGCGGCGGCCAGTGACCCGCGCAAGCGGCGTGGCGGGCTTGGCCGCTCGGCACCGCGCGTTGCGCAATGGATGGTGGACATTCGCTCCTTCTTTCCCGCGCAGGTCGTTCAGATCGTCCAGAAGGACGCTTTCGAACGGCTGGACCTGAAGCAGATGCTGATGGAGCCGGAGTTCCTCAAGGCGATCGAGGCGGACGTCAACCTGGTCGCCGACCTGATTTCACTGCGTTCAGTCATGCCGGCCAAGACCAAGGACATCGCCCGCACGATCATCGCCGACATCGTCGCCAAGCTGATGCAGAAGCTGGAGCAGAAGACCGCCGAGGCGATACGCGGCGCGCTCGACCGATCGAAGCGCACCAAACGTCCGCGTGCGCGCGATATCGACTGGCAGCGCACCATCTCGGCGAGCCTTCGCCACTACCAGCCCGAGCACAAAACTATCGTGCCGGAGAAGCTGGTTGGTTTCATGCGCAAGCAGCGTCGGCTAGTCGACCTTGACGAAGTCGTTCTCTGCGTCGACCAGTCCGGCTCGATGGCAAGCTCGGTCGTCTACGCCTCGATCTTCGCGGCAGTGATGGCCTCGCTGCCGGTCGTGCGCACCAAGCTCGTCTGTTTCGATACGGCCATCGTCGACCTTACCGAAGAACTCAGCGATCCCGTCGAAGTGCTGTTCGGCGTGCAGCTTGGCGGCGGCACCGATATCAACCAGGCCGTCGCCTATTGCGCCGACCGTATCGAGCGGCCAACCAAGTCGCATCTGGTGCTGGTCACCGACCTCTACGAGGGCGGCAATGGCCAGGAATTGCTGCGGCGGCTGGCGGCGCTGGTTCGATCCGGCGTCAATGTCGTCGTGCTTCTGACACTGACCGACCAAGGCCGGCCCGGCTATGATCCGGCAATGGCAGGTTCGGTTGCCGCACTTGGCATTCCGGTCTTCGCCTGCACGCCGGATCTGTTTCCGGACATGATGGCGGCGGCATTGCGCCGCGAGGATATCGGCGCCTGGGCGGCGGGAGCCGACATCAAGCTGGTTCGCGCCGAGACCGAGGCGCCCAGGGCGGACGACTGAGCCCCATGTTCCAGAGGGTTGCCGAACTCCTGTCGCGGCTGGAAAGCGGCTGGACAGGTCAGCGATTGTGGCCGGCAGTTCCGCTATTTAATGTCCTTCAATCGCATGCGCCACGGCAATGCGGGCAGCGAGCGCCGCGTTGTTGCGGACCAGCGCGATGTTGGCCTTCAGGCTGCGGCCCTGCGAAAGCTCGTTGATGCGGGCGAGCAGGAACGGCGTCAGTTCCTTGCGACCGATGCCGCGTTCTTCGGCTTCCGCCACCGCCGCGGCGATCGTGCCATCGATGAAGGCTGGATCGAGCGCATCCAGTTGCGGAATTGGATTGGCGACGAGGATGCCTGTGCCCGAGCCGATCTGCTCGTGCAGCAGCATGGCCTGCGCAATGTCCTGCGGCGTATCGAGGCGGTGATCGGCTTTAAGTCCGCTGGAGCGCGTATAAAAAGCCGGAAAGTCGTCGCTCTGGTAGGCAATCACCGGCACGCGCTGGGTCTCCAGATATTCCAGCGTTTTTGCAATATCGAGGATCGATTTCACGCCGGCGCAGACGACGGTCGTGCCGGTCTGGCCGAGTTCGGTCAGGTCGGCCGAGATATCGAAACTGGCTTCGGCGCCGCGATGCACGCCGCCGACGCCGCCGGTCGCGAAAATACCGATGCCCGCCAATGCAGCGATCCGCATCGTCGCCGAAACCGTGGTTCCGGCCGAGCCGCCGCCCACCATAATGGCGGCGAGGTCGCGCCCGGACGCCTTGACCACGTCCTTTGCCGCTGCCAGCTGCTCCAGCTCGCGGTCGTCGAGCCCGACCTTGATCTTGCCGGCGACCACCGCGATGGTGGCGGGCACGGCGCCATTCTCGCGCACCACGGTCTCGACGCCGCGGGCAGTCTCCAGATTGGCTGGATACGGCATGCCGTGGGTGATGATCGTCGATTCCAGCGCCACCACCGCGCGGCCTTCACGAAGTGCTGCCGCGACTTCGTCGTTCAGATGGAGAAGGGAAGGTTTCATCGTTATTTCGCTTTCAGGGTTCGGCTCGCGTTCAGGTCGTCTGGCTTCAGGCGGGAATGCGGTACATGCCGGCGGTGAGGAAGCGCGGCGACAGGTCGGGATGGACGCTGGATTCGCTCTCGGTGGTCAGCGTGGCGAGCAGCGCGCCGGTGCGCACTGCATCGAGCACGGGATCGCCCGAAAGCACCTTGTACATGGTGCCGGCAATCATCGCGTCGCCGGCGCCGGTGATGTCGACGGCGCGGGCCGGGACGGAACGCATCGTTGCCACGCCGCTTTCGGTCGCGACCGCAAATCCATGCGCGCCCATGGTCACGATCACCTCGCTGGCGCCGACCGCGCGCAGCGCCGCCGCTGCCTCTTTCGGCTTCAGCCGCTTGTCGGCATCGGTGATGCCAAGCATCGTATTGGCCTCGTCATGGTTGGTGAATAAAAGGTCGATGCCGGTCAGGTCCTTCGGCAGGCGCGCCGATTTCGGCGACGACACCGTGTCGACGGCGAGCTTGAAGCGCGCGCCCTGCTTGCGTGACATCAGCGCCGCGATCGTCGCGGCCGGCAGGTTGCAGTCGATGAACACCCAATTCGCTGAAGCCAGATGCGGCCAGAAACGGTCGAGACAGGAGGGCGAAAACAGATCGAAGATCTCCATGTCGGCGATGCCGAGCACGAGATCGTTGTTGAGATCGAGGATCGCCGCATATTCCGCCGTCGGCCGCTCCGTGGTGGTGATGACCTGGCTGACGTCGGCGCCTAGGTCGCGCAGGTGCCGCACCAGCGAGCGGCCGGTCTCGTCGTCGCTGACAATCGAAACGAAGCTCACGTCGACGCCGAGGCGGACAAGGTTCTCGGCGACGTTGCGGGCGACGCCGCCGAAGCTGCGATAGCCGTCGACCGGGTTCGACGTCCCGAAGATCAGATCCTTCCTGGCGTGGTACTTGCGGTCGAGGACGGCGCCGCCGATGCAGATCATGCGCTTGGACGCCGGCAAGACATAGCCGCGGCCAAGAATGTAGCCCTTGTTGACGAGCTGCACGATGTGGGCCGCGACGGTCGAGCGGGCAATGCCGAGCGCGGTCGCTATATCCTGCTGGCCGGCGAACGGGTTCGCCGCAATGAGATCCAGAACTGCCTGTTGCTGTGCTCCAAGGTCGTCCATCACCTCACCCCGGCCCGCGCAATTCATGTTGAACATTGATCAACAACAGATGATGTTGTCAACATTTGTTTGGCTGGCGAGCTTATCAATGCCAGTCGCTGGTACTGGTCAACGCCCGGCGCCGCATCACATTACTTGTTGCCGATGGCAAGAAGTTTGAAAGCAGGATGAACGAACAGGAGTTGATGGCGGAGCTGGAGCGGCTGGTTTCCGAGGATCGGAACCCGAGGACGATGGATATCGACCTGCTGCCGACCATCGAGATTCTGCGCCTGATCCATGACGAGGACAGCGGCGTTCCGGCCGCCGTCGAGAAGGTCATTCCGGAAATTGCTGCCGCGGTAGACCGGATCGTTGGTGCGTTTCAAAAAGGCGCGCGGCTTGTCTATATGGGCGCCGGCACGAGCGGCCGGCTGGGGGTTCTCGACGCCTCGGAGTGTCCGCCAACATTCGGCGTGCCCGAGGGCATGGTGCTCGGCCTGATCGCCGGCGGCCCCAAAGCGCTGGTGCGGGCTGTGGAAGGCGCCGAGGACGATCCGCAACAAGGCATCAAGGCACTGCAGGACATCAAGTTGACCGCCGACGATGTGGTGGTCGGTATCGCGGTCAGCGGCCGCACACCCTACGTCATCGGCGGCTTGACCTATGCAAGGCAGGTGGGAGCAACGACCGTGGCGCTTTCCTGCAATCCCAGGTCAGTCATTGCCGGCATTGCCGATATCGCCATCTCTCCGCTTGTCGGCCCCGAGGTTCTCGCCGGCTCGACCCGGCTGAAGTCGGGAACCGCGCAAAAGCTGGTTCTCAACATGCTTACGACAGCCAGCATGATCCGGATCGGCAAGAGCTATCAGAACCTGATGGTCGACCTCAATCCCAGCAACAAGAAGCTTGTCGCCAGGGCGGTCGGGATCGTGATGCAGACCACCGGCTGCACAGCGCAGCAGGCGCGACGGGCGCTCGACCAGACCGGCAAAGACGTCAAGCTGGCGATACTGGTGACAATCACCGGGATGGGCATCGAAGAGGCGCGCAAGGCGCTCGACAATGCGGGCGGGTTTTTGCGAAAGGCGATCGGCGAAAAGACGGCGTGAGCTGTCTGGATACCAGTATACCAGTATCCAGGATGGATCGACTTCGACAAAGGCAGGGCATTGGAGACCTTGCTCACCAAACGGATCCATCCGACACATCATTTCGACAGCGGGATTATCGAGATTCGCCCATCGGTCGGCGATCGCGCCAACGGAGCCTAACAAATGATGATTGCGAAAAGTGGCGAACCAATCTGGGCCGTCGGGCTGATGACCGGCACGGTGCTGGACGGCAATATCGATGTTGCGCTGATCAAAACCGACGGCGAGCGGATCGAGGATTTCGGCACCTACACGCTGGCGCCCTACCCCGGATCGATCCGGACGCTGCTGGAGGAGACGCTGGATCAGGCCAGGGCGTGGAATTTTTCCGGGCCAGAACCGGCGATCTTTCGCGAAGCCGAAGAAGCGCTAACGCGCGCCCAGTCAGCAGCCGTCAGGGACCTGGTCGAAAGCTACGGGCTGACGATGGCCAATATCGGCGTCGTCGGCTTCCATGGCCAGACCGTGCTGCATCGCGCCCCGCAAACCCGCCGGCTCGGCCAGACCCGCCAGCTCGGCGATGGGGCTTTGATGCATGCCATACTGGGGACCAAGGTCGCCTATGATTTCCGTTCGGCCGACATGCGCGCCGGCGGGCAGGGGGCGCCGCTGTCGGCCGCCTATCACGCCGCGCTGCTGCGCGATGCCGATATCAGCGGCGACACGGCGGTGCTCAATCTCGGCGGCGTCGCCAACATCACCTGGTGGGACGGCAAGGACAATGTCGTCGCCTTCGACACCGGACCGGCCAACGCGCCGTTGAACGATTTCATCAAGTCGAAGGGGCTTGGCGACATGGATCGCGACGGCACGCTGGCGCGGACCGGCACCGTCGACGAAGCCAAGCTGGCCAAGCTCCTGCAGCATCCCTACCTGGCCAAGCCCTATCCAAAGTCGCTTGACCGGTTCGATTTCGGCGCAGCCATGGCGGATGGGATGAACGCTGAGGATGGTGCCGCACTGCTGACGGCCTTCACCGCTGCGGCCGTCGGCAAGGCGCTCGACCTCCTGCCACACCGGCCGAAGCGTCTGGTGGTCAGCGGCGGCGGCCGCCACAACCCGACGATCATGGCCATGCTCGCCAGCCGCGCCGGCGTCGAAGCGGTGCCGGCGGAGGCGCTCGGCTGGAAGGGTGACGCGGTCGAGGCGGAGTGCTTTGCCTTCCTTGCGGTTCGCGTGCTCAGGAGCCTGCCGATCAGTTTTCCGACCACCACCGGTGTGCCGCAGCCGATGCGCGGCGGACGCCTTGCCGGCTGATCAAGCCAGCAGTTTCTTCTGCAGGAAGACGCGGCTGCGACCGGCGGGAAAATCGGGAAGCACGCCGAACGGCCGATATCCCTGACGCTCATAGGCCTTGGCCGCCCGGGGATTGAAGGTGTCGATCAAGGCGCCATGACAGCCGCGTGCGACGGCCTCCTGTTCGGCTGCGTCCAGCATCCTGCCGGCCATGCGCTGGCCGCGCAGCCGCTCATCAACCCACAGCCACTGCACATAGAGCCAGCCCCAGGCGGTGTATCCCGAGATGCCGCCGACAACCGCACGGTGCTCGTCGCGCACGAACACGGCGAGCACCTTCCTGTTGGCCGGACCGACTTCGCTGTCGTTGAACGCGCTGAGCCGCTCCCCGAGAAAAGCGAGTTCTTTCGGCGAAGGGTCGGCGGTGGTTTCAAGCGTAATGTTCATCGCTTGTCCAGACAGGCTCACAGCCGGATACCGGTATGCAGCGCTTCCGGACGCGTGGCACTTTCATTTGCATTTATCGAAGGAAAGGACGGGAGCGCAAGCTCTGCCGCCGCGTGGCTCCGCGACTACACGGGCCGCGGCGAATGCCACGCCGCCGCCGCAGCGGCAACCAGCATGAGCAGCGCGGCGACCATTGCCGATGCCGCAAAGCCGAAGCTGGAATAAAGCGGACCGAAGGCGGTGGTGCCGACAAACACCGCGAGATAGGTCACTGCGCTGTTCAAGCCCATGATCGTGCCGCTCCGCGCCGGATCGAGCGCCGAGAGGCGCATCACCAGGACGTTCAGCCCGAAATGATTGGCAAGGCCCCAGAGCGCGACCATCGCGATGGTCAGATGGAAACTACTGCCTGCCGCGGCGAGCGCGACATAGACGGCCGCGACGAGGAGATAGGCGAACGGCATGACACGTCGCGCGCCAAGTCGATCGATCACGCCGTCAAGCAGTGCCGCCATGCCGAAGCCGGCGCCATAGGCGAGCGCCGCAAAGCCGTTGGCGCTGACCGGCCGTCCCAAGCCATTGTGAAGGTGATCGCCAAGATAACCATAGACGCCGTAGAAGGCGGTCATGAAGGCGCCGCAGGCGACCAGGAGCGGCACGATGCCGGGCACGGCCAAGGCGCCGAGCGGCGTCGGCGCCGGGCCGCTTTTCCTGACGTCGCTCAACGACGTCAGCGTAAGGCCGGTCAACGCGAGCGCCGCAAGCACCGCAACCGCTGCGAAAACGGCGCGCCAATGCACCAGATCGGCAAGCACCGCCGACAATGAGACGCCGGCGACCATGCTCAGGGTCCATCCGGTCAGCACGACACCGATGGTTCCACTTTCGCGGCCAGGCGGCGCGATCGCAGCGGCGCTGGCGTAGATTGCCGGCATGGCGATACCGGCGGCGATGCCGGCGAGAAGCTGGGCTGCAACCAGCGTCGTTACCGTCGGCGCGGCGGCGCTGGCGAGAAGCGCGACCGCCAGCAGCAGCAATGCCCCTTGCAGCATGCGGCGGGCGCCGAGCCGATCGATATGGCGGGCCAGGAACAGGGCGCTTGCCGACGTTCCAAGCCCGAACGCAGCGGACGCGATCATGACGGCCGGCACGCTCGTCGCAAACGATGCGGCCACCGCCGGCGCTATCGGACCGAGAACCAGCGAGTTCGAGCCGATCACCGCGATGCATCCGGTCAGGAGATAGGCGAGCGCCGGGATAGGCGGCCTTGCCGTCAATGTTGCGACTTGATCACTGTTCGACATATGGCGATAATCGCCGTATTAAATTCTGTATCAATAAGGAATTTCACCATGGATGAAGAAACAGATGGCATTCTGCAGAACAGGCCTGCTGCCCGCGATGTCGACGCAACCGACCGAAAGATATTAGGCGTTCTGGTCGACGACGCCACGGTCAGCTATGCCGAGCTCGGCGATCGTGTCGGCCTGTCGCCGCCGGCCGCGCATGAACGGGTGAAGCGGCTTCGGCGCAGCGGCGCCATCCGCAACACCGCGGCAATCATCGATCCCAAGGCGGTGGGCAAGCCGTTGCTCGCTTTCGTCCACATCGACACCAAGGGTTGGGGAAAGACCCCCGAACTGATGGCGATTTCCGAGCATCCCGAAGTCGAGGAGATTCATTCGGTGGCCGGCGACACATGCATGCTGATCAAGGTCCGCACCGAGGACACAAGGGCGCTAGAAGGCCTGCTGTCGCGTCTTTACGAAACGCCCGGCGTGACCTCGACGCGAAGCTATGTGGTTCTGTCGACCTATCTCGAGCGGCCGGTGCAGCCCGGGATCACGACCGAATGGCCGGCACCCCGGCACATGGCCAAGCCATTGTATTAGCCGGAGCGCGCGACCGGCTGGATGAGCGAGGTTAGCGGGCTTCGACAAGCTCGCTAACCGCTCCAGGTTCGCTACCGAGACGCCTTGTAAAGCTTGGTAGCAATCTCGTACATTTCCTCAGGCGCGTAGTCCGGTGTGAAAGCTGACGGCTCTCCCACCAACTCCTGGATCTTTCCGCCCTCTGGCATTCCCTCGACCACCTCCAATTCACCTGGAGGATCGTCCGGGAGGGCCATTTCGCCATTGCCCCAGATGCCGGCTATTTCACGGTAATCTTCGGGGCTGAATGTATAAAGGCGTCGGTGCGAGCCTTCCTCAAGATATTTCTGGCTCTCCGGGATGTTGGCCAGCGGAATGTTGGGCGTCGGAAGCATCTTCTCGATTTCGACACCCGTTATCTGTTTGAGCGCGAGGGCATAGGCATGGGCGTGCACCGATCCCCTTACCAGCAGATATCCGCAGACCTCCCGTCCGGTTGGGTCCGACAAGGTTTCGTAGACCCGCAGTTTGTGAAGGCGGGCTCCGCATTCGAGATGGAAATTGTGGAGGAGGTCGAAAATGACGTTGCCGGTCGTTGTAACGAAATCCTTGTTCCAGCTCAGGCCGTTTGAATCGATCGGCACGGCGCCACCACCATGCGACAAAAATCCGGCAGCCAGCCTCGCGTCCTTCATCATTTCGAACGGCGCGCCAGTGATATCTGTCGGACCTACCGTGTCAGCGCCGGGTTCATCAGGGCCGTTCGCAAGCATCGACACCCCGTTGCTGACCAATTCGACATGGCCAAGCTCTTCGGCGGTTATGGCCGCAACCAGGCTGTAGAACGGCCTCAACTTGCTCTTCGATCGGAAATTGAAGCTTTGGAAGAGGTAGTTACCGAGTGTGGACATTTCTCCGTATTTTCCGCCAAGCAACTCCTGGAGCGCTGAAGCGGCATTGACATCCTGTTGGGCCGGTGCCGGTAATTCGATCTGAAGCTTGTCGACGCGCAAGAACATGGCCTATCTCCGTTAGAGGAGCTGACCTAACAGCACTTCGACGGTATTGTTCCCGCCTCTCAGAAGAGTATTTCTCCCGTCGACCGGCTTCTATCCCAAATTGATGCGTTGGCGCGACTGGAACGCTGCACATCGAGGCGTGCGAACGTTTTAGCGCATGCGGAAACTTGGCGGCGCCTTCATCCCTTTCGGAGATGACTACACGACCGACTGGATGAGGCAGGCTAGCTGACCCCGCCGCAGGTAACATTGAATACCGTTGCGTGGGCAGCCGGCACTGCGCACAAAAATCTGATGCCTGCCCTCAGCCAAGCTCCAGGGTCGTTATCGCAAAGACCCCGGACTGCATGAGCTGCGGCGCGCGCCCCCTGTACATTCGGGCAGTCTCGAAACCTGGTTGAAGACCGGCGGACGACAACAGACCTGCAAAACTGCCACTGGTCTCGGGAACATCGAGATGGACGTTTTCGGGACCCGACATGAGCGCGAGGGCCGCGAACAGGCGGCTTGCCGCGTCCAGGCTATTGGCAAAGAGCGGGCCGATCTTGCAACCGTCCCGGCAGCGGCGCGCGACGCCGTAGCCCGCGATGGCCCCATCCCTGACGATCGCAAGCGCGATGTGCGGCGGGCGCAGCCAGTGTTTTAGGAAGGATCGCCGCGGAGCGGGAAAGAACCGGCTGTCGTAGTCCAGAACGTCAGCCATGAGTTCCGCGCCTATGACGCAAATGTCGCTGTCGGCAGCTGCCGGAGCGTTCGGCGTGCCGACGAAGCGGATCGTCCGGTAGACCGGCGCAAAACCCATGCTGCGGTAATTGGCCTGCTGTTCGACGACACCATCGAGGCCGACCGTACGGTCGCCGAGCCGCGCCATGCCGGCATCCCAGACCGCCTTGCCATGGCCCTCACCGCGCCTGTCCGGCCGACAGATGTAGAGACCGATGAAGCCGAAATCGTCGCCATAGGCGACGGCCGAAATACCGGCCACCATCTCGCCATCGACAAAGGCGCCGATGAAGCCCTCTGGATCCGCCGCATGGAACGCCACGGCATCGCCAACACCGGGATTCCAGCCCTCCGCTGCCGCCCAGTCGACAAGGATTTTTACGTCTTCAAGTGCGAGCGTTCTGATCGTTCGGCGCATTGCCTCACTCGGCGGCTACGGTACCGGGGGCGAAGGACTTCAATGCGCCAAGATAGGGCTTTGCCAGCGGGTTTGCATAGGCGCCACGCTTGGACGTCGACAGGCCAAGCGCGATCAGTGCCTCGGCCTGCTTGACCGCGGCGCCGACGCCGTCGACGACCGGAACGCCGAACTCCCGCCGCAGCGCGGCGGCGAGATCGGCCATGCCGGCACAGCCAAGCACGATGGCCTCGGCGCGATCCTCGTCGAGCGCGCGCGCGATCTCGCCGCGCAGCTTCAGGATCGCATCAGAGGTTGGGTCTTCGAGCGCAAGAACCGGAATGTCGGCAGCGCGCACGCGTGCCCGTCCTGCCATGCCATAGCGCTGCACCAGCGCTTCGACCGGCACGCGCGAGCGCTCGGTCGTGGTGACGACGGTGAAGCGCTGGGCGATGAACGAGGCCGCGCTGAGCGCTGCCTCGCAGATGCCGATGACCGGAATGTTGGCCATGGCGCGCGCCGCATCCAGCCCAGTGTCGTCGAAACAGGCGACGATCGCAGCCAGCGCGCCCGAGCGCTCGCCGGCGGCGATCTCGACCAGAAGGCCCGGCACGGCAAGCGCCTCGTCATAGTAGCCTTCGATCGAAACCGGACCCATCGTCGAGGTGACGGCGACGATGTCCGTACCGGCGCCGGCGACCAACCGCGCCGCCGCTGCAATGGTTTCGGTCATGCTGGCGGTGGTGTTCGGATTGACGACGAGGATCTGCACTGCGGTTCTCTCAAGCTCGCGGCCGACGGCCGCCGACATAGGCGATTGCGCCGAGCGTCGCCAAAATCACCAGGAAGGAAAATACCGTGGTCACGGTGCCCAGCGCATAGAGCACTGGCGTCGTCACATTCGTCGTCATGCCGTAGATTTCGAGCGGCAGCGTGTTGAACGTGCCCGAGGTCATCAGGGTGCGGGCGAACTCGTCATAGGACAGGGTGAAACCGAACAGGCCGACACCGATCAGGCTGGGCGCGATCATCGGCAGCACGACATGCGCGAAGGTCTGCCAGGAGGTCGCGCCCAAGTCCCGCGCGGCTTCCTCATAGGCCGGCGAAAACCGGTTGAAGACCGCGAACATGATCAGCACGCCGAAAGGCAAGGTCCAGGTCAGATGGGCACCAAAAGCAGAGGTGTACCAGGCGGGACGAAAGCCGATCTGCTGGAAGACGACGCCGATGCCGAGCGAGATGATGATCGACGGCACGACCAGGCTGGCGACTGCCAGATAGAACAATGCGGTGGCGCCGCGAAATTTTTGCCGAAAGGCAAGACCGGCAAGCAGCGACACGCCGACGGTGACGATCATCACCATCAGGCCAAGAATAAAGGAGCGTTTGAAGCTGCCGCCGAAATCACCGACCGCCTGGCGTTCGAACAGATTGGCGAACCAGTGCAGCGAAACGCCGTTCAGCGGAAAGGTCAGCCCGCCATTCTCGCCCTGGAAGGACAGGATCAGGATCGCCGAGAGCGGGCCGTAGAGAAACAGCACGAAAAGGGCGAAGAATGCCGCCAGCACGTAGAATTCAAGGGTGCGCTTGTCCCGGCTCATCGCCTCACAGCTCCTTGCGGATGTCGACGATGCGCAGGATGCCGGCGACCATCAGCAGCACCAGCACCAGCAGCACGACCGCGTTGGCGGCCGCTGCCGGATATTGCAGCAGCGACATCTGGTTCTTCATCATCAGCGCGACGGATGCGCTCTGTCCGCCGGACATCACCTGCACCGTCGAAAAGTCGGCCATCACCAGCGTGACGACGAAGATGGTGCCGATCGCCATGCCGGGCTTGGCAAGCGGGATGACGACGTTCCACAACACCTGCCAGCCGGACGCGCCGGCATCGCGCGCAGCCTCGATCAGCGACTTGTCGATGCGCATCAACGTGTTGAAGATCGGTGTCACCATGAACAGCGTGTAGAGATGCACCATGGCCAGCACCACGGCGAATTCGGAATAGAGCAGCCATTCGATCGGCTTCGGGATCAGCCCGATCTCAACCAGCGTCGAGTTGACCAGGCCGTTGCGGCCAAGCACCGGAATCCACGAGATCATGCGGATGATGTTGGAGGTCAGGAACGGCACCGTGCAGACCAGGAACAGCACCATCTGCATGGCGGTGGTCCTGATATGGAAGGCGAGGAAATAGGCGACCCAGAAGCCGACGAACAGCGTCAGTGCCCAGACGATACCAGCGTATTTCAGCGTGTTCAGATAGGTTTTCCAGGTCACCCACGAGCCGAGCGTGTCGGCGTAGTTGATGGTCAGGAAATCCGGATACATCGCCGCGAAATCGTAGTCCCAGAAGGAGACCACGGCGATCATCAGGATCGGCAGCAAAAGGAACGCGCCGAGGATCAGCGCCAGCGGCGCCGCCTGGAGATAGGGGACGAGGCGGGCGACCGAGAACAGGCGGCGCCCGGCAGGTTTGGCGGCGATCATTCCAGGACGTTCGAGCACTGCTGTCATCAACATCTCGGTAGGCTGCGAGGCGGCCGGAGCTGCGTCCCTTCTCCCCTTGTGGGAGAAGGTGGATTGGCGCGCAGCGGCAAGGCGGATGAGGGGTGCTGGAAGAAACTCAGCGTTGGCGATCCGTCCAACACCCCTCATCCGACCGAGCTTCGCTCGGCCACCTTCTCCCACAAGGGGAGAAGGCAAGAAGGCACTACGCCGCGATGAATTCGTTCCAGCGCCTCACCATGTAGCGGTCCTCGTCCATGACCGAGTTCCAGCAGGCGACCTTGCCCATGCGCTCGACAAAAGAGCCGCCGTCACGCACCGCGCCCGCCTTCTCCATGATCTTGCCGTCCGGCGCCATGATGTCGCCCTTGGCCGTCTTGCCGTCGACCCAGTAGCCCCACTCGTCCTCGGACATGAACTGCTTGGCCGTGTCCATGGCGGCCGAGTAATAGCCCTGGCGGTTTAGGTAGGCGCCGACCCAGCCGGACAAGTACCAGTTGATGTACTCGTAGGCGGCGTCGAGCTCGGCCCCCTTGAGGTGCGCCGCCAAGCCAAGTCCGCCGCCCCACGAGCGATAGCCTTCCTTGAGCGGCTGGTACTTGCAGGCGATGCCCTTGGAGCGCACCGCAGCGACGGCCGGCGACCACATCGACTGGATGACCACTTCGCCCGATGCCATCAGGTTGACGCTCTCGTCGAACGATTTCCAGAAGGCACGGAACTGGCCGTCCTGCTTGGCCTTGATCAGGAAGTCGATCGTCTTGTCGATCTCCTCCTTGGTCATGTTGCCCTTGTCGGCGTATTTGACGTTGCCCATGGCTTCCATGATCATCGCCGCATCCATGATCCCGATCGACGGGATATTGAGGATGGCGGCCTTGCCCTTGAAGGCCGGATCCATGATGTCGGCCCAGGTGGTGATTTCGCGGCCGACAAGGTCGGGGCGAATACCGAGCGTATCGGCATTGTAGATGGTCGGAACCATCGTCATCCACTGCGTCGGCTGCTTGGCGAAGGTCTTGGCGTCCTGCGCCTCGACGAAGCCGACGGTATGCGGCGCGGTGCCCTGGGCGATGACGCTGTCGGGCGTCAGCTTGCCCGTGATGAACAGCGGCACGATCTTGTCGTAATATTTCAGCTTCTTGACATCCATCGGCTGCATCACGCCGGACGGATAGACCTTCTTGGCGATCCAGTATTCGATGTCGGCGATGTCGTAGCTGTCCGGCTGGGTCACCGCGCGCTGGGCGGCGGCGTCGGAATCGGTCGCAGTCATTTCCAGCGTGATGCCGAGGTCGGCCTTGCACTTGTCGGCAATGGCGTTGAGATTCGACACGCCGGTGCCGAATTGGCGCAGCGTGATCGGGTTCTGCGCCCAGATCGTCGGGAACCCGGTGATGGCACCCGAACCGGCCGCAAGACCGACGGCGGCAGCACCGGTCTTGAGCAGCGAGCGGCGGGAAATTCCTGCCTTGTTGTCGGTGGTGTTGGTCATGTCAGTTCCCCTGTTTTGATTGATGGTTCTGGTTCAGGAATCGAGACGACCAAGGACGATCGCGTCCTCGGCGTCCCAGGCGATCGGTACCGCGTCGCCGACGGCGACCGGCTTGGCGAAGAAGCTGGTGTCGTCGACGATGACGGTAAAATCCTCGATGCCGGCGCCATTGACCGAGAGTTTTACGGTCGAGCCGCGGTATTCGACGTTGGAAGCGATGCCGGTGAAGCCGAGCCCCGTGGCCAGTGGGTCGCCGATCCGCACATGGTCGGTGCGAATGGCGATATCGATCGGCTCGCCGATCGCCCTGCCCTGCCCGCTGGCCGCAAGCGAGGCCCCACCCGGCACATCGAAGACAACCATGCCGTCGCGGCTGCCGCTGACGCGGCCGGAGACGACGTTGTGATCGCCCATGAAGCGGGCTACGAACGCGGTGGCCGGCCGCTCGAAGACGATGCGCGGATGCGCCGCCTGCTCGATACGGCCGTCATTCATGACCACGATAAGGTCGGCGAGCGCCATCGCCTCCTCCTGGCTGTGGGTGACGTGGACGAAAGTGATGCCGAGCGACGTCTGCAGCTTCTTCAGTTCCGCCCGCATGCGGATCTTCAGGAATGGATCGAGTGCCGACAGCGGCTCGTCGAGCAGCAGCGCTTCGGGGTCGGTGATCAGCGCGCGGGCCAGAGCGACGCGTTGCTGCTGTCCGCCCGAAAGCTGCGCCGGGCGGCGGCCGGCGTAGCCCTCCATCTGCATCAGCTTCAGCAAATCGAGCGCCCTGGCGCGGCGCTCTTCCTTGCCGACGCCCTTCATCTTGAGGCTGAACGCAACATTGTCGACCAGGTCGAGATGCGGAAACAGCGCGTAGGACTGGAACATCATGGCGGTGCCGCGCCTGGCCGGCGGCAGGTCGGTGACCACCGTGTTGCCGAGACGCACGTCGCCGCTCGATATGGTTTCGTGCCCGGCAATCATGCGCAGCGTCGAGGTCTTGCCGCAGCCGGACGGCCCGAGCAGGCAGCAATAGGTTCCCGCGGGGATTTTCAAGCTGATGTCTTCGACGGCAGTCGTCGCGCCATAGATCTTCGAAACGGACACGATGTCGATTTCGGCGGCTTTGGACATCCGGCTTCCTCTCTAAATCAACTTAAGCAAAGCATCATGCATGCCAACTGCCCTAGATCGGCTTCAAACGATTGATTCCTTGGGAAAATCAGAATTGCCTCCGGCTGCCCTTCGAAACGGCATGCCTGAGAATGCACAAATTATAGGCGATCGCCAGCGATTCTCGCAAAAATCGTATGCAATCTTTTTCGGCATCGTATTCACTTTGTCCCTCGTGCAAGCGACCCGATTCAGGGTAGAAAGGTGCAGGGACGACCATCATGAATATAGCCGACCAGACTTTCCCTGCTGTCGACAGTGCCAACGAGGATCGCGCCCAGGCAATCCGCGACCAGTTGCGCGACGCGATCGTCGACCGCCGGCTGGCGCCCGGAACCAAGCTGTCGGAAGGCGAGGTCGGCACTTTATTCGATGTCAGCCGCACCGTGGCGCGCGCGGCGCTGCAGATGCTCTCCTTCGAAGGCCTGGTGCGGACCGAGCGCAATCGTGGCGCCTTCGTCGCCAACCCGTCGCCGGAGGAAGCGCGCCAGGTCTTCGCTTCGCGCCGGCTGATCGAGCCCGGCATAGCGATTGCCGCAGCCGGGCTGATGACGCCGGACCATGTCGCTGCCTTTAAGGCGCAGCTCGATGAAGAGGGCCGCTTCATTGCCGAACGCGGACCAAATGCAAGACGCTCGGAAATCAAGGCTTCGGGCGATTTTCACCTGCTGCTGGCTTCGGTTGCCGGAAACGCCATCCTCCAGCGCTTCATGGAAGAACTGGTGGCGCGGTCATCGCTGGTGATCGCGCTCTACGGCCGCTCGGGCGTCTCGAGCTGTGGCCATAGCGAGCACATGAATATCCTGGAGGCGCTGGAAAATGGCAATTCCGAACGCGCCAGCGCCCTGATGCTGCACCACATCGACCATATCGAGGCCGACCTCGATCTGCGTGTCAGGAGCGGTCCGGCGCTCAGGCAGGCGCTCGAGTTCTGACGCTCATTTCGACCGGAGGGACGCGAATACCGCACCCCTCAAAGCCGTTGGGCTCGGACCTTCAGGATCTGGTACAGCAAATCGCGGACGCGCCGCAGCCTCATCGACCATTTCTGGCTCATCTGCTTTCCAGTTCTGTTCGCCGACTGCCTACGTCTCAAAAAGCTTGGGCCGCCATGGCCATTCCAACCAGCGAGGTGGCGATTCCAGCGGTGCGGACCGTCGTCGGCCAACGAGCCAGCTTGACAGCGGACAGAATGCCGATCGCATGCAGCATCGACGTGGCGAGCATGAAGCCAGCGGCGTAGGCGATGCCGCCGGCGCTCTCGGGACTCTCAAGGCCGTGGGCGTTGCCGTGGAAGAGGCCGAACAGGGCCGTCAGTGCCGCCGCGGCGGCCAGCGGCAGTGGCTTGGCGAGGCCGATCATCGCGCCGAAGACCACAAGCGACAGCGCGATGCCGGTTTCAAGCGAAGGCAGGCCGATGCCGGCCATGCCGAGCAAGGCCCCTGCGACCATGGCCGAGACAAAGAACAGCGGCACAAGGACAATGCTGCGCCCGCCGGCACGGGCGCCGATCATGCCGACTGCAACCATTGCGAGCAGATGATCCATGCCGAACAGCGGATGTTCGAGGCCGGCGAAAAAGCCGTGGACGTGAGCGCCGCCGCTATGGGCAAACGCCAGCGACGGTGTGGCGGCGGCGAGAGCTGAAAGGATGCCAAGTCTTGCCAATGTTTTCATGCTTGCCAATGTTTTCATGGTTGCACCTGCTCGATGAGAGTGACGGGTTTGGTTTCAATGCCCGGGAACGGTGAATTGCGAAGCGGCGGAACGGTCCGCTAGGGCGCGCGCCGCGGCGAAGCCGAGCGGCATTTGCTCAGCGCCGTCGTGATAGATGAAAGCGAGGCGGCGGCGGTGCGATGTCAGGCGCGCCGGCAGCGGGTGATAGGCGACGCCGGTGCCGCCGACGAGCGGCATGACCGCGCCGACGTCGACCAGATCCTCGGTCTCGACGCGCAAGAGATGAAGCCGCACGCCGTCGGCCCTCTCGCCGACAAAGGGTATGCCGGCCAGGCGCAGAAAGCTGGATGGGTCCGGCGCCCGCGCAAAGCCTTCGAGGAAGGCGGTTTCGACAAGGTCGAGGTCGACCGATGCGGGATCAACCGGCAACTCGTGAGCCTGGTCCGGCAGATGCGGCGTCTGCCATTGCAGCGGCTTGCCAGCGGGCCCGTTGTGGCCGGGGGCGTGCGGATGGTCATGATGACCGTTCGGCCCGTGATGATGGTGGCCGTCGCCATGGCCATGACTGTGGTGATGATCGTCGTGCATGGTCAAAAACTCACCGGTTTGTCGATGATCGATTTATGCTTGCCGAGATTGCCGTGGGCGACCATCGAGCCGAGCGCTTCGACGACGACGCGCACGCCGAACAGCGCGGTGATGTCCGACGTGTCGTAGGGCGGCGAGACCTCGACCACTTCCAGCCCGCAAATGCCAGGCGCCGTCACCAGCCCAAGCAGCTTGAGCGCCTCGCGCGGCAGGAAGCCGCCCGGCTCAGGCCAGCCCGTGCCGGGTACGAAACCACAATCGAGGCTGTCGACGTCGAAAGAGATATAGACGGCGTCGGTGTCCTTCCATGCGAGCTCGAGCGCGATTTCCGCCGCCTTCTCGAGGCCCATCTGCTCGATGTCGGCAATGGTCAGCACGTTGGTGCCGCGCTTCCTCGCCTCGGCGACGCCGTAGCGGGGAACCTGCCAGCCGCCGATGCCGAGCTGCACGAGATTGGTCGCCGAGACGTTCGGCAGGTTGGTCGCCCAGTACCAGGGCGTGGTGTGCATGCGCTCGTCGAGATCCTTTTCCTGGATGTCGATATGGCGGTCGAAATGGATGATGCCGATGCGCTTCGAGGTCACGTCGGCGATGCCGCGCACGCAAGGGAAACCGATCGAGTGGTCGCCGCCCAGCATGATCGGCAGCGCGCCGGACGAAGCGACATGGCTGACGCCCTTGGTGATCTGGTCGAAGCTCTTTTCGAGGTTGGCGGGAATGGTGAAGACGTCGCCGGCGTCGCACAGCGTCATCTGCTCGCGCAAATCGACGCCGAGTTCGTAATTATACGGCGTATAGAGCGCCGAGATGCGGCGAATGCCTTGCGGCCCGAAGCGGGTTCCCGGCCGGTAAGTGGTGCCGCTGTCGAAAGGAATGCCGATGACGGCAGCATCATATTTGCCGACATCGCGGACGTTCTCGACATAGGGCGCCTTGAGGAAGGTGTTGATGCCGGCGAAATGCGGCAGCTCGCCGCGCGCGAAAGTCGGGATCGACTTGTCGACGATCGACTCCGATCCCGGCAGGCCCATGTCGAGCGCCCATTGCTGCTCCTTGCGCCAGCCGCTTTCCGGCAGCTTGCCCTCGGCCTCGATCGATTTCCAGCCCTGCGTGCCGCGGGCGTCGAAATCGGGGTGGTGAAAACGCTCCCTGGCCGCCCGGGCGACGAGCCCTGCCCTGCGGTGGCTGCGTTCGGGGATATTTCTGGACATTCAAACTCTCCGTTACGACGCCGTCGTCGCCATTGCTGTATCCGGCCGGGTCGTCCCGACCATCGCGGCCACCTTGGCCAAGTGATGAGAGGAAGCCCGGGTCTTGCGATCGAGCCTCAGATCGTAGGTGATCGTCGCGCCGTAAGCCGACGGGAACTGCGGATCGTGGCGCACCTTATCGAAAACCAGCACGCGGGTGCCGAGCTTGAAGGCCTCGCCGATATCGTGGGTGACCATCACCACCGTCATGCCATGCTCGGTCCACAGCTCGGTCAGCAGGTCGTGCATCTCGACGCGGATGCCGGGATCGAGCGCACCGAACGGCTCGTCGAGAAGCAGGATCTGCGGACGGCCAAGCAAGGTCTGCGCAATCGCCAGCCGCTGCTGCATGCCGCCGGAGAGCGATGCCGGATAGAGGTCGCGCGCATGGGCAAGGCCAACCCGCGCCAGCATGGCCTCGGCCTGTTGCCTGGCGTTTCTGCGCCTGGCGCCGAAGACGCGGCCAAACGGCCCGCCCGAGCGAAGGTCTTCGACCAGCAGCAGGTTCTGCATGGCGGTCAGATGCGGAAACACCGAATAGCGCTGAAAGACGATGCCGCGCTGTGGCGTCGGCTCGGGCACGATCGGGCCATCGCCGACGATGACGACGCCGCTGCTCTGCTGCTCCTGGCCGAGCAGGATGCGCAGGAACGTCGATTTTCCGCAGCCGCTGGCGCCGACCAGCGACAGGAATTCGCCGGCTTCGGCGGTGACGTTGACCCGCTCGAGCACGCGGGCATCGCCATAACTCTTTTCCAGCCCGTGAACGACGATGCGACTCATCTGGCCTCCACCGGATGCGCCCAAGGGGAGATTGCCCGCGACAGCCGCACCAGCAGCCAGTCGGTGATCACGGCAAGCAGCGTGATCCAGGCGACATAGGGCAGGATGACGTCCATCGAGAGATAGCGGCGGACGAGGAAGATGCGGTAACCCAGCCCTTCGGTCGAGGCGATGGCTTCGGCGGCGATCAGGAACAGCCAGGCCGGCCCGAGTGCCAGCCGCACGCAAGTGATGAGGCGCGGCATGATCTGCGGCAGCACCAGCCGCAAGACCGTGGTCCAGCTGTTGCCGCCAAGCGTTTGCGCCTTGGCCACCAGTTCTGGTGGCAACTCCATCACCCGGTTGGCGATGTCGCGCACCATCACCGGCGCGACGCCGACGGCGATCAGCGTGATCTTGGCCGTTTCGCCGAGGCCGAGCGCGATGAACAGGATCGGCAGCAGCGCCAGCGGAGGGATAACGCAAACGACGGTGACGAACGGCAGCAGGAACGCCCGCACCCGCGGGATGAAGCCGATGGCAATGCCGAGCGAAAGCGCGGCGACCGTGGCAACGCCCACGCCCGCGAACAGCCTGAGGAGACTGGCATAGGTGTCGACCCACAGGATGAGGTCGCCCGAGCGCTTGTCCGGCACCGTGGCAAGGTCAAGAAAGGCCGACCACATCTGTACCGGCGAAGGCAGCAGCTTGTCGCTGGGATTGACCGCCAGTCGTTGCGCCGAAGCGATCAGATAGGCGATCGCCACGAACAGGAACGGCAAGCCGCCGAGGAACAAGGCGCCGCCGCGCGAAACCTTCTCATTGATCATGCGAAGGCGCACCCTCGGCTTTGGCCGGGAAGGGCGCGTGGTGCCCTCACCGCCCGTCGCGGAGGCTTCATCCATGGCACTCATTCCCTTGGCCAGCATGTCGGGTCAGGGCGTTGCGGTTGCCGCCTCGGCCATGAACGCTGGATCGAAACGCAGCTTGACGTTCTTGGCGTCGCCCAGCGTCGATCCATCGGCAAAGCTCATGCCGACGACGTCGACACTCGTCGCATTGGTGCCGAGAATGCCGTGGCTGAACAGGAAGTTGCGGACAAGATCCATTGTCTTCGGCAATTCGCTGCCGTTGGTGAACTCGACCGCCTTGGCGGGGTCGAAGAACATTGCCGTCGAGGCAAGCTGCGCGTCGAAGCCGGCGAGGTCGGTGCCGGACGCCTTGGCCATCTCCTCCTTGGCTGCCTTGCCTTCCGGCGTGTCGGAGGTCATCAGCTCCATCACCTCGTACCACGCGCCGACAAGCGCCTTGCCCAATGCCGGATTGTCCTTCAACGTCTCGGTGTTGACGACCATCATGTCGATGATCTCACCGGGAATCTGCGCGGAATCAAAAACCTTGTGCGCACCCGGCATGGCGACGATCTCGGAAACCAGCGGATTCCAGGTAACGACCGAGGTGACGTCGCTGGTGCCATAGGCGGCGACCATGTCGGCGTCGGACGTGTTGACGACGGTAATGTCCTTCTCGGCGAGCTTGACCGTGTCCAGCGCCCGCGCCAGCAGGTAATGCGAGACGGAGAGCTCGACGAGATTGACCTTCTGGCCGGCAATGTCGGCGAGCGCTGCCTTGTCCTTGAGGATCACCGCATCATTGCCGTTGGAGAAGTCGCCGATGATCAAGGCGGTGGTGTCGACGCCGCCGCCGGCGGGGATCGACAGCGCGTCCATGTTGGTCATCGAGCAGCCGTCGAAACCGCCGGCCGTATACTGGTTGATGCTTTCGACATAGTCGTTGATGCGGGTGATCTCGACATTGATGCCGTTTTTGTCGGCCCATTTCTTCATGATGCCGCTGTCGGCGAGATAGCCCCACGGCATCCAGCCGACATAGATCGACCAGCATATCTTGAAGTCTTTCTTGGGCGCTGCGTCGGCGGCGGAAGCGATGGGAAGGCCGAGTGATGCGGCTAGGATGATTGCGGCCAGCTTGCGAAGCATTGCGTACCCCTGTTCGCGATCCGGATTGCGACCGGACTTGATGTTGGGGTTTGCGAGCGCGCATCCGGGAGAGGTTCGCGCCAGCAAACCCGTGCAGGGTTCTCCCGGGATTTTGGCCCGCCGTGTTCCGCCGGATGCCTCAGTGCATCCCTGGCGGTCGCATCTCTTGGACCAGCAC
This sequence comes from Mesorhizobium sp. WSM4850, assembly GCF_055811735.1. Classification (NCBI taxonomy): domain Bacteria; kingdom Pseudomonadati; phylum Pseudomonadota; class Alphaproteobacteria; order Hyphomicrobiales; family Phyllobacteriaceae; genus Mesorhizobium; species Mesorhizobium sp. WSM4850. The sequence continues at coordinate 134,591 of NZ_JBVVPV010000001.1, read as the reverse complement.
CGCTGTGTTGCGGCCGGAACCCTAGACGCTCTGCACATCACCAACTAAGCAAGGAGCATGCCAATGCCGAACAGGCCAAAAGGCCGGCATTTGTGGAGCTGTGAGGCATCGAGCATTCGCGCGAGTGACGCGAAAATCATCGCATCGCCGACGGATTGGGCAGTTTGCCTGATTGCTGCTAGTGGTCACCTCACGTCATTCCCCCAAAACACACGGCCCCGAGATTTGCTTGGTTTTCTCGTCCAGTTTGTGCGGGACTGGACTTGATGCCATTAGCAACTCCCCGTCCCTGCCCCCTACACCCGGGTCCTCTCTGGGAGGCATACGGGCGCCGGATCCACCCGTGAGCGGACAGCCCGCTCCTACCTGCTCTTTTGCTCGATGCAATACGCCTTGTTCTGCTCGAACAATCGTTGGTCCGGATACCGCGCGAGGCCCTTGTCGTAGATCGCAATCGCCCCATCCCAGTCCTTCTTGTCTATGAACCTCCTCGCCCACCGGTCATACGCGAACACTGCGAGTCTCTCCACGTCCGCCTCCCCTTCCGCCAGGTCCTTCAGCCTCTCGATCACAGCGAGCGCCTCCTCGTGTTTGTTGTCCCGCACGAGAGCGTTCACATTGTTGTTCAGGTAGTTCTTCGACGATCGCGCCACGTCCTGCAGGCCCGGGAACCTCTGCTTCAACGCTCGCAGAACCTCCACGGCCTTGTCCGACCCCTGCCCAGCGGCCACTTCCTTCGCCCATTCTTGCGCGAACCACCCGATGTTCCCCTGAAGCTTTTCCATCGCGGGGAACCGCCCGAGACCCGCCTCGTAGACGTCTGCCGCCTTCTCCCACTGGCCGTCCTGCATGTAACGCTTGGCCCAGCCGTCGTACGCCGCGAAGTAGAGCTCCTGCGCCTCGTTTCCCGGCAGGAACTCCTTCCCTTGGTCCACGGCCGCGAGCGCGGCCTCGAACTTCCCGTTTCCAATCGAGTCATGGACTACACGGGCCGCCCCTTGGCCGCCGGACTTCCCGATGGACTCGACTCCAGGGAACTTCGCCGCGAGGGCCTTCGCGACCGCGGCGGCCGCCGGGGCTCCGCCCTTCGCATAGGCGGCTTTCGTCCACTCCTGGCCCAGGTACGCGACGTTCTGCTTGAGCATGCCCGCCTCTGGATATCGCGCGAGCGCCTTCAGGTACACGTCCGCGGCCTCCTCCCACGCACCGGCCTCCATGCGGTTCCTCGCCCAGAAGTCGTACACGTACAGGTACGTCTGCTCCGCGTCGCTATCCTCCAGCAGCTGCCGCCCCTTCTCCAAGGCCGCGAGCGCCTCCTCGTACTTCCCCTCCTCGACGCGCGCGTTTACGGCCCGTTGCAGTTCATTCCCGCCACTCTTCGACAGGCCCGTCAGCCCCGGAAACCGCTCCGCCATTGACTTCATCACCTCGGCCGCCGCGTTCGCGCCGCCCTTCGCGTAGGCGGCTTTCGTCCACTCCTGCGCAAGATACGCCACGTTGCCCTTGAACAGCCCCTCGCCCGGGTACGCCGCCAACCCCTTCACGTACACATCCGCCGCCATTTCCCACCGACCGTCCTTCATGTGGCGTTTCGCCCAGTCGTCGTAGACGTAAAGCGACGCCTCGCGGACGCCCGCTGTGTCTTTCATCAAATCCTTGGCCCCCTGGATCGCCGCGAGCGCCTCCTCGAACTTCCCCGCGTCGGCCAACCCGAACGCCATCCGGCGTACGTGGCTGTCCGCCGCCGAAGTCACGTGCTCGTTGCCGGGGAAGCGCGCCACGAAACCGCGCAGTGCCCCAAGGGCCCTCGCCTCACCCTCCTTCTTGGCCAGCGCGGCGGACCACTCCTGCCCGAAGTAGCCGAGCCACTTCTCGAGCTCCTTGCGCGGCTCGCCCGCGAGCGCCTCGAAGCCCGGCACGGCCGCCGCGAGCGCGTCCTCCCACCGGCCCTCCCGCATCCGTATGTCCGCCGGCCGGATGTACACGAGCGATTGCATCCCCTCGAACCCCCCGCTGGGCACCGCGGCGGCCGCTCGCTCGAGGATGGCGAGCGCCTCGGACGGCTTGCCGGCGTCCACCGCGCTGAGCGCCCACTGGCTCCAAACAGCCGAGTGGTTATTGACGAGCGCCGCGTCCTTCGGCGCCAGCGCGAGGCCGGTCGTCACGACTTCCAGGGCCTCCTGGAACTTGCCGTCGCGCGAAAGCTCCGCTCCCCAGTTCGCGAGCACGGCCAGCGCGTTCTTCACCGCCGAGCCGAACTCGGGGTCGAGGCTCATCGCCCGGAAATTCGCCACGAGCGCCTCGTGGTAGCGCTTCGCCTCCGAGAGCAACACGCCCTGGTTGTAGTAGATGATCGCCGCCAGCCCCGCCTCCTCGACCTCTCGGCGCTGGTCGCGGTGCGCGTCGGGGATGTAGCGGAAGCCGGTCATCTGCTCGAACTTGGCGATGGCGGCCTTGTCCCTAGCGGGGTTGAACCCCTTGGCGTTCGTTGTCTCCACGTCCATGTGCCGCGTGCCGTCGTAGAGGATCGAGAACGCGTGGTCGGGCACCTCGATCGCGCGCACGTCCAGCCCGAGCCGCAGCGCGAGCACGTTGTAGAGCACGGCGGACGACACGCAATTGAACGTACCCGTATCCAAGATCACCGAGAGGCCGGTCTGGCGCGCCACGTAGCCTTTCGAAATCGGGCCCTTGTGGAGCCACTGGAGGAGCGCCTCGCCCTTGGCTGCGGGAGTGCGCGCGTTCGCCACCGCCGCGCGAGCCTGCTGCTCCAACGCGTCCAGGCGCTTCAGGTACTTCTTCCTTTTCCCCGCGTCGACTACGCCCGACGCCAGCAGCGCGGCCTCAGCGAACTCCACGGGCGTCAAGCGCCCCGCCTTCGCCTTCGCGAACATCGCCTTCTCCTCGTCGGAGACCGCCAGCTTGAGTGATGTCGTCTTCTCGAGGCGCGTGAGCACGTCGAAGGCCTTCGCCGGAGACTCGGCGAACGCGTAGTGGCTCTTCGGCTCACCCTCCCGACCGATGACCTCCACTTCCGCCGCCGCTACCTTGCGCGCTCCGGGCTGCGGCGCGAGCCGCACGATGATCCAGCGCGCCGCGGTGGTGGGGAACTCGAACGTCTGCGGCTTGCCCTCCGCCGCAAGCGGGTCAGTGCGAAGGGACCGGAACCCGGCGTGCGCCGACGCCGTCGAGACGAGGATCTCCACGCGAGCTGCCGCGCTGCCCGAGCCCTCCGGCAGCGTGACCCTGATCCCCTCCGGCGCCACAACGCCTCCACCGAACGTGAACGTGACGTCCAGCGGTGTGGCTTCCGTCGCGTTGATCTCCGCGACCGTCTTCGCGTCGCCGTCTGTCAACCGCGCGATCGCAGTCACGTCGGCGGGAGAAGTGGTCGATTCGACCTTCGCCGACGTGAGCCGCAGCAGGTTCAACGGTTCTTCGTCGACGGCGAACACAGCCCGCGCCTCCAGGAGAATCGCGGCCACGGTGAGGCCGGCGAGCGCAGTTGATCGAAGCGACTTCCACTTCATGGCCTATCCTCCACATGACTCACATCCTCCGGGATTCCTTGCGGGATTGTCCCCATCGTCAGAAGCACCGCCGAGAGCATCCTGATGTCTAGGCCCGTGACGGTCCAAAAAAGCGACAGCGGACGTTCGATCCGGTAAGTCCGAGGTCCCTGACTGACCCAAAATGTGACCCCGGAGCCGAATTCTCTTCTTGAAAGCCGACATTGGCCGGAACCAGTACTTGTGATAGTCGTCGGACCTTCCCGAGCTCATCTTATGCCGGATAGCGGACTTTCGGGTGAGCCAGCCGTGCTGACCCTACTAAAAAGTCGGTCTTGAACAATAAGCGGGTTTCACCCGCACGATTCAGCCTGCAGATTCGACGCTCTCCATGGCTTGCTCGGCGTGACCGTTGTCATCACCCGATGAGAGATTACTGACCGCGGCTCATGGCATCACACGGTCCAATTCCGTCCCGTCGGCGAGCCAGGTGAGCCGGCCGCCGCGCATTCCGTGCTCCACCCGTATTTCCAGCATCACCTGCTCCTCTGGCGGCCGAACCCAGGTATTCCCGCGCGAAAACGTCAACCTGGATATGTAGCCATCGGGCAGGCTCATAGTCTCGAACGTGCGCGAGACGAGGTCGAAAATCACTTCCGTGCTGTAGCCATCGAGCGCATCTAGCGTGAACCATGTCCCGTCCACCCCGTCATGGCGTCCACCTCCAATGGACGACACGGAGATTTCGTGCGCGTTGATGCTGAATTCCCGCCACAGCGTCGGGTCGCCCCCGTCGACGGCATGAGCCCTGCCGCCTTGGGGATCGAGCACGATCTCGCGGAAGGGATGGCTGACCGGAAAGGTGGAAACGAGCCGGTCGATCACGTCGCGTAGGTTGGCGGGCGTCCACCAATCCACCGACGGGCGTCGGCCGGGGGGAAGGATAACCCGAAGAATCTCGCCGGCAGGGCTTGCTACGACCTGCCATGCCTCGCCCTCGGTCCGGGTGATCCAGTTTCCCTGCTTCGCAGGATCGCCGACGGTGAGCGTCCAGACAAGCTGTGGCGTGCCTATGCTGGTGATCGGACGGTTCGCCACTATCTTCAGCACCCGCATGCCGGGCTCGTTCACCTTCTCCAGCGCCGCCGCCTTGAGCGCGGGCAGCATTGCGAAGTCGATATCGGTGAAGGCGAACACATCCTCGGTCGGCGTCCGCATCGTGGCGGGCATCTCCATGACCGGCGCGTTCACGCTGAGGCCGTTCAGCGTCCAGCGCATGCCCGTCGTCTGGCTGCGTCTCTGCGGGTCCATGTAGCTCACGTCGATGTCTCGCGGCTCGATCTCGACCCGAAGGATGCTGCGGTGGGTGCCGAAGAAGGCGAGATCCTGCGCCGCCATCGGCAGATGCCAGTCATCCCGCGCCATGTCGAGGCCGCGGGCGCGAAAGGTGCCCGAGACATCGGCCGTGTGGATGCTGCCGTCCATGTTGAGGTAAACGTAGGAGCTTTCGCGCCCGGTGTTCCAGTGGACCATGATCCGCGCCTCGCCCAAGCGGGTGCCGCCCACGAGCAGGAGTTGCCGCTCGATCCGAATGGACTGCGGAAGTGCTGGCTCTTCAAGCATGGCGCGGGGCGAGATCCGGTCGATCAGTGCGGGCAGGTCGTCGAGCGGCAGGCGTTCGAGTGGAAAAAGGACGGTTGTCGGGTCGAGCGTCGCTACGAGCGGCTGGGCGATCTCCGGGCCGCGGATCTGCGTCGTCATGCCCATGATCAAGCCGCGGCCGCGTATCCAGGTCCACTTGTCGAGATGATGGGGGCGCGCGCCCTGCACATGCACAGTTATCTCAGAGCCCCGGATATCCACCAGCGCGACCCGCGGCTCGCGCCCGATGCGCTCGGCGATGGCTTTCAACGCCTCGGCGGCAAGGCCAGGAGTGTCGAACAGCGGGGTCGGAGCGAGGCGGTTCTGGGCGCTGGCGGGATGCGCGCCGAGAAGAAGGATGAAAAACAGGGCGACAAGCCGATGGAAAAACCTGGCGTGCATTTGCTCCGGCATCGGTACTTTCCATTGCCTGATCCCAGCGTGGAGCTTAGCGCCTGTGGGGTTTGTTGACAACGACGGCAGCTCAAAACCCTGTGGTCGCCGCTGGCTTCGAGCATGGCCGCCGCCGATTCGAGATCGAAGACGGGCTCACGTTGGGGACCGATATTGACCACGTGGCATTCCACTACTCGTGAAGTTGCAACTGACGCGCACGCTCGGTCGACCCGGCAATCACCTGCCAGGTGATCTTCACCGGCGAATGGTCGCTGGCGGTCAAGAGGCGGAGGCCACCAATGCACTGGTCGATCAGGGTGTTAGGCGACGGATATCCGCTCCTGGATGGCGGCCACAATCAGTCCAACGACCGACATCAGGCGCGAAGCGGCCATTCGCTACACGCAAGACATAGGTCGCCTCGGGGTCAAAACGGTATTCCGTTTCGGGTACCACGCGTCAGGTTTTGTCCACTAGGAAGACATCCCGATCGAATCCACCGCCGGTTTCATCGGGTCAACCGCGGCAAAGACGGCGCTCGCCTCGCTGACGATGGAGACGTGATCCTTGGCCGCCTGTCCTGCGGCGGCGCTGTCACCGCGCATGATTGCGGTAACGATGACGTCATGCTCCTGCCAGGATTTGGCCAAGCGGCCCGGCAGCATGAATTGCGCGCGCCGGAACGGCGCCAGCCGGCTGCGGGTCATGACGGTCAGTTCATAGATGTGCTTGCTGCGCGCGCCGCGATAGAGCCGGGTGTGGAACTCGGTGTTGAAATACTCGTAGTCCTCCTCCGCACCCAACTGCACAAGGCGCGCCGATGCCTGGTGCTCGATTTCGAGCGCGCGGCGTTCGCCGGCAGTCATGCGCTCGGCCGAGAATCGTGCGCAGATCGCTTCAAGCTCGGCCATGCTCTCGAACATCGAGGCAAGATGCTCCTGCGTCACCACGGCGACGGTGGCGCCGCGGTTGGGACGTCTTTCGACCAACCCCATGGCGCTCAGCCGGCCAAGCGCCTCCCTGACGGGAGTGCGTGACACATCGAAACGGGCAGCCAGCGAGGCCTCGTCGAGCTTTTCGCCGGGGCGCAGGAAGCCGGTGACGATCCGGTCACCGATCGCCCTCACCATCTGATCGACGGTCGTGCCCGATCTGATCAAGCTGCGCTTCCCCGACAATTCTCCTCCGTCCAGTCTTTTTCGTTTCGACTCGGGCACCCCTCTATGCCTTTATTTTAATCTGGTTGTCAAACTGGCTAATTGAAAGGCAAAAAGTGTATGCAATTGCCTTTCGCTTGAGCACGGCTAATCAGCCAGCTAACTGATTTAATTGGATAAAATCCAGCTTTTGAACTGGCACGGCGATTGCATGCACTTTACGAGAAGGGAATTCATCGACCCGGAAAGGGTTCAACAGGGAGCATTCACATGACCAAGAGATTCATGCTTAGCCGCCGCGATCTGCTCAAGACCTCCGCCGCCGGAGCGGCGCTTGGCCTGGCCTCGGCGTCATTCCCGATCAGCAGGGCGTTCGCCGCTGCCGTCACTGTCGGCTTCATCTATGTCGGACCGAAGGACGACTACGGCTATAACCAGGCGCATGCCGAGGGTGCCGCCACATTGAAGGCCATCGAGGGCATCTCCGTGGTCGAGGAGGAGAACGTCCCCGAAACGGTCGATGTCCAGAAGTCGATGGAATCGATGATCAACCTCGACGGCGCCTCGCTGATCTTCCCGACCTCGTTCGGCTATTTCGATCCGCACATGCTGGCCATGTGCGCGAAATTCCCCGACGTGCAGTTCCGCCATTGCGGCGGCATGTGGAACAAGGACAAGCATCCGATGAATGCCGGTTCCTATTTCGGCTATATCGGCATGGGCCAGTATCTCAACGGCGTCGCCGCCGGCCACGCCACCAAGACCAAGAAGATCGGCTTCGTCGCGGCAAAGCCCATTCCGCAGGTCCTGCTCAACATCAACTCCTTCCTGCTCGGCGCACGCTCGGTCGACCCGGCAATCACCTGCCAGGTGATCTTCACCGGCGAATGGTCGCTGGCGGTCAAGGAGGCGGAGGCCACGAATGCACTGGTCGATCAGGGTGCCGACGTCATCACCTGCCATGTCGACAGCCCGAAAGTGGTGGTCGAAACGGCGGCGGGGCGCGGCGCCTTCATCTGCGGCTACCATGCCAATCAGAGCCCGCTGGCGCCCGAAAAATACCTGACCGGCGCGGAATGGAACTGGGCGAAGGTCTACAAGATGTTCGTCGACGACCTCGTGGCCGGCAAACCGCTGCCCAATTTCACGCGCGGCGGACTGGCCGACGGCTTCGTCAAGATGAGCCCGCTCGGCCCCGCCGTCAGCGAGGCGGCGCGCGCACAGTTCGACGGCACGCTCGCCGAAATGATGAAGGGCGGCTTTTCCGTAATCAAGGGGCCGTTGAAGAACAACAAGGGCGACGTCGTCGCAACCGAGGGCCAGACCTTCGTCGACGCCGCGATCGAACTGGAAAGCATGGACTATCTCGTCGAGGGTGTCGTCGGCTCGACCGCTTGAGCATGGATCGGAGACGGGGGCCATGGCAGACACCGTGAGCAGCGCGAACGTGCCAGTGATGCTCGGCGCCAAAAGCTATCCGACGGCGCTCGAATGGATCGCCCGGCGGGCGGAAGCCCTCGTCATCCCGCTCGCGGCCCTGATTGTCGGCATGGCCCTGTTCAGCCTGTTCATCGCGCTGGTCGGCAAATCGCCGGCGCAGCTCTATGAAACGATGTGGCGCGGCGGCTTCGGCTCGTGGTTCTCGGTCCAGAATTCGCTGTCGCGGGCCGCACCCTTGCTGCTTGCGGCGCTCTGCGTGGCGCTGCCGGCCCGGCTCGGCCTTGTCGTCATCGGCGGCGAAGGCGCGATCGTGCTGGGCGGCGTTGCCGCGGCTGCCATGGGCGTGGCCGCCAGCGGCGCCCCCGCCTTTTTCGTTATTCTTGCCATGGGCGTGGCGGGCCTGGCCGCCGGCGGCATCTGGATCGGTGCCGTCGGCGCGCTACGCCACTACCGTGCCGTCAACGAAACCATATCGAGCCTTTTGATGGCCTATATCGCCATCGCCCTGATGAACCATCTGGTGGAAGGACCGCTACGCGATCCCGCCTCGCTCAACAAACCGTCGACCGAGCCGTTGGCTGAGGCCTACCGCATCGGCAACATTCCCGGCATGGACGTGCATTGGGGCTTGGTCGTCGGCATCATCGCCTGCATTCTGTCCTGGCTGCTGATCGAAAAGACCCGCTGGGGGTTCGCCGCCCGCATCGCTGGCGGCAATGTCAGGGCAGCCCAGGTGCAGGGACTTGCCGTTGGACCGCTGATTGTCGGTTTCACCGCGCTGGCCGGCGGCTTTGCCGGCCTTGCCGGCATGCTGGAAGTCGCCGCCGTGCAAGGCAGCGCCAACGCCTCGCTCGCCGCCGGCTATGGGTATACCGGTATCCTGGTCGCCTTCCTCGCCCGCCACAATCCGCTCGCCATCATCCCGGTCGCCTTCCTGCTTGGCGGCATCGACGCCTCCGGCGGGTTGATCCAGCGCCGCATGGACCTGCCCGACGCCACCGTGCTGGTGCTGCAGGGCATGCTCTTCGTCGTCATCCTGTTCAGCGAAACCTTCTACGGCCGCTTCAAGGCCTTCAATCCCGACCTCTGGCAGAGGGGCGATCTCTTGAAGAGGCCCGATCTCCTGAAGGGAACTGCCTGATGGGCGCAACCGAGATCGGCCTCTGGGGCGTTCCGCTCGCCATGCTCGGCGGCGCCATCCGGGTGTCGACGCCCTTCATCTTCGTGTCGCTGGGCGAAGCCATCACCGAGCGTTCGGGGCGCATCAATCTCGGTCTCGAAGGCACACTGGTGTTCGGCGCGATGACCGCCTATGCCGTCGCGGTGATGACCGGCTCACCATGGCTCGGCCTGCTGGCCGCCGCCGCGGCCGGTCTTTGTTTCGGCCTGTTCCACGGCTGGATCTGCAAATTCCGTGGCGTTAACGACATCGCCATCGGCATTGCGCTGATGCTGTTCGGCTCGGGTCTCGCCTTCTTCTTCGGCAAACCCTTCATCCAGCCCTCGGCGCCCGACCTGCCGGCCATCCCGTTTGGCGGCTGGTCCGACGTTCCGCAGGTGCAGGCGGCGCTCAACATCAATGTGCTGTTCCTGATCGGCGCAGCACTTGCCGTATTCCTGTGGTGGGCTTTCCGCAACACCCGGGCCGGCCTGATCCTGCGCGTGGTCGGCGACAGTTCCGATGCCGCGCGCGCCATGGGCCTCAACCCGAATACGGTGCGCCTCATCGCCACCGGCATCGGCGGCGCGCTGGCCGGCATCGGCGGCGCTTATCTGTCGCTCTACTATCCCGGCAGCTGGACCGAAGGCATCTCGTCGGGCCAGGGGCTGATGGCGGTGGCGCTGGTCATCTTCGCGCGCTGGAACCCGCTCGGCTGCTTTGCCGCCGCGCTGCTGTTCGGCGGGGCCGGCGCGCTGGGGCCGGCGCTGCAATCGGTCGGCGTCACGCAAGGCTACTATCTGTTCTACGCCGCACCCTACATTCTCACCCTCGTTATCATGATCGCCACCTCGTCGCCGAGCCGTTCGCTGGCCGGCGCACCGGGCGAACTGTCGATCACCAAATGACGTTTCCAGACTGGAGTTTTTCTCAATGAACGCCAGAGCCGAGGTCACGCAGCGCTACATCGATGCCGATCCCTATCCATGGCCCTACAATGGCGAGCTTCGGCCCGACAACACGGCGCTGATCATCATCGACATGCAGACCGATTTCTGTGGGCCGGGCGGCTATGTCGATCATATGGGCTACGATCTCTCGCTGGTGCGGGCGCCGATCGAACCGATCAGATCAGTGCTGTCTGCCATGCGGGCGAAGGGCTACACCATCATTCATACGCGAGAGGGCCACCGGCCCGATCTCGCCGACCTGCCGGCCAACAAGCGCTGGCGCTCGCGCCGCATCAATGCCGGCATCGGCGACCCCGGACCTTGCGGGCGCATCCTGGTGCGCGGCGAGCCGGGCTGGGACATCATCCCCGACCTCTATCCGGCCGAAGGCGAGCCGATCATCGACAAGCCGGGAAAGGGCTCGTTCTGCGCCACCGACCTGGAACTGATCCTCAACCAGCGCGGCATCGAAAACATCGTGCTGACCGGCATCACCACCGACGTCTGCGTGCACACGACGATGCGAGAAGCCAACGACCGCGGCTTCGAATGCGTGATGCTGGAGGATTGCTGCGGGGCGACCGACTACGACAACCATCTCGCTGCGATCAAGATGATCAAGATGCAAGGCGGCGTGTTCGGCGCGGTGTCCAATTCGGCGTCCTTCGTCGCCCAGTTGCCATGAGGTTCGATCATGAGTGATCGCGGCAAAAGAGCGGTTGGCGTCGAGACGATCGGCATGAGCATGCGTTTCGGCGCCTTCACCGCGCTGGACGACGTCTCCATCAAGGTGCCGGCGGGATCGTTTCATGCGCTGCTTGGCGAAAACGGCGCGGGCAAGTCGACGCTGGTCAAATGCATCATGGGCTTTTATCACCCGACCGCCGGCGACATTCTGGTCGACGGCCGCGAGATCGGGATCGCCGGTCCGAAGGACGCCTCGGCGCTCGGCCTCGGCATGGTCTACCAGCATTTTACCTTGGTCCCGTCGCTGACAGGTGCGGAGAACCTGGTCATTTCCCGCGAAAAGGTGCCGGGGATTATCGACTGGCGCAAGGAGCGCGCCGCACTTGCCCAATTCATGGAGCGGATGCCGTTCAAGCTGCCGCTCGACGTCAAGGTGGCCGAACTCGCCGCCGGCGAGAAACAGAAGCTCGAAATCATCAAGCAGCTTTATCTCGGCCGCAGTTTTCTGGTGCTGGACGAGCCGACGTCGGTGCTAACCCCCGGCGAGGCGCAGGAAGTGCTGGGCCTCGTGCGCGGAATGACCAAGGCGGGCGATCTCACCGTGCTGATGATCTCGCACAAGTTCCACGAGGTGACGGCGTTTGCCGACGACATCACTGTGTTGCGCAAGGGCAGACTGACAGGAACGGGGAAAGTATCGGATTTGTCTCACAAGCAGATGGCAGCGATGATGATCGGTGACCAGCCGATCGCCGCGCTCGACAGCCGCGCTCCAGTGCCGGTCGGCGCCAGGCAAATCCTGACGGTGAAGGCGCTGAAAGCGCCCGACCGCACCGGCCTGAAAACCATCAATATCGTCGAGCTCGATGTGAAATCCGGCGAGATCGTCGGTGTCGCCGGTATTTCCGGCAACGGCCAGAAGGAGTTTCTAGAAGTCCTTGCCGGACAGCGTACGCGTGATGCCGGCGACGTTCTGGTGAAGGGATCGCCCTACGGCGCCAGCCGCGCTGAAGCCCGCACGCTCAATGTGCGCTTCATCCCGGAGGAACCGTTGCGCAATGCCTGCGCGCCGAGGATGACGGTGGCGGAAAACATGGCATTCCGGACCTTCGACCTGAACGAGGCCGGCAAGCCGATAAGCTGGATCCGGATGAGCGCCATCAGGGACTATGCGACGCGGCTGGTCGAGCAGTTCAAGGTCAAGACAGCCTCGCTCGCCTCGCCGATTTCGTCGCTCTCCGGAGGCAATGTGCAGCGTGCGGTGCTCGCCCGCGAACTGACCGGCGAGGTCGATCTTCTCATCGTGTCGAACCCCTGCTTCGGCCTCGACTTCTCCGCCGTCGCCGAAATCCGCGCCCGTATCATGCGGGCACGCAACGCTGGTGCCGCGGTGCTGTTGATGTCGGAGGACCTCGACGAACTGCTGGAGCTCTCCGACCGCATCTTCGTCATGTCCGACGGCGCGCTGGTCTATGAGACGCCGATCGCACAGGCGAGCGTGCAGACGATCGGCGAGCATATGGCGGGACATCACTGATGGCGGAGATCGACGCGCTGCCGTTTCCGTTCGCCTTCAAGCTTGAGGCGATGGCGCTGGTCGTCATCGACATGCAGCGCGATTTCGCCGAGCCGGGCGGCTTCGGCGCCAGCCTCGGCAATGACGTCGGCCGGGTGGTGGCGATCGTGCCGACGGTCAAAAGGCTGATCCAGGGATTTCGCGCCGCCGGCCTGCCGGTGATCCACACGATGGAGTGCCACAGGTCGGACCTTTCGGACCTGCCGCCGGCCAAGCGCAATCGCGGCAATCCGTCGATCCGAATCGGCGATGTCGGTCCGATGGGCCGCGTGCTGGTCGTCGGCGAGCCGGGAACGGCGATCCTCGACGAGGTAGCCCCGCTGCCTGGCGAAATCGTCATCGAAAAACCCGGCAAGGGCGCGTTCTACGCTACCAGCTTCGGCGAGGACCTGAAGCGGCTCGGCGTGCAGCAGCTCGTCTTCGCCGGAGTTACGACGGAAGTCTGCGTGCAGACGACGATGCGCGAGGCCAACGACCGCGGCTACGAATGCCTGCTGGCGGAGGATGCGACGGAGAGTTATTTTCCGGAGTTCAAGGCGGCCTCACTGGCCATGATCAGGGCGCAGGGCGCGATCGTCGGCTGGACGGCGATGACGGACCAGGTGCTCAAAGGAATTGCCGATGCCTAACATTGCATACCCGGTTCTCATCCATGGGGTCTGGCGTGATCTGGCATTCGAGCATTTTCGCGACGGCATCACGGTGCATTGGCTGCTCAAGGGCGGACCGGCCGAACCCTCCGTCGCGATCCTGAACTATCGGCCCGGCGCCGGCGTGCCGCGCCATCGCCATGTCGCACTGGAAACCATCGTTGTGTTGGAAGGCACCCAGAGCGACGAGAATGGCGACTATCTTCCCGGAAGTGTGATCCTGAACCCGGTCGGGACCGAGCATTCGGTGTGGACGAAAGACGGCTGCGTCGTGCTGATCCAGTGGAATCTGCCGGTGATCATTCTGGACGAGGCCAAATGAGCGACATCCGCTTCGATATCGGCAGCCTGCACGCGAGCTATGCCTCCGGCATGTCGGCCACTACCATTATTGAAACCGTGTTTGCGCGCATAGCGAAAGCGGACGATCCCGGCATCTTCATCCATCTGGCGAGCAAGGCGGACCTGTTCGCCGAAGCCGACGCACTCGGCGGGTTCGATCCCGTGGCAAAGCCGCTCTGGGGCGTGCCGTTCGCGGTCAAGGACAACATCGATGTTGCCGGCATGCCGACCACGGCCGGCTGCGCCGAATATGCCTACCTGCCGGCGAAAGACGCCACCGTCGTCGCGCGTCTGAGGGCGGCCGGGGCGCTGGTCGTCGGAAAAACCAATCTCGACCAATTCGCCACCGGCCTCGTCGGCGTGCGCACACCTTATCCGGTCCCCCGAAACGCGATCGATCCGAAACTGGTGCCGGGCGGTTCCTCGTGCGGCTCGGCCGTGGCGACGGCGCACGGCATTGTTTCTTTCGCGCTCGGCACCGATACCGCAGGATCCGGCCGCATTCCCGCCGGCCTCAACAACTTCGTCGGGCTGAAGCCGACCGTCGGCGCCCTGTCGGCCACAGGCGTGGTGCCGGCCTGCCGCACGCTCGACTGCGTCTCCGTCTTCGCGCTCACCGTCGATGACGCCTACAGCGTCTTCAGGGCGGCGGCGGCCAAAGATGACGTCGATCCTTATTCGAAGGCTATCGCGGCGCCGCCGCTTGGTCCGTGTCCATCCGCGCTGACCGTCGGGGTTCCCGTAAAAGCGGATCGGGAATTTTTTGGCGACGCGGCCATGCAAGCGGGATTCGAAACGGCGCTGCGGACGCTGGAACAGCTCGGCTGCCGACTGATCGAAATTCCCTTCGGCGATTTCTACGCTACCGCCAACCTGCTCTACGAAGGCGCCTGGGTGGCCGAGCGCTATGCGGCGATCGCGGATTTCATGGACGTGAGCGAGGCAGCCATGCACCCGGTAACGCGCACAATCATCGGCGGCGCACGAAAACTTTCCGCGGCGGATGCTTTCAAAGGCCTCTATGCGCTGCAGGCCCACAAGGCCAGGCTCGCGCCTGTCATCGCCTCGGTCGACCTTTTCTGCGTGCCGACGGCGCCGACGCACTATTCGCTGGAGACTGTTTTGGCCGATCCGATCGTCACCAACAGCCGGCTCGGCACCTACACCAACTTCGTCAATCTGCTCGATATGTGCGGCATCGCCGTGCCGACGGGCAAGCGCGACGACGGTCTGCCGATGAGCGTTACCTTGCTTGCTGCCGCCGGCAAGGACGCCCTGACGGCGGCGCTCGCCCGTGATGTCCATCGAGCCAGCGGTCTCGGCCTTGGCGCGACTGGTTGGGCAATGCCTGCCTGCGTCGCCAAGACCCCTGACGTCGATGACGGCATGATCGAGCTCGTGGTCGTCGGCGCGCATTTGTCGGGGATGCCGCTCAATGGCCAGCTCTGCGCGCTTGGCGCGCGATTGAGCAGGGCCGCCAAGACGGTTGCCTCCTATCAGCTCTATGCGCTCGCCGGCCAGTCCGTGCCCAAGCCAGGGCTCGTGCGTGTTGCCGATGGCCACGGGAAGTCGATCGATGTCGAGGTTTGGCGGCTTTCACCAGACGCGTTCGGACGCTTCGTGGCCGCGATCCCGCCGCCGCTCGGCATAGGCACGATCGAGCTCGATGACGGGACATCGGCCAAAGGCTTTCTGGTTGAGACCGCCGGGTTGTCAGAGGCGATCGACATTTCGGCCTATGGCGGTTGGCGCAGCTTCATCGCAAAAGCCAACGGAGAGCGACAGGAAAGCGTCCCGGCCGATTGAACGACCGGTCGTTCGCACCGGCAACGTCAGCGCGAGCTCAAATCGTAGCAGCGATGCTCGGCTTGCAGTTGGTACGGCGAGCCAGCACATCGAATTCCGCGAGCGATCCGTATGTGCGCGTGCTCTAAAGTTGCACTGTGATTTGGCAGGCGTCGCCACGCGCCTGCGACCGCCGGAGGCGTCGCGATGCGAACAGGCCGTGCAGTTGCCCCAACAGATTCCGTCGGGACTTATCAGGCCCGGAGATGCTTCGTGCTGTCAGGTTTTCCTTCACGCTGTTTGCTGTCGAGGGCCGCGGCGAGGTCGCCGATTGCGGCTCGCAATTCGGCCGCGTCTGCTGCCTGATCTCGAGGTCGCGCAGGCACCCAGGCGACGCTTGCACCCGGCCGTTGCCGCTTCATCTGCGAAGCCCCTACGAATTGTCGCACGATTGCGCTACCCTAAGGTCAATCTGGGCGGCGGGACGGTCATCACGGCACGACCCGACGCTCGATGATTGGTCGAGCGGGAGCCCCGATGACCGCCCTAGACGCCATTGACGCCGATGCGAGGCGCCCGCTCTCGGGCACAGGCCGGATCGCCAAGCTGGCGGCGCCGCGCAGCGCCAGGATATTGAGGCGGAACCGCGTTCTCGAAGCGATCGGTCAAAAATCGCGTTCGAGCGTATGCTGGGTGGCCGCGCCGGCCGGCTACGGCAAGACGACGGCGGTCATCGACTACCTCGAAAGCGTCGCGGCACCGCATGTGTGGTTCCGCATCGACGAGGGCGACCAGGATATCGCGCGCTTCTTTCAATATCTGGCGCAGTCACTCGCCTCACCCGCGGTTGGAGACATGCCGGTGTTCGGCGTCGAGTATGCCGAGCAGCCGAAGGAATTCGCCAGGCGCTTCTTCAGAGCCTACTTCGCGCGGTTGAAGCCCGGCACCATTCTGGTCCTCGACGATTTGCAGGACGCCGACACGCCCGAATTCCGGGCGGTGCTTTCGGTGATGTTCCGTGAACTTCCTGACACGGTCCGCTGCATCTGCATCTCGCGCACGCTGCCCCACAACGAACTGGGCGACCTCGTTCTCAAGGGCCAAGTGGCCGTCGTCGACAGGTGGGCGCTCGAATTCTCGACATCGGAAGCACGCGATTTCGTCAAGCTGCGGTCGAGGAACGGTGCCGTTCCAGTCGATGTCGAAGCGGCGCGCGGCTGGGCGATCGGGCTGGTTCTCCTCGCCGATCACGGCTCGGCGGTCGGCCCTGATGACACGACCGGGACAGCACCCGGCGGGCAGAATGCCCTGTCGGACGTTCTCGGCCGCCATTTCTTCCTTTCCCTTCCCGCCGCCGACCAGGACATGCTGCTGAAACTCAATCTGCTGCCCGAAATCAGCGCCGAACTGGCGGACGTGATGATCGGGTCGAGCGAAGCGGGCAAGCTGCTCGACAGGCTCTACAGGCGGCAGTTGCTGGTCACGCGAACGGAAAACAGCCGCGACGTTTTCCACCTGCACGACCTCTTGCGGGACTTCCTCGACCGACGCTTCGCACAGCGTGTGACGGCAGAAGAGCAGAAGTCGCTCAAACAAAGGGCGGCAAAGGTCCTCGCCGACGCCGGCCGATATGACGAAGCCATACACCTCGCCTTGCAGGCAGAGGACTGGGACCAGGCGAGCGGGCTCATGCTGAGCCGGGCGGAGACCGTTTTGGCGCAGGGACATCGAACGACCTTCATCGAATGGGTCGGCCGGTTGCCGGAAGCGTTCATGAACGGCTGGCATTTCTATTGGCTGGGCGTGGCCCACATGCCGAACGACGCCGCGGCAGAGCACTGGCTGTCGAAGGCATGGCATGCCTTTGACGAGGCCGACGATCAGCGCGGGCTTTGTCTTACGGTGTCGCGCGCGGTTCTGGTCAAGACGGACAGTTGGCGCACCTATGAGGGTCTTTCGGCCTGGACCCGCCGGGCGTTCGAAATCATCGAGCGCGGCCTGCCAAAACTGCCTTCCGAGGAAGCGATGCTGGTGCGCATCGGCATGGTGCGGGCGCTAAACTTCGGCGACGACTACTACCGCAACAGCCCGGACGGGCAAGCGCTGGAAACCGAACTGCTGGAGCGGCTGACCCGGAATCCCGAGCACGACCCAAGCGGCTTACGGCTGCTTGCCAGCGAAACGCTGATCGAGCATTCGGTATCGGTCATGCGGGCCGATCTGTTCACCAAGGCCGTCGACAGCGTTGTCGAGGATTTGAGCGACAAGGAGGTGCTGCCTTGGGTGCTCGGCATGTGGCTGGTCGAGTTTGGCGCCAAGAGCGGCCGTTACTTCCCGTATAAGAGACGGGGTTTTCCCTACCCGTCGGCCGAAGCGGCGTTGCGGGAGGCGATCGCGATTGGCGAGCGCGAGTCGCTCAAGGGTGTGGAGTTCGGTGGCCTGTATCATCTTCAGATGCAGATGAAGTTCCGCAACGACTTTGCCGAGCTAGACCAGGTGGTCGAGCGGCTGGCCGAGATCGCCGACAGCCGTTTCAGCACACAGGTCGCCATCGTCGCCAATTGCTATGCCGCGCTTCATGCCAGGCAAGGCGATTTCGCGGCCGCCTATGAGGATTGCGAGCGCTTCATGGCGGCGAGCGAGGCCGCCAACGAGCCGATGGTCGAGCGCTGGGCGCACTGCATCACGAAGTTCCAGGTGCTGCTCGCCGACAGGAAGCCGCGCGAAGCCGCCGCGCTGCTCAGCGACTTGCTGCCGCGGCTGAACGGCGGCGCCCGCAAGCGAACCGAGATATGCATTCTTGCAGCGGCCGCGCTGGAGAGCCTGTGGGACCAGGGTCCACGCTACGGCGATCGGCTGAAGGTCTTCATGGAGGCGCTGCGCGACGTCAGCTGGCCAATGGTGCTCCTCAACGTTCCGGAATTGCTCGCCGAACTGCTTGGCGATGCGCTTGAGCGCGGCATCGAGCCCAAGCTTTGCCGGTCGCTTATCCGGGAACGCCGATTGGAGGCGCCGCAACGGCGGCCCACGGCCTGGCCATGGCCGCTCAAGGTCCACGTCCTCGGAGGCTTTCGGCTCGAACTCGATGGAAACCCTCTTAATCTCGGCGCCAAGCCATCGACGAAGGCTCTCGACATCCTGCGGGTACTGGCGATCTCGAAAGACAATACCTGTTCGCTGGAGACCGTTCAGGACTGGCTGTGGCCCGACCTCGACGGCGACCAGGCGCGGGCGGCATGCGAGCAGGCGCTGCATCGGCTACGCAAGCTGCTCGGGCGGACCGACCTCATCGTTCAGCGCGAAGGCAAGCTTCGCCTCGCGTCGGACAAGGTCTGGGTCGACCTCGCCGACTGGGATGCACGGCTCAAATCCGTAACGACAGCCAATGGCGAGGCGGCCGGGCTGCGACCGGAAGCGGAAGCGCTGTTCCTCGCATTCCCCGGTCCGTTGTTCCTGCACGAGCGAGCCAGCTTCTGGTCGCTCGCCGCAGCTGAAAAAGTGCGTCGCGATCTGATCGATCTTGGATTGCGGACCGGCCAGCGGCTGGAGACAACCGGGAACGTCCAGGAAGCGCGCTCGATCTATTTGAGGGCGCTGGACCTCTATCCGGATGCCGGACCCGTCTACAAGGCGCTGATCAGGGAGCGGCTGTCGCGCGGTGATGTCGAAGGCGCGGTCGACGACTATGCGCGCTACGAACGGGCGCTGCGTGGTGCCGGCGAAGCGGCGCCAGCTGCGGAAATACGCGCCTTGGTCGAACCCTATCTTGTGCGGCACACGCGCTGAAGACGGTGTCTTGCGCTGTCTGGCGAAACACCGGGCTGTCGTCGGTCTGGCAGCCACCTCAATCTCCGAGCAGGGTGTTTGCTAAGGGCTGCCAGGTTCAGAACGAGGCCAGCGATCGCGTCCATCCGCTCGCTGCGCGTCAGCCCGGCCTGGATAGCACGAGGTGATGGAGCCGAGGGAAATGACAGGTCGCGAGGCAGGACAGCGCTGTCATGCATAACAATCACTTAAAGCGCCTCGCATGAATCCATTCAGCCGCGACGCGCTTTCGACTGCGGCACACGGATCGTTTTGTTCAGCCAGGTCGTGTTGCACGCACCCAATCGAGTCGTGCGGCGGGGACAAGGCCGTAATTGTAAAAATTGATACCGTCGACGTCCGGCGCCAGCGCCGGCTTCACCTTGGCGGCGAGAATTTCGGGGCCTGCCATTTCCGGATAAAAGAGCCGGTAGCCGGCGCCGAGGAATTTCTCTGCACCGAGCGCGGTGTGGCCAGCCGCCATAAGGCCCGTCACGTCGCCGGCCTGCATGTCGTAGGCACAAAGGATCGCCCCGTCGCAGACCTTGCCGAGCGCTGCCAGATCGCAGCCGCCGAGCCAGCCGTCTCGCAGGTCGATGACGAGGACACGGGTCCCCGGATCGGCAACCTCGCGCAGTTCGGCGACAAGACTGGTCACCGGCTCGAACCGCCACAACAGATAGGCGTGGAGATGCGGCCAGGGCAAAAAGGTGTCGAGGCCACTTGCGGGAAATTCTGGAAAGCGCCGTTCAGGCACCGCGCGCTCGCACGCCTCGGCAATCCACTGCTTGACGAGGTCACGCGCCGCCTGGCCTTCGATGCCGGCACAAGCGGCGCGGGCGAGGCAGGACGGACAGAAGCACAGCGACAGAAGAAAGTCGTCTTCCGGCGTCAGCCCGACACCATCCTTCTCATGATGGTATTCATGGGCAAAGCCCATGAAAGACGGGCTTTCAAGTTCGATTCTGTCCGGCTTATAAGTGTGCGTAACGTCGGCGACGAGCGCGCGGACATAAGCGCGCGCATCCGGATGCGACGGGCACAGATTGTAATAATTGGGATCGCCAAAGGCGTTGCGGGTGACGGCCTGCGGATAAAGCATGCCGAGGCGGGTATTGTGCAGGCAGACCGTCCAGCACGACACCTGGAGGCCGCCTGCCTCGCGCCGTTGGATAAGTTTGGCCAGAACGTCGCCACCTTCCGTGATCATTTCGGCCACCTTCGGCTGGATCACGAGATCGGCCCATCGGGCGGCGGTTGGCTTGAAGTAGATCGTGCCGTCCTCCGGGAAATAGGCTTTGCGGCGCGGGCTGCGCGGCTGCAGGAAGCGACCGGCATGATAGGAGGTTGCGAGACTGATCATGTTGAGCCCGGCGCGCTCGACGAGATCGCGTTCGACGGCTTCCAAGCCCAGATCCTGGACATCCCAGGGGTAGGTCCACATCGAATGCTGCATGAAATATCCTCAGTTTTCTGCAATGTGGCGTGAGCAAACGCCGGTTGGTTTTCTGTCAGCCTTCCACCGGCTCGGCGACCTGCAAAAGGCAATCTCCTGCCTCGCACATCGTGTGTAGCCTGCGCGAAAGCACGATACCGCCTTCGGCGAAATGCAGGGCTTCCTCGGCAAGATCGAGCCGTTCGAGGTCGTGATACCAGCCGGCCAATTGTCCGGCGCTGACGCCGTCGCCGAGCCTGACGGCGGGTTCGAACCAGCCGCGGCGGGTGGCGTAGAGGCCCTGACCGTGCCGGGAGAGCGAGAGCAGTCGCGTCGGCGCCGAAGGCTTTAACTCCGGCGAAAGAACCGGCGCCTCGACCACGCCAACGGCGACCATCAGATTGTCGATCGCGCGAGCGGTAATCGCCATCGTATCGACTGTGGCGGTGCCGCCGCCGCCGAACTCGCCGCTGATGCCAATGGCGCCGGCCCGGCGGGCGGCGCCCATCGAGGTCGGCGAGGCCTGACCATTGTCGGCCACGAAGCCATACGGCATGCCGAGCGTCCGCATCAGTTCCACCCCGCGCCTGTGGCGGTCGGGATCGGTATTGCGCTCGACGAGTGCTGTAGGCAGATGTTCCATCGAGGTGCCCCCCGAATGGATGTCAAAAACGATGTCGTGGCGAGGGAACAGTTCCGTCTCGAGGAAACTGGCGAGCCGGCTTGTCGGTGTGCCCAACGGATCGCCTGGAAAGGCTCGGTTGAGATTGCCGCCATCGAGCGGCGAACAGCGTTTGGCGGCCATGACCGCCGGTGCGTTCGCCATCGGCAGGATGGTGACGCGGCCCTTGATCTGCTTGGGATCGAGCCGGCGGATCAGCTTTGCCAGAGACAGCTCGCCCTCATATTCGTCACCGTGATTGCCGGCCATCAGAAGCAGCGACGGCCGTTCACCGTTGCGTATGAGGCAGATCGGGACCTTGACCTGGAAATAGGGCGAACCGTCTATCGAGAAGGGCATGCTGAGATGGCCTGATGTCTTGCCATCCCGGTCGAAATCGAGCGTATGGGTGAGGCCGGTGTGCATGGCGGAGACTCAGATGGCGGCGATCGCCGTGACCTCAATGCGGAGGTCGGGATCGGCGAGACGCGCCTCAACGCAGGCCCGTGCCGGCAGGCGTTGGGGATCCACCCAGGCATCGTAGATGCTGTTCATGGCGTCGAAGTCGCCGATCTGCGGCAGGAAGATATTGACCGCGACAAGCTTCGACTTGCTGCTGCCGGCCTCGACCAAAAGCGCCTCGATCTTTGAGAGCACATCGCTGGTCTGGCCTTCGATGCCGGCCTTGCGATCGTCGGCGACCTGGCCTGCAATGTGGACGAGGCCACCATAGACGACCGCCTGCGACATGCGGGAGCCGGACTGGAAATACTTGATCATATTGGATCCTTTCGAGGTTCTCTTGGGGCCACCACAAGATCCGGTCAGCCGAAATAGGTGGGAAAGGCGTGGCGGACATGCCCGGCCGCGTCGACGCCGAAGATCACGCGATGGCGATCGAGGCAGGTGCAGGGATGCGAGATTCCGAATTCAATGACGTCGCCAACGGCAATGTCGTCGTCCGGCGCGATTGTCAGGAAGGCGTGCTGGTCGTTCAGCTTGAAGACGTCGGCGCGCGCTACCGGCAGCGGCTTGCCGGTCCGGAAGACCGCGAGCACCATCGGAAGGCCCTGATCGAACGACACGTCGCGCAGGCCCATGCCGCAGATTGCCAGGCCGGGCTCCGGCCGCGACAGCACCTCGGCCCAGAGGCGCAAAGCCGGCCGAAACGAATTTCGTGCGGAAACGCTGACGCCGCCGACCGCAAAGCCGTTGCGGGCGTCGAGTGCGCCAAGCGAGCGATCATAGACACCATGGTCGTGGAAGAAGATGGCGCCGCTGCGCAATACCAGCGTCGCATTGCCGTCCCTGGAAACGGCGGGCGAAAGCGCGGCGACCACTTTGTCGAAGAACACCGAGCCGCCGGCCGTGACGATCAGCGGCACGTCGCCGCCGACGCGGGCGCGCAGCCGCAGGAACATGTCGGCGGTCATCGCCAGCAGAGCCGAGATCACCTCCTCGGTGCGGCCGGGGTCGGGTTGCGCCGCGGCACCTTCGTAGGTCGCAACGCCGGCAATCAGCAGCCGTCCGCCAGCGGCATCAACTGCATCGGCGATCGCCTCGGCCTCACCAGTGGTCCGCGCGCCTGCCCTCCCAACACCGAGTTCGACGAGCACGCGCAATGGCGGCAGCTTCGCATTGGCCCGCCAGGCTTCGGCGAGCGCATGCACGGCGGCGACAGAGTCGGCGAAGACGAAGAGTTCGACGCCTGGCCAAACGCCGACCAACGCCGCGAGCCGGTTCGCACCGCCTGATCCACCAACCTCGTTGGCGACGATCAGCCGTGTGAGGCCGGCCTTGAGCATCACCGCGGCTTGCCTGATATCGGCGACGGTCGTGCCCCATGCTCCGGCCTCTACCAAAGATCGGGCAAGATCCGGCGCCATCGGGGTCTTGGCATGCGGCGCGATCATGGCGCCCTGTTCGCGCGCGTAGCGCAGGAACAGGTCACGATTGGCGATGAAGGCCTCCTCGTCGAGGGTCAGCACCGGCAACGACATGCGTCCATCAGCCGGATGCCAGCGCTGAGATGCGACAAGGCTGCTGTCCAGCCCGAAGGTGCCGGGCGGCACGCCGCGGATGCGATCGTCGAGCAGGAAATTTTCACGGATCGCGAGCGCCGGCACGGGTGAGTTTTCGGTCATCCGATGCTAGTCCTTCGCCTTAGCAGGATGAGGCCCGGACTGATTTCCGATGCCGGCCACAGCATGAGAGAGATGCGTGTCAAAGCCTTACTCCGGACCGATCATCGATGCCCACCATCATCTTTGGGATCTCGGCCTCGGCCGCCACCCCTGGCTCGCCACGACGGCTGGCGAGCGCGGCGGCCTGGGCGAACTTGGCCCGTTGCGGCGAAACTATCTTCCTGAGGATTATTTGCGCGACGCCAGCCGGCACAATGTCGTCGCCACCGTTCATGTCGAAGCCGGTTGGGCCGGGGACGACTGCGTCGGCGAAACGCAGTGGCTTGAAACGCTCGACAAATCGCGGGGCGTGGCGGCCCGCTACGTCGTTCACGTCCCGCTGGCGAACCACCAAGCCCCGGCGCTGGTCGAGGCGCAGGCGGCGTTCGACCGTGTCGTCGGCGTGCGCGACATATTGAGCTGGGATCCAGATCCTGCCCGCCGTTTCGCTGCCCGTGACGGCATCATGAACGATCCGGCCTGGCGCGCCGGCCTGTCCCTGCTTGCCGACCATCGGCTGGTCTTCGATCTCATGGTGTTTCCGCGCCAGCTCGCTGGTGCCGCGCGCCTCGCAGCGGCCTATCCGAACCAGCCCTTTGTCCTCAACCACTGCGGCAGCCCGATCGACCGTGACGCCGACGGTATGCGGGCGTGGCGCGAAGCGCTTCGGCTTTTGTCGGAGCGCGACAACGTCGCCATCAAGATATCCGATCTGGTCGCCTACGATCATGATTGGACGCTCGACAGCCTGAGGCCGGTTGTCATGCATAGCATCGACTGTTTCGGCACGCATCGCGCGATGTTCGGCAGTGACTTCCCGGTGGCCGGTCTGCACGCGTCGTTCGATGATGTATATGACAGCTTCAAGGCCATTGCCGCGGAGCTTTCCGAAGACGAGCAGACAGCGTTGTTCTTCGGCAATGCGAGGCGCATCTACCGGTTGGACGATATGTCATCGGCGGGCCTGCTCCCGGCCTGAGAGAAGCAGCAGCCCCAGGATCAGCGAACCGAACAGGATGCTGCGCCAGCCGGGCGATGCGTTGACGACGGTGATCAGAGCCGTGATCGTGACCAGCAGGACGGCGCCGGGGATGGTGCCGGCATAGGTGCCGAGCCCGCCGAGGATCGAGGTGCCGCCGAGCACGACGGCTGCAATCGAGGCGAGCAGATAGGGATCGCCGATCCCGACATAGCCTTGTCCGTTCATGCCGAGCACCAGCACGCCTGCAAGCCCGGAAGTGAACCCGCTGATGCCGTAGACTGCCAGGGTGGTCGAAGCGATGGGAACGCCGGAGAGTGTCGCGGCAAGCGGGTTGGCGCCCATCGCGAAGAGCCGAGCGCCGAAGGAAGTGGCATGCATAGCGACCAGAACGATCACGGAGACGGCCACCCACAAAAGCACGTTTGCGGGCATACCGGCCGGCCGCGCATTGCCGAGCCAGCGCACCAGCGGGTTTTCGGCGGTCACTGCACTGCCGCCGGCGATGATGATCAGCAGGCCCTGCAGGAATGTCGCCATGGCCAGGGTCATGATCATCGGATGAACGCGCAACAGCGCCACGCCCAGCCCGTTCACCAGACCGATCGTCGTCGTCAGCGCAAGCACGGCAAGGATGGCGGTGAGCCCGGTCGGATCCGCCTGCCACGACAGCAGCGGCAGGCTGACGGCGCTCACTGTGACGATCGCCGCGACGGAAAGGTCGATGCCGCCGGCGATGACCACAAAGGTCTGCCCCGCTGCGACCAGGCCAATGACCGCGGCCAGTTCGACCAAATAACGCAAATGGCCATAGGCGCCGAAGCCGCGCGAGACGAAGCTCGCCGCGATCCACAATGCGGCGACGATGGCCAGGGTGAGAAACGGCCGGCTGCGCAGGATCGTCAGGGCGCGCCTGCCGTTCACGGTCTCTTTCCATTCTGTCATTGCTGCACCTTGCGGAATTGCGGGATGGCGACCGCCCCGATGATGATGAGGCCCTGGGCGACATATTGGGCGACCGGCGTGAAGCCGAGGAAGAACATGACGCTGATCATCAGGCTGAGCAGCAGGCTACCGGCAAGCGCGCCGCGCATCGTGCCTTGACCGCCGAGGAAGCCGATGCCGCCGAGCACGGCGGCGGCGATGGAATTCAGCGTGAAGGCCGTGCCGATGACCGGATCGCCCGAACCTGTTTGCGCGGCGACGAACAGGCCGGCGCCTGTACAAAGCAGACCGCTGATCGCGTAAGCCGCTACCCGCGCACCATCGACCGGCACGCCGGAGCGATAGGCGCCGACCGGATTCTCGCCGGCGGCATAAAGGCTCAAGCCAAGCGGTGTGGCGAGATAGAGTTTCCATAGAAGGACGATGAGCACCAGCAGCACGAAGGCCGCGGGCGTGTTGCCTGCAAGCAGTTCCGACAGCCACTCCGGAATGGCGCCGCCGGGTCGCGGCAGGATGAGCAGCGCAGCACCGCCGATGACGAAGGAACCGGCGAGTGTCACCACGATAGAGGGCAAGCGAAGTTTTACGACGATCAACCCGGTCGCGCCACCGATGCCGATGCCGGCCAGCGCCACCGCAACGGCACCGCCGGCTACGCCAAGCGGCCCAGTCATCGTCGTCGCGGCGATTACCGCGCCGAGGCTGACCATTGCGCCGATGGCCAGGCTGATGCCGCCGGTAAGCATCAGGATCGCCTGGGCCATGGCGACCAGCGCCAGCGGAAACCAGCTCTGGGTGAATTTGGCGAAGCCGGAAGCGGTCAACAGGCCGGGAAACAGGAAGCCGTAGGCGACGAGGAACGCCATGACCACGGCGAACAGGCCGCGCACACCGACATTGCGGCGCAGCTGAACCGGCCAGTAGAGAGCGCCGGCTTGCCTTGAGGAGGCCACCGTGCTCATGCCGCCACCTTCCGCTGTTCGGCGCCCATCGCGGCGGAAACGATCGCTTCCTCGCTCAATTCGCCGCGCTCGAGCACGGCAACGATGAGGCCTTCCCGGACTACCGCGACGCGGTCGCAAAGGTGCACCAGTTCGGGCGTGTCGGAGCTGAGCAGCACGACCGCCTTGCCGGCGGCGGCGAAGTTGCGAAGCATCATGTAGATTTCGCGCTTGGTCTCGACATCAACGCCGCGTGTCGGATCGTTGAGGAGAAGCGCAAGCGGATGGTGCGGCATCCATTTCGCCAGCGCCACCTTCTGCTGGTTGCCGCCCGAGAGGGCCTGCGCCGGCCGGTCGAGGTCGCCCTTGATGCCAAGCTGGGCAGCGAGACCTCTTGCCGTCTCGCGCTCGGCACGGCGGCTGCGCAGCTTCAGCGCCGGCAGTCTTGCGAAAGCGGGCAGCATCAGGTTGGTGATAATGGAATGGATCAGGTGCAGGCCTTCGCGCTTGCGGTCGGCCGGGACATAGGCGAGGCCACGCGCGTTGGCTTTCGGCACACCGCTGGGCAGACCCGAAGCACCGTTGACGGTCGCGGATGCCGTCCTGGCCGGAATGGCGCCGTAAAGGCCAAGCAGCAAATCTTCCTGCCCTTGCCCGACCAGGCCTCCAATGCCGAGCACCTCGCCCGTCCTGATGTCGAGATCGACGTCGCGCATCAGGCCGGCCGAAAAATTGCGAACCGAGATGGCGTTGGCAGCCGATGCCGAAGCCTGCCACTGCGGAAAAAGGTCGCCGGGGTCGCGGCCGACCATCAGCCGTACCAGCCCGCCGGCGTCGGTTCCTTCCAGGCTGCGATCAGCCGTGCAGGTGCCGTCCTTCAGGACGGTGACATGCTGGCACAGTGCCATGACTTCGTTCAGCCGGTGCGAAATGTAGAGAATAGCGATACCCTCGCCGCGCAGCCTCTCCAGCAAGTCCGTCAGCACTTTCGTTTCGGTTGCCGAGAGCGACGAAGTGGGTTCGTCGAGAATGAGAACGCGCGGCCGGCGGTAAAGCGCCTTGGCTATCTCCACCATCTGCCGGCGGCCGAGCGACAAATGTCCGACTGGTATCGAGAGCGGTTCGTGAAGCCCGACAAGATCGCATGCTGCCCTGGCCCGCACGGCGAGTTCGGGATAGTCGAGCAAACCGAACCGGCGCGGATAGGCGCCAAGGCCGATGTTCTCGGCGATGGAGAGGCTGGCCGTCAGGCTGAGTTCCTGCTGGACGACGGCGATCCCTGCCTGTTGGGCATAGGCGGGGGTCATGCGCGACACTGGGCACCCATCGACCTCGATCGCCCCGCCGTCCGGGCGCAAGGCACCGGACAACAGGTTGATCAGCGTCGACTTTCCGGCGCCGTTCTCGCCGAGCAGCGCATGCACGCGGCCGGGCTGGAGAGCGATGGAAACGTCGCGCAGGACAGGGTTGCCGAAGAAGGACTTCGACACCCCCCGCGCGGCAAGAAGCGGAGCCGTGGCCACCAATTTCTGCGACCTTCCAGGCTTATTGTTCAGCCAGCAGCTTCTTGAACAATTCCTCGTCGTAGGGCGAATAGATGTAGCCGTCAGCCGGAAAATCGGCCGCCCGGGCGAGGTACTGATCGATGTTGGAATTGTCGATCACCGGCAGCGGGATCTTGACGAAAGCCGGCACATCGTTGCCCTCCAGCGCCTGGACGGCGGTGTAGGTGGCAAAGGCGCCGAGCCAGTTCGGCTGCATGGTCGCCCAGCTCTTGAGGCCCTTTTCCTTCCAGAGCTCGAGGAACTGACGGGCGTTCTCGCCGGTGATCGGCACTTGTTCGCGGCCCTGCTTGTCGAGGGCGAGTACCGCGCCCGCAGACAAGGCGCCGCCGAGCGACAGAATTCCATCGATCTCGGAATTGGCGAACAGCAGGCTGGTGACGGCTTCCTGTGCAGGCGCGACATTATAGGGTGTATTCGTCTCGGCAAGGACCGTCACCTCAGGATGGGCCTTGAGCGCCGCGTCAGCGCCTTTGCGCCGATCGTCGCTGACCGAAACGCCGGCCGGGCCGTTGAGGACGAGAATCTTGCCCTTGCCGCCGATGGAGTCGATCAGGAACTTGGCCGCCTGATCGCCCCACTGCGCGGAATCGGTGTTGACCTTGGC
This sequence comes from Mesorhizobium sp. WSM4850, assembly GCF_055811735.1. NCBI lineage: Bacteria > Pseudomonadati > Pseudomonadota > Alphaproteobacteria > Hyphomicrobiales > Phyllobacteriaceae > Mesorhizobium > Mesorhizobium sp. WSM4850. The sequence goes on along the minus strand of NZ_JBVVPV010000001.1, from coordinate 106,182 downwards.
TGTGACCTGGTCGGTGTCGACGAGGCTGTCGAAGTTGATGATGGCGATGCCCTTGGCGCAGGCGTCCGCCAGCACACGCGCCGGCGCGGTCGACGAGCCGGCAATCAGGATGATGGCGTCGACGTCGGAATCGATCATCGACTGGATCTGCTGGATCTGGACGTTGGCGTCGCCCTGGGCGTCGGTCACGACAAGCTTGTCGACCAGCCCCTGCTTCTTCAGCGTCTCGACTTCGGCTTCGATGGTGCCCTGTGTCTGTTTCATCCAGGTTGGCACGGAATAGATGTTGGCCCAGCCGATCGTGTACGGCGCCTTGCGGTCGCCCTTGATGCATTTGGCGGCGGCATTGGCCTGCGAACCGGCGCCGAAGCTCAGCAGGAGACCGAGGCAAAGGGCACTGGCGGATGCGAAAAACGATGATTTCGTCATGATTGTTCCCTTCTGAGGTTATGCCGGACGTGCGGGATCGGGACGAGAAAACCCTCCGGTTGCCGCATCCGGAAACCGCCCGTTTTTCTCGTCAGAACTGTCTGCGCCAGGCTCATTATTGTCTGATATTTCAGACAATGTCTCTGTATATCGGACAAACGGGATGCTAGACTGAGCCTTGACATCTTTCAAGCGTCTTGAGACGAGGGCCGAATTGATTTTTTTGGGGATGCGGCCGACATGAGCGATGGCGCCACTGGTCTGATCGAAACGGAAGCCGGCGCCGGGCCGCGCAATGGCGAACGCCGCCGTGGCATCGACCGCGTGATCGTGCTGCTGGAAGCGCTTTTGCGGCACCGCGCGCCGATGCGCGTCGGCGACATCGCCAAGATGATCGGCGCACCGCGTTCGACCACCTACGAAATCGTCAACAGCCTGCTCGAAGCCGAAATGCTCGAAAACGTCGGGACGGAAGGCTACGTTTATTTCGGTCGGGCCATGCATCTGTTCGGCTGGGCCTATTCGCATCACAACGCCCACTATCGGCGCATCATAGAGACGCTGGACAGGATGGCCGCGGAGACAGGCGAGACCGTGCAGTTGTGCGGCCTGCGCGGGAACAAATACATCGTTCTCGATTGCCGTGATTCTTCCGGCCCGTTCCGGATTTCAAGCGATGTCGGGGTCGAGGTGCCGATCCCGTGGACGGCGTCCGGGCGGCTCCTGCTCGGCCATATGAGCGAGCAAGAAGTGAAGGACTTCATCCCGCCTGGCGACTACAAGCTTCCCGACGGCCGCATCATTGCGCCGGCCGAATTCTTCAGCGATGTCGCTCTCGCCCGCCAGCAAGGTTTCAGCGAGACCATCGCCCTCGCCGACCGCTTCACGTGGTGCATGGCCGCGCCCATCCGCGATGGCCACGGCGCCGTCAGCAAGACCCTTTGCTTCGTATTGCCAGTCGACACACCGGAAGCGCGGCGCAGCGAATTGCTTGCCCTGCTGTGCGAACGCGCCCGCGGATTGTCGTTGGCGGGAGGCTGATGCATGTCGCCCAAAAGCATGCCCTCGAGCCTGACTCGAGGGTGCGCAGCGGTTTGGGATAACGACATGCATAAAAGCAGGAACTTAACGCGTCTCGCGAATTGCTTTGACGCGACGCTTCCTGAAGGATCGCCCTGACGCCTTCGCCAATGGAGCGGAAAAATGGCCGGGCTCGAATACGGCCCGGCCAAAAGAAGGTTACAACCTTCAGAGGGGAACGCCGTCCAGCGGAATGGGAGGAAACCGCCGAACGGTGTTGCCCTGTTTGAGCCTGTTTGGGCGCATTGGCGACGAACAAAATTCCAAAAGCCGGCGGGACGACGAAAATTCCTGTTCTATGTGCTCTGACCACTTCAGACGGGTGACGCCCTTGTCTCAACCCTTGGCTCCGGCAGATCGGCATAGTGCCGGCGCGCCACGTCGGGATGCGAGCGCAGGCGACTTTTCAGCACGTTGGTGCCGACGTCGCGAAACAGCGGATTGTCCGGATCGCTCGCCGGTCCGCGCGCCTCGGCAGCCAGTTCTTCAGGCAGGGTCAGCAGCGGGATCGTCGCGTCGAGCCGGGCGCTGAAGAAAAACGGAACGGAAATCCGCTCGACACCGGCCGGCGGCGCCACGACACGGTGAACCGTTGCCCTGAGATAGCCGTTCGATGCCAGTTCGAGGAGTTCGCCGATGTTGACCACCAGCGTTCCGGGGATCGGATCCACATTCACCCAGCTTCCGTCATATTCGACCTGCAGCCCCTTGTTGTCGTCCTGAAGCAGGAGCGTCAGGAAACCGCCGTCCTTGTGTGCGCCGACACCCTGGTCGCCGCCGGTTGTGTCGCGCCCGGGATAGCGCACGATCTTCATGCGATGGTTGGGCTCACCGCTATAGATCGGATCGAAAGCATCCTCGGCCTGGTCGAGCGACAGCGCGAAGGCCTTCAGCAGGCGGACTGCCACCGCCGTCGCCCTGGTCTGCCATGCCAGCAGTGCCGGCTTGAGTTGCGGCAGGGCCGAAGGCCATTGGTTCGGCCCTTGCAGCCGCGTCCAGGCAGGAATGCCCGGCCCCTTTGGTATGGGTCGACGCTCGACGCCGATGTCGAGCTGTTCGCGCCAATCGGCCTTGCCCCTGGTCAGTTCGCCACCGGTGCGCGTGTAGCCGCGGAATTGCGGGGACTTGACCATTTCAATGGCCAGCTTGTCGGCTTCCGGCAAGGCAAAGAACCGGCGCGAGGCGTCGAGCACCTCGTCGATCTCCACGGCCGGAATTCCATGGCCGCTGAGATAGAAGAAGCCGACATCGCGGGCCGCCGTGCGCAGGTCGAACAGAAAGGTCCGACGCTCCGATGCCCCCTGCTCAAGACGGTTGAGATCGAGCACGGGTACAATCCTGGCCATGGTCAACTTCCTCCTGCCTCAGGCTTGGATCAGGCTTCTACGGTGACACGCAGGTTGTTGCGATCAAAGCAACGCTCGATCCAATCTCGATGTCATTGGCGGAAAGTCAGCGCTGCGTTTGGCGGCCGGCAGGCAAATAACGTTCGAACGGCTGTTCCATGCCATCAGCGCCCTGTCTTGACAAAATATTTTGTCAATACGAAAATGAGTATGCTTGAGCTTTGGCGGGCGGCCGCATCGGCTCGTAGTGGCGTCGTACCGCACCCGGCCCCGACCGTGAGGACGCCAAACCCTGAAAGGAGTTCCCATGCCGATCAAGAAAGATGAAACCGGAAAGCGTTGGGTCGAGATGGAGTTCATCACGCCCGGCACACCCGAGCAGGTGTGGCGGGCCATTGCGACGGGTCCTGGCAACACTGCCTGGTTCACAAAAACCACGATCGACGAGCATGTCGGCGGCAGGCTTCATTTCGACTTCGGTCCCAATGGCGCGTCCACCGGCGAAGTGACGATTTGGGAGCCGCCGTTCCGTTTCGGCTATGTCGAACGCGACTGGAGCGAAGGCGCGCCGCCTGTCGCAACGGAGATCACCGTGACCAGCCGGTCGGGTGATCGTTGCGTTGTCCGCATGGTCCATTCGCTGTTTGCCTCGACCGACGATTGGGATGATCAGTTGGAAGGATTCGAGAGCGGCTGGCCCGGCTTTTTCGAGGTGCTGCGCATTTACCTTTCGCACTTCGCCGGCGAAAACGCCGCCAGTTTCAGCGTCATGGCCAGCACGAAGGCCGATCAGCTCTCGATTTGGAGGCAACTTACCGAGACGCTCGGACTGGCCGGCGCAAATGTCGGCGAGCAGCGGAATGGCCCGCAGCAGCCGGAGAGACTATCCGGCATAGTCGAACGCGTGCGGCAGGACGACAAGCAGCGCTTCATCGCGCTGCGCCTGACTGCACCTGCTCCCGGCATTGCCCTGATCGGAACCTATGATATCGATGGCAGCGCAAACGCCAGCATGGCCCTGTATCTTTATGGCGAGGACGCCGAACAGCGCGCCGCCGAGGGCGAGCCCAAGTGGCGGAACTGGTTTGGCGAAACTTTCAAGCATCCGGGCTGACGGATGCTACTGGATCGGCCGGCCAGAAGGTCGGCCGCCTGCGCAAGGCTCCTACCATAGCGCATATACATCGGAGAGTCTGATGAAGGTCGCCAGTGAGGCAACAGCCTCGCTATCCGTATTCCTGCAGTAGTCGCGCGCAAACCTGCGCGCGAGGAATTACTGAAGCGGCTTCGCGCCTTCCGCGGCCGCCTTCCCGTCGATTTCAAGTTCGACCGGGATGAGGCGAATGCCCGGTAGCTTCTTCGACCGCAATTCGGCTGTCGGAACGATACTGCTGTGAAAACGGCACCCCGATCCGCTGACAGGACGCGTCAGTCGTGGAGTTCCCTCGAGATCGCCGGGTCGACTGAAAAATCGCTGAATGTGACTTCGAAACCTTCACGTTGCGGCGAACAGCACATCATGCCGACATTGACTGTATTCGAGGGCGGGAAGTAGGCGAGCCGCACCGGCTTCCAGCGATGGTCGGAGGCATCGAGATACTGAACGCGGATTGTCTCGGCATGGCGGGTCAGCCGGATCCTGACTCCGTCCGGACCGGCCGGGATGCTGACCAACGACCAGTCGGAAGCATCATTGGTGACGACGACGGAAAAATAGGCGAGCCCGTCGGTGAACTCGATGCCGGCCTTGACCCAATGCGTCTCGCTCAGCCGGACCATCAGACCGGCCTGATCATAGAGCACCTTGTAGTCGCCCTTGACGGTGACCTCGGCGCTGAAATCGCCCTCGACCTGCCGGTAGAGGAAGTGGCCATTGTCACGCCAGAAGTCATAAAAAGTCTCGCGCCAGAAATCGGTCTCCTTGCCGGTTCGCACATGCACGGTGCTGTCGCCGAACGCATGATGCGGTGGCGGGTTGAGCCAAGTCAGTTCTGCAGGCTGAGATGTCATCGACTTGTTCGCCTCGCCGGTTCGTGTTGCGTCATCCGCCTCTCATGCGACGAGGCGGATTTGTCTCTTTTACGCGCTCATTTCGGCGCTTGGTAAAGCTCGGACGCAGCCTCTCTCAGCGCGCGCCGGCTCTCCGGCCTGAAATACATCATGTGGCCGCCTTCCAGAAGCTCGACGCGGATGGGCTTTGCGCCGGGAAGCGAAGGGACCTGGCCGACAAGGTAGCGTGACGCCAGATAGGGTGTCACCAGGTCGGTGTAGCCGTTGACGATCAAAACACCGAGGCCGGGATTTAGCGCGCGCGCCTGTTGAAGGTCATCCATCACGCCGGCATAGCCCTGACGCGTCGGGCTCGTCCCGTAATCCCAATTGCCGCTGATTTCACGGTTGAGAAGCCGATAGCTTAGATCGGTGCGGAATTTCAGTTCCTCCCTGACATAGCTGACAAAGGCGGAAGTGAGCGCCGGCACGCTTCGATCGAGCACCGGATCAGGACCGCTGGGCCTTGGACTTTCCGGGGCAACGTCTGCCGTTTCGATCGTGCCGTCATAGACGCTGAGAACATTGCCCCTTGCCCGCGCAAACTCCTTGGCGAAGAGCGCGGTGGGAATGCGTGCAAAGTTTCGTTTCACGAGTTCGAGCGGCAGGCCGGTGATTTCGGCAACGCGCGGGCTCGCCAGACGCCCGCCCTGTTCGAGCCCGCTGGCAAGCGCGACGAGATAGTCGCCAAGCGCATAGCGTTCGACATCGGCCAACCGCTCCTGCAGTTCGGAACCGGTGACGCTTTGGCTGCGCAGGCGCACCGCCGCCAGCGACGGCAGCTCAAGCGCCCAGTGAAGCGGCTGGAACTCGTCGGGCCGCACGAGCGTGAATTCGAGCGCCGGCGAGATGAGCACGATGCCGCGAGGGCTGATGCCGATATCATCCTGGAGCGTCTTGGCAAGCAGTGCCGCCCGAAACCCGCCATAGCTTTCGCCAGCAAGAAACACCGGCGACGCTGTGCGGCCCGCCTGTGCCAGATAGAGCCGGATGAAGGCGCCCATCGCGGCGGCGTCCTGATTGACGCCCCAGAAGCTGCGTGCCTCAGTGCCGGGTGCTTCGCGGCTGTAACCGGTTCCGACGGGGTCGACAAAGACCAGGTCGGTCATGTCGAGCCAGGTGTTTGAGTTGTCCAAAAGCCGCTGCGGCGGTGGGAGAAAACTTCCATCGGCCGCTGTCGCCATCACGCGTGGACCGAGCGCGCCAAGATGCAGATAGGCGGAAGCTGCTCCGGGACCACCGTTGAATACGAAAGTGATCGGGCGGCGGGGATCAGGTTCCCGGCTTGGCTCGGGACGCAGCGTGTAGGCGACATGAAAGATTTCCGCGGTGACGTCGCCCTTGCCGGATAGCAACGACAGCGTGCCGGCCCTTGCCTGATAGTTGAGCGTGCGTCCCGCGATCACGATCGAATGATCTGAGACCTGGGGCGGCGGGAGCAGCGACAGAACGCCGCCCGAAGGCGACGGCCGCTCGGCCACTTGCGCATGGCCGTTTGGAAGGCCGCCAACCAGCAGCAGCATAGCAAGGATGATTTCTAGGAGCTTGGTACGCATGGCGACTCCGCAGCGGAACGACTGCAAGCTACCACGCTGATGGCTCAGCCGAAATCACAGGACCGTGCGCGCCCTCGCTGCTGGAAGGGGACCAAGGCTTTCAACGCACGATCTTCACGCACATCGGCGTGCCGATATCGATAAACCACCCGGTGTCGGCCAGCCGACCCGTGGCCGCATCGCGTGCAAGAATCGAGATGCGGTCGGCGTTCTGGTTGGCCGAGAAGAGATGGCGACCTGAGGGCGTCAGTGCCAGATTGCGCGGCGTAGCGCCCACGCACGGCGCATGGTCGACCAGCGCAAGCGTGCCCGTCTGCTGGTCGACGGAAAACACCACGACACTGTCATGGCCGCGGTTGGAGCCATAGAGGAAGCGGCCGTCGGGCGATATCTGGATGTCGGCGCAATGATTGCCGTCGCGCGCCGCGGCCGGCACGGCCGGCTTCGTGGCGATCTCGGTGAGCCTGCCCGACGCTCCGTCCAGCGCAAGCGAGACGACCGTCGAATCCAGTTCGTTCATAACGAACACGAAGCGCCCGCCCGGATGCAGCGCCACGTGACGTGGCCCAGCGCCGGGCGCAAGCGCCGACTCCGCCAGTCTGGTCAGGCCGCCGTCGTGCCCGATGCGGTACGAGACAAGCCGATCGATGCCGAGATCGGCGACGATCGCCACGCAGCCGGCAATCGTCTCGGTGACGCTGTGGGCATGGGGGCGTTCCTGACGAACTGCGTCGGGACCAGTTCCGCTATGGGCGACGCTCGACAACGGCGCGGTCAAGCCGCCATCGTCGCGCAATCCGTAGACGACGAGCGAGCGATCGGGGCCCCCTTCGCCCATGCCGTAATTTGCGACCAGGAGCTTCGTCCCGTCGCGCGTGACGGTGTTGTGCGCCGTGATGCTGCCAAGCGTCGGCTGCTTGTTGATGTAGGAGAGCGCGGCGGTTTGCCTGTCGAAATGGTAGGCCGAGACCACGCCTTCGCGCCAGGTGAACACTTCGGAGTTGGCATAGACATGTGACCCGTCCGGCGTCACCGACAGGAAGGTCGGATTGTCGACGTCACCCGTCTCGGCCAGTTTCCTCGTCTCCAGCGTCTCTTCGTCGAAACTGTAGACACTGAGTCCAACGCCGCGCGCGCCCTGAAAATAAGGCGCCTCGCGGTTGAGGCTGCCGACGAAGACCAGACAGGCGTCGTTCATCAAATCCTCCCCTGTTCCGCCGGCATCCAGCCGCAGCGGATCGCGGCAAAATTTCGCCTGTTCACGCTTGAAACACAATCCCATATGTGAAAATACTATTCACCAAAGAAGATTGGTATGGGGACCGATCGTGCAATCCAATCTCGACAGGAAACCCCGATACAAGGAGATGGGGCTGATCCGCGCCAGCTATGAAGTTTTCAAGGGTGAAGGGGCGCTTGGCTTTATTGCGAGCACCTGCAGACGGTGAAGTGACGGAATCCGGCCGATTTCGCCGGCAAGACGGAGACATAGGCGATGGCTGCCATTGCCGAATTGCCGCTGACCGGGCTCGTCGTCGTCGACATGAGCCAGTTCCTGTCAGGGCCCTACTGCTCGCTGCGGCTGCTCGACCTCGGAGCCCGCGTCATCAAGATCGAGCGACCGGATGGCGGTGACCTGTCGCGCCGGCTCTATCTCAGTGACACCGAGATCGGCGGCGATTCCACCATCTTCCACGCCATCAACCGGGCCAAGGAAAGCTTTGCCATCGACCTCAAGGAAGAGGCCGATCTGGCGTCGCTGCGCGGCCTGCTGGCCAAGGCCGACGTGCTGATCCAGAATTTCCGCCCCGGCGTCATCGAGCGCCTGGGTCTCGACTACGAGGCGGTGCGCAAGATCAATCCGCGCCTGGTCTATGCCTCGATCAGCGGCTATGGCGAGGAGGGCCCCTGGGTCAAGCGTCCCGGGCAGGATCTGCTGGCGCAGGCGCGTTCCGGCGTGATGTGGCTGAACGGCGACGAGGACCAGGGTCCGGTGCCCTTCGGCCTGGCGATTGCCGACATGCTGGCCGGCGCCGCCGCCGCGCAAGGCATCCTTGCCGCACTGGTGCGGCGCGGCCTGACCGGCACCGGCAGTCATGTCGAGACCAGCCTGCTCGAAGCGCTGGTCGACTTCCAGTTCGAGGTGCTGACCACGCATCTCAACGACGGACGCCGCCTGCCACGGCGATCGGCGTTCCGCAGCGCCCATGCCTATCTGTCAGCGCCTTACGGCGTCTATCCGGCCAAGGACGGATATCTGGCGATCGCGATGACGCCGATCCCGAAGCTGGCCGACCTTTTGGAACTCGAACAGCTTGCGCCCTTTCGCGATCAGCCGTCGACCTGGTTCACCGCCCGCGACGAGATCAAGGCGATCATTGCGCAAAAAATCGCGACGAAAGCCGTCGACGAATGGCTTGCCATCCTCGAGCCCGCCGACATCTGGTGCGCCAAGGTGCTGACCTGGCCGGAAATGATGGCCAGCGAAGGTTTTCAGGTGCTCGACATGCTGCAGACAGTGACGCGCGAGGACGACGTCTCGATCCTCACCACGCGTTCGCCGCTGCGGGTCGATGGCGTCCGCGCCAAGGTCGAGCGGGCGGCGCCGCGCATCGGCGAGCACAGCGCAAAGATCCGCGAAGAATTCGGGCTGTGAGCGACGTGACGCTCAAAGGCATGACCTGGAGCCATCCGCGCGGCTACGACCCGATGGTCGCCTGTTCGGGACTGTGGAAGCAGCAGACCGGCGTCACCATCGAATGGGACAAGCGCTCGCTGCAGGATTTCGAATCGTTTCCGGTCGAGGACCTGGCCCGTGCCTACGATTTGATCGTCATCGATCATCCGCATGTCGGCCAGATCACCGCCGAGACTTGTCTGGCGCCGCTCGACGTTGTGGGGCGTGAAGAGGAACGCGCGGCACTGGCGGCAGGCAGCGTCGGCCAGTCCTATCCTAGCTACAACTGGCAAGGCCGGCAGTGGGCGTTTCCGATCGACACGGCCAGCCAGGTGCAGGCGTGGCGGCCGGACATGCTTTCCGCCGCGCCGGCGAACTGGTCCGAGGTGCTCGACCTGGCGCGGCAAGGCCGCGTGTTGCTACCGCTCAGGCCGCCGCATTCGCTGATGGTGTTCTACACGCTTGCCGGCAATCTCGGCAGGCCCGCCGTCGAAGAGCCTGGCGACCACATAAACCCTGACATCGGCGGCCGCGTTTTCGAGATGATGCGCGAGATCGCGGCTCTCGTCGATCCGACCTGCCTTGGCATGGACCCGATCGGCGTCCTGGAGGAGATGGCCAGTTCCGGCACGCGGATCGCCTGCGCGCCGCTGATCTATGGCTACGTTTCCTATTCCATCGCCGGATTCCGCAGCAGCCGCCTTGCCTTCGCCGACATTCCGCCTGCCGGCGACGCCGGTGTAGTCGGGTCGGCGCTCGGCGGAACCGGCATTGCCGTGTCGGCCTTTTCGAAGGCCACGCAAGAGGCCATCGACTTTGCCTACTGGATCGCCAGCGCCGAGGTGCAGCGCGGCCCCTATGCGTCGGCCGGCGGCCAGCCCGGCCATGCCGCAGCCTGGGACGATGCCGCCGTCAACGCAGCCGCCGGCAATTTCTACAAGGACACCCGCGCCACGCTCGAGAGGGCCTGGGTCAGGCCACGCCACGATGGCTACATGGCCTTCCAGCAGGCGGCCTCCGATCGCATCAATCTCGGCCTGACCGAAAGGCACGATGCCGGCCGCGTCGTCGCCGATCTCAATCGCCTGTTTGTGAAGAGTCTCCGGCACCCGGCGCTGAGATGAGGCAGAGTTCGCTAACTTCTCACAAATTCCAAAGCCGCTTCGCATTGGCGGAGAGCAGCTTTTGCCGTTCATCGATGCTGGCTCCGCCGAGCAGCGCATGCGTCGCCGCAATCCAGGTCGCAAGCCCGCCGCCAAGCGTGCAGACCGGCCAGTCGCTGCCCCACACGACCCGGTCCCAGCCAAAGCATTGGATGGTGTGCTCGACATAGGAACGCAGCGTTTCGACAGTCCAGGATCCAGCGTCCGCATAGGCGACCACACCGGAAATTTTGCCGACGACGTTCGGCCGCCGCGCGATCTCCGCCATATGCTCGCGCCAGGGATGCTCACTGCTGCCCTTGATGTCGGGCACGCCGCAATGGTCGAGCACGAACTGCACGTTCGGCGCGAGATCGGCAAGCGCAATCGCCTTGCGGATCTGATGCGGCAGGACGACGAGGTCGAAGGTCAGTTTGGTGCCGGCAAGCCGCTTGATGTTTTCGCGAAACAGCGCGCCTTCCGAAAGTTCGTCCGGCACGACGTGGAGCACACGGCGAAAACCCTTGACGAAAGGATCGGCGCGCTGGCGCTCGAGATAGGCGGCAAAGCCCGGCTCTTCCGGACGGCAGGAGGCGATCACTCCCCTCAGCAAGCTGTCGTTCTGGTGTGACAGCGCCTTTACGTGACTGGTCTCAGCCTCGATATCCGCTGGATCGACATCGACCTCCATGTGCAACGCGCCCTCTATGCCGGCGCGGCGAGCCTGGGCTGCATATTCGTCGTAGGAGAAATCGCGGTTTAGCGCCGGCACGCCGGAGAGCCAGGGATAGCGCAGCGCTGACTGGTCGATCAGGTGCAGATGGGTATCGAAGATCATAACGGCGCTCCTCTGCATTTCCCGATCATCTCAGGGGGAAATTCTTCGTTCAAACAAGACTCTGTTTCGTCTGCCTGGCCGCGGCACCCGCCAGTTGCGATAGCTTTTCAGTCGCGGCCAGCAACAGTTCTATCGTCCTGGTGATATCGGGCGCCTTGGGTGCGTTGACCAGAGTTACGTAGGGGATCGACAGCGCGGCGATCGCCCTGCTGTCCGAGCCAAGCACAGGCGCCGACAGGTTGAATACACCGGCGGTCTGCATCGATGCCATCATTTCATAGCCGCGTTGTCGGATCTGGTCGAGACGGGCAAAGAAGTCCGGCGATTGAGGCGGCTTGTGGGCGCTGCGCAGATGTTCGGAGATCATCATCCGCCGCTCTTCCGACGAGCGGAACGCCAGCAGCACATGTCCGGAGCCGGTGTCGAACAGGCTGACATGCGCGCCGACGCGTATCGAGATGCCCCAATAGTCCGGCGCCTCCTGCTGGGCGATCACCACCGCAGAACCGCGGTCGAAGACGACAAGCTGGTTGGACTGCTGCGAGGCCTCGGCAAGCTCACGCATCAGCGGCGTCGCATAGGAAACCAGCCGCCGCACCGGCGCGTGCAGTTGCGCCAGGCCAAACAGCTTGAGCGTCAGCGAGTACCGGTCGCCATCCAGCCGCGTGACGTAGCCGCGCCGCACCAGCCGGTCCAGCATGCGGTAGAACTCGTTGGGGCTGCGGTCGAGCTTTTTGGCGATTTCCGCCTGGGTCAGGCCGCCATCGACGCCGGCCAGAAGCTCAAGGATGTCGAGACCCTTGTCGAGCGCCGGCGCGCGATAGCGGTCATCGTCCTCGTCCTCCGCCATAGTCACTCCCCGTGGTCAGCATCCGAAGGACCATCGGCTTGGTGATTGTGTAAATTATTTGTTTGTATGTAAATAGTGGGCAGATCACCGCCGGTGCAACGCAACGCATCGCGGTCATAACGACGATAGTGAAACAGGAGCCGGACATGCAGCGGATGGCAATGGTGCTCGGCCTCAAGCCGGAAAAGGTCACCGAATATGTGCGGCTTCACGCAGCCGTCTGGCCTGAAGTGCTGGCGATGATTTCCGCCTGCAACATCAGGAACTATTCGATCTATCTCAAGGAGCCGGAGCACCTCTTGTTCAGCACTTTCGAGTACCACGGCAACGACTATGCCGCCGACATGGCGAAGATGGCCGCCGATCCCAAGACGCAGGAATGGTGGGCGCTGTGCATGCCTTGCCAGGAGCCGCTGCCGACCCGCAAGCAGGGCGAATGGTGGGCATCGATGGACGAAGTCTTCCATCATGACTGATGGCGTTTTCGACCCAGCCTCGCTCTCCCAGTCCTGGGCGAAGCCATCGAAGCCGCGGCCGATCGTGATTTTCGGCGCCGGCTCGATCGTCGGCGACGCGCATTTCCCGGCCTATCGGAAAGCCGGCTTTCCGGTCGCCGGGCTTTTCGATCCAGACCACGCCAAGGCGGAAAAACTCGCGGCCAACTGGGGCGTCACCGCTTGCCGGTCGATCGAGGAGGCTACGTCAATCGACGGCGTCATCTTCGACCTGGCGACGCCGCCGGCTCATCATGCCGGCGTGCTCAGGGCGTTGCCCGACGGCGCCGTAGCGCTGATCCAGAAGCCGATGGGCAGCGACCTCAGCGAGGCGAGCGAGATCCTCGAAATCTGCCGCGCCAAGAAGCTGAAGGCGGCGGTGAATTTCCAGCTTCGCTTCGCGCCGATGATGCTGGCGCTGAAGGATGCGATCGCCAGGGGCTGGCTCGGCGACGTGGTCGATTTCGACGCATGGCTGGCGCTGGCGACACCCTGGCAGCTGTGGGAATTCCTGCTGAAGGCGCCGCGCGTCGAGATCGCCATGCACTCGATCCATTACCTCGATCTGATCCGGCAATTGCTCGGCGATCCCAGGGGCGTTCACGCCAGGACGCTCGGTCATCCCGGCCATAAGGTCGCGCAAACCCGCACCAGCGCGATCCTCGACTATGGCGACACAGTGCGCTGTGCGCTGTCGATCAATCATGATCATAAATTTGGCCGAAAACACCAGGCCTGCGAGTTCCGCATCTGCGGCACCGAGGGCGCCGCCTATCTCAAGCTCGGGCTCAACCTCGACTATCCGCGCGGCGAGCCTGATATCCTTGAAATCTATCCGAAGGGCGGCTCAGACTGGGTCACGGTGCCGCTCGTCGGCGAATGGTTTCCGGACGCCTTCGTCGGCCGCATGGCCAATGTCCAACGCTACGCCTCAGGCGAAGACGCCGAGCTTGTCAGTTCCGTCGAGGACGCCTGGAGCACAATGGCGCTGGTCGAAGCTGCCTACCAATCGAGCGCGGCGCCGGCAACACCGATCGCGGTGAGGCCCTGACATGGAGCAGACTGTCTATTTCGAGGATTACCAGATCGGCTCGTCGCGCATGACCAGCGGGCGCACCATCACCGAGACCGACTTCGTCGTGCATGCCGGCCATACGGGCGATTTCTTCCCTCACCACATGGACGCCGAGTTCATGAAGACGACGCCGTTCGGCCAGCGCATCGCCCATGGCACGCTGGTCTTCTCGGTCGGCGTCGGACTGACGGCAAGCGTCATCAACCCTGTCGCGTTCTCCTATGGCTATGACAGGTTGCGCTTCATCAAGCCGGTGTTCATCGGCGATACGATCAAGACCCGCACCACCATCTCGGCCAAGCAAGACGACCCAAAGCGGCCGGAGTCGGGTCGCGTCATCGAGCGCTGCGAGGTGATCAACCAGCATGGCGATGTGGTCCTGGTTGCCGACCACATCTACATCGTCGAGCGCCGCGACAAGCCCAACAGCGCTTAAGGGCTCCAGCGATCCGGTCCGCCGCATTGATGACCGCTCCCGGCGGACGGTTCGTCAAAGCGGAAAGCGCGCCCGCGAGGGCCGCTTCGGTTACTTGCTCGTCGGGTCGACCGGGGTTTTGGAGCCTCGCCTGGGTCGGCGGATGGCTCTCACCTTGCCGCTGTTTCCACCGCCGCAGAAGAACTGATCGCCACCATCGGACTCGAGCCCCGACACGCCTGTTCCAGGCGGCATATCAAGCTTCTCCAGGACCTTTCCGGTTTCAGGATCTATCCGCCTGACGTCGCTCTCGTCACCTTCCCAGGTGCCGTGCCAGAGTTCGCCGTCGATCCAGGTGACCCCTGTGACGATACGGTTGGAATCGATTGTGCGAAGAACTGCCCCTGTCTGGGGGTCGATCTGATGGATCTTGCGACCGCGATTCTGCCCCACCCAAAGTGAGCCTTCGGCCCAGGCGAGTCCGGAGTCGCCGCCGCCACCTGGCGCCGGAATCGTGGCGAGCACGCGGCCAGTGTTGGGATCGATCTTCTGAATGCGATCTTCGGCGATCTGGAACAGGTGCTGGCCGTCGAAGGCCGTTCCTGCGTGCGCGGTGACATCGATCGCGCGCACCACCTTGCCGCTCGCAGGATCCAGGGCGTTCAGTCTGTCTCCTGACGCAAACCAGACGTGCTGACCGTCGAACGTAACCCCAGCCACCTGGTCGACACCCGGAAAGGGTCCATATTCGCGGAGGACTTCGGCTGCAGATCGTTTCATGCTTCTCCTCCAGGCTCAGATCTGTTGAATTGTCCACGACACTAGTAACCCGACAGTGAGCCGGGGAGTAACAAGATTGTCGGGAATCCCGGCACCGGCGGGGTCATCCAGCGGCGCGCTCGCCCGCGGCCGAACGACTGCACCTTGCCTGCTGCCGCAAGCTGCTCGAGCGAGCGCTGCACGGTGCGCGAGCTGGCTCCGAGCGCAATTGCGAGCGCCGAGCTCGACCACGACTCGCCGTCGGCGAGGAAGGCGAGCACCGCTGCATGCGGCTCGTCGGCGGGCGGCGCCAGCACCACGACATCGCGTGGGCGGCGCGGCTTAAGCGCAAAGCCTCGCTTGGTCGCGCTCACATCCGCCAGTGACCGCAACTCCACCCGAAGCCGACCGACTTCGACGCGCAACCGGGCGCGATGCGATTCATCGGCGTGCTTGCCGCCGAAGGCGCGTGCGACGAGCGTGCTCCGCGGCACGTCTGCGGGCCAGGCTTCGCCCAGCGCACGCGCAAGCGCGAACAGGACCGGGCGCGTCGCGAGTGAGACGATCATGCCGGCGTCCCGCATGACATTGCGGCAGGCGTCGACGACGAGCGCCCCCGACGCCAGCAGCGCTTCGACCTCCTCGAGCAGGAGCGGGCGCTCCACCCCGCGCGCGATCAGCCGCGCCGCGGGCGTGTTCATCACCAGGGATGCGCCTTCAACCTCGGCCGTCAGCGCTGGAATGTCCGCCTGGCCCGCCGCGTGCGCGGCCCGCCCGAGCGCAGCGCGCGCCGCTTTGGTGCGGAGGCGGCGTATCGCGATCCCCGCAATCACCAGCTCGTGGGCGGCCCTCGACGCGGGTGGGAGCGTTGTCGGGTCGAAGCCAGCCAGCCTGCCCTCCGCCTCATCGAGGCGTCCGATCAGGAGCAGGCGCCGCGCTTCGAGATTGCGCGCATGCGCGGCATTGACGTGGTCGCCGTGTTTTTCAAGCGTCGACCGCGCGGCGTCGAGTGCCTTCGCCGGCCAGCCGAGGTCGCGCGAGACGAGCGCGATCTCGGCTTCGGCGACGACGCACCTCGCGCGTGCCACCGCCTCTCTCGGACCGAAGGCGCGCGCAGCACTTTTGAGAAGAGCCTTTGCTCGGAGGAGATCGCCGAGCTGCGCCATCGCGATGCCGCGCAGCGCAAGCGCAGGCGCATCCTCACGCAGGGCGACCCGCTTCAAAGCGCCAAGAGGATCACCCGTCGCAAGGGCGCGCGCCGCAGCGGTGATCAGCGAGTCCATCGGAATCCCGTCACACTTGTCACTCTCACCTTTCGATGTCCGGTCCTAATCTATCTCAGCACCAACAACCAGCGCGCCGTGTCGAAAAGGGATGACGTCTCGATGACACTCCACCCCGACCAGAAGATGCCGCCCGAAGGCAGCGGATCTGCCGATTTCCCAAGCGACGAAGTCGCCGCCCGTGGCGGGGGCCGCCGGGGATAGGCGGGGGCCCCCCCCCCCAGGCAAAAAAAGGGCGGGGGGCCGGCGGGAACCGGGGTGGCCCCCAGGTGCAGTGTGAGAT